>CAZCOS010000057.1:0-13874 GCA_964500605.1 uncultured Sterolibacterium sp.
CGAGACTGATCGGCAGGGTTTCCTTGGCAAACGAGGCCGGCGAGGCGGGGGTATTCGTCATCGTCCTTGATCTTGTAAAGAGGCGGCGTGCTGCGTGCGCAAAATTCGTGGCGGGGCGCGACTCGAAAAGATACGCCCGGAAAGCCCGCGATTCTAACACGCATGAATGGGATGGCTGGACGGGTGGAAATTGAATCCCCACCGGATTTCCTGTCTAATTTCACGCATTCTTACCGGCGATGGAAGGGCCGATTCAATTTGGCGTTTCCTCACATCATTGACGATGAAAACCCATTCACCCCAATCGGATTCCGCTTCTGCTCCCGCTCCCGTTTCTGTCGATACCTTGATCGAGGCGGGCTGGATCGTGCCGATCCAGCCCGCCGGGACAGTGCTTGAGGAGCATGCTTTAGTCATTCAAGGCGAGAAGATCATTGATTTGTTGCCCGCCTCTGAGGCACGGTGTCGCTATCGTCCGTTGCATCGGCTTGTTCTGCCGAATCATGTCTTGATGCCGGGGCTCATCAATCTGCACACGCATGCGGCGATGACTTTGTTGCGCGGTTATGCCGATGATGCTCCATTGGCCGAGTGGCTGGGCCAGCATATTTGGCCTGCCGAGGCGCGTCATGTTGGATACGAATTCGTGCGGGATGGTACCTTGTTGGCTTGCGCAGAAATGCTTCGCGGTGGCGTGACTTGCTTTAACGACATGTACTTTTTTCCAGAAGCCGCCGCCGAAGCCGCTTTGAGGTTGGGCATGCGCGCCGTTTTGGGTGTGTTGACCATCGGTTTTCCTTCCGCCTACGCACCGGATGCAGATGAATATCTGAGCAAGGGGTTGGCGACGCGGGATGCCTTGCGGGAAGAGTCTTTGCTCTCTTTTTGTCTGGCCCCGCATGCACCTTATACCGTTGCAGATACGACTTTGGAGAAAGTCGCAACCCTCGCCGCACAACTGGATCTGCCGATCCATATTCATGTTCACGAAACCCGTCAGGAAATCGATGACAGCTTGCGTGACCATGGCGTTCGACCGCTTGCTCGTCTCCATCGTCTGGGTTTGGTCGGGCCCAACCTCATCGCAGTCCATGCCGTGCATTTGACGCCTGAGGAAATCAATCTGCTGGCCGAGTTTGACGGGAAGGTTGCGCATTGTCCGGTTTCCAATCTCAAGCTGGCTAGTGGTATTGCGCCCGTGGCCGAGTTCGTTCGGGCCGGTGTTTGTGTGGGGTTGGGGACAGACGGGGCGGCCAGCAACAATCGTCTCGACCTTTTGCGCGAAATGAACATTTCAGCTTTATTGGCCAAGGGGTGTAGCGGCGACGCCACAGTTCTCAATGCACACGAAGTCTTGCAAATGGTGACTTTGAACGCAGCTCGTGCTTTGGGCATGGAGCAGAAAATTGGCTCTTTATTGCCGGGTAAGCAAGCCGATCTTTGTGCCATTCGGCTGGATGAAGCTTCGATGCAACCCTGTTATGACCCGGTGCCCCATCTCGTTCATGTGGTTGGCAGGGAATGCGTTAGTCATGTCTGGGTCGCTGGAAAACCCTGTTTGTCAGAGGGTGAGCTGCTTGATATTACAGACCTGGAATTACTTGATGTTGGAAATTTATGGCAAAATAGGATTCTCAGAGTTTAGCTTGTTTGTTGCTGAGGCCATTTGGTTCAACACTCCGAAGCATCAATACTTCAATGCAAAAATAGCAGTAAGCTGAATGCTGACACCGATCAAATTGATCGGGTAGAACTGAATGGCATCCCAATACTTTTCACGGAGAGAAACATGACCCTCAGTATTTCCAGAATTACCCTTTTTGCTGCGCTAGGGCTCAGTGCATCGGTTGCGTTTGCTCAAACGGTAGATAACGACGGCTATCTGTTCGACAGCCGAGGCAAGGTCGCGCGTAGCGGCTTCGACCTTTGCTGGCACACGGATCGTTGGACTCCTGCCATGGCGATCGAAGAATGTGATCCCGATTTGGTCAAGAAGCCCGTGGTTGTGGCACCCAAGGCTGCCGCCCCCGCTCCGGTTGCCGCTCCGGCTCCTGCTCCCAAGCCTGTTGCCGAAAAAGTGACTCTGGCCGCTGATGCCCTGTTCGATTTCGACAAGGCCGTTTTGCGCCCCGAAGGCCAGGCGAAGCTTGACGAGCTGGCCGCCAAGAGCAAGGAGCTCAATATTGAGGTCATTCTTGCCGTCGGTCATGCCGACCGCCTGGGTAAGGCCGCTTACAATCAAAGCCTCTCGGAGCGTCGCGCTGCTGCGGTAAAGAATTATCTGGTCAGCAAGGGAATCGACGCCAACCGTATTGATGCTGCAGGCAAGGGCAGCACCCAGCCGGTGACGAAGGCTGGAGATTGCAAGGGCAACAAGAAGACGGCCAAGCTCGTCGCTTGCCTCCAGCCGGATCGCCGCGTCAATATCGAGGTCATCGGCAGCAAATAAAGTAAACCAAAGCAAAATCTCGTTCCGGCCTGATTTTCAGTTCGGAACGAGGCGTAGCAAAGAAAACGGGAGCCCACATCGCCTTGGGACTCCCGTTTTTTTGTGCTTCTTCTGATTTGACTCTTCCGATCTTCCTGCGGTTTTTGAGAAAGGAGGAGTGCAGGGGCGGCAACGAGGCATTTTGCTGTGCCGCCGTGCCGCCGTGTTTAAGAGGGGGAGTGGGCTGATCCTAGATCAGCCCGGGATTTTTACATCCCCGGATAAACCGGGCCTTCCCCGCCTTGTGGCGTAACCCAGTTGATGTTCTGGGTGGGGTCCTTGATGTCGCAGGTCTTGCAGTGCACGCAGTTTTGCGCATTGATTTGCAGGCGCGGGTTTCCGGCGTCGTCCTTCAGGATTTCATAGACTCCTGCCGGACAATAACGCTGTTCCGGAGCGTCATAGAGAGCCAGGTTGGTCTTGATGGGGACGGATTCGTCTTTCAGGGTCAGATGGCAGGGTTGGTTTTCTTCATGGTTGGTGTTGGAGAGAAAGACCGAGGAAAGACGGTCGAAGCTGATGACGCCATCGGGCTTTGGGTAATTGATCGGTGCGCATTCCGATGCTTTTTTCAGCTTGAGGTGATCGGCCGTGTGGTGAAGTGTCCATGGAGCCTTGCCCCGGAAGACGACCTGGTCGAGGCCAACCATCATCGTGCCCATGTAGAGGCCCTTGCTCATCCAGGGCTTGAAGTTGCGGGCTTTGTGGAGTTCTTCGTAGAGCCAGCTTTCGCGGAATTTCTGCGGATAGCTGGTTAGCTCATCGCCGCTGCGACCGGCAGCCAGGGCTTCTGCGACGGCTTCGGCGGCCATTGCTCCGCTCTTGATAGCAGCGTGGCTACCTTTGATGCGCGAGACATTGAGGAAACCAGCGTCATCACCCAGCAGCGCACCACCCGGGAAAATCAGTTTGGGAATGGATTGCAGGCCACCGGCCGCAATGGCGCGTGCGCCGTAAGAAATGCGCTTGCCGCCTTCGAGCATGCTACGGATACGCGGATGGGTTTTGTAACGTTGAAATTCCTCGAAAGGCGAGAGATGGGGGTTGCTATAGCCCAGGCCAACGACGTAGCCGATGGCGACGAGATTGTCGCCGTAGTGATAGCAAAAAGAGCCGCCGTAGGTGTCGGTTTGCAGGGGCCAGCCGGCAGTGTGCATGACCATGCCCTTTTTGTGCTGTTCAGGTTTGATTTCCCAGAGTTCTTTGACACCAATGCCGTAGACCTGTGGGTCGGCACCGTTGCGCAGATTGAATTTTTGCTCCAGTTGTTTGCCCAGGTGGCCTCGACAACCTTCGGCGAAGAGGGTGTATTTGGCATGAAGTTCCATGCCAGGCTGAAAGGCCGAGCCGGGTTGGCCGTCTTTACCCACGCCCATGTCACCCGTTACCACACCCTTGACGCTGCCATCGTCGTTGTAGAGCACTCCCGCGCCAGCAAAGCCAGGATAGATTTCAACGCCCAGCGCTTCGGCTTGTTGTCCCAGCCAGCGGCAAACATTGCCCAGGCTGATGATGTAATTGCCGTGATTCTGGAAGCATTCTGGTAGAAGGAAGCTGGGGAGCTGCCAGCTTCCGGTTTCAGTCAGGAAGACGAAACGGTCGTCTGTGACGGGGGTGTCGAGCGGGGCGTTCTGGGCTTGCCAGTCAGGGATCAGCTCGCTGATGGCACGGGGGTCCATCACCGCACCGGAAAGGATGTGTGCCCCGATTTCCGAGCCTTTTTCGATCAGACAGACGTTGAGTTCCGTATTGATTTGCTTGAGGCGAATCGCTGCCGCCAGACCTGCCGGGCCACCGCCGACGATCAGCACATCAAATTCCATGACATCACGTTCCATGAATTTCCCCTATCAATTTTTGTTGGGCATCCCTTCTTTCGAGGGGCCCGCGTCACGCTTGTTGAGAATCGGTTCAGGCAAACGTACGATTATAAATCACTATCTGGCAGCCTGTTCGGGCACTTCTCAGAAGCGGTAACCGACCTCGGCAGAAGTTGCGACGGTGGGGATGTCCAGATCGGCCTTGCTGGTCAGGACGATTCGTCCCGTCTTGTCACGAATATGGATGGTCGAGGTGGTTTTGACAGGGACATAAGATGCGGTGACGCTGACCGACCATTTTTGACTGAGCCGGTAGGCGAGGCCGACATTAAATAGGGGACGGAGGGCGGAGGAAGCCTTGGCCTCGGTCGTGTTGTGAGGCGAGAGCGTCGTGGACAGGGCCAAAAAACTGCCGGCCTGTTTCAGGTTGGCATCGAAATTGGTGCGCAGCTTGACGTCCGTGAAGAAGCTGAACCCCAGACCAACGCCAAGGAAGGGGTCCCATTTTTCACCTTGCTTGCCGAAGTGGTATTGGAGAATGGCGGAGGGAAACCAGTGGCGGACCGTGGCGATCGGATTATTACCCGGATCCCCAAGACGGACGGGCGGAACGATTCTGTTGAGCAGCCCCGGGGTTGTGACAGCACCTCTTCCCATGACATCCAGCACGGGTGGAATCCCGGCCACGGTGGTAATGGCCCAGTGATCTGTCATGAAATAGGTCATGGTGAGGATGGGTTTGATGGCCCCACCGATTGTTTCCTCCGTTCCAGGAGAATCGAATCGAGAGGGAACAATGCCCGTCCGGGTGACGATGGAAGGAGCGACTTCGTTGTGCTGTGGGGTGCTGTAGCTTCGTCTGTTGTCGATATTGACTAGCCCCGTGCTCAGGATCAGGTCACCCGCGGCGGCATGGCTGGCGTTTGAGGCAAGGAGTGGTGGGATCGCGATCAGAAACCTTTTCCATCTGAAAACCATGCAACGTCTCCCTTTGTTCTGGCCGTACCGCGGTGACTTTTTTCTCCACTTGTCGGAAGAAAGGGCTTGTTCTCAGGACTCAGAAACGGTAACCCAGTGTCAGGGAGGTGGCGACGGTCGGAATATCCATTTTTGCGGAGCTGGTCAGGACGACCTTGCCGTTTTTGTCCTTGATGCGGATTGTTGAAACCGTTTTGGTTGGAACATAGCTGATGGCCAGACCCGCAACCCATTTTGGATCCGGGTAATAGGCCAGGCCAAAGTTGTAGAGCGGAGCCCATTCGGAGGAAGCATCGGCTTCGACTGTGTTGACGGGTGAGAGACTGGAAGCCATGGTCATGAAACTGCCTGCCGCCTTGAGATTTTTCTCGAAATTTGGAGAAACCTTGACATCCCGGAAGAAACTGTAACCCAGACCTAAGCTGACGAAGGGGCGGATGGTGTCATTCGGGGTGCCGAAGTAATACTGCACCATGGCGGAAGGGTACCAATGGACGGCGGTTGCGATCGGGTTGTTGGCGGGGTCACCCATGTGGACCGGAGGGACGATCTTGTTGAGCAGACCGGGGGTGCTCACCGTGCCACGCCCCAGGACGTCGATTTTGGGTGGAACACCGACATTAAGGGAAACCGCCCAGTTGTCGGTCATGAAATAGGCCAGCCGCAGAATGGGTTTGGCGGCATTGCCGGATGTTTGCTCTGTTCCGGGTGAATCGAACTGTGTGGGAACAAGGCCTGTCTGGGTTGCGATCGAAGGGGCCAGTTCGTTGTGTTGGGGGGTGCTGCTGCTCCGGTTATTGTTGAGGTGAACGAAACCGGGTGAAAGTATCCATTCGCCCTCCTTGGCCTGCGCTGTTCCTGTGAGTAGAAGCAGTGTGCAGGTCGCCAGTTTCACGGATGATTTTGCAGAAAACATCGTCTTCCCCCTTCTGATTTTGTTTGTAGGTTGTATTTGGGTTGTTTGGTGGGCTGTGGTGGATTCAGCGTAGCTGCCCTTGACGGAGTGCTTCTTCGACCCACCGTGCGTATTTTGAGTTTTTGGCAGTTTCGATGACTTTTTTGTTTCTGGCCAGTTTCATCATGCCTTCCATGCTGCGGATGGGAATTTTCCGGATGTTGGCATTGGTCAGTCCGATGGGTAGCCCGGGGCCAAGATCCGGATCAATCAGGTAGGTGACGCGGGTATGCTCGCGGTCGATCCATTCCAGACGAAATTGGGCGTAAAAAGAAGGCATGCGTAAGAGATTTTTTCCGGAGTCGTGCTGGACATCTGTGGCCGTGCGCGCTTCGATGATGCGAACACCGTGGGCCGGGTCGGATAGGACAGTGGCGCGGAGTACCATATCGCGGTCGCGCAGGATGGGGACATGCTGGTGCAGCCAGAAAACGAGAGTGTCGTTCTCATCATTTTCCACCTGGAGTACCTTGCTTCCAGCGCAGTCGTACATCCAGATCGGGAATTTTTCGATGTCGCGCAGGATGGTACCCAGCACTTCGATACGGGCAGAAACATCGCAGACCGTTTTGGCAGCGACGTATTCTTTTCCGGGGGTAACGCTGCTGTAACTTTTGCAGGGGGCGTCGATGCGATCCAGCTCCCAGTGGTAGGAATGAGGTTCCGTGGAACTAACAGGAAGCGGTTCTGCTCGTGCGCAAGGCGTTGTCATGAAAATGAGGAAAGGAAGAAGCCCGCTCAGGTGACGCAAGGACGAACTTCCAGTTTTTGCTGGACCTGAAGCCGTTGTTGCAACCATCTTTCCCCCTGTTGATGTGCGCCTTGTCAGGCCCCCGGAAAAACACACGCTCGAAGATTTCCAACTGCGGTTTCCAGGTTGAATTTTTTCGGCATGCTACACCGAGTCGTAAGGGTTCGCTATTTTCATCATCCTGTGTTTATGCCTTCGTTTTCATTCTTTCTCGCTTTCGCGAAGTTCGCGACGCAGGATCTTTCCGACGATGGATTTTGGCAGCTCGTCTCGGAATTCGATCAGGCGCGGAATTTTGTAGCCGGTCAGGTTTTCACGGCAATGACGGAGAATTTCTTCCTGAGTCAGCTTGGGGTTACGGGCCACGACAAAGACTTTGATTCGTTCTCCCGCCGTTTCATCCGGGATGCCGATGGCGGCGGCTTCGAGAATGTCCGGGTGACTGAGCAGCACTTCCTCGATTTCATTCGGGAAGACATTGAAGCCTGAGACGAGAATCATGTCCTTTTTCCGATCAATGAGACGAATGAAACCCTGTTCGTCCATCACGCCGACGTCGCCGGTCGATAGCCAGCCCGCTTTGTCGAGCACCCGCGCAGTTTCTTCGGGGCGTTGCCAGTAGCCTTGCATCACCTGCGGGCCACGCACGCAAAGCTCACCTGTTTCGCCGATTCCGGCCCAGCTTCCATCCTCGCGCCGCATTCGGACCCAGGTCGAGGGCACGGGCAGGCCGATTGAGCCATTGAAGGTCGTGGGGCGATTGATGTCCACCGGGTTGATGGTGACGATGGGCGAGCATTCCGTGAGGCCGTAGCCTTCGACGATATCGACACCGGTGACTCGTTTCCATTTTTCTGCCACCGTGCGTGACATAGCCATGCCACCGGCCAGAGCCAGTTTGAGCGGGCGAAAATCACGACGACAGAATTCCTCGTTTTCCAGAAAGCTGGAAAAGAGTGTGCTGACGGCGGTAATGCCGGAAAACTGCTCCTTGCGCAGGATGCGGGTCATCCGGCGCGTATCGCGTGGATTGGCGATGAGGATGTTGCGACCGCCCAGGCCAAGGAAGATGAGGCAATTCACGGTGAGTGAATAGATGTGATACATCGGCAGGGGTGTGAGGATGGTTTCGATCCCATTGGTCAGTTGCCCCATCGCCCAGGCCTTGGCCTGAAGGAGATTGGCGAGGATGTTGCCGTGGGTGAGCATGGCCCCTTTGGCCACACCGGTGGTCCCACCCGTGTATTGCAGGAAGGCGAGATCATTCCTTGAAATGGCGACAGGATTGAACGAAAGTTTTCTGCCCTGCTTTAGAGTGGCGCGAAAGCGGATGAGGTTTTCCTTCGGCAGTCGATGGGCGGGCACCATTTTCTGGATGTGCCGGACGGCGAAATTGAGCGCGGCACCCTTGAGATTGAGTCCTTCCCCCAGTAAATCGCCGATTTCGGTTAGCACAATGCGTCGGATGGCTGTCTCCGGCAGGGCCTTTTCTAAAGTGTGTGCAAAATTTTCGAGGATGACGATGGTTTGAGCTCCACTGTCCTTGAGCTGGTGGGCCAGTTCGCGGGCGGTGTAGAGCGGATTGACGTTAACCACGACCGCCCCGATTTTCAGGATGGCGAAGAGGGCAACGGGATACTGGAAAAGATTGGGCAGCATCAATGCAACCCGGTCACCTTTTGCAACACCAGCAGATTGAAGCCAGGCTGCGAAGGCCGTGACCTTGTGTTCGAGTCCGGCGTAACTCAGGGTGCTGCCGATGCTGATGAAAGCGGTCCGGTCCTTGTACTGTCGGACACAATCATCGAAATAGTGATTCAGTGAAACGTAAGCATCGAGATCAATATCGGCGGGCACACCCTGCACATAGGACTTCAGCCAGATGCGCTCGGGCAGGTCGTCTGCTTCGGGGGGATGAGCGGTCATGGGGCGGCTTTCCCGGTGACGAGGTTTTCGAAAATACGCGATTAGCGTTCGAGGATGGCGACAACACCTTGCCCACCCGCCGCGCAGATGGAGATGAGACCCCTGCCGCTCCCCTTTTCTGCCAGCATTTTGGCGAGCGTGGCAAGAATGCGCCCGCCGGTTGCCGCAAAGGGATGGCCTGTCGCCAGAGAGCTGCCATTCAGGTTGAGCTTGGATGGGTCGATGGCTCCCAGAGGTGCGTCCAACCCCAGGCGTTCGCGGCAGAAAATCGGGTCTTCCCAGGCTTTCAGTGTGCAAAGTACTTGTGCAGCAAAGGCCTCATGGATTTCGTAGAAGTCGAAGTCCTGCAGGCGACGCCCGGCACGGGTGAGCATGCGGGGGACGGCGTAAGCCGGGGCCATGAGCAGACCTTCTTTTTTCTTGACGAAGTCGACGGCTGCAACTTCGGAAAAACTGAGCCAGGCCAGCACAGGAAGCCCTTTGGCGCGCGCCCATTCCTCGTTGGCCAACAGGACGCAGGATGCGCCATCGGTCAGCGTGGTTGAATTGGCGGCGGTCAACGTACCGTTCTCGCGGTCGAAGGCGGGCTTGAGTGTGGCGAGTTTTTCAAGGCTGATGTCGGGGCGAAGATTATTGTCACGCGCCAGGCCATGGAAAGGCGTCATGAGGTCATTGAAAAAGCCACGTTCATAGGCGGCTGCCAGTTTCTGGTGGCTTTCGACGGCCATGCGGTCTTGCGCTTCACGCGGAATCAGCCATTCCTTGGCCATAAGCTCGCAGTGCTGCCCCATCGAAAGCCCGGTTCGCGGCTCGGTGTTGCGGGGAAGCAGCAGCTTGAAGAACATGTCGGGACGCAGTCGCATGGCTTTGGCCACACGCTGGCCGGTGCTTCTTGTCCGGTTGATGTCGAGCAGGATTTTTCGCATCTTCTCGTTGACACCGATCGGTGCATCCGAAGTGGTGTCGACACCCCCCGCAATGCCGACGTCGATTTGCCCCAGTGCGATTTTGTTGGCAACGAGAATGGCCGCTTCCAGTCCCGTGCCGCAGGCTTGTTGCAGATCGTAAGCCGGGGTTTCCGGGGCCAGAGTGGTCGAGAGTACGGCTTCGCGCGTCAGGTTGAAATCTCGTGAATGCTTGATGACGGCCCCGGCGGCGACTTCACCCAGCCTTTCGCCGTGCAACCCATAACGATCGATCAGACCCTGCAGTGCCGCAGTGAGCATCTGTTGGTTGGAGGCCTCGGCATAGGCGGTATTCGATCGTGCAAAGGGGATGCGGTTTCCGCCGAGAATGGCGACGCGACGAATGGTGGAAACGGGGGACTGGGCAGGCGGGTGGTCGGGGCTCATGCGTTAATCTCCGTGAAAAGATGGGTCAACAGCACTGCACAACAGCGGCCTGGCCGGAGGAAGCCTGCCAGTGGCCGCGCAGATGAGGCTTTTCGCCTCGGGCGTCGCGGACTTCGAAACTTTGTCCGTGTGCGGGCTGGATGGGGTCGGCCCAGAGCGTGGTTTGACTGGGCAGGAAGAGGGGGGTCTTGAATTCCACGATGACCCGTGCTGTTTCGACGGGGCAGGCGGGCATCAATGCTGCCAGGGCGTGGGCCTTGGTCCACATGCCGTGGGCGATTGCACGGGGAAAACCGAAAGCCAGGGCGGCAAAACGGTTGAGGTGAATGGGGTTGAGATCCCCCGACATGAAACCGTAACGCTTACCGGTCGCCGAGCTGACGTTCCATGTTTGCAGGGCCTGCGTGCTGGTCAATTCACCCAGCGTACTTTCATAAGCCGGGCCGGTTGGCGTGGCGATTCCGGTTCGTAGATAGAGACTTTCGCTTTCCCAGAGACAATTTCCTGAAGAATTTGAGGTGGTTGTGACGTTTTCAGCGTTTGCAAGAAATCGGCTTTGCAGGCAGAAAACCTGGCCTTTGTCGTGAGATTGAGGGTGAATCAGACAGACTTCGATGCGCCCTGTTTGTCCAGCTTCCAGACGTGCGTACTGACGCACTGTGTTTGCCAGATGCACCATGCCCATCATGGACCAGGGAAACTGGGGATCAGCCATCAGCATCATGTGCAGCGGAAAAGCCAACATGTGCGGATAGGTCAGCGGTACACCCTGTTCGGGACGGAAGCCGCAAATTTGTGCGTAACGGCTGATGTGGGTCGCATCCAGCGTGACATTTGGCCGGGCCAGTACCAGTGACGGCAAAGAGGCTGCATGGTTTTTCTTGCGCGAAGTCAGCAAGGCCGCGCCGTAGAGACGCAGCGGCGAGGGTAGGGTGGGGAGAAGGCGCGGTTCGGTCATGGGCTTGATTCGAATTCTGGATCACACGGTCTTGTGCAGGATGAATCAAGCTCCGATCATGCTTTGGCCACACACCCGGACAATGTTGCCGTTGACTCCCAAAGACGCCGGGCAGGCAAACCAGGCAATGGTTTCCGCTACATCGACGGTTTGTCCGCCTTGATTCATGGTGTTCATCAACCGTGCAGCCGTGCGGATAACGAAAGGAATGGCATCGGTCATCTGGGTTTCGATGAAACCGGGTGCCACGGCGTTGATGGTGATGCCCTGTTCGCGCAGATGGGGAGCCATGCTTTGCACCATGCCAATCACACCAGCCTTGGAGAGGGCGTAATTGGTCTGCCCCATGTTTCCGGCGATTCCGCTGATCGAGGAAACGCAGACAATGCGTCCGCTGGTCTTGATCGCACGGGCAGCCAGCAGGGCATCGTTGATGCGTTCCTGCGCGCTCAGATTGACGTCGAGAACGAGTTTCCAGTTCTCCTTCTTCATGTTGGCAATGGTCTTGTCCCGTGTGATCCCTGCGTTATGCACGAGAATGTCGATGCCACCTTGCGATTGCGCCGCAGCCAGCATTTTTTGAGGTGCGTCGGGGTGGGTTACATCGAGAGGCAGGGCGACGCCCTCTATTTTTCGGGCCATCTCGTTCAGAGTGGCTTCAGCTTGTGGCATATCCACACAAATTACCTTTGCCCCATCGCGCGCCAGCACTTCGGTAATCGTCGCGCCAATTCCGCGCGAAACCCCTGTCACCAGTGCAGTTTGGCCTTTCAGGGGTAAGGCCCAGTCGGCGACGGGTTGAGCCGGGGCAGTGATGCGGATGACTTGTCCAGAAACATAGGCTGATCGCGGCGAAAGTAGAAAACGCAAGGTGGATTCGATGCCGCTTTCCGCGCCTTCGGCCACATAGACCAATTGCGCAGTGCAACCCCGGCGCACCTCCTTGCCCAGGGAGCGGGTCAGCCCTTCCAGTGCGCGTTGCGCGGTCGCCCGGCGCGGGTTGTCACACACTTCCGGTGGGCGGCCGAGGACGACGATGCGGGCACATTGCGCCAGGGAGCGGACAGTGTCATGAAAAAAATTGTAGAGAACATCGAATTGTGTGGAGTCTTCAATATTGCTGGCATCGAAAACCAGCGCGCCTGACTTTTGCCCGCTGTTTTTGCTCTCCTTCGAAGAAAAACGCCCGACCATCAGCCCTGCCTGATTGGCCTGGGCAATCCAGTCCGGGGCTTCGCCGTGGCTCAATACCTGGACTTTCATCGAAGCCAGAACCTCCAGCACCGCAGAAAGTAAAGGCCCTTTTCCCGCTGAGCCTAATACAAACCCGCCTTTCAGGGAGGGTTGCCCTGCCCGATAACGAAGCAGAACCGGCGGACGTGGTAAGCCCAGTGCTCCAGCCAGTTTTCCACCGATCGGGGATTGGGCAAAACGCAGATAAGGGTCGGCCATTCCAGAGACTCCATTCAAAAATGCTGAGATTGAAACAACCGTTTGAATCTAGCATTCTTTTCGAAGGGGAGCAATGAGTTTGTCAGCCGGTGCAGGGTCGTCGCATTTGACTTTTTAGCCTGGAAATAAAGGCTTCATACAGGAACTCAGTGGTCAAAAGCTCAGGGCGAACGGAATAAATCAGTGTTTCCCTCGCTGTAATCTTCATCGTCCCAGATCAATAGGCTCATTCCGTCGTCACACTGCGAAGCACTTCGGCACCGCGAAGGATTTCGATCAGCGCGTTCAGGGCATCGGTTGCCGTAAAAATCCCCAGGAAATTTCCCTCGTCATCATTGACGATGAGGGAGCCGATTTTTTTGTCCGACATCAGATAGGCCACTTGGTCGAGCGGTGTGTTGGCAGAAACCGATACCGGGTCGGGTGACATGATGTCCGCAGCGAGAACCTGCATTTTTTCAGCCACGTTTAGACCCGAAACAAGATGCAAATCGCGCTCGCTGATGACCCCCACCACCTTGCCAGAGCGCAGGACCGGCAGGTGACGAATTCCATGACGGTTCATGAGCTGCGATAGCGTGTCGATGGTCATGTTCGCATCGGCAGTGATGGGGTCGGGGGTGGTGTACTCTTCGATGGTTGCTTTGATGCACAGCATGGGAGGCTCCTGAGGGGTGGGGTAAAAGTCATGAACCAGCGGAATGGTCGATCCGTGGCAAGTCAGGCTGCAGGATACGCGAATGCGCTTGTATTTGCTTGACGGTCGTCCCGATCAGCAGGGTAATTTCATTTGATTTTCGATGATGGATTGCCCCCCAGCTTGTCCAGTGCGCCCGCCGGGGCGAGTCCCGGCAACGTTGAAAATGAAGCCGCACGTCGAAGCATCGCGCAAAGTGGCGAAGAGGATTCGGAGCGAATGACAATTCAAGGCGAATGAGGGTTCGCCCCTACGGGGTGGGAAAATTTCAAATGCGATTGCCCTGTCCCGATCAGGAGAGGGCCCCAGACCTTCTGAGTTCGGGATGGGGTTTTGAGGTTGAAATACAAAAAAACGGCCCACTCATCTCTGGGATGAGTGGGCCGAGGATGCTGCTGCGGACGATGAGACGGTTTTTAGACTTGAATTGTGTCAGCAACGTCCTTGAAGTCGGCGATCTGGTCGAAGTTCATGTAGCGGTAGATCTTGTCGGCATT
>CAZCOS010000058.1:0-13812 GCA_964500605.1 uncultured Sterolibacterium sp.
CAGGCAGGCTTCGTGGATGCTGCACATGATGCCGTGCAGACGGGCATCGACTTCTTCATGCGTCCAGGAAATCCGCATCGAATTCTGTGACATTTCCAGGCCGGAAGTCGCCACACCCCCCGCATTACTGGCCTTGCCGGGTGCGTAAAGAACACCCGTGCTTTCAAAAACCCTGACCGCATCCAGTGTCGAAGGCATGTTGGCCCCCTCGGCCACGCACTTGACGCCATTCTTCACCAGCAGCTCGGCATCCTTGCCATTCAGTTCATTCTGCGTCGCGCAAGGCAGGGCGACATCGACCGGTACATGCCAAGGTGTCGCACCCGGCTGGAAATTCACCTTCACGCGCTGGGCGTAGTCGCTCACGCGGCCATAAAGATGATTCTTCACTTCCATCAACTCTGCGAGCTTTTCCGTCGTGAAGCCGTCTTCGTCGATGATGGTGCCGCTGGAATCGGACACAGTCACCACTTTCGCACCCAGGGCCATCGCCTTCTCAACAGCATACTGTGCCACATTGCCCGAGCCAGAGACGCTGACGCGCAAACCGTCGAAACTCATGCCGCGCTGCTTCAACATTTCCTCGGCAAAATACACCGTGCCGTAGCCCGTCGCCTCCGGACGGATCAGCGAACCGCCATAGCTCAAACCCTTGCCGGTAAAGACACAGTCGGCGCGATTGCTGAGTTTTTTCATCATCCCGGCCATGAAGCCGACTTCACGCCCTCCGACGCCAATATCCCCCGCCGGGACATCGGTATCCGAACCGACATGGCGGAACAATTCGCTCACAAAAGCCTGGCAAAAGCGCATGACCTCTCCGGGGCTCTTGCCCTTCGGATCGAAATCGGAACCGCCCTTTCCACCGCCCATGGGCAGGGTGGTCAGCGCGTTCTTGAAGGTCTGCTCGAAGGCGAGGAATTTGAGGATGGACAGGTTTACCGAAGGGTGGAAGCGCAAGCCACCCTTGTAGGGGCCGATGGCCGAACTGTGCTGAATGCGATACCCGCGATTGACCTGCACATCGCCATGATCGTTCACCCAAGAGACACGGAAGGTAATGACCCGCTCCGGCTCAACCAGCCGATCGAGCAAACCATGCTCGGCATAACGCGGATGCTGTTCGATGAAGGGCCACAGGCTTTCCATCACTTCCGTCACGGCCTGCAGGAACTCAGGTTGCCCAGGATTACGCTCAGCGACGTAAGCCATGAAATTCTCAAGCGAGGTGTACTTCATCGTTGTGATCCATCATGTGCGGGTTGAAAGGGGGGGCATTTTATACCCTCACTGCACAAATCCGGTGCAAAAAAATTGAAAGTGATGCACCAAGACCACACAAAACGCACGGAATTGGGGCATTCATTTTGCGCACCACGCCCCAAGCAGAGGCCAAGAGGAACGAGAAGAAGCACCCGGCTGTTAGAATCCCGGCACACAACAAGCTCATAACCCCGTGAATTTCAGGAGGAAATCCCATGCAGCCCATGCAATCCGCCCTTTCCAGTCTGGATGACTATCCCGTTCACCAGATTGCTGATGTCGTCCGCCACACTGGAACGAGTGACCGCAATTTTTACGACCGCTATTACTTCAACCTTTTCAACAAGACCGGCGACATATTCGTGGTCTTTGGCATGGGCCAATATCCGAATCTCGGGGTACAGGACGCATTCCTGCTGGTGCGCGAGGGAGAGGTGCAGGACATCGTCCGCGCTTCCCGCCCCCTGACCGACCGGGCCGACCTCTCCGTTGGTCCGCTGAAGATCGAAGTTATCGAAGGTCTGAAAAAGCTGCGGATCATCGTCGGCCCCAATGAAGCCGGGATCGAACTGGATGTCGTCTGGAATGGCGAACATCCTGCCTTCCAGGAACCCCGCCACTACATCCGCAAGCATGGCCGGGTTCTCTTTGACACCATGCGCTTCGCCCAACTGGGCAACTGGACGGGAACCCTGAAGTACAAGGGAAAAACCTGGAATATCACCCCCGACGAATGGCTGGGCAGCCGCGATCGCTCTTGGGGGGTGCGTCCGGTGGGCGAAGAAGAACCCAAGGGCATCCACGTCGGAACGCCTTCCATGGAAGGCATGTGGAACTACTTTCCCGTTCTCTTCAAGGATTTCGCGCTGATGTATCTGGTCAATGAGACTGCCGACGGAAAACGCACCATCGAAGAAGGGCTGCGGATCTGGAAGGATCCAAACCGTGAACCCGAGTGGCTGGGCCGCCCGGAACATGAGCACGTCTTCAATTCAGCCATGCAGTACATGGCCGACATGAAGGAGGGCGTAGTGCGCTTCCCCGAAGCCCCCGGCGGCCCGCTCGAACTGCGTGGCACGCCGCTGCTCCAGACCTATCTGACCATGGGAACGGGCTACGGACTCGAACAGGACTGGCGACACGGCATGTACCAAGGCCCCGAACTGGTGGTCCAGAAAGCCAGCTACAACTACCAGGACGACATGATGCTGGGCCTTATCGAAACCCCGGCCCGCTTCACTCTGAACGGCGAAGTCGGCTACGGCATGATGGAATTCGCTTTCTTCAGCGAACTGCCAAAATACACGGGTTGAATACGCGGGCTGAATACACAGACGAAAAGAAGCTCAGTCAAAGCTGAAGTTATAAAACACGTCCACTGCACTCTCGTCACCCGCCCGGGTGACGATGGACATGCGGCGGCCGAGGGCGTAACTGAGCTTCAACGCGCCGCGTGCCGCCGAAAGACCCTGGTCATAGCTCAGATAGACTCTCGAGGAGAGCCGCTTGCCGACGGTGATGACCTGATTCTCGAGGCCATTGCCGCTCGCTGAAGAGGGCGTGCCGGAAGAGGCAGAAGAAGCTCCCGGTGTCGCGCCATGCACGGAGATTTCGTCAAAACCCAGGCCATGGGCAAGCTGGGTTGTGATGGATTCCTGGTCGCCACCCAACAAACTCCCCGCGGCAGCCAGCAAAACGCCGGTGTCCGTACCCCCGCTATCCGGTGCGCGGCCCAGCACGATCCAGGAAAGCTTTTCCGTATCCGGCACATTGGGGGTCGACACCAGTTTCACGATGGGGTGACGTACCGTGCCGCTGATCTGAACGCCTGCCTCGACCACGCCACCTTGCCGGACGGCGAGCACGTTCAGACCCGGATCATCGAGGGGCCCCTGGAAATTGACGATACCTCGCTCGACAGCCAGCTGCTGGCCATAGGCTTCGAAGCTGGCTTCCCGTGCAGCAATGCTGCCCGTGGCCTGCAAAGGCTGGCCACGAAGATTGATCTTCCCGGCCAGCCGCGCTTTCAGGCCAGAAGCGCGAAGGTGAAAACGTTCCCCCAGATCCAGGCTCACTTCGGTCTCCAGGCGGGTCGAAGACGGCGGCTTTTCACGGCCTAAAATCAACACATCTTCGGGTAGTCTGGGCTGTTCGCCATCCAATCCGCTGATGAAGCCCGCATCGGCCAGTAGATTGGCCTTGAGCCGGAGTGCGTCTTGACGCTGTGCAAGGCTGCCTTCTCCAGAAATGAGCAGCCATCGCTCGCGTCTTTGCAGGGCAGGAAGTTGCGTCAGACGAAAATCGATCTGGGCCTCCTGTTGCCAAGGCAGAATTTCACCTTTCAGCTCCAGTCTCCCGGGGCGTTCCGGACGGTTAAAACCAGTCGCACTCAAAGCACGTTCGGAAGGATGATGAGCCGCTTCAAAGTTCAAACCCTCCAGCCGGACACGCTCTCCTTCCAGACGCAAGGCCAACGCCCCCTTCTCCAGCTGCAAACCATAGGCGGGAATGCCGAAAGCCAAATTCTGGCCGCGCACCACGCCATGCAACAAAGGTTGGACCGGTGTGCCCCCCACATCGAGATGCACCTCCACCGCGCCCGCACTGGTATAGCTCGCATCCATCCAGCCCGCCAGACCGTTCAGCTCCGGCAGATGGGCATCAACCTGGCCTTCCAGCCTGCCACCCGGGGTCTGACGCAAATTCCACTGGCCCGCCGCGCGCAGTCCTTCACCTGCCCCTCTTCCATTTTCCGCCTGCCAGCGAAGATCACTGAATTGCCCTTGCGTGACCCATTCGCCGGGGGTCCAGCGCGTTTTCAAAAAATTCAGCTGCCCCCCGGCCAGATTGAACCGGGCCGCCTTCAGTTCGATTTCATGACGATCGATTCGCAATCCCGCCGCTTGCTGCAAGGCAGGATGCCCCAGCGCGGCCCACTGTGGCCCGGTCTCGATCCGGAGCTGGCTCAATAGACCGCGCCAGCCCGTGTCCCGCCAATCCGCTGCTTCATGGAAGCCTCCTGTCATCTCCAGCGACAGCTGTGCTTGTGCCCGGCTTGCCAGCAGTTGCAGCCGATGCTGAGCCCGTGTGCCCTCCACATCCAGATCAAGTCGCGCGATGTTCTCGGTCGCAGCACGGCTCGCCCCCCCTGTTCCCGGATTTTTCTTTATCGGAACGGACAAATCGCGGCCCCGGAGCTTCAGGTTCAGCTCACGGGAGCCCAACTGTCCTTCCACATCCAGGGAAGCGATGCGAAAGCGGGAAGGCAGGGACAGACCTCGCACCTGTGTCGAAATACGCAGGCGGGGCTGCTTTGGAAAGCCGGCCAGATCGGCCTCCACCCGCAGACTACCGGCCACGTCCAGCGTTTCAGGCATTTGCCACAATTGCCGCGCCCGCTGCATCAACGGTTGATGTCGCGCAAGATCGGGGACATTGAAATAAATCTGGAGCGCATCTTCCGGCCGCCCCCATCCTCCCCGGAGTGCGAGACTGGAAGAACCCAGTTTCAGATCAATCTGCCCTTCCAGATGAGCACGGCCATTCGCCTCCAGCAGGGCTTCCGGATGATCCATTCCGAAAAAGTGCAGGGTCGTACCGCCGCCCAGAGCCTCGCCAGAAAGCTGGCTGGGCGCGAAAGACAGATTCAGTTTTCCCGTCAAATCGGGCACTAGTCGCCCGTCGGCATCAAACTCGGCATTGAGATCCGCCAACGGAAGCCGTGCGAAGTCAGACGGATTGAAGTGAGCAAGCCGCCCGCGAATCTGCCACAAACGCCCGGCCTCCAGCGACAGGCTACCTTCCGCCTCCAGCCTCGCCATTCCCTGTGCCAACAACAAGCGTTCGATGCGCACTTTCTCGCTCGCGTAATGCAGCACCCCTTCCAGCCGCAAGGGGCCATCGTTCAAATCCAGTTGAGCCCGGCTTTCACCAAGCTGTGTGGCCAACGTCAGCGGCCCGTTCAATCGGGCAGGGCGCAAAGCGGTATGCCAGCGGGACGGGTCGAGCTGCTTCAACACCAGATGGGCCTGCCCTTGCGGCAGGGTGTGCTGTTCATCCGGCCAGTGCAGATTCACCGTGCCGTTCACCTGGCCACTTCCGCTGCGTAGTTCCAATGCCTCCAATTTCAGACGCCGGGGAAAGGTGTTCCAGTACAGGGCAAGACGAGCCGAAAGCTTCTCAACCGGCAAGCCCTGACGATCCACAGGCAAGGGACGTTCATTCAGCAGGTGGAGCGTACCGGCCAGCGTCGCGTGAGCCAACGCCATTCCGGCCTTTTCCTGCCCAGCGGAGGAGACAGCCGCGCCCGATTCCAGATCAAAATGGGCAGTCAGCAAGGCTTCCGGAGCCTGCGGGCTGAAAATTCGCGGATTGAATTTGCTGGTGGTCAGTTTCAAACGGGCCAGCATCTGGGGTTCAAAAGGATGCAAGCGAGCCTGCCCGGACAAACCCAGAGACGGGTTCTCCGGCGATTTCAGGTTCGCGCTCAGCTGCAAGTCACGCAACTCCCCTTCAAGGTGTGCCTGCAACGTGGAAGCCGGGAAATGAGCCGCGCCACTTTCCAGCGCAGGCAGACTGGCCGTCAGCTGCGCATCCAGGCGAAAGGGCGGCCGGGTGGCCAGTCTGGCTCGGGCCTGAATCCGCGCATTTTCCCAACGTGCTGTCGCTGTAGTCAGTTCATGGTGGGGTCCATTGCTAACGAGCGTGGCCTTCAGTTCCCGCAGCAAGGGCCCCTCATCGGCCAGCCCCACCTTTTCCACGACGTCCACCTCAAGCTGATCGAGCCGCAGGCGCAGTCCCAACGGCAGACGCAGATCATCGGGTAATTGCAGCGGTTCATCATCACCTTGTGGCAGACGCAGCCGCCCTAAATGCAGCCGCGAGAGTGCGAGCTGCCCTTCCAGCAGCGCGAGCGGTTGCCACATCAGATCAAGGCGTTCGATCACAATGGCCGTTGAAGGTCGCGTGGAAGCGGATGAAAGTAAATCGGTCCCGCCTGCGATTTCCAAACGGTCGATCTGCAAAGGACCGAGCCATCGCCCGCGTGCTCCCAGCACACGAACCTGGCCGCCGCTGGCCTGCTCCAGAAACTGGAGGCTTCCCTGCAAGCCCGCCTCGGTTGTCAGCAGCCCCCCTGCAAGCAGCAAAAGGAGAAGCGGAGCCAGCAAAACCCCCATCGAAGCCCGGAACAGGCTTGCCACCAGACGAACAAAAAAAGCCCGCATCAGAACACCGCCGAAAGGGAAAAATGCAGCATCCAGCGGTCATTGCGCTGTCCGTGGGCCAGATCGAAGGCCAGTGGCCCAGCCGGGCTTTTCCATCTTGCGCCGATACCCGTTCCCACGGCAGGACGCAGGTCCGGCCAGCGGTCTGCCGCATCACCCGCATCCACGAAAACCGCAGTCCCCCAGCGTTCATCAAACCAATGCGTGTATTCGATGCTGCCCGTCAGCAGAGCGCGCCCACCCACCGTTGCCCCCGCTTCGCGTACACCAAGGCTCTGGTAGGCATAGCCTCGCACCGACTGCGCCCCCCCTGCCCGGAACAGATAATCCTGCGGAATGCCAAAGCGCGATTTCGCCACGGTCTGCCCGGCTTCTGCGCGGATGCTGAGCGTATCCCGCCGCCCCACGGGCCACCATCGTTGTCCCATCAAATGCGTTCGCACGAAATCCCGCGTTGATAGCAGCCGTCGTGAAGCCCCGCCCAGTCCCAATTCAATGACATCCCCCCGACGCGGATCAAAAGGGTGATCCACGTTTCGACGTATCCATCGCCAATCCAGCAACAGGGCCTGATCCGTTTCCGGCTGGCTGCCCCGTGGATGCCGCTCTTCACTTTGCCATTCGATCCCCAATCGGGTTTCGACCAGACCATGCGTGACGGAACGATTCGCCCCCAGCAGCACGCGGCTGGTTTCCAGGCCCTCGATCTGCGTGTTCTCGCGCTTGCCGCCCAGGGTAATACGCTCGTTGTCCCGTCGAGCAGGCAAGGCGAGATCGGCAAACAGGGTCTGTGCCTTGGCTTCGTAGCGTACCCCGCTGTTCAGATCCATTGCCCGACCAAAAAGATCGTGGTGGCGGAAATTCACCTCGCCCCGTGCGCCGGTATTGGTGCTCATCCCCAAGCCCAGCCCGACCCGTTTCGACGGGGCCTCCGTCAGCGCGATCCGGACAGGCAAACGGTTTCCATCGGCCCGGTCGATGGGCGTTTCAATTAGCACATTCTGGAACCAGGGCGTGTTCTGCAGCCGGGACTGCAAGGACAGCAGGGCCTCGCGCCGATAGGGCTCCCCCGGCGAAAACGGCAGAAGAGCCCTGACGCGCTTTTCTTCGTAGCGGCTCAGACCTTCAATCTGAATGTCGCCAAAGCGATAGGCCGGGCCGCTATCCACGATGATTTTCAGACTCGCCTGCGCGCGGGAGGGATCGACCCGAGCCTGGCTTTCGGTGATGCGCGCGGCGGCGTAATCCGTCCCGATCACATCCGCCAGAAGCGCGGATTTGGCCGCCTCCCATTGTTCGGAACGAAAGCGTTCCCCCACGGGCAGCTTCCATTTTTCACGCAGCACCTTGCGTCGCTGTTCATTCGCAGGCGTTTCTATCGCCAGCTCTCCCGCCCAATCGAGCTCCACCTGCAGCACCTTCGTCGCCTCGCCGGGGTTCACACGCAGCACCGTACCATCCAGCTCAAGCTGCGGAGAAAAATAACCTTCCGTCGCCAACAAACCCGCCGCTTCCTCGCGCAAGGTCGGCAAGGTGGCCTCGCCTTCCTGTGCAGCCGGAAGTTCGAGATATTTCTGCAAGAGGCGGCGTAGCTCTTCTGGTGCTTCCAATGTCAATGGGGGAGACGGGGAAGAAAAAGGAGCTACAGGCAAGGTCGCATCGGCCCAGGCTCCGGCCGACAAGCCCAGGCCTGCCACAAGGCAGGCGGCCAGCATGAAAGCACACGCCCGAAATCGATGAAAAGAATGCCGGACCATGAAACCGGAATACCCGGTAAACCCTTACACCGCAACCGGTGCGGCGATATGCGGCTGAGGGTTGTAATCGCTCAGGGTGAAGTCTTCAAAGCGGAAATCAAAAATCTCCCGGACGGCCGGATTGATCGTCATTTTCGGCAACGGCCCTGGCGTGCGCGTCAGCTGCAGGCGGGCCTGGTCAAGATGATTGCTGTAGAGATGCGCATCGCCCAGGGTATGCACGAAGTCCCCCGGTGCGTAATCGCAGACCTGGGCGAGCATCAGCGTGAATAGCGCGTAGGAAGCAATATTAAAAGGCACACCCAGGAAAATATCGGCACTGCGCTGGTAGAGCTGACAGGAAAGCCGGGGCTTCCCTCCATTTTCACCCGTCTTCCCCGCTTGCGCCGGAGCGACGTAAAACTGAAATAGCGCATGACAGGGAGGCAACTTCATCTTCGGTACATCGCCCGGATTCCAGGCGGTAACGATATGACGGCGCGAATCGGGATTGTTCCGCAAACCGTCGACAAGCAAGCGTATCTGGTCAATTTCACGCCCATCGGCCGTTTCCCAGCGTCGCCACTGCTTGCCATAAACCGGCCCGAGTTCGCCGTTTTCATCGGCCCATTCATTCCAGATCGAAACACCGTTGTCCTGGAGATACCGGATATTGGTCGAGCCTTGCAAGAACCAGAGCAGTTCATGGATGATCGAACGAATGTGCAGCTTCTTGGTCGTCAAGAGCGGAAAACCTTGAGCGAGATCGAAACGCATCTGCCAACCGAATACCGAGCGCGTCCCTGTCCCGGTTCGGTCACTTTTGTCATGGCCATGTTCGAGGACATGGCGCATCAGATCGAGATAGGCTTGCATGTTCGGCGGAGAAGAAAGAAAAAAGAGATAATCGCACCCCTCATTCTATAGGATGCCTCCATGTCTCTCGCCCACCTGGACTGCACGTCGGCCCCATTCGATGGAACCCCTGATGCACCCACCCGACAGGGGCACATCCTGCTGATTCTGCCCTGGGCCAAAACCCTGCCTGAAGACCTGCCCGCGCGCTCACAATGCCTGGCTGTTCTCAAGCGTCGCCGGATCAAGGTTCAGGAGCTTGCCAAAACACCCATTGCACTCGATCTGCCCGAAGGGGGGCGACTGGCTTGCGTGATGCTCGACCCCAAGGCGGACACTTATAGCCGCCTGAGCACCCTTCGCAAGTCCGCAGCCTTGTTGCTGGAAGAATCGCCCGATGAAATCACTCTGGCTTTCGCTGGAAAAGACGCGCGGGCCGAAGAATACAAATCTCTTCTCGACGATGCCTTGTACGTACTCTGGGCAAACGGAGCGAGCTTGCCGGTTTGCAAGAAAAAACCGGCCAAGGCCTTGCGGCGCATCCGCTTGCACACACCTTTCTCCGTAGAAGATTTTTCCGATGTGGCGGCACAAGCCTCGGCCAATCTGCTCGCACGTCAGTTAACCGCTCTCCCCCCCAATACACTGACACCGGCCCATTACCGCGAAAAAATTCGCACACTGGCCAAGCAGCGGGGTTGGCAGATCGAAGAATTCGATTTCCGCACCCTGAGAAAAATGGGTGCGGGGGCCTTCTGTGCCGTGGCACAAGGCAGCGCGGAACATGATGCCGCCATCGTCCACCTTTCCTGGCGCGGGCCTGATGCCAGACAGCGCGTTGCCCTGGTGGGCAAGGGTATCTGCTTCGATACAGGAGGCCACAACCTGAAGCCGGCCCGTTACATGGCCGGAATGCACGAAGACATGAACGGTTCGGCCATTGCGCTGGCCCTGTTACAGCTACTGCAAGATCGCGGCCTGCCGTTACAGATTGATGCCTGGCTGGCCATTGCCCAGAACCATCTCTCTCCCGAGGCTTACAAGCAGGACGACATCATCACCACCCTTGATGGAACCCATGTCGAAATCGTGCACACGGATGCCGAAGGCCGCCTCGTCCTTGCCGACACGCTGACGTTGGCCACGCGTGCTGAAAAGATCGCTGGGAAATCAAAGCCGAAAACAAGGAATAAGGCTGAAAAGCCAGAAAAATCCGAAACACCCGATCTGGTCATCGATTTCGCCACGCTGACTGGCAGCATGATGACCGCACTGGGCACCCGTTATGCGGGAGTCTTCGCCAGCCAGGAATCACTGGCCAGCCTGGCCGTCCGTGCCGGAAAACAATCCGGAGAACGCGTCTGCGTTTTCCCGATGGATGAGGATTACGAAACGGCACTCGACAGCAAGGTCGCCGATATCCGGCAATGCACCCTGGAAGGGGAGGCCGACCATATCCTCGCCGCCCGCTTTCTCAAACGCTTCACCCACGAAGTGCCCTGGCTACATGTCGATCTCTCGGCGGCCCGATGCAGCGGTGGGCTCGGTGCCATTGCCAGTGACCTGACTGGCTTTGGTGTAGCTTGGGGCGGGGAAATGCTGGCGCAGTGGTTATCCTCTTCGTCCGAAAAGTCGTGAAAATCAACGTACCCCATGACTTGCTCGTGATTTTTTCCAGTGATTCACCGAAAATTTTGCGTTATGCTCACGGGTGGACAATCTGTATTTTCGTCGTTTCCATCATCATCCCTCAGCGCATCATTACCCTCACCGCCTTTGCCCGCCCGGTTACAGGAGTCTGTCATTCATGATCATGAGTCTGTTCTCCGCAAAATCCAGTCATCCCCTGGCCGATTCCAAGGAGCTGAAAAAGGTGCTGGGGGGCTTGGCCACGATGACCGCCGCGGCAGGTCTGGATGAAACCAGAATCTGGTTGGAATCGCTGGAAACCGCCGAAGACCTGAAGCCGGAACAACGGCTGGAAATCGTCCTTCAGCTTGACGAAGCCACGATGCCGCATGCCCGTCGCCATGGCCGGGAATTTCTTTCGGACACGCCCCTGGGGCGTAGCGAAGAATACCGCCTGTGGAACAGCAATCACCATTACTGGAAGCAACTCGTCTCAACCTACGAAGCCTGCATGCAGTCCATTCGCGCTGCCGGAAAATGGCCTAAATCACTGGAATCCCAGCAAGCCCTGGCCATTGCTCGGATGTTGATGGCACACGCTGCCGTCATCAAATGGTCCATGTTCCGCCACGGCCCCATCGACGGCACTTACTGGCTCGGTGCAGGTGCCCTTTATCTAGCCGCCCAGTCTGCCCGACTACAAGCCAAGACCGTGCTCCCTTATCCGCACAGCCGAGAAACTTCCGTTGAACAGGAATATCTGCAACTGCTGATGCTTCATTCTTCCTCGCCCAACAAGCTCATGCCGGTGAAGGTCGAAATCGCCGAACGGCTGGTTGCCTACCTGGTGAACGATCTCGTCTTCACCGATCAGGTCGACTCGGCCAATGTCTATTGGGTCGATATCAGCAAGCCGCTGCCCCCCACCCGTTTGGCCAAGCTCCCCGAGCTCACGCCGACCCTGCGCTTTCTGCGCCCCGGTGCGGCGATGGGCAAAATTGCCGCCATCAAGGCCGAAATCGAAAAAGAGGGCGTCATTCCGGCGGATCTTCAACTGGGGGGGCAATACCCCGTCGACATGGTGCTCTCCGTACTCGATCATCTCGCATTGAACTGGCAGGATACGCCCCCCATGCGCAGCCATCAACGCCGCCAGATCAAATCAAAACTGACCGTGATTCACGGGCTGGCCACCATTCACGACCGCCTCACCATTGGCCGCAGCTATTTTGACGACACGCCCCCCGACGAGGAATGGCTCGTCGACGATCTCAGCCTGGGCGGCATGGGGGCACAATCTCCGTTTTCCACCAACGACTGGATTCGCATCGGCACACTCATCGCCATGCAGCCCGAAGGCGGTGACAACTGGCTCATCGGCATGATACGTCGTTATCAACGTGGCGAGACGCGCGGCGCGGTCGGCATCCAGACGCTGGGCAAGGCCCCGCGCGCCCTCGTTGCCGATGGCCGGGGGTTGGCAACTTCACTTCTGCTGCTAAACCTGACGGCACTCCCCTCGCCCGGCCAGGCCCTGAGCACTGATGGCGTCATGGCCAGCGACGACTTTGAGCCGGGGATCGCCCTCCAGGCCCTGGTGGATAATCAAAAACTACGGATCATTCCCCAGTCACTGATCGAACGCGGGCCGGATTTCATCATCGTGCAATTCCAGATCGAAGCGGTTTGACGAATCCAGGCTTGCTTTGTCCGGACCATTGTCAAACCCCATCCCTAAGCCGTTTTAGGCCGCTGTGCCGACTTGGGACGAAAGGCCTGAACGACCGCATCGTTCGTTTCGATGTACGGCCCGCCAATCAAGTCGATGCAGTAAGGGATGGCTGCAAATATCCCCTTGACGATGACCTTTCCCTCTGCATCCCGCACGCCTTCCAATGTCTCGCGGATCGACTTGGGCTGGCCGGGTAAATTGAGGATGAGTGTTTTCCCCCGGATCACAGCCGTCTGGCGCGAGAGGATGGCCGTGGGGACAAAGTTGAGGCTGATGCGGCGCATCTCCTCGCCAAAACCGGGCATGACCTTGTGGGCCACGGCCAGCGTGGCTTCCGGGGTGACATCGCGCGGAGCGGGGCCCGTTCCACCCGTTGTCAGCACCAGATGACAACCCGCCTCGTCGCACAGTTCGATCAAAGTACTTTCAATCGTCGCCTGATCGTCGGCAATCAGGCGGGACTCCACTTGCCAGGGTGAAATCAGTGCCTGGGTGAACCATTCATTCAAGGCCGGAATGCCCTGATCCTGATAGACACCGCTGGAAGCACGATCGGAAATGGAAACCAGACCGATCCTGAGCATGTTGTCGTGGCGTTTCATACGTCCTGCTTTCCTTCGTCATTTTCATGGGGGGCGACTTCGTCAAGAGACTTCAAAACCTGAAATATCTCCCGGAATGAACGGGGTGGCCGGTTCTGTTCCTTTTCCTTGATGGCATTGCGTCGCAACTGCCGAAGATGCTGCAGATCAGCGTGCGGATGAGCCGCGATGATTTCCGTCAGCGCACCCGCCTCGTCTTCGAGCAGGTGTTCCCGCAGACGTTCGAGGCGGTGCATATAAGCATTGGCCACCGCAGAAACGCCATGAACGACATCGAGTGCCGCACGCAGGGGAGCGGGGTCTTCCGAACGCATCAACTTGCCGATGTACTGCATCTGGCGGCGACGCGCTTCGTGACGGGTCAAGCGTTGCGCTTCACGCAGAGCCGTACGAAGATTGTCGGACATGTCGATTTTCGACAAGCGCTCGGCCGATAAAGCCACCAGCTCTTCACCCAGGGATTGCAAGGCATCGGAATCCCGCTTGCGCTGACTTTTGCTCGGGCGCGAAGCCCATACATCATCCTCATCCGCCGGGGGCACGGACCCATCCGCAGGGTTGATCGAGTGTCGCATTGGTCTTTATCCGCTGAATCAAAAAGCGGGATTATCCTAGAAACCGCAGTTGGAAACCTTCGAGTGTGCGTTTTTCCGGTGCGCATCGGTGTTGATGTGCAAGGCGCGACGACGCGGCATACGGGGTACAGAGTGCAGAGTGCCTGCAAGGAGGAGCAACGCAGCCAGGCCGACGGAAAAACGTGCAATCGGAGG
>CAZCOS010000059.1:0-13810 GCA_964500605.1 uncultured Sterolibacterium sp.
AGAACGACACCGTCGTCACCGACGAAATCAAGTTCGGCGACAACGACACGCTGGGCGCGCTGGTCGCCAACCTTGTCGAAGCCAGCGCGCTGCTGATCCTGACCGACCAGCAGGGCTTGTACAGTGCCGACCCACGCAAAGACCCCGATGCCCGCCTGATTTCCGAAGGACGTGCCGAGGATGCTGCTTTTGAATCCATGGCCGGCGGCGCAGGCAGCGGCATCAGCAAGGGCGGCATGATCACGAAGGTACGCGCTGCCCAGCGCGCCGCCCGTAGTGGTGCGGATACACTGATCGCCAGCGGCCGGGAAACGGATGTCCTGCTGCGACTGACACGCGGAGAAACGCTGGGGACACTTCTTTACGCAACGGCCTCCCCGCTTGCCGCACGCAAGCAATGGATCGCCGATCACCTCCAGCTAGCCGGCATCTTGCAACTGGATGAAGGGGCCGCTCTCGCCCTAAAGGAAGGCAAAAGCCTGTTGCCTATTGGCGTCGTCTCCGTCAGTGGCGATTTTGAACGGGGAGCTGTGGTTGCCTGCAAAACGGAAGAAGGCAAGGAAATCGCCCGTGGCCTCGTGAACTACTCAAGCTCGGAAACACGCCGCATCGCCCGACACGCCACAACCGAAATCGAAGCACTCCTGGGTTATCTCGATGAAACAGAACTGATACACAGGGACAACATGGTGCTTCTCTAAAAAAGCAGGTTCATTAAACGAAGATGAGGTGACACCACATCAAGACCCACCAGGATGCACGCCGGTGCGGCAGTTTTCATTGCTTTAGTTAGAAGCTGTTGATATATTCCGGCGTCGGAACGTCTTGAATGATAAGAGCATTGAGCAGTCAGTTCGCCCGTCTGTTCGCTTAACGGGCAAGACAGGGCAGGGAGGAGAAAACAGAATGAAGCAAAAACCGCTGACATCAATCCTGAAATGCGTCCTTTGGTCTGCGGGCATCCTGACCGCCGGAACAATCCAGGCCGCCACTCCCGATCCGGATTCGAACACGGCTAGTTCAGATTTCCGCATCAGTGGCTTCGGAACGCTGGGAGTCGTCCATAGCAATAGCGATCAGGCCGACTTTTCCAGTAGCGTTCTGCAACCCAACGGGGCGGGCAAGAGCAAGTCGACGAGCTTCGGTGTCGATACCAAGGCTGGCGTCCAGGCCACAACCCGAATCGGCAAAGACATGACGGCCACGGTTCAGGTCGTAGCAGACCATCGTGCCGACAACACTTATTCTCCCCGATTTGAATGGGCCAATCTCAAGTATCAGATCGCCCAGGAAACCTACGTTCGCGCAGGCCGTGTCGTAGCTCCCGTTTTCATGGTTTCCGACTATCGTAATGTCGGCTATGCCCAGACGGCAGTTCGCATGCCGATTGACGTTTATTTCGTCAATCCCATCACTCACATCGATGGCTTCGAATTTGGAACCCGCTTCGATGTGGGCGGGGGGCACTTGGCTGTCCAGCTTTCGGGGGGGCGTCAAAAAGAAAGCACGGCCAAACCCGTTCCGGGTGGCATCGCCATCACCCAGCCTCATGGCTTTGCGAAAATGGGAAATCTGACCTATGAATATGGTCCATCCACTTTCCGCTTTGGCCTAGCCAAGAGCCGTAACGATGCGAAAGGTGAGTTCCTGGATCAGGTGGATCAACTTTTTGCCCCTCAGGCTGCGCTGGGTGGTCGTTCTGTAGGGGCACTCCTGGGGCATCCTGAAAACACGATTGCCGACCGTCATGCCATTAAGGTAACCCTTCTCAACCTGGGCTACGCCTACGATGCCGGGAGCTGGCTGGCCCAGACGGAATACGTCAGCTCCAAAGGGGGCGGCAATATGTACCTTGACCTGGATGCTTGGTATGTCCTGGGGGGCTACCGTCTGGGGCAATTCACCCCCTACGCATCCTTCAGCGAAGTCAAATCTGAAGTTTCACAAGGGGTGTTGCGCCAACCCAGAGCCGCCGTCCCTGCGAGTTTGGCAGCCGTTTTGCCCGCAGACATGCTGGCACAGCTGAACCAGGCTGCATGGGGAATCAACGCCACGGATGCTTCTCTGGGACTAGGCCATCGTCAGCGCACCGTTACGCTTGGCGTGCGTTACGATTTCTACAAGAATCTTGCACTGAAGTTCCAGTATGATCGAATCCGAAAACCCGGTAGCTTGGCTGCACCGAACTCGGGTTTCTTCGTCGTTCCTTTTGACTCCACGGTTGGTGGATCATTGTTGCCAACCTTCAACAGATCAGGCAGCACGGTGAATCTGCTGACCTTGGCGCTTGATTTCGTATTCTGACCGCGGTACAGAGGAGTTTTGGAGATGAATACCCAGAAAATCACCCGAAACCTAGCCATGACTGGCGTACTGATCCTGTTCGCCGCGCCCGTCCTTGCGCAATCTGTTGCGGTTATCGTCAATCCGAAGAATGCTGCAAACCTGACTGCCGAGCAGGTTTCCGGGATATTTCTCGGGAAATCCAATGAACTCGTCGGTGTCGATTTATCGGATGGCAACCCTGTCCGTGATGCCTTCTACCATAAGGTCACCGGCAAGGACGGCGCGCAGTTGAAAGCCTATTGGGCCAAGCTGGTCTTTACCGGCAAAGCACAGCCCTTGAAAGAATTTTCAACGGATGCAGAAGTAAAAAAATTCATCGCTTCGAATCCGACGGGCATCGGTTATATCGACAAATCAGCCGTCGATAGTTCGGTCAAAGTGATTCTGACGCCTTGAGTGACCCTGTAGGGATTCACTCTGACGTAACACTCCGGAGGTTTTCAACATGTCAATTGGCAAACGCCTGACTATCCTGGTTGCAGTGACCCTGCTCGGCCTGATCGGTTCCGGGTTTTATGGTGTCATGCAACTGAAAGGATTGAAAAGCCACTTTGAGGAAGTCAACGAACGCTCGGTTCCCTCGCTGATCGCGATGAGCCGCGTCAGTGACCAATTCAAGGAAACGCGCGCCCTGTTGCTGGCAGTGCTTATGGAAGAAGATGCCGATTTACGCAAGGCATTCTCACAAAAAGTCACCAACACCCAGACCGAACTAAAAGCGGCCATTGCCACCTTCAGCCAGATCCCCGGCGCGGAACAAGACACCAAACTCCTGACGCCCATCGCCGAAAAATATGGGCATGCCATCGTAGAAGTATTGAACGTTGCAGACAAAAAAGACCTGGCTCAACTGGCCCTCTATACCAAAGTCATTCCGGCCGAAAAGGAACTTTCTGAGTTCCTCGACAAATCACAACAACGACTGATCGACAATCAGAAATTTCTGCGCGAACAAGTCGCCAGCAATAGCTCCCGCTCCATTTCCGTCTACGGCATCGTGATCGTCGTTTCCGCCATCATCGTGGCACTGATGGGCATCATGCTGCACCGTTCTGTCATGGGCCCGCTCAACGAGATGACCCGGACCATGAAAAACGTGGCGACAAATCTGGATTTTCGTCAGCGCGCGAAAGTCAAGTCGCAGGATGAAGTTGGTGTCGCTGTCATGGCTTTCAACAGCCTGCTCGATACCGTGCAAGCCAGTCTTCGCGAAATTGCAGGCTCCATGGCCACCCTTAGCGATGCAACCAGCGGCCTGAATCGTGCTACGCGCGAAATCCAGAGTATTTCCGAAAAAACCAGTGAATCTTCCTCCACCGTTTCCTCCACCGTGCAGCAGGTGACCGTCAGCATCAATCACGTCGCCTCACAAACCGAACAGGCCGAAACCCTCTCTCGCGAATCCGGACACCAGGCTTCAGCAGGGGGCGAGGTCATCCAGAACACCATCGAACAGATCCGTTCCATCGCCGACACCGTTCATTCCGCGGCCGAAGGCATCAACGAGCTGCGTAGCCAGATTGCCAGCATTTCCTCTGTGGTTGGCGTCATTCGCGAAGTGGCCGACCAGACCAACCTGCTGGCCCTGAATGCTGCCATTGAAGCCGCACGTGCAGGAGAACAGGGGCGCGGCTTCGCCGTTGTTGCAGACGAAGTCCGGAAGCTGGCCGAACGCACGGCGGTTTCGACACAAGAAATTTCCAGTTTGATCCAATCGATCCAACAATCCGCCTCTTCCGCAGTCACCACCATGCAAATCGTAGTCGAGCGCGTCGAAGACGGCGTGGGCCGCGCAAGCACCGCAATCAACGCGCTCTCCGGCATCCGCGAAAGCTCTGACAAGGTTGTCTTCACTGTCTCTGAAATTGCCGCAGCCATTCGCGAACAAAGCTCGGCCACAACCTACATTTCCGAGCAATTCCAGCGTATCGCCAACATTTCCGAAGAAGCCCGCAGAACAGTTTCCGACACAACACACAGCACGCAAGCCCTGGAACAATTGGCCATTCGTGTCAATGATGCTGTCAAGCGGTATCAGATATGATGCTCCTGAGTCGCTAGTCCCAAAAAATACTCTTCTCTATTTCCTCTTCCCTTTCGTCCAACCCATGCAAGACCTTGGTTCAAACCCCGCGTCTGGCATAGATCAACATCCCTGATTATGACAAGTTCAAAAACATCAACCATCGCGGGTCGCCTGTTGGTCGGGCTTATTGTCGTAGCAGCAGGTGCGGGAGGATGGTGGTGGCTTTCACGCCCCAAGCCGGTTTCAGTCGTTTTCACCGAAGTTGGTCTAGGCAAGGTCGAATCCTCGATCGCCAACACACGCGCCGGAACGGTTGAATCCTGTCAGCGCACCAAACTTTCCACCCTGATGGGAGGCCGAATCGAAGCCCTTCCTGTCAAGGAAGGCGACCGGGTCCAGAAAGGGCAGCTTCTGATGAAGCTGTGGAATGACGATCAGCTGGCGCAAAATGCCCTGGCTCGTGCCCAGGTTGATACCGCACGACAAGGAATCACCGAGGCCTGTACTGTTGCGGCCAACGCTGAACGCGAAGCCCAGCGGCTTGATCTCCTCCACGCCCAGAACTACGTCTCTGCATCCCGAAAGGATGCTGCTCATGCCGAAGCGGAAGCGCGCCGTGCCACCTGCGACGCAGCCAAGGCCCGCGTCGCACAGGCGCAAGCCCAGGTCAACGTCACCCGGGTCGAACAAGGACGAACCTCACTCTACGCCCCCTTCAACGGCACGGTTGCGAAAATCACCGGCGAAATTGGCGAATACTCGACTCCCTCCCCTCCGGGCATCATGACCCCTCCGGCCATCGATCTCTTTGACGAATCCTGCCTCTACATCAAAGCCCCGATGGATGAAGTCGATGCCCCCAAGATTCACGAAGGCCAACCGGTTCGCATCAGCCTTGATGCCCTGCCGAAAAAGAGCTTCCCCGGGCACATCAAGCGTGTTGCCCCCTATGTGTTGGCCATTGAAAAACAATCGCGAACCGTCGATATCGAGGCTGTGTTCGACGATCCGTCCAGCATTGAACACTTGCTGGTGGGCTTCACGGCCAACGTCGAAATCATTCTCTCTGCGCGTGAGAAAGCCGTTCGCGTCCCCACTTCCGCTTTGCTGGAGGGTGGAAAAGTACTGGTTGCCGGAGCCAATGGCACCCTGGAAGAACGCCAGCTCAAAACAGGTCTATCCAACTGGGAATATACGGAAGTCCTCGAAGGTCTGGCCGCAGGAGATCGGGTCGTGACCTCGCTCGAACGGGAGGGTGTCAAAGCGGGGGCACACTTTGTGGCCGATGAGTCAATGGCGGCCACCACTTCGCCTTCCGCAACGAAATAATCCAGACACGACCTTGCCACCGACCGACGTCCCGTCCCGAGTGATCGCCCCATGACCGCACCCCTGATCGAGCTGACAGGCATCGAGCGCGTTTTCTATCTCGGCGATAGCCGGGTCAACGCCCTGCACGAGCTGAACGTCAGCATCCAGACCGGCGAATATGTCGCAGTAATGGGCCCTTCCGGCTCCGGGAAATCCACCCTGCTCAATCTCCTGGGCTTGCTCGACCGTCCGGATGCCGGAACTTACCGCCTCGAAGGGCGCGATGTCACCACACTTTCGGCCGAAGAGCAGGCGCGCGTTCGCAGCGAACGGATTGGCTTCGTCTTCCAGAGCTTTCATCTCGTCCCACGACTGACAGCCGCAGAAAATATCGCGCTGCCGATGACATTGGCAGGTATTTCACCCCGAGAGCGCGCCCTCCGCGTGGAAAAGGCACTCAAGGAATACGGACTCGAAAAGCGGGCTCATCACCGTCCTAATGAACTCTCCGGCGGCCAGCGACAGCGGGTGGCCATTGCCCGCGCACTCGTCATGAAACCCGCCATGATTCTGGCGGACGAACCCACCGGCAATCTCGACCGTGCCACCGGCGAAGAGGTCATGCGGCTACTCGAAGAGCTCAACAGCCAGGGGGTTACCCTGATCGTCGTGACACACGACCTCGTCCTCGGTAACCGTGCTCACCGTCAGCTCCGCATGGAAGACGGACGACTGAAGCTGGATAGTGCAGCAAACCGCGCCGCAGAAGCAGAATCGGCCATTGCCATTCCTGCCTGACCCATGCGCACGCCCGACCTCATCCGTTTTGCCCGTGATGCGGCCTTCGGCAGTCCGCTTCGCACCTCCTTGCTGGTGTTGGCCATCTCGATTGGGGTGGCCGCCGTTGTCACCCTCACCGCGCTGGGTGACGGCGCGCGACGCTACATTCTTCACGAATTCTCATCCCTCGGGACCAATCTCATCATCGTCATGCCCGGCCGCTCCGGTACGGGCGGTTTCAATCCGGCCAATGTGGTCTCCGCTACGCCGCGCGATCTGACCATCGCTGATGCACAAGCCTTACTCAGGGCTCCGGCCATCCTGCGGGCCGCGCCACTAGCCATTGGCAACACCGAAATCGGCGTGGAAGGTCGCCTGCGCGAAACGCTGGTTCTGGGGACGACCAACGATTACATCAAAATCCGCCCCCTGACCTTGGCGCAAGGACGTTTCCTGACAGCGGAAGACTGGTCACGCGGGCAACCCGAAGTCGTCATCGGCGCGACGATCCGTGCGGAACTCTTTGGTGCCCAACCCGCCATCGGTCGCCTGGTTCGCATCGGCGGTCGTCGTTTTCGTGTCATCGGGGTCTTTGCGCCAAGTGGCCAATCCCTAGGCACGAATACCGACGAAGTCGTCATGATTCCCGTTGCGCTGGCCCAATCCATGCTCAATAGCAACACGCTATTTCGCATCTTCGTCGAAGCCAAGGGACGATCCGCGATTGAAAGAGCCCAGGCCGAAGCAGAAAGCATCATCAAACAACGCCATGAAGGCGAACTGGATGTCACCGCCATCACCCAGGATGCTGTCCTTCACACCTTCGACCGCCTCCTGACCGCACTGACGCTAGGCGTTGCCGGAATTTCCGCCATCAGCCTGGCCGTCTCGGGCATTCTCGTCATGAACGTCATGCTGGTTTCCGTCGTCCAGCGCACTTCCGAAATCGGTCTGCTCAAGGCACTAGGTGCCACACGGCGCAATATCGAACTGGCCTTTCTAGCCGAAGCGGGCATCCTTTCCTTTGCTGGGGCTATCGTCGGCTATCTGCTGGGGTTGATTGGTGCGGCCATCATCCGCTACCGTTACCCCAGTTTTCCGGCCTATCCGCCGGATTGGGCCGTACTTGCGGGTCTGGGCACTGCCCTGGTCACCGGCATCCTCTTTGGTGTAGCACCGGCGCGCAGTGCTGCTTCGCTCGATCCGGTCACCGCACTGGCCAAGCACTAGGGAACGACATGCGTATAGCAGACAGCATCACGCTGGCCATGCGAGCCATTTCGGCGCAACGACTGCGCAGCTTCCTGACGCTGCTGGGTATTGCCGTGGGTATTGCTGCGGTCATTCTCCTGACCTCCATCGGCGAAGGGATACACCGATTCGTTCTGGGCGAATTCACCCAGTTTGGAACCAACACCGTTTTCATCTCGCCGGGCAAGACCAAAACCGGTGGCCAGCACACCAGCGGCATTCCCTCCTCCGTCCGCCCGCTCACGCTCGAAGATGCCCGTGCCCTGGAGCACCGTCCTAACATTCTCGCTGTAACGCCCTGGCTCTGGGGGAACTCCGAAGTCAGCGGCAATGGACGAGTGCGTCGCACCACACTTTACGGCGTGGGGGCCAACATGCCCAAGGTCGTCACCCTCTCCGTTCGCAGTGGACAATTTCTGCCCGATGACGAAATTGGCAGTGCCCGCTCGCTGGCCGTTCTCGGTGCCAAGCTGAAGAAAGAATTGTTCGGCGAAACCAATCCGCTGGGTTTGCGCATCCGGGTCAGCGGCATGCAATTCACGGTCATTGGCGTACTGGAAGCGCGCGGACAAGTGCTGGGTGTCGATGTGGACGACACCCTCTTCATTCCCGCAGAACGTGCCCTTGAACTTTACAACCGCGATGGTCTGGCCGAAATCCGGGTGGCCTATGCCGAAAACACCTCTGTCGAATCCGTCACTGCCGTGGTGAAGTCCGTCCTCACCGCCCGACATGGCCGCGAGGATTTCACCCTCATCACCCAAGCTGACATGCTGCGCTCGCTCTCCAAAATCCTTAATGTCCTAACCATGGCCGTGGGTGCACTGGGCAGCATTTCCCTGCTGGTCGGGGGGGTCGGCATCGTTACCATCATGACCATCGCTGTTACCGAGCGCACCAGCGAAATTGGTCTGCTCGTCGCGCTAGGAGCTCCGCGCCGCACCATTCTCGGCATTTTCCTGGGCGAAGCCGTCGTGCTCTCCGCCATTGGCGGGCTCTTTGGTCTTGTCGTTGGCTTCGGTCTGGCCCAGATCATCCATGCCACGCTACCCGCCCTGCCGGTACACACCCCAATCGAATTCGTCATCATGGCAGAAGCCATTGCTGTCGTGATCGGCCTGCTGGCCGGCGTGCTCCCGGCAAGGCGTGCAGCGCGCATGGATGCCGTTGAAGCCTTGCGCACTGAATAGCCCTCTCCCTTTTCTCCATCCTCAAGGCCACCGGCCTTCGGTGATTCCCTTTTTCATCTCCATCCCTCACGGCCACCATGAAACCTGTCGTTGACGACACTCGCATCCGGGAAATCAAGGAACTCACCTCCCCCGACACCCTTTTGGCCGCCTTGCCCGGCAATGAAACCACTGCACACGTCACCGACACCGGACGGCGGGATATTCATCGCATCCTGCATGGAGCGGATGATCGCCTGCTCGTTGTCATCGGCCCCTGCTCTATCCACGACCCCAAAGCCGCATTTGAATACGCCGAAAAACTAAAAGCCGAAGCGGCCCGCCTTCACCATGATCTGCTCGTCGTCATGCGGGTCTACTTCGAAAAACCGCGTACCACGGTCGGCTGGAAGGGGCTCATCAACGACCCCGCGCTCGATGGTAGCTTTAACATCAACGAGGGTCTGAGGCTGGCCCGCCGCATCCTGCTACAGATCAACGAACTGGGGCTACCCTGCGGTACGGAATTCCTGGACACCATCACTCCACAATACACAGCCGACCTTATCAGTTGGGGAGCCATCGGCGCACGCACCACCGAATCGCAGATCCACCGCGAACTGGCCTCCGGGCTATCGTGTCCGGTGGGCTTCAAGAATGGAACGGATGGCAATGTCCGTATCGCACTCGACGCCATTCGCGCTGCAGCCAGTCCACATCACTTCCTTTCCGTCACCAAAGCCGGACATTCCGCCATCGTCTCGACCTTGGGCAACGAAGATTGCCACCTGATCCTGCGCGGTGGCAAAACGCCCAATCATGACGCCGCCAGCGTGGAAGCCGCCTGCAAGGAACTGGGGCAGGCGGGGCTGGCTGCTCGGGTCATGATCGACTTCTCTCACGCCAACAGCCGAAAGCAATACCAGCTGCAAACCGAAGTCGCCCGTGAAGTCGCTGACCAGATTGCTGCAGGAGACGAGCGGCTTTTCGGTGTCATGATCGAATCCCACCTCAAGCCTGGTCGGCAGGACATCCTCCCCGGCCAGCCCCTCGAATACGGCGTTTCCGTCACGGATGCCTGCTTGGGCTGGGAAGACAGCATCAACCTGCTTGACACTCTGGCCGAGGCCGTTCGTCGCCGTCGCCTGGCCCTGGCGGAACGCTGAACGCCTTGTTTGGCCAGCCTCTCCCCATGACCCGTAACCGTTTCCTTGTCCTGCTGGCCATCACCCTCGTCTTCCGTTTCTGGCTGGCGGCGGCCCTGCCCATCACCGGCGACGAAGCCTATTTCATCTGGTGGGGAAAAATCCCCGACTGGGGCTTCTACGACCATCCCCCCATGATCGGCTGGTGGCTCGCTGCCTTGCTGCAAGTCTCTGATGCCGCCTGGTGGCTACGTCTGCCCGCCACCCTTCTTCCCGCCATACTCTCTCTGGCTACCGCACGTTTCCTGGCCTCGCGCACGGACACGCTCGCATGGAGTGCGGCCACCCTCGTTCTTCTGGCCCCACTCAATGTCTGGAACGTCATCATCACCACCGACACTGCGCTGGTCTATTTCTCCTTCTTCTCGGCCCTGGCCTGGCTGCGTGCCGCACAAGATGACGACCTGCGCTACTACGCCCTTTCGGGCCTTTTGCTGGCGGGGGCCGTCCTCTCCAAGTATTTCGCCGCACTGCTGGGCTTTGCCTATCTGCTGCATATCCTGATCCGCCCGAGCTCACGAAAACTCCTCGGCCTGATGCTCTGTTATGCCCTGGTTCTTCCCGCGCTAATTCTGATGGCCTGGTGGAATGCCGACCACTGCTGGGCCAATTACATGTTCAACTTCGTCAATCGCAACAGCGATGCCGGACTCTCATGGAAAACGCCGCTGCTTTACTTTGCCATGATGCTCTACGCGCTCACGCCGCCGGTGTTCGTCCTGATGAACCGTGCCCGGCCCGGCCTTCTTCGTTTATGGCAAACCCCCGAAGGCCGCGCCCTTTTTCTTCTTGCAATCGCCCCCCTTACCCTCTTTGCCGGCCTCTCCCTGGTCAAGCAGATCGGCCTGCATTGGGTGCTTTCCTTCCTGCCCTTCGCTCTGATCCTGACCGCCCTCGTCATCCAGACTGAAGCCCTGCGTCGACTCGTTCACTTCTTCATCGGCTTTGCGGTCGTGCACATGCTGCTGTTCGTGACGATCTCACAGCTCCCGCTCGAAACCTGGCAACGTCTGCGTCTCTATGATGGCATCGTGCTGACGGTAGAAACCCAAAAGCTCCTCGATCAGCTCAAACCCTATGAACAGGACTACCTTTTCACCAGCGACGGTTATTCCAATGCCGTCACCTTCGGCTATAACGCGCGCCGCTATTTCCCCGTCTTTGGCCCGGGCTCTGGCCATGCCCGCCATGACGATATCCTGACCGACTATCGGGCCTACGCGGGCAAAAACATCCTCATTCTGCGCAAAACACCGCCTGCCCCGGGTGAATACGCTCCCTTTTTCCGGGAGCTCGAACAACATGAATTCAAGGTACGCGGAGCCACCTTCACCATCGTGCTAGGCCGGGGCTTCCATTTCGACCGTTACCGTGAACTCGTCCTGAGCCGCGTCCGTGAGCAGTATTACGCACTGCCTTCCTGGCTCCCCCAAACGGGCTGTTACTTCTGCGAACGCTACTTCCCCGGTACGCCATGCCGAAAATGAAATCGCCCCTGTCTGCCCTGCTGCGCCTTATGCGGCCGCATCAATGGATCAAGAACGGCTTCGTTTTTCTGGGCCTGCTCTTTGGCCACGCCTGGCAGGACGGCCCGCTGCTCGTCCAAGCCCTGATGGCCTTTGCCGCCTTCTCGCTGCTCGCCTCAGGCGTTTATGTCATGAATGACTGGATGGACCGGGAACAAGACCGCCTGCATCCCGAAAAATGTCACCGTCCTTTGGCCAGCGGCGTGGTGTCTTCTGTTCAGGCACTGGGTCTGATGCTCTTTTGCTTTCTGGGAGGCTTCACGCTGGTCTTTGCCAGTGGCAACCACGCCCCCTGGGTTTTCTTCGGCTACATCGTCCTCAATATCGGCTACACCCTGGGCCTCAAGCACATTGCCGTGCTGGATGTCTTTATCATCGCTTCAGGCTTCATGCTGCGCATCCTGGCCGGCACGACCGGACTTGGAATTCCGCCCTCCTGGTGGCTGCTGCTCTGCGGCCTCATGCTGACCCTTTTCCTGGGCTTTGCCAAACGCCGCGCCGAATGCATGGCCTTGAACAGCGATGCTGCTGCGCACCGACGGGTACTCGAACACTACACCCCCGCTATGCTGGATCAATTCACTACCATCGCCAGCGCGGCCACCATCATTTCCTACAGCCTCTACACCGTCAGCCCCGAGACCATGGCCCTGCACGGCTCGCCCCACCTGATTTACACGGTGCCACTGGTTATCTATGGCCTGTACCGCTACCTTTTTCTGCTTCACCAGCGTGGCGAAGGCAGCGACACGGCCCGCCTGCTGCTACGCGACCCTCACTTGCTCGCTGCCGCCGGGGGCTGGCTACTGCTGGTGCTTGCTGTCCTTCAACGCTGGCTATAATCAACGGCATTTCAAGGTGTCTGGAGAAGAAGATGGCTGAACGAAACCGCTTCCAGGAATTCGAACAATACGGCAATGCCATCGATCACCTCGATGAAATCAACGCCATCATCGAACAAATTCCTTTTTTTGCCGGGTTTAATCCAAACGATCTGGCCGGAGTTGCTCGCCACATGCGCTGTTACCTTGCCCCTGAAGGCGCGGAAATCATCCGCGAAGGCGAAACTGGTGAATTCGTCCTGCTGCTGCTGGAAGGGAAAATTGAAATTCTCAAACAGAACACCCAAGGCGTCCCCCAGCGCATCGGCATTGTTTCCGCGGGCGAAACCGTCGGCGAAATGTCGCTCGTCGATGGTGCGCCGCGCTTTGCCAGTTGCTCGGCCCTTGAACCCATCAAATTCGCCGTGCTCGACCGTCGTGCCCTCGACCTCATCTTCGCCAAAGAACCCCAACTGGGCATCACCATCCTCAGCGGCCTGCTGCGCTTGCTGAACCAGCGTCTGCGGGAAACGGGAAAACAGCTCGTCGGCGCGCTGATGCGCTAAAACACGCCGAAAGACAATAGCACCGCCGGGCAGGCTGCTAAAATTCCTCATCTGTCATCGAGGATTCATCATGCCCAACCGCCAAAAAACCCTGACCCGTTACATCATCGAACAAGAACACCTGCACCCGGGTGTCTCCGGCGACTTCTCCGGGCTGCTCAGCTCGATTGCCACCTCCATCAAGATCATCTCCAATCTGGTGCAACGCGGCGCACTCGTCGGCGCGCTGGGCAATGCAGCCGGGGGCGATCTCGTCAATGTGCAAGGCGAAGTCCAGAAAAAACTCGACGTCCTCAGCAACGACGTCATGCTGCGTGAGAACGAATGGGCCGGGCACATTGCGGGCATGGCCTCTGAGGAAATGGAAGACATTTACGCCATTCCCTCGCAGTTCAAGCGCGGCAAATACCTGCTGATTTTTGATCCGCTCGATGGCAGCTCCAATATCGACGTCAACGTCACCGTCGGCACCATTTTCTCCATTCTTCGCACACCCAATCCGTCGGCCGCCCCCACCGTTCAGGATTTTCTTCAGCCAGGCACGGAGCAGATCTGCGCCGGCTTCGCCCTTTACGGCCCCTCGACCATGCTGGTGCTCACCACCGGCCACGGCGTCGACTGCTTCACCCTGGACCGCGATGTGGGTGACTTCATCCTCACCCACCCGCAAATGCGCATCCCCGAAGAAACCAAAGAATTCTCCATCAACGCCTCCAACGAGCGTTTCTGGGAGCCGCCCGTCAAGCGTTTCATCGGCGAATGTCTGGCCGGGAAAAGCGGCCCGCTCGAAAAGGATTACAACATGCGCT
>CAZCOS010000060.1:0-13733 GCA_964500605.1 uncultured Sterolibacterium sp.
CCTACGCACCCGCGCGGTACTGCCACTCCGCCCGCTCTGCTCTGGCAGGTACCGAAGGGAATTAATCAGCGAATCCCTGAAGCACCACAATCATTCCCGAGACTTTTGGACGGTCGTCGAAGAAGAACTGCCCGACTTCCAACTTCGGCGCCGACGTTTGCGCGAGTTCGGTGAGCGGGTGCCGTTTTGAGCGCCTCAACAACAGCATCTCCGAACCTGAGCAATCATGCAGCGGCATGCGCGTCGATGGTGGCAGGAGCGGTGACGTTATCCTCCCGCGGCTGCAGGCGCTTGGGGTGAACGACCTAGATGCGATAGTCACGACACATCCGGACGCTGACCATGTAGGAGGCCTTATCGCCGTCCTGGGTCGCCATCAGGTCGAGCGCATCTATATCAACGGCGATTATGAGGACACACCCCAGGTGTACAGGGAGTTCCTGCAGGCAGTTGCCGCAGAGCGGAGTGCAAAGGTAATGACCCTCAGTCGTCGCCAGACTGTCCCGCTCGGAGGGCTTCAGCTACCCGTCCTGAATCCGGTCTTTCTGACCGGGGACACCAACAACGACTCGATTGTCCTGCAGCTCGCCTGTGGCTTGGTCAGTGTTCTCTTCATGGGGGATGTCGAACAGGCCACCGAACGGTTGATGCTGTTCACAGGAGTTCCGAAGACGACCGTGCTCAAGGCCGGCCATCACGGTTCAGCAACGTCCAGTTCGCTCCCATTCCTCGAGGCGGTGCGCCCGGAGGTTGCCGTTATCTCGGCCGGTCGAACCATTCCGTACGGGCACCCTGCTCCCGAGACACTGGCAAGGCTTTCTTCGGTTGGTGCGAAGGTTGTTTTCACGGATACGACTGTGGGTGACGACTCGGTTACCTTCACGACGAACTGTCAGACGTACTCATTCTCCGTCACGCCCACCTCGGGAAAACCGATCACTGCTACCGTTACGGCAACCATCACCGCCACCCCGGCACTAACACATACTGCCTCTCCGCCGGCTGGTAGCTACCAGGTCCCCGCCTGCGATCGGCCCGGTCAGAACACCTGCAACTGCGCGGACTTCACCACGCGGTCCTGGGCACAGTGGTTCCACGACACCTACGACCCGATGGACATCAACAGGCTGGACGACGACCATGATGGCCACGTTTGTGAGAGCCTGCCCGGGTAGCCGCATGGGGGTGTACTGGCTCAGCTTCTGAGCGTTGCGTTCAGTTGCACCCCGCCACATGGTTCCTTCGCTCTTGCAGGTGTCGCACGGTGGCACAAGGCGTCTTTCGAAGGGGACGCAAGAGGCGGGTGACCGTGGTATTCGGGGGCAGGGCTTGCGACTGGCGGGGGTTTGATCTGGTTCCCGTTGAGTCCCATGGGCAAGAGCTCGGGTCTCCTGGCTGCAGACTCCACGAGCCCCGTGTCATTCGTGTCCGCGATAATGACACCGCTATAAGGCCATAGCGACATCAGCCCAACAGCAAGTCGTCTTCATTGTTTTTTCTCGCTCAATGCCGATCATCGACTTAGGCTATTGACGACCTGCATGCTGCATGCAGTATGCTCCACCACCAGTGAGGCCTGAGCCTACAAACAAGGGGGTTTCTAGTGCGTCCTGACCTAGGTGGCCGGACAGTCCGGCGAAGGAGATTACTCACAGGGCTCGGAGCCGGCGCTGCGGGTGCTGCTGCACTCGTGCTCGTTGGGTGCGGAGGGGATGACAGCAACTCCACGAAGAGTCCGGTAGCCGGTGGTGCGACGGCTGGAGGTGCGACGGCTGGAGCAACCACGGGCCCGAAGCGGGGCGGTACAGTCTCCGTTCCCTTCACACAGGATACGGACCAGCTGGATCCGCATACCAATAGCTTCACGGCGTTGTACCCGGTCTCCCTTTCTCATGCGTCGCTGACGACGTTCGTGCCTGACAAAGACCCGAACGCGATCAAGAACGGCGGATATCTGGCGGAGAAATGGGAGCAGGTCGATGAAACGACGCTCACCTTCACCCTTCGGCAAGGCGTAACCTTTCAAGACGTCGCACCTGTGAATGGTCGCGCGATTACCGCCGATGACGTCAAGTTCAGTCTCGACCGTATCCGTAATGGCGACGCGAAGTTCACACGCCGCGCGCAGCTGGGTTCCATCGACTCGATAGAGGTCATCGATCCCAAGACAGTCAAGATCAAGACCAAGACGGCAGATGCTTCCCTGCTCACGTATTTGAGCCAGGTCTGGATGGCCGTTGTCCCCCAGGAGGTCGTTGCGGATCTCGGGACGAAGGCAATCGGCGCGGGCCCATACGTCATGACGAAGTTCGAGCACAACGTTGGGTTTGAATTTAAGCGTAACGATAAGTGGTGGCTTCCAGGCCAGCCATATCTCGATACTATCCAAGTACCGGTAATACCCGACCCGGCATCCCGACTAGCAGCACTCCGTGGTGGTCAGATAGATATCCTTACAGATATTGCATTAAATGATCAGGATGCTATTGCAGCTGATAAAAACCTTACTTTTGTAACATTTGGCCAGCCATCATTTCAGTATATTCGCTTTAATATTAAGAATAAATCATTTGAAGACGTACGAATACGACGTGCATTTTCACTTGCACTAGATCGACAAGGTATTGTCCAGACTGCGTTCTTTGGCAAGGGCAAGCCATCGGGGTCTTTGCCGTGGCCGTTGCCGTGGGCATTGCCACCCGAGCAACTGAACAACTACAAGCAAGACATTGCCCAGGCGAAGCAGTTGCTGGAAGCCGCGGGCGTGACCAAGAACACAAAGTTCAAGCACATAACAATCGGCGGTGCCGGCCAGCAGCAAGATATGACTGCTGCGGTGCTCGATCAGCTAGGGCGGAATCTAGGCATTCAGATCGACAACCAGGTTCTGGAGTACAACGCTTATCTCGCTGCGGTGGCACGGGCCGAGTTCGACTTCAACGTGCATTGGGGCTTGAGCTACGAAGAGATTGACGGCTACATGCAGGAGTTCCTGACCAAGGGTGGGCGCAACTACGGCGGCTGGGGCTCGGTGGAGCTTGACCAGAAACTTATAGCACAACGAGCCATGCTCGATACCGACAAACGAAAGGCCGCGATTGCGGAGATCCAGAAGGACATTGCCGACCAGATGTGGGATGTCGGCCTTGCAAACTGGACAGGTGGGTTCGCCTGGCGGACCAAGCTGCAAAACTACGCGGCGAACGCGAACGCATACGTTGCACCGCGCTGGTTGAACCAGGCTTACCTTGCCTGAACGATAAGGCTCCCCCCCCTGTGCCGCTGCAGCCAGGAGTTGGCTGCAGCGGCGCGCTCATTCGACCCTCTAGACCTGACGGAGTTGGTATGGACTTTCGGCACGATCTACAGCGCGCGGCGTTCAAGCGTGAAGTCGAGTCGTTCATCGCAGAACACTGGAATCCACAGTCGGAATCCAGTGGCTGGGGTGAAGAAGGAGAAGCGAGCGATCTGGGTACGGCTGCGTTTGAGCATGAACTCATTGAGAAGCGATGGCATGTGCTCGCCTGGCCCAAGCAATTCGGCGGCGGTGGTGCGGACGTCCTGACACAGATCGTCTTCAACGAAGCGATGGCATATCACCGGGCTCCTTCCGGGGGCTCGTGGTGCGGCACACACCTTGTTGGCCCCACGTTGATGCAATACGGCTCCGATGAGCAGCTTGCTGCCTACCTACCGGGAATTAGCGATGGCTCGGTGGTCTGGGCGCAGTGTTTCAGTGAGCCAAACGCTGGGTCCGACCTTGCCTCGCTCTCAACCTCCGGGGTTCGCGACGGCGACGAGTACGTACTCAACGGGCAGAAGATCTGGACATCGGGCGGACACAAGGCCGATTGGGCGATCGTTCTTGCGCGAACCGATCGCGAGGCGCCCAAGCACAGGGGTATCTCATTCTTCCTCGTTGACCTTCAAAGCCCCGGGGTGACCCGGAGGGGCATCAAGGCGCTCGACAATAATACCCCGTTTGCCGAGATCTTCTTCGAGGATGTGCGGGTACCGGTTGCGCAGCGAATTGGCGAGGAGAATCGAGGCTGGTACGTTGCAACGACCACGCTGGACTTCGAGCGGTCCGGTATCGCGCGCATCGCCGGATGCCGCCGGGATGTAGCCGACCTGGTGTCGCTGGCCAAGAACATCTCAGACAGATCACCCAGGACCGGGATAGTTCTGGCCGATCTTGCGACCAGTGTTGAAGTAGGCCGGTTGCTATCGTACCGCGTTGGTCTGATGCAAAACGCTGGCAAGATACCGAATTACGAGGCGTCAGTGGCAAAGCTGTTCGGCTCAGAGTTGAACCAGCGTGTGGCTGCATCGGCAGCCGTGCTGCTCGGGATGAGCTTTCAGGCGCAACGGGAACAGCTCAACGTCTGGCCGCGCCGCTACGAGCACCGGCTGTCGGAGACGATCGCCGCGGGAACGTCGGAGGTGCAGCGGAACATCATCGCGCAGCGAGGACTAGGTCTACAGCGGTGAGCCTAAGGAACGCATTCTCTGACTGCCGGGTTGAGGTCGCGACCGAGGCGCCAAGCACGCTATTGCTCGCAGCGCTGCTCTCGGATATGGGGGCGAAAGTGCTTCGTGCCGGGATACCGCTGAGCGGCCGTGCTCTCGAAGAGGTGCTTGCCCAGAGTAGCTTGCACCCACCGCTGGCTTCATTGACAGTCATATGGGCAGAGGGATCGGCAACCGTTGAGTTCAGGCTTGCACAAGATAGGCTGTGTGATCATGCATTTGAGGATGCTGTCGCCTGGGGGTTGGGCGGACTGGCGTCTCTAACCGGCGAGTTAGATGGGCCTCCCATCGCCCCCGGAAGTCCCATTGCGGCGTACTGCTCCGCTCTCTACGGTCTGTTAGCGATCGCCGCCACCCGCTACGGTCGCCAGCGGGAATCCTTCGTCTCGATATCGCTGTCTGACGTTGTTGCGGGGTTGACCGAGGTAGCTGGGCTGCAGTTCGCGGTTGACGGAAGTATTCGGAGCCGGGCCGGGGACTGGTGGGGTAGAGCAGGCTGGGGACCCTACGACGCTCACGATGGAATCGTCGCCATTGCTTTGCGCGATCTGCAGCAGTTGCATGCGTTCGCTGGCTTCCTAGCGAGCGAAGAGATGCTCTCAGCGAAGTTCAATGACTTTGCCTGGGGCATGTGTTCGGAACGAGACGAGCTGAATGCCTATCTAGTCAGAGGCCTACTGGAGAAGCGGGTAAGCGAGGTTGTCGTGTTTTGCCACGATGCACGCATAGCGTGCGCCCCTGTTCTTCCGCTCGGACAGCTGCTGGCTGATCCGCATCTTGAGGCCCGGGATGCTTTCAGAAGTGTGGATACACTGAGGGTGCCCGCCTTGCCCCTACGTCAGCACGGACTGCGCACGAATATGCCCGCGCGTAGTGGGGGCACGGACTTGGCTCCCCTCCTCGGGCTGCGGGTTATCGACATGAGTTCCGTATGGGCCGGACCGATGGCGGCTCGTATCCTCGCGGACCTTGGTGCCTCGGTACTGAAAGTCTCGGCACCTGCCAAGCGCGTTGGGAGTTATTCGAGTGGTAGTAAGCAGTGGGACAGGGACTTCTATGCAATCCTCAACGACCGCAATAAGCTGGCCACTTGGGCGGACCTCTCGCGCGAGGATGATCGTGAACTGCTGCTTGAGCAGGCGGCGCGGGCTGATGTGCTGATCGAGAACTTCCTACCAGGATCGCTTCAGCGACTCGGTCTGGGCCATGATCGCCTCTTGAGTGTGAGTCCGAATCTCACCGTTGTATCGATGCCCGCGATGGGTCTTAGTGGGCCGGATCGTGCCGCAGCAGGGTACGGTTCAACAATTGAACAGAGTGCGGGAATCGGCTGGCTCTATACAGATTCCGAGGGGCGGCCACACCGGTCTGGCGTGAACTTCTCTGACCCGATCGCTGCCCTCTGGGCGGCCGTCGGCGCGATCCTGGGAAGCCGGTCCGGGGGTGGTGCGGTCGTAGAAGTGAGCCAACAAGAAGCCGCACTGTCATTGATGCGTACCGCTCTTACTCGCTTCCAGATGTACGGCGAGGTGCCGAGGGCGATCGAGGCCGGGTGGGACGAGTCGAGCAATCGATGGCGTTTCGCCACCTGCTCAAACGAGGGTTGCAGCAGCGTGGCCGTTCGCGACGTCGCGGAGGTGATGGGCGAGCCGTCGCGACCCGGTACCCCTTCGATCCCGTGGTACAAGCACCCCAACGGCGTCTTTTTCCCATTGCCTAGGTTGCCCTGGAGCAGTGTGATGGGGAGTGCCGTCACCCCGAGTCCTGTGACAATGCCCGCATATCTGGGTGATGCCCAATGGTAACTGCGAGCATAGGCCAGCTCGGTGAATCTCGGCTAAACGCGGAGCAACGACAGGGAAGGCGGTCCCGGCTCCTGATCGCCGGCATGACCATTGGCCACCTGGGAAATGACTCGTACGCCAACTTTGTGCCCTATCTGATGCCCCTGCTTGCCATCCAGCTTGGCTTCTCTCTCACGCTTGCCGGGGTTGCAACAACGAGTTACATGCTTACGTCGTCACTCCTACAGCCGTATTTTGGTCATTTTGCTGATAGACGGGATGCACCCTGGATTGCGATCTTCGGTGTCTGCGTGTCTGCATTTGGGGCGAGCATGCTCGGCCTCGCCCCTGATTATGCCTTTGTACTGTTGTTTGCTGCCCTCTGTGGCCTCGGTACCGCCGCCTATCACCCGCAGGCTGCATCGACCGTGTACAACGCGTCTGGGGCAAACAAGGGCAGTTCGATGTCAATCTACATGTTTGGGGGCAATATCGGTCTAGCCGTCAGCCCTCTGATCGTTTCGCTTGCCGTTGACCGGTGGGGTCTGCACAGCACGCCGATCCTGCTGACTATTGGTGCCATCGCTGCGATCTTGGTGTACTGGACGTCTATGGCGGCACAGACGGGCCGTGGTGCACGGCCCGCCCAAGCGCGCGGCTTCCTCGGCGAGGCGAGGCACAAGTGGGACGTGCTCTGGCCGATCCTCCTCGTCGTCAGCCTTCGCGCGATCACAGTATCTGTCCTGACCGCACTCCTCCCATTCTTTCTTCGTGAGAAGCACTTGAGTGATGTTGCAGTCGGCGGAGTCATTTCCGTCATGTTCTTCGCCGGAGCATTGACTGGGATTGGCCTTGGGTTCTTAGCCGATCGCAGTTCACGTCCAACCTTCTACCTCACCGCGACACTGGCTGGGTCGACGCCGCTTCTGTTGGGCCTCCTTCCGGCGAGTGGCGGATGGCTCTGGCTGTTTGCTGTTGTCTCGGGAGCCCTACTTAACGGCTCATTTCCGCTGTTGACGACGACATCTCAACGACTGATGCCCGGCAACGTCGGGATGGTCTCTGGGCTCGTTCTGGGCTTCAGCCAGGGGCTTGGTGGGCTCGTTGTCGCCCCGCTTAGTGCGGTCGCAGACGCTACGAGCCCGGGCATCGTCCTCGCGGCTTGCAGCATCCTCCCCGTACTCGCGGCTCTCGCTGTCTTCCGACTGCGACAAGATACGAACTTGCGTTCGGATTAGGTCTAAGACAAAAACAAGAACAGAAAGGGAAAAAGGTGACACATAACTACGAGCAGATCATTTACGAGGTGGCGGACCATGTCGCTACCGTCACACTCAACCGGCCAGAGGCGCTCAATGCGCGTACCCCGACCATGCTCAAGGAACTCGGACAGGCATTCGACCAGCTACGCGATGACACCGACGTTCGTGCCGTCGTCGTAACCGGCGCTGGACGCGCGTTCTGCGCCGGAGCGGACGTGAAGGCGTGGAGCAATCGCCTTGAATCCGGCGATGACGAAGGGGGCGCACTCTCACGTTTCGAAGCGAACGAGTATCGACATGGATTGCAACAGGCGATCCGCTCCTTGCCCAAGCCGACGATCGCGGCCGTGAATGGCTACTGTATTGGCGCAGGTATGGACTTGGCACTGGCCTGCGACATCCGCCTTTGTAGTGAGAACGCGAAGTTCGGGATGTTCTATATCCGCCGCGGGCTGCTTGCGGATGAAGGTGGGTGCTGGCTTCTTCCACGGATTGTGGGTGCGCAGCGTGCAGCCGAACTGCTGTTCAGCGGACGCATGGTCGAAGCATCCGAGGCGGTGGCGATCGGTCTGGCCTTGGAAGAACTTCCGGTGGACGGGCTAATGAGCCGTGCGAAAGAGATGGCCCGGTCGTTCGCAATTGGGGCGCCGGTGGCCATGCGGTTCATGAAGCAGGCGTGGCTGCTGAACGACCAGCAGAGCTTCTCCGAGCACCTCGACCTGGTGAGCTACTACATGAGTGTCGTCGGCCAGACCGAGGATATCGCGGAGGGAATGAAAGCGTTCGTTGAGCGTCGTGATCCGGAATTCAAAGGACGATAGTTTTCGGGGGAACCACAGGAATGGAAGGGCTCAAGCGGGTTGGCAGAGGTGAATCACTCGGCCGCCAGGCCTACCACGCACTTAAACAGGCGATCTTTAATCGGGGCCTGGCGGATGGCGAGAGGTTCACTGAAATCCAGCTTGCCCGGCACCTCGGCTTGAGCCGCACCCCAGTGCACGAGGCAGTCACAAGGCTCGAGATGGACGGGCTAGTTGAACTCGACGGAAGTGGGCTCACTATCCACTTTGACGAACGTCAGGTGGAAGAGATCTACGACCTTCGCTGTCTGCTCGAGGGTTATGCCGTGCGGCTTGCTGCTGGAGCGATCGATGCGGAAACGCTGCATCAGGTCAAGGTACTCCATGATCGCGACGGGGCCATCGACCACAACTCGTACGAAGAGCGAGCAAAATGCAATGCGGAGTTCCACTGGCTGATCCTTTCAGCCTGTGGCAACTCCCAGCTTATCCGCCTACTGGAAGGCTTCCGTGAGTATTATCCGACCAAAGATCTCGTTCGGCGATATACGCAAGAAATGTCTAGGACAGCTCAGGCACAACATGCGGAGATTATCACCGCGTTGGCCGCTCGGGACGGCGAGCGAGCTGAGAAGGCGTACCGGGAGCACCTGAACCTGGCGCGTTCTGAAATCCTCAAGGGGGATAACGATGGCATCCCGTGACATTCTATATAGAGTATTACCGGCATGAGACGCTACACGGCGCAACGACTGGTGGCTCTCATTCCGGTGCTCCTCGGCGTCTCGATCATTGTATTCGGGATCATGCACCTCGTACCCGGTGATGTCGTCTTGCTGCGCCTTAGTCAATCGCCCGGGGCGACTCCGCAGGATATTGCCGACCTGAAGAAAGACCTTGGCTTGGACGAGTCGGTCCCGGTTCAGTACCAGAAGTGGATGACCAACCTCATCCAGGGCGATATGGGGAGATCCCTTTGGACGAACAAGCCAGTGAGGGAGGATCTCCAATCGAAGCTACCCGTCTCACTCGAGTTGGCACTGCTCGCTGGCATCGTTGCCATCATCATTGGCATCCCGGCAGGAGTTGTCTCTGCTGTCTGGCAGGGGTCTTGGGTAGACTATCTCACACGCGTGACCGTCATTCTCGGGCTCGCGGTTCCTAACTTCGCCCTAGCCACTCTCGCTCTCGTGCTCTTCAGTATCTGGTTTGCATGGTCACCGGAGGTTTGGTATCACCCTTTCACCGAGGACCCGGTGGCGAATATCCAGCAGATGTTGCTGCCCTCTCTTCTCCTCGGATTCTCGCTGTCCGCCAGTATTTCCAGGATGACCCGGGCAACTATGCTTGAGGTCTTGAGGCAGGACTATATACGCACTGCAAGGGCGAAGGGGCTGCGCCAGTTTATCGTAGTCGTTCGCCATGGCCTAAAGAATGCACTCCCTCCGGTGTTGACCATCATCGGTCTCCAGTTCGGATTCTTAATGAGTGGGACGGTCGTGATCGAGTCGATCTTTGGGCTCCCAGGGATGGGCAGGCTGATGCTCGATGCCATCTCTCACCGCGACTACACACTTGTACAGGGGGCGGTGCTCGTAGTTGCTTTCCTATATGTTTCCATCAACCTTATGGTCGACCTTGCTTATGGTGTTGTCGATCCGCGTATTCGGTACAGGTAGGGGGATAGGGAGTTGGCCGAGAGCACAGCCGTGACAATCGCTTCAGAAGCCGTCTACGAACGAATCGTTCATGCTAACAAAGGGCCACTTAGGGCCGTCCTCGCCTTCGCACGTGAATACCCTCTTGGTGCAATTGGGGGCATTCTGACAATCTTCTTCGCGCTCCTCGCTGTATTCGGGCCGCTCTTCGTTCCCTACGATCCCGTTGAGACCAGCCGTAGCGTACTGCAGTCACCATCGTCAGAGTACTGGTTTGGAACCGACAACCTCGGCAGAGACCTGTTTAGCCGCGTTGTCCAGGGAGCCCGTACTTCGATGACTGTGGGCCTCCTGAGCGTACTGATCAGTACCGTTGCCGGAGCCTTTATCGGCCTCTGCTCAGGGTTCTTCGGCGGCTGGGTGGATGCCGTAGTCATGCGCATCGTGGACATGGCGATGGCCTTCCCTTCGCTTGTGCTAGCCCTCGCCATCATGGCCATGCTGGGGCCGTCGATGCAGAATGTCATTTTGGCCATCGGGTTGACTCAGATCCCGGCAATCTCGCGAGTCGTCCGCTCCCAGACCTTATCGGTCAAGTCGCTGCAATTCATCGAGTCCGCTCGTGCTCTCGGCTGCGCCGATTCACGACTTTTACGACAGCATGTGCTTCCCAACGTCCTCCCGATTATCATCATCTACGGAACGACCAACCTCGGATACGCAATCCTGACCGAGGGCACACTGAGCTTTCTCGGTGCCGGCGTACCGCCGCCCGCACCTTCCTGGGGTGGCATGGTCAGTGTTCAGGCGCGCCAGTATATGTCGACTGCACCTTGGATGGCTGTATTTCCGATCGCCGCGGTGAGTCTAGCAATTGCAGGTGCGGCACTGCTTGGTGACTCGCTCCGTGACGCCCTGGATCCTCGGTTGCGCTCCCGGTAGATCCATCGGCCTTTATCTAGCATAGTGCTCGGCCGACCATGGCTCCCAGTGTGCGATGGCAGCCACCCAGAAGCCGCTTCAAATATTTCCCTCCCGGTGCTGAGCTCGATGTGATCCGAACGAAGATGGCCACGGGAATTGCTCAGGACCATCATAAGGACGGACTGGTGGCTTCAGCTTTGACAGGCACCTCTACACGCCGCTCATCGCCCTGGAAGCGGCGGCGAGCGAGCTGTCGCCGGGTGACGCCAGGCTCAACAAGGGCGAGCGAGACTTCGTCGAAGCGGTGCGCAAGTACCATCAGAGCAATCCGGGCGTGCTCACGGGGAAGGAACTGTTCCTCCTGCGGAATCGGAGCCGCAGCAAGGTCTCGGTTTCTTCGAGGCAGGCAACTTCTACCCGGACTTCGTGTTCTGGGTAGTCGATGGCGCCAGGCAGAATCTCGCGTTCGTCGATCCCAAGGGCCTGCTAAACCTCGAGGGCAAGACCGACCCGAAGATTGAGCTGGCCAAGACTATCAAGGACCGGGAGCGGGCCCTCGGCGATAAGAACATCCGGCTGGAATCGTTCCTGTGAGCGGAGACGACGTATGCACAGGTTCAGTGGAATCGTGCCGATGACCAGCTATCCGTAGACGAACTGGAGAAGGCGCACGTCCTGTTTCCGGCGGATGATCCGCCTGCGGCAGTGGGGTGGCTCCTGGGGATGCTCCTTGCCCCGGAGGATCCAGCCGCGTAAGCACCTCGGTGCTGGTCTCACCTGCAAAGGCCAGGACCTGCGAGTCCCGTGGGGTGAGGTGATGGCCCTGAGGCGGGCGTGGGTTGCCGAGTGTACACGGCCGGCTCTCCTTCCCGCGATGGCTCAGGCAGCCGTTGGTTATTCTCGGAGTTCTCCAGGTGCAACTGTCGAGAAGGAAGGGGGCGCGTGCCTCGCGCGCGCCCTGCCATATTCTAGAATCCAGACGTCGGTCTCTGGCGCAGCACCGGTACGAATTCCTCTACGCCCCCTCGGAAGCGATGGACTCCGCACGAAGCCCCGGGCCGGCCCTTGCTCGAGAGCCTGAATCATGGTCCGGGTAATGGAACAGACATATAGCGGGTTTCGGGCATCTGGCGTTCCTGCATCTTTCGCGCGAATGAAAGCGACGCGAGCGAGCGCAGTGCTCAGATGTGACGCCGCCCTGGGAATTGCATCTCCTGAATTGCGAAAGCGCCGTCTGTTTGCTGCAACTTCGAGCAATCATTTGCTATTCGGGCGGTCCCCAGGGTAACCCAGTGGTACCTCTGTAGATAGCGAGGCTCAATAGCCTTAATGCTGAATTGGTGTCAATTCTCACACGGGATTCTTACAGGTCCCAGGCGATCTGAGATCTCTAGATAGTATAACGTAGATATAGATAAGAGATCTTGAGGAGTACCTATGGAACGTAAGCCACGCTACAAAATCGAAGTCATAGACAGCATCCCGGACAAGGTGCCAGAGGGCGCGCACGAAAGCACGACGCAAATGGTCCTCAGGGAACTGCGCGATGCACCGACGGGACTGATCCAGATAACGTCAGAATTCGGGCCTGCAGACCTGGACCGCCTGTACAAGACCATGATTCAGTGGCGGGCACGCCATAAGAACTCCGGGCTCGGCATCAAGAAGCAGGGACAGACGGTGTACTTCTGGCGCATCGGCCGCAAGGAAGGGGTAAGCTCCAAGCCGGATTTGGCACAGGAACAGCGTCCTCACGCTACCGGCGGTACAGCTCTGTTCTAGCCATCCATGGGCGAGATGGGAGGGGCATCCGGAACAGCCGGGTGTCCTGATAGTCCTCATCCGAAGGGGGCATTGGTACTCACACCAGTGCCCCTTCCTTGTGCCTGATTCCTTCCTGGGCTACCGGGAGCAGGTTCAGGACACTCCGGCATCTGGCAGCGGGTGATTCCTGTGCTTCGCCTCCTTCCTCTGCCATGCGCCGGCTGACCGCGTCCGGCTTTCAGCAGGTCGACCTGGTGCTCTTGCCGGGGCCGATATCGACTAGCTTCCAACTCCCATAGACGCGTCCACCCCTGGACTTTGGTGTCCTACCGATGACGGTCAAAATAGCCTTGTCGCTCACGTCATCGCGGGAGGTGCATGGGCGGATGCCGTTCAACTGGACGAGATCGATCAACGTGCCCGGCGTAACAGGTACGACCCCGTGTTCGCGCTACCAGGCAGCGGAAGACTGCTCCTACGCAACGTTGTGGGTACTGGGTACGAGGTACATCTCCTAACGGATGGATCGAGGCCTGGTGGTCCTGCGTGTCTGCTGCACACCGAAAACCACAACTCGGTTACACGTGCGAGGCGGGCTGTGGCCGATAGGCCCGACTATCTAACCACACGGCTTACGCAAGACACCTACGCGCACCTCGCCCCCCAGCGGAGGCTTCCGTGAGCTGACCGCTTCTACTTACTGAGGTGGCATAGAGACCTCCGCGACGGCCTGGCTCAATAACTGGTGCGATTGACAGGCTGGACTCGGATTATGGCGTTACGTGGGAGGTACGGTTTCTAAGGGTGCCAATAACGAGGCCCGTCTGCCAAGGCTGGCGTCGATGGCATGAGCCGCTGGCCACTCCGATTGCAGCTACGGGATGCTCATCCGGTGGTGCACACCCGGCAGAGTTCCGGGTCCTGGTGATATACGCAGGGTGCGTGACGAGGTCTATCTGTGAATCGCCACAGTTAATGTTCACGAGCGGGGAGAGATCGCCGGAGTGATGC
>CAZCOS010000061.1:0-13349 GCA_964500605.1 uncultured Sterolibacterium sp.
ATGGCGGATTTCCAGCGCAAGGGTCAGCTCGAAAAAGTGGCTGAGCTGCAATACGGCAAGCTGCCGCAGCTCGAAGCCCAGCTGAAGGCCGCTGAAAAATCGGGCGATTCTGCCCATCAATCGAACAAGCTCCTGCGCACACAGGTCGGTGCAGAGGAAATCGCCGAGGTGGTCTCGCGCGCAACCGGAATTCCCGTTTCCAAGATGATGCAAGGCGAGCGCGACAAGCTCCTGAAGATGGAAGAACGGCTGCATCAGCGGGTGATTGGTCAGGATGAAGCTGTGCGTCTGGTTTCCGATGCGATTCGCCGCTCGCGTGCAGGGCTTTCGGACGAAAACCGGCCCTATGGCTCCTTCCTCTTCCTTGGCCCGACGGGGGTGGGCAAAACCGAGCTTTGCAAAACCCTGGCTGAGTTTCTGTTTGATTCGGAAGAGCATCTGATCCGCATCGACATGAGCGAGTTCATGGAGAAGCATTCCGTCGCGCGGCTGATCGGTGCACCCCCGGGCTATGTCGGCTACGAGGAGGGCGGCTATCTCACCGAGCTGGTGCGGCGCAAGCCCTACAGCGTGATCTTGCTCGACGAGGTCGAAAAGGCGCATCCGGACGTGTTCAACGTGCTGTTGCAGGTGCTCGACGATGGCCGCATGACGGACGGGCAGGGCCGTACCGTGGATTTCAAGAACACGGTGATCGTGATGACCTCCAACCTGGGTTCGCAAATGATTCAGAGCATGGCCGAGGCGGATTATCAGGTCGTCAAACTGGCGGTGATGGGCGAGGTCAAAACCCATTTCCGGCCGGAGTTCGTCAATCGCATTGATGAGATCGTCGTCTTCCATGCCCTCGACGAGAAGAACATCGCCGGGATTGCCAAAATTCAGCTGGGCTATCTGCAACGCCGCCTTGCACGCCTGGAAATCGGTTTGCAGGTTGAGGATGATGCGCTGGCGGAAATTGCCAAGGCGGGTTTCGACCCGGTTTTCGGCGCGCGCCCCTTGAAGCGTGCCATTCAGGAACACATCGAGAATCCGTTGGCCCGGAAGATTCTGGAAGGTCAGTTTGTTGCCAAGGATCTCGTGCGCGTCCGCGGCGAGCGGGGGCAGCTGTTGTTCGAGAAATCCTGAATCAATCCCGGTTTCACCCGGTTCCGCCCGGTGTCGGCTTGACGGTTTTTGACCCGTTTTTCACTCGTTTTTCATTCCGACCCCGGGCGGTTTATTTCAGCGAAAGCGGCAGACCTGCGGCAACCAGCGTTACCCGTTGGGCAAGACGGGCCAGTTGCTGGTTCAGCCGCCCTTGTTCATCCCGAAAAAGGCGGGCGAGGGCGTTTTCAGGGACGATGCCCCAGCCGACTTCATTGCTGACCAGAAGGAGCCGCCCCGGAAGGGTGGGCAGCGTATCCAGCAGCTTGTTCCGCTCGGGTTCCAGACCCGGCCCCAGCAGCAGATTGGTGAGCCATAGGGTCATGCAATCCACCAGAATCAGCCGGTTTGAATGGGCGAGCTCCTGCAGTCGTTCGGCTAGATGCAAGGGTTCTTCAATAGTCTGCCAGTGGGCGGGGCGACGATGCCGGTGATGGGCGATGCGCTGGTGCATCTCCTCGTCCCCGCACTGGGCCTGAGCGGTCGCCAGATAGACCACTTCGCAATCTGCTTCAAGGGCGCGTTGTTCCGCGTAGCTGCTTTTGCCGGAACGCGCGCCGCCAAGGATGAGTTCGATGTCGGATTTCATGGGAGGCTGACTATAATCCACGCCGCGATGTAGTGGGGGCGTCCGCAAACCAGCTGGAACCAGCCGGAAACGGATGTCCCCGGGGAACACGGTGCGGGGCAACCCAATTCCGTGGCGGGCCCGCCGCTGTGAGTGGGGACGAAGGTCACACGATGCCACTGGAGTCATCCGGGAAGGCGTGGCCGGAGAATGATCCACGAGCCAGAAGACCGACTCATCGATTTTCGTGAATGACGAACTGAATCCGCAGACCTGGACCTTCCGCGGATGCTGTCGTCTTTTTGAAAAGGAAGAATCGGATGCATTCCTCAATGAATTTCAATGCGAATTTCAACGCGAACTCCCGTGTCTTGCAATCTGTCCAGCCGCTGGACCGCACCCGCACAGCCGCCATTCAACACTTTATTGATCGCAAGACCAAACCGGTCGGCAGCCTCGGGCGGTTAGAGAGCCTAGCCTTGCAGCTGGCCCTGATCCAGCAAACAGAAAAGCCGGATCTTCACGCACCCACCGTGCTGGTCTTTGCCGCGGATCATGGTGCTGCGCGGGCAGGGATTTCGCCTTACCCTCAGGATGTCACCTGGCAGATGGTGGAGAATTTTCTGGCGGGCGGTGCAGCCATCAATGCTTTGACTCAGTCAGCGGGGGTGATGCTGAAAGTCATCGATGCCGGTGTGGCGCACGATTTTGGAAATCGTCCTGATCTCGTCGACGCGAAGATCAGCCCGAGCGGTACGGACTCCTGGCTCGATGGTCCGGCCATGACACCTGACCAATGCCTTCAGGCGATGGAAAAGGGAGCGAACCTTGTCGAAAGCCTCGCGCAGTCCGGCTGCAATGCGGTGGGCTTTGGGGAAATGGGCATCGGCAACACGGCCTCGGCCTCCTTGTTGACGCACTGCCTTACCGGTGTGCCTCTGGGTGAGGCCGTCGGGCGGGGGGCAGGGCTGGACGATGCCGGGCTGGAAAGAAAACGTACCCTGTTGGCACAGGGGCTGTCGCATTACACCGGCTCCAGGGAAGACGCGCTTGCGGTACTGGCGCATTTCGGCGGTTTTGAAATTGCCATGATGAGCGGAGCCATGCTGGAAGCTGCCCGGCGGCGCATGGTGATACTGGTCGACGGTTTCATCGTGACTTCGGCACTGCTTGTCGCCTGGCGGCTTCAACCGGCGGTGCTGGACTTTTGCGTGTTTGCCCATCGCTCGGAGGAGCCGGGTCACCGTCATCAGCATGCTGCGCTAGGCGTGAGCCCCCTGCTGGATTTGGGTATGCGACTGGGTGAGGGCACGGGGGCTGCAATCGCTTTTCCCTTGCTCCGGGCCGCTTGTGCTTTCATGAATCAGATGGCCAGCTTCGAGTCGGCTGGGGTTTCGGACAAAGTATGAGCATGGCTGCGACGCTGGAAACCTTCTGGGCGGCGGTTCGGTATTTCACCCGCCTCCCGGTTCCGGCGCAGGTCGGTCACAGCCAGATCGGCTTGGATCAGGCCGCCCGTTATTTTCCACTGGTGGGGGTGATCGTCGGGGCCATTGGCGCGATGGTCACGGAAGCGGCAGCCCTGATCCTGCCGGTTTCCATCGCCATCCTGCTGGGTATGGTGACCACACTCCTGACCACGGGGGCCTTTCATGAAGATGGGCTGGCCGATAGTTGCGATGGCTTCGGTGGGGGCTGGAGTCGGGCGCAAATTCTCACCATCATGAAAGATTCGCGCATTGGCAGTTATGGGGCCATTGGGGTCAGCATGGCCCTGCTCATCAAGTTCAACGCCCTCTTTGAGCTCGATGCACAGGCGGCCCCGCCTTTTCTGGCTTTTGCACTGATCGCCGGGCACGCCGTTTCACGTTTCGTTCCCGTCATCATCATGCACCGGCTGGATTACGCTAGAGAAGACGACAGCAGCAAGTCCAAACCGCTGGTTCAGTTCATCGACAGCCGTACGCTCGCCTGGGCGGCTGTTTTCGGCCTATGCCCTTGTTTTCTCTTGCCCTGGCAGGCAGCGGTATGTGGGCTGGTGGCCGTCATTCTGGTGGCCGTGCTGGCGACGCGCTATTTCCGCTTGCGGCTGGGGGGCTACACGGGCGACAGTCTGGGCGCGACGCAGCAAATCGCTGAAATCCTTTTTTATATTGGACTGCTATGCGCTTACATCTGATTCGTCATCCCCTTCCGCTGGTCGAGGAAGGGATCTGCTACGGTCGTAGCGATCTGGCCTTGCGATTTCCTGCCGAAGAAACGGCCGCCTTGTTGCGAGCGCGTTTGCAGGGCTTGCTGGAAAATGTTCCCCTGTTTTCCAGCCCCCTGCGTCGCTGTCTGGAACTGGCAAAGGCTTTGCATCCTGCTCCGCGCATTGATGCGCGCCTGCAGGAGCTGCATTTCGGACGCTGGGAAATGCAAACCTGGGAGGCGATCGGCTTTGAAGCCTTAAACGAATGGGCTGCTGACCCTCTTGGCTTTGTTCCGCCCGGTGGTGAATCCGTAAATGCCATGAAGGCAAGGCTCGATGATTTTCTGGCTGAGGTCGGGCCGCATCATGAGGAAGTCATTCTTGTGACCCACGCGGGTGTTATCAAGACGCTCATCGGAAAATCCGAAAATTCGTCAGCGCAAGCTTGGCTTTCCGCGAGTGTTGATTACGGCAGTCTGACCCTGCTGACGCTTTGAGTTATAGGGATACGGCAGACCGGCCGCCGGGTCTCAGATACGCAGCCGCTGGGCGTGTCGCCACAGATGCCGTAGCAGACCAGTGAAGACCACGATCCAGGCAAGCAGGGCAATGCCCAGAAACAAGGACGGCAGGCTGGCGAGGAAGCCGAAACCCATGGCGTGAATCATCTCGTTGGTGCTGGCGGCATACATGCCCAGTGGAAAGACGGCCCCCCAGTAGAGTGGGTCGTAGCGAAAGGGAAAACGTCGATAGAGATGTCGCCAGAGTGCGAGGATGATGAGCATGGGAATCCACCAACTGCCGGTGGCCCAGTAAAAAACCGTAAAACCCTTGATGAATGGGATCAGCGAGAGCAGGAAGGGGGCGTGGGAGGAATTGTTGATGAGCAAGGAGCCGGCAAGGGTGGAAATCGCCATGGCACCCATGTTGATCCAGTAGGGTGGAGAAAGATCGCCCGGCGCAAGGGTGAAGAAGGTGTAGCGATAGAAGATGAGCGACATCATCCAGATGTAGAGCATGCCTCCCCACAGCCACATGGATAGGGCGAGGAAATTCAGCTCCAGGCGGCTGGGCTGGTCAAAGTGAGGAGCAAGCAGGGCACTCAGGACAGCAATGGATTGGGTGGCGACTACGGCCAGCAACCAGGCCCCGTTGATGCCGCGATCCAGTGTGGGCTTGTGTTCCTTGATGGTCAGCCCGGCGAAGATGGTGTAGGTGAAGCCCAGCCAGAGCACCAGAGCCACGACCCACAGTGCAGTGGCCATCTGTTCGCTGCCGGCCATGACGATGAACTGACTCCCCAGAACGCTGGTTCCTGCGACCAGCGTGAAAAAACCCGGCCCACGCAGATGGTCTGTCAGATCTTCGAACATCTTTCGGGGGTGACGGATAACCCGTAGCAGCGTCAGCAGCCAGAGGCTGGCATACATGCCGATATTCAGGCCAAACAGCAGTTTTGCGAGCAAGGGCTGTTCCAGCTTGAAGGCCGCAAGGGAAATGATGCCGGTGGCCATGACCATTCCGAAATAGGCGGGTGAAAGACCGGCCAGGTGCAAGGGAGAGTTTTCGGAAGCGGGAGGGGAGGAGGCTTGCAAGGTGGTTTCTTCCGGAATGGACGGGGCTTAGGACAATTTCTCTGCTTCGCAGACCCGGTTTCTGCCCTGAGCCTTGGCCTGATAGAGGGCATCATCGGCCTGTTTCAGTAGCGCATCGGCGGGGGTGTTGGTTTCTGGAGACGCCCAGGCAAAGCCGATACTGCAGGTGACGTTCAATTCGACCGCGGGTGTGCTGGCCGTACCTGGACAGGCGGTGATGCGCTGCGCCGCAACCTGGCTCAGAATGCGCGAAGCGACCGCGCGGGTCCCTTCCAGATTGGTGTGAGGCAGCAGGACGACAAATTCTTCGCCGCCATAGCGCGCAACGGAATCACCAGCACGCAGCAGCATTTTGCGAATGGTGGCGGCGACGCTTTTCAGGACGGCATCCCCGGCGGGGTGGCCATGGGTGTCGTTGATGGACTTGAAATGGTCGAGGTCGATCATGAGGATGCCCAGACCTTCGTTGCTGCGGCGTGCCCGACGCCATTCACGCTGGAATTCCTGGTCGAAACACATGCGGTTGGAAACCTGGGTCAGGGCATCGGTCTGACTGGCGCGTTCGAGCTCGGCTGTTGCACGGGCCGCCCGCCAGTAGTCGCGGTGTACGATGCCCGTGGTGGTCATGATGTAGACCGTGTAGACGGCAATCAGACAGGCCAGGAGGAGATTGCCTTGATGAGGCTCACTGGCTGCGGCGATGGAAACCGGGATGATGACGGTGACGGGAAACCAGTAGCGCAGAAAGGAATCAATAGCCATGGCCATGCTCCCCGCCGAGCAGAGCCCGAGGGCGACGATGATCATGGGAATGCGGATCGGTTCCAGCGCAGGCCAGAGGATGCTGGCGGCGGTCAGCAGCCCCCAGCTGATGCCATTGAGAAGCACCGAGGCGCGCAGGGCAAATCGGGCCGGGGCAAAGTGGTGCAGGAGCAGGAAGGCCGTGTGTCGGGAGAGGATGTGACGGCTAACGGCAAGCGATCCCAGCCAAAGCGCGCAGGAGAGGGTGAAAACAGGAAGCGCGGCCAGCAACCCGGCCACGCCCGTGATGACCAGCCAGAGAATGAGGTAGATGTAGATCCCATTGGCCACCCGAGCAGTGAGATCCATCAGCGCGCGGATTTTCAGGCGCGTCTCCGGGTCCTTCTGTAAAAGGAGCTCGACTTCGGAAGGATTGTGGTTCGCGTCCGGTTTCATGGTGGCCTGAAAGAGGAATCGCTCAAAGCGAGCGTGGATGAACAGCGGATTGCACCGTTCATTGTATGCCGTTGTGAGCGTGGAAATGTTTTTTGTGTAAATGGGAACATGCGGGAAAATGCGCTGCTGTTTCTGTTGTGCCACAGCAAACCGAAGGTTTTCGGGGGCGAGGGGAGGTGGCAAAAAGGATGAGCGTATCGATGATTGAATTTTCAGATTTTCCTGTTGCGGACGCTGAAGGCGTGATGCTGGCGCATAGCCTTGCAACGCCGATGGCCCGTTTTCGCAAAGGGCAATTCCTGGGGCCGGAAGAAGTGTCTGTTTTGCAGGCGGCTGGCGTCGAGCGAATCAGCGGAGCTCGTTTGGGGCCGGAAGATGTGCCGGAGAACGAGGCGGCCAGCGCGGTGGCGCAACGGCTTTGTGGCCCGAATCTCGTGATGCGACCGGCCAAAGGGGGGCGATGTAATGTGCACTCGGAAGTCGCCGGACTGCTGCAGGTCGATCCCGAGCGCATTATCGCGGTCAATCTGCTGGATGAATCCATTGCCATTGGAACCTTGCCACCCTTCGCACTCATCCGCCCGGGGCAGGTGGTGGCGACGGTGAAGATCATCCCCTGCGGCGTACCGCGTGCCCTCCTGGAGGCTTGTCGGCAGCAAATCCCTGTTTCACCGCTGAAGGGTGCAGAATGGATTCCCCATCGGGCTGGGCTCATCGTGACGACGCTTCCGGGGCAGCCTGTGAAAACACCCGCACCGATTCGCGTGGCGATGCAGCAGCGTCTGGCGCTCACCGGCAGCACACTGGTTTTTGAGGAAATCTGCCAGCATGCAACGGCGGATATTGCCGAGGCATTGGGCCGCGCAAAGGCGCAGGGTTGCGAGCTGATCCTCATTAGCGGCGCGGCGGGGACGAAAGACCGGCGTGACACCGTGCCACTGGCCATTACAAAGGCAGGGGGATTCATTGAACGCTTCGGTCTGCCGGTCGAGCCGGGCAATATGCTGCTGCTGGCAAGACTTGAGGAAGTTCCCTTGCTGGTGTTGCCGGGCTGCGCCCGATCCCAGCGTTTGAACGGGGTGGATTGGGTGTTGCAGCGTCTGCACGCCGGTTTGCCGCTGGATGCGCGAAGCTTTGCGGCAATGGGGGTCGGCGGGCTCATCCGTCATGCCCCTGGCCCCTTTCCGGATTGGCCGCAGGAAGAATGCCGCCATGACTGAGCGTGCCGAACCACCGCGCATCGCCATTTTGATCCTCGCGGCGGGTTGCTCACGGCGCATGAAAGGGGGATTCAAGCTGTTGATGGCCGTCGATGGTGTGCCCATGGTGCGGCGGGTGGCCGAAGCCGCCCATGCCGCATCGCCACATACATTGATCGTCGTCACCGGGCATGAGGCCGAAGCGGTGCGCTTGGTGCTTTCGCCCTTTTCTCCTGTTTTCATCCATAACCCGGATTACGCCTCGGGCATGGCCAGTTCGCTGCGATGCGGCGTGTCGGCCCTGCCGGAAACGGTGGAGGCGGTACTGGTGATGTTGGGCGACATGCCGTATTTGCGCCCGTCGCATCTGCAAAAGCTCATGACTGCCTACGCTTTTCATGCCCATCATGCCCACTCTGCGGACCACACTCCCATCATTGTTCCCACCTGTCATGGAAAGCGGGGCAACCCCGTCCTCTGGCCGCGTTGTCATTTTTTGCAGATGCAAACGCTCGAAGGTGACCAGGGCGCGCGTACTTTATTGCAGCAGTTTGCCGACGAAGTGGTGGAGATTGAAATGGAAGATGATGCCGTCTTGCTGGACATCGATACAGCGGAGGACTTGGTGTTTCCGCACGCAGAATCCGGAATGAATCAGTGTTTCCCTAGGCCGGTTCGAGATGTTCCAGCATGAGCTGAACATTGGCTACCCCGTTGAATTCATTGACATCGAGCTTGTAGACGGCGCGAATGCGATCCGGGACGGATTCGGCAAAGTTGAACTGGATGGCATCAAAGCGCGCGCCGTTTTTGGAGAGTGTGAGCTTGAGGTGTTTCTCCTTGAGAATACGCTGGCTTTCCACTTCGAATACGTCGTCAAAGAGGGGTGGTGGAAAGCCTTGCCCCCAGATCTGTTCCTGGAGCAGGCGAGCTGCGGTGAGCGACATGTGGGCCGTTTCCAGCGCACCATCGGTTTCCAGCGTCCGGGTCAGCTCGGCCGGGGAAAGACACTGCCGACAGACCTGTTCAAAGGCTTCTTCAAACAACATCAGATCGTCTTCACGAATGGTGATGCCCGCTGCTGCGGCATGGCCGCCAAAGCGCAAGAGGAGGTCAGGGTGCTGTTTGGCGACAAGGTCCAGCGCGTCGCGCAGGTGCAGGCCGGGGATGGAACGCCCCGAACCCTTTAGCTCGCCTTCATTGCCTCGTGCGAGAACGAAAGTGGGGCGATGTCGGCGATCCTTGATGCGCGAGGCCAGAATGCCAATGACGCCCTGATGCCATTCCGGGTCGAAAAGCGTGATGCTGGCGCGTGAGAAGACCGCCTGACCATTTTCTTCTGGGTTGTCCGGTTCTTCCATTTCCTGGGCTTCGATTTCTTCCAGCAGCATCAACGCGTCATTCTGCATGTCGGCTTCGATGCTGCGACGTTCGCGGTTGAGTGCGTCGAGTTCCTGGGCGATGTTGAGTGCGCGCGCCGCGTCTTCGGTGGCCAGGCATTCGATCCCCAGCGACATGTCGGCCAGCCGTCCGGCCGCATTGAGGCGCGGGCCCAGCGCGAAGCCGAGATCAAAAATGACAGCACCTTCCAAACGCCGTCCGGCCGCCCGGAAGAGGGCGGCAATACCCGGTTGCACCCGCCCCGCCCTCATGCGAGCCAGCCCCTGGGCCACGAGGATGCGATTGTTTTGGTCCAGCGGGACCACGTCCGCCACGGTTCCCAGTGCTACGAGATCGATCAGGGTAGCGAGATTGGGTTCCGGTGCGTCCTTGAACGCGCCGCGCTTTCTGAGCTCGGCGCGCAAAGCGAGCATGACGTAGAACATGACGCCGCAGCCCGCCAGGGCCTTGCTGGGAAAGCTGCAGCCAGGTTGATTGGGATTAACGATGACATCGGCTCGCGGCAGGGTTTCGCCGGGCAGATGATGGTCAGTGATGAGGGTACGCATCCCCAGTTCGCGGGCCCGATCGACGCCGGCGACGCTGGCGATGCCGTTGTCGACCGTGATGAGCAGTTCCGGCTTGCGCGCATGGGCCAGCTCAACGATTTCCGGTGTCAGTCCGTAGCCATATTCAAAGCGGTTGGGAACCAGATAATCGACCTGACGTGCACCGAACAGGCGCAAAGCGCGCAGGCCAATGGCGCAGGCCGTGGCTCCGTCGCAGTCGTAGTCGGCGACGATCAGCATTTTCCAGTCGTTTTCCAGCGCATCGGCGAGCAGCCGTGCGGCTTCTTCCGCACCCCGAAGGCGATCAGGCGGTATCAGCTTGTTGAAGCCGGTTTCCAGTTCGGACGAATGGCGGATGCCGCGTGCAGCGTAGAGCCGGGCGAGCAGCGGATGCAAGCCCTGCTGTTCGAGCAGCAGGCTGGTACGGGTGGGAATACGGCGGGTGGCGATGCGGGTCATGATGGCATTTCGTGAAGCGGAAGTCGGGAGAGGGGGCAAGGGCGACGCCAGAAGGCCAAGCGCGAGAAGGGCTCCAGTTCGAGCGAAAGGCTGGCTTCGTCGCCGGGGATGAACAGATGCAGGTTTTTGATACTTCCCTTCATGAATGCCTGTTGCAAGGGCTCCAGCCATTCGCGTTCGAGTTTCACCAGAGCCTCGCGCCAGTCCAGGGCATCGAATTGCCGGGCGGGCTGTTGCAACGTATCCAGCAGGAGCAGTATGCGTTCATGGGCGGAAGAGGTCAGCATCGCAAATGAGGTGGGGGTCAGGATGGACGCTGAAATATCGGACCAGCGCGCCAGTCCGTGCAACAGGGCTCCTGGGGATCTGCCGCTATAGGCCGCCGTGAAAGATCGGTGTTGAGGAGGGGGCGGCAAGGCTCCTGCTCCCCAGAGCCAGAGTGCGTTCAGGCGAGGTTTTCCTTCTTGCTCGCGCTGTTCATTGAAGGGCAGGGCATGCAGAACCATCTGCATTTCATTGACCAGCCGTCGCCAGATTTGTGCATCCGGTCCTTGGGGCAACATGGCGTCGTAACCGATGGCGGCAGAAGGCGGGGCAGTGGCGATGGCTGGGCAATGTTTCAGGCGAAGATAGGCGCGGCCTTGAGTGGCGGGATGGAAGGTAAAAATAGGGGGGGGGCTGTCTGTTTCCGCCTGAAAATGAGCGTGGAGGGCGGCGGCAATAGCCTGCATTTCTTCATCGGTGGCCGGGCTGGTCTGGGTCGGAAGCGTCATGCGCCGTTTTTCAACGTGCAGATGAACCGGGTCGGCGCAGAGCCAGAAATTTTCCTCTTTTACAGGGTTGGAAAAATTGACCTCACCCAGTCTTCGCAGTGCCGCAAAGGGATATTCAGAAGAATTGCCGGAATTTTCGGAAGGGGCATCGCTAAGGGAGCGGGGTGGAATCTCAAAAAGCGCGCACAGCGCAGCTTCCGGGGATTGTCCGGCTTGCCATTGAAGACGAGCACGGCCTAGCAGCCAGGAGAGTGCGGGCAGATCGAGATCGGCGGCGGTTTCGTGCAGGAGCGGCCGCGGCCAGAGCAGACCGGGCAGAACGAGCTGGACAAGCTGGGGAGGCATCGGGACATGTTAACATAGGGCGATGAAATACGAACTGTGGGTTGGCCTGCGCTACACGCGCGCCAGAAAGCGCAAAACAGAAGGAAAAAGCTCGGGCAATGGCTTTATTTCCTTTATTTCCCTGATTTCAACGCTGGGTATCGGCCTGGGCGTGGCCGCCCTGATTGTCGTTCTCTCTGTCATGAACGGTTTCCAGCACGAGTTGCGCACCCGTATTCTCGGTGTGGCCTCTCATGTGCAGGTGACAGGGGCGGCGCGAACCGGCGGAGAACTGCTGGACTGGAACAGCGTGATGCAGCAGGCCGTGCGGCATCCCAGGGTGCAGGCTGCCGCCCCCTTCGTGCAGGAACAGGGCATGCTCTCCTTCGATCAGGAAGTGCGCGGCGTCATGGTGCGTGGCATCCTGCCCGATGCCGAAGAGAAGGTGGCCGACTTCGAGAAGCACATGAAAGTCGGTCACCTGAATGAGCTGCAAGCCGGGGCTTATCACATCATTCTGGGTTCCGAACTGGCTTATGCCTTGCGGGTGTCGATCGGTGACAAGATCACGCTGATCGCCCCGCAGGGAATGGTGACTCCTGCGGCCATCCTGCCGCGCCTCAAACAATTCACGGTCACGGGCATTTTTGAAGTCGGCATGTACGAATTCGATTCCGGGCTGGCTCTGGTTCACATGAATGATGCCCAGCGTCTTTATCGCCTCGATGACCGCGTCAGCGGGGTGCGACTGAAAACGGACGATCTCTTTGCCGCGCCGCGTATTGCCCGTGAGCTATTGCATTACATCGATTCAGACGTATTCATTTCCGACTGGACACGCAGCCATGCCAATTTCTTCCGGGCCGTGGCCATCGAAAAGAACATGATGTTTCTCATCCTGCTGCTCATCGTCGCCGTCGCCGCTTTCAACATCGTTTCCGCCCTCGTCATGGCGGTGACCGACAAACAGGCCGACATTGCCATCTTGCGCACCCTGGGAGCTTCGCCGCGCAGCATCATGCAGATTTTCATCGTCCAGGGCGCGTTGATCGGCGTCATTGGTCTGGTTCTGGGGGTGGCAGGTGGCGTGACGCTGGCACTCAACATCGACGTAGTCGTTCCGGCCATCGAGCGGCTGCTGGGGACGCAATTCCTCGCCAAGGACGTGTATTACATCTCCGAGCTGCCTTCGGAACTGCAATGGCCGGATGTCGTCATCATCTCCGGCGTTTCTTTCATCCTGACCCTGCTGGCAACCATCTACCCCAGTTGGCGTGCGTCCCGGGTGAACCCGGCGGAGGCCCTGCGTTATGAATGACCACGCCATCTTCTGCCAGGGGCTGAAAAAATCCTACTGGCAAGCCGGTAGCGAAGTGCCGGTCTTACGCGAAATCGACCTGACGGTTGCAAGGGGTGAGCGCATCGCCATTGTCGGCAGCAGCGGTTCCGGAAAGAGCACCTTGCTGCATCTGCTGGGCGGGCTCGACCGGCCGACGGCAGGGAAAGTCAGTGTACTGGGCCGGGAGCTTACCACCCTTTCCGAAACCGAGCGGGGCCGCTTACGCAATGAAAGTCTGGGTTTTGTCTATCAATTCCACCATCTGTTGCCGGAATTTTCGGCGGTGGAAAATGTGGCCATGCCCCTGCTGATTCGCCGCATGCCCCTGGCACAAGCCGAGGAACGCGCCGCGCAGATTCTCAAGGAAGTCGGCCTCGGACACCGCCTGAGCCACCGTCCCGGCGAGCTTTCCGGCGGCGAGCGTCAACGTGCTGCCATTGCCCGGGCACTGGTGACCCAGCCCGCCTGCGTTTTGGCGGACGAACCCACAGGCAATCTCGATCGCCACACCGCCGAAACCGTCTTCGAGTTAATGCTTTCGCTCAACGAACGTCTTGGAACCAGCATCATTGTCGTCACCCACGACACACAGCTCGCCGCCCGCGCCGA
>CAZCOS010000062.1:0-13114 GCA_964500605.1 uncultured Sterolibacterium sp.
AAATTGGATGAAAATTACCCCTCCAGGTGGGTCAATTCTGGGTGGACGTCAACACCTTTGACGCTCCGCCTCCGGCTGGCAAGCCTGTCCGAGCTTCTCAAGACGCCCATTGCCGGAAGTGAAGCGACAGCAAGGAAGGATCGATCTTGACCGCGAACCCGCAAAGTGACAGGCGGCGCAAGGCGCGCGCCTCCCGCGGCAAGCTGCATCTGCGCCGGTGTCCGGCCTGCGGCGAAGCGATGACCATCTCGCCGGTGGTGATCGACAGCGCCGAGGGATGCCGCTTCTGGTCGGACGGCAAGATGGACAGCGCCGCGCTGCCGTCCCTGCGCACCCACGGCGTGTGCCCTTCCTGCCGGCAGGCCTTCGCCTTTCGCGGGCTGGAGCGGCTGGAGCGCAAGGCGGCCGGGGCCGCGCCGGTCCCGGCCGCGCTCCTGCCAGACAGCGATGACTGGATGAGCCTGGCCTTCCGCGCCAAGGATGATCCCGCCGCGGAAAAGTTCATCCGCGTCGCCTGGTGGCAGCACCTCAACGATGCCTGGCGGACCGGGCATTTGCGCCCCCGGCCCAGCATCGATGTCGCCTGGCGCAATTACCTGGACGACAACCTGTCGCATCTGATCGACCTGCTGGATCCGGCGGTGACGGACGAGCGGTTCCTGCTGGCCGAGGCGCTGCGCGAGCTCGGGCAGTTTGAGCGCGCCCTGGGGCTTCTGGTCCATGTGCCGCCCCGCAAGCGCTGGTTCGCCAGCCTCCTCAGCGCCCATGCCGCCTCGGGTAACGACAGCCTGTTCGGCCTGTCGAAGGAAGGCGATCGCTGGCAGCCGATCGCCTCGCCGATGAGCTGGGACACCCGGGCCTGAAGCGGCTGTGCGGGGAGGTTTTCGCCGCAATTTCGGCCTTAATTCTATGAAATTAAGCTTCGCGGGGCGGGCGGCAGCGCGGGAAGAATTCGCCGCAATTCCGGCTGCCGCGGACCGACGAAAACAGCGCCTTCCCGCTGCTCCCGCCCCCCCGAAAACCATCAGAAAACCGCCCCATCCGGCTACCACCAACAGACTTGCTTATACCTCGGAAACGCCCGACTGGCGCGGCATTCCGCGTGATCGCCCACTTCGCAAAGGCTTCTTTTGAGGGCGCTTCCGTAGTAAAATTATGGTTCATGAATGGCCGTCCGGATACCCGTCTGGCATGGCCCGTCCGGGGCCGCTTCCGGCCGCGGATCTTCCTATCGGGAGGTGGCTGAAATGTTTTTTGCCAATCGCTTCGACAGACTCGTGGCCTGGCACGACCGGCTCGTCGATGATCCGGACAAGCGGCTGCTGCCCCCGAGAAGTCCCTGGCCGGATTTCGGTGGTGATCTCATGCGGTGGCTCGAACCCCGGGGCCTGCGACCCAGCGCCTGGAAACCCTGCAGCGTATACGGTGATGTCGTCTTCGAAATGCTCGGCCCGACCTGGATCGATGACGCCCGGCCGGAGGAGAGCGTTCGCAACGTCATCACCTACCTGAACCTGCTCGATGCCTGCGGAATGGGCGGGAATTTCCTGCCGCCGATCGCCCTGGTCCGCTCCATGCCGGAGTGGGGCATCCCCGGGCAGTGCCTCGATTTTGTCCATCCCAACTTCTTCAGGGCCTTGTGGGGCGCCTGCACGATCGCCGCCTACCGGCTGCCCAACAGCCAGCACGCCGTCGAGAAGTTCGTCAGGAAAGCCATGATGGCGCCGGTGCGCTGGTATTTCTCGACCGGCCACCATCTCGACGAGACATTCAATGACTATCTCAAGACTCGCGGCTGGCTTGAGCTGCATGGCCAGCCCCAGGACTGGAAGGCAAAGCAGGAGGAGATATGGATGTGGAGAGAGCGCGATTCACCCGCGCCGGCCGAATGGCCGTCGATTGCGGAGGAGACCGAAATCGGCGGCTATCGCATCGTGCCGCTGCGCAGCCGCAGGGCGCTCATGCTGGAAAGCGCTGTGCTGGGCCATTGCATCAAGACCTATCTCGAGCGCTGCCGCTCGGGCGAGATCCAGGCCTTTTCCGTCAGGAAGCCGCCCGACTTGTGGTGGCCGCTCGCGACGATGACCCTGAAGAAGGCCGAGGACGGATCCTGGAGCTACGACCATCTGGAGGGCGAGTATGATTTCATGATCGGTGATGACATCCTCGAAGCCGTCGGGGCATTCGTTCTGGCGACGACCGGTCGGGAAGTCATGCTGGTGGAGGACGACAAGGGCAGGGTTTTCAACCTTGCCGATGCAAGATGGGCCGGGCCCGTGTCCCGTGATGGTTTCCGATGACAACAGGCTTGTGTCTCGATGGCCGGCGTGCAGGCATCGATGACGGCCTTGTACACACCGCGGTCCCGCATCTGAGCGTCAAGACGGCCGTGCTCGGACGCTTACGAAAGCCAAGCTATCGTTTGTTGATTGGTCATTGTGGCGTCAAAATGGCGACAGTGATACACTGAACGTTCGAATGATTGTTGGAGGTTGATATGGGTTCCGCAGTGGCCAAGCCAGACCGCATCGGCGCTCGGGTTCCGCACGAGGTGTACGAGACGCTTTGCCGTGCCGCCGAACTGACTGGCGCGACAGTCAATCAGTTTCTGGTACAGGCCGCGCTGAAAGAAGCCCAGGAAGTCATCGAGCGCGAGGAGGTCATCCGCCTCAGCCCACGCGACTGGAACTGGCTGCTCGACTTGATGGAAAACCCGCCCAAGCCGAACGCCAAGTTGAAGGCTGCCATGAAGCGTTATCAGAAAGCCAAGCGAGACGATGCAGGTACTGCCTTCAACTGGGAGCCATGATCGGCAGGGGTTCGACTGTGGCCGCCAGGAACTGAACGACTGGTTGCGGCGGGTCGCGCGCCAGCATCAGGACAAAGGGCTGTCGAAAACCTTCGTCGTCATCCGTGAGGACGAACCGGTCCGCATTTGCGCCTACTACGCACTGACCTTGGCCGAACTCGAAAACCGGCATCTGCCGAATGCTTGGCGCAAGAAGTTACCGCGCCGCATCCCCGGCGTGCGATTGGGCCGACTGGCGGTCGACCGGCAATATCAGGGCAAGGGGCTGGGGGAACTCTTGCTCGTCGATGCCCTGACGCGGGCGCGGCGCATCTATGCCGAGGCGGGAGGGATTGGCTTGTTCGTCGACGCGTTCGATGAGCAGGCAGCCGCATACTATCGCCGTTTCGGTTTCGAGGCCGCGCCGGACAATCCTCTTTTGCTGTTTTTGCCAGCTGCGGACTGAGGCGCAGAAGGCGGCATTTTTCTGGAAGTGATTTTCCTTTCTTCTGGTCAGTGAGTGGGATTATTCGATTACCACAACTGGGGATTATTGGATTTGTTCTGAACAGTACGGAAGATACGCCGGACAGCTTGGCCAAATCGGCCGTGATATGATGCAGTCGGGATAGGTTTGCTCGCCAGCAAAGCTTTGCTGATGAACTGAGGGTGCACCTCAAGCTTATCGGCCTGATGCGGATCTCCACACAAAGCCGATTTTGACGAACTGAATCTGGGCAGTTCTGCCAAGGTGGTGACTGGGGCGTTCAGGTACGAACAGCCATCTCCCCGAACCGGTAGGCTCGACGTGGCAGGTCTGAGGGCTTGATTTCGTTTCCCTCGAAATAAAGCTCAAGCGCCTCTTGCAGGCTAGTCACGGCTTTCTCTTCGGTCGGCCCATCACTCGTCACCTCGACCTCGAGACAGCGTGCAACGAATACCCCGTCCTCGGGAAAAACCACATATTTCAGTTTGCATTCCATGTGAGTCACAGTAACGTTAGGCTCTACGCAACTCTATCGCCAATGCTGCGAGTAGGCACTCCGCTTCCCGCAAGGAGTCTGCTCCGGCCGCACACTATAAAACCCTTGGCCGCGGTGCACAGCGTATCGCGCCCCCACAGGGCGTTGATCAGGCCCTAGGGCACGCCCCATCATGCTCAGATCGGCCACCTCTGGAGACGGGCTCACGAACCGGGCTGCTCTTCAGACAAATGTTGAAAATATGCGGAGCTTGAAACCGCCTTGTCGGTCTAGATCCCCCTTAAGTTTGCCGCTTGCGGCAAGCCATACATTTGGCCAGCCATTCGTATCGGACATTCTCGGTATGTGTCACGATACTATCGAGGCGAACGAGACCTACTATAATCGTACCCCGGGACGCAGGGTGCGCCTGTAGGTTAGCAAACCCGCCGTGGTGCCAAGGCAACTTACTTGGTTGTTTGCACGAACGCGTCATCCGGGCTCGGTGGCACGTTAGGCACGCGACTGAGGATATCAAGAGTGGCTTCTCGTGACATGCTGACTGCGATCTCCCTTAGATGCGACATATACAACATTTGCTCACGCATCAGCAGACCGTCGTGAATCAGTTCAGCATAGAGGCGATTTTCTGACACCCAAAGTTTCTCGGCCAGTTTTTTGGCGCGGGCGCGCTCGTCATCGGGGATGCGCAGCACGAATGACTTCTTGCTCATCTTGTACTCCTTGCTACTGCTTCAATTGATTCAGTACCTCGGCGGGTGTCCGGATCTGTACATCCAGGAATTGAATTTCCCCGCCACGGAAATCGCGGACGTTATGGGTCACGATGGTACAAGGGGCGGCTGCAACAGCGATTTCGTAAATAAAGTTGTCCACCTCGTCCCGCAGGTTCGGGCGCCAATTGCCCTGAGTTGCCAGAATTCGGCCATTCCGGACCGTCGAAGCCGGCGAAAGCCGGTTTTTCACGTCTGGAGATTGTAAATCGACGGGCAGTCATTCTTCCTTCGATATTTTCTCGATTCGTGTTCCTGCGCGTTCATTCAAGGGGGCGGGTTCAGTGCACAGGAGGTCCATTGCCCGCCGCAACGAAGGGCTTTCGTCTACACCGCGGAACTCAAGATAGGCGGGTGTCAAATCCGATTGCCACAAGATAACGCGAACCTTCAGACTGACGCGGATGCCGGCTTCCTCCGCTACGTGCAGGAGAAACCTTGAACGACGGACCGACTGGTCGACTTGACGCGGGCGATCCATTTTCATCGAAGATGGCAGTGTGACGTAGTTGCCATCCGTTGCTGTGTTGCGAATCGAAGTCAACTGATAGTTTTTCGAGCAGATCGAGGAAACTTTGGCACTGATTGATTGGATGGCTGGCGCTGCTGCGTACAGATTGAGCAAAGGTAGTTGTGCAGAAAGCGTTTCGCTACCAAAGCTGACCGACAGGCGGCGACCTGCGCGACTGTGCATGATTTCCCACGTTGTGCGGTCCTCTTCCGGCATCGATTCGATTGCCACCTGCCGTTCGGAAGCATCAAGTTGCGGCAGGCTGTTCGCAAGCGTAGTAAGCCGCCCTGTTCGGATCACGAACTCGCCGGCCTCTTCGCGCAGCCGGGAGAATTCGTCACGCAATCGGCGCGTGATGTCAGCTCCGCGACTGCTGGGAGACCGATTGTCATCGAGAGCGAGGGGCATCTGCGTGGTTGGGACCAAATCAAAGGCAAGCCAGAGATTTCCGCTGTCTGCAACCAGCCTTTCCTCCACGTTCGATGAGAAAAGCGCGTGCAACGAAGGCATGAAGGCCAGTGCCATCCGCCTTGCCTCATTCTTTCTTGTTTCGAGTTCCCGCTCGGTAAGCCCGGCATCTGCGACGCCCAGAGCAATGCTGAATGCGTGAATACGTTCCATGTTCTCTCCTGATAAATTTACTGCTTCTCGTCCTCGTACCCGGACCCCACCCGTTCCAACACGCACACAGAAAACATGAGCGCATTCAGGCCCTTCATGCAAAGCGTTGCACTTGACGCACGGTCGGTGAAATCCGTCCCGGAAATTGCCAGGTAGGCACTTGGACGGCCTCCACGGATGCTGCACGTCTTCGTCAGTGGTGTCGCGGCATACTCTTGAACGAACACGGCCTCGATCTCTGCCTTCAGGCGCAAAGAGGCCGGGTCGGATGAGGGGATGCAAAAAATTCCGATCGCCGACGCGGAAATTCCGGACGCTTTCAACATCCGTACCAGCGCTGCAGCACAAGAAGGCTGGGCGAGCGACACATACCCGTAGCGATAGCATTGCAGCCAGGATTGAATCGCATCATGTACGGTCGGCTCGCTCAGGCCACGGGCTAGAAATTCGCGCAGGGCCAAAAGCTTTGGTTGCCGTATCTTTGAAAAATCGATCCGCCCGCGTGTCGCGGCATGAAGTGCGATGCGAAGATCGTCTGCGACATCCGATAAGCCCTGCTTCTGGCGGCCCGGACGGAATTCATCCAGTTCGACCAAGATCTCCATTGCTAGATGGATGATACGGACGATGACCTCCTGACTGCGGCATGCGCGCAGGGCAGTAATCTCGACGCTCGTTCCTTGCCCTATATCAGTCAGGACGTCGATGACCATCCCGAGCGGGATTCCCTTTGTAGGGGCACCGATGGCTGTCGTCTTCGCCTCAGCCGTTTCAATTCCACAGTCGGCCGCAGGGAACTTGAAGAATGGAAGGGCAGCCCTAACCAATTGAAGCTTGCACTGACCATCATCAAGGCCGACCATCGATCTCTTCTGACGAGACAGTCGCTGTCGGTATGTGTCATGGTTCACACTCACGAAAGGCGCCATTTCGGGCCAGCGAAGGCGAGATGCAATTTCCGTGTCGATCTTCCCTCGAATGGCTTCTTCAAAACGATGTACGTAATATGTCAAGGTCATCGATGCGTCACCGTGGCCGGCTTCGGCACTTAATGCATCAAAGCTATTCACATCGAGACCCGATTCATAACCTGACGCGCTCAGAAATCGGTTCGTTGCCCAACTGTGACTGAGGCTATGGATACTCATCGAGGGGTCTCCTGTCACATCCTTGAGCAAGCGGTTCATCAGCAACTGCATTTGTCCCGGGCAGTACGGTTTGCCCGCGTGATATGGATCGCCGAACAAATAATCGTTTGGCATTGCAAGCTCTTCGAGGCGGCGTTGTTTCCACATGCTGACTGTCGTCGCGATGGTCGGGCACTCAATTTTCTGTACCCGACGTGCATTCTGTGATTTGAGGCCGCCATCGCTCACCAAAGTGCAGATCTCGATCTCGACAGAATTGCCGATCACTCTGACGTTCTTCAAACGAAGCTTTATCAGTTCGTTTGTCCGGATACGGATCGCGCCGGCAATGGCGAATGCGACGCTCGTCTGGTGAACCAGGCGCGATTCTTTTGCCTTTGCCAGCCATTCAGCAATCGTTCCCAGTTCATGCGGCCAGACGACGTTCGCCCTCGGAATCGATTCCGGCAGATCGCGGTGCAGTGACCTCGTTCGCGGAGCGACATCCAGCCAACATACGAGGAAGAAATGCCATGAGCTCAGCGCCGATGCGCAGGTTCGCTGAGCCCCGGCGGGCTTGCTCCGAATGACCTCGCGATAACGCTCGTCGAATTCTTCAGACTTGAGCTCTTCAAGGAACTTGCGGCGAAACTGGTCGAGCAGATCACGGGCTATCGCACGCACATATTTGGACACGGTGCGCGAAGAGATATCAGTATCTCCCTGCGTACCAGACTCGGCCAGATCTATTGCCCATGCGAGGATAAGACTCGAAATCCTTCCCTTGCCGTTCCTTGTTGAAATTGCTAGAAGTTTCTTCACCATCGCGCGACGCGAAGTTGTCGTTTGGCAGATCGCCATCACCTCGTCGACGAGCCAATAGCTACCGTCGTCTGTATCGCCACTCAGATAGGCGTCCAGCGCCAATCCCATTGCAGAGTCGGCGAGCAACTCGCCTTCCCGTCCATTTTCATCAGTGGCGACCCGCAAGGCCCTTTTCGAGCATTCGCGCGCGAAGACGCTGCGTGGCAACGCAGCAAGCCGAGCGGCGCCGATGGCGTGGGCGAGCCAGGGTCCGGCGAGATGGAGGGCAAGCCACGCCTGGCTATCACCAAGGAACGCATCAAGGCTTCGAGGGAAATCATGGTCAGCTGCGAGTTCCTGGAAGCATCGATCAAGCATTAACAAGGCTTGTTCGGGCGAAATCATCAGTGAATCGGGCTGGGCAAGGACGAATCTCGTCCACACGCTCAGGTGCCGCCGATCGATGCGCCCACAAGGTGCTTTCCAGTCGATACATACTGCGCCGTTCGCGACATAGGTGTTGCGGCATGCGCCGAGGGCATCGATCAGACTTTCCCGCGTGGCGACCCCATCAAAAGCAACCAGGAATGCCGCAAGGCGGACCCCCGGTGCGTAGAGTAAGAGGTCGCCCCGTAGCAGCGCGCCTTGAGTGTGTTCGAAGCGGCGAGCTGCATGCGGTGCGTGCGGTGCATAGACCGTGGCAAGCGTTCCTCGAGGCTTTCCCTTCATGCTGGGGCTTACGTCCATGCGAATAGGGGATGTTCTGTTCACAGTGTTCCTTTCAATATTTTGCGAGGCCAGCAAGCGGCCTGACGCACAGTTCGGCGAGAACCCGTTCCTGAGCTGCAACAATTTCGTCGAAGCACGCCGCTAAGCTCCTGTCGGATGTCGACCGATGCCCTTCGATCCCGACGACTTGGTGCCTGAGAAAGAGATCGATCACAGTGCCTTTGACGCCAGACGAACGCAGTTCGCATTCCCAGAAGTGGCGGCCGAAATCCGAATCGAAGCCGAACTTGGTGGCCCACGAATGGACGAGCTGGTGGCAGCTAATCGGCTGCGGCCGCAACTTGCCATCAATCCGGAAAAACATCTCGACACGGCGCGTGTTCACAACAGCCTTCAGTCGCTGACGAATTGGGGAATCAGGCGCGATGGCTTTTTTCTCGAAGCGCTTTTCGAGTGCCCGACAATGCGCCCTCCACAATCTAGCCTGCCAGGCGACGAGCGTATTCACAGGGACGGGAAGCGGCCGAGGAAGATGCCCGACTTTTTTGTCGAACAGCTGGATGCTCTCGACATTTGCAGCAAGCGCATCCGCCGTCAGCCGGATACGTGCCGTGTCACGTGACGCGAGACAGAAGACGATGATTGCCGCACTGGCTTCCGCGAAACGGTTGTGGAAGGTGAGCAGCGATTCGATACGGCAGTTCTTCCCTGGCTTCAAACGATCCAGTTCGCCGCCCAACCATTGATGCCAGTCGCTAATGGCTTCGCGTGTAGGGGCAACCCGGGAGCCGAAAGCAATCCCGTCCGCGTATGGTGTGGACACCCCCCAGCCAAGACCCTCGTAGAGTTTCCCTGCCGCATCCCAGATCTCACGACGGTCGATATGACAGTAATAGAGCTTCGAGACTGGAATGATGCCGAAGTCGTTGGTTAGTACCGCCGCCGCGAGCCGATCATTGCCTCGATGGATGGCGATGGCTGCGGCCGAGTGGATGAAGCGGGCGACCGACGGCTCGATGCCAAATTTCTCATCGGCAATCGCCAGCCTGCTGCCGTCACATGTTGCCTTAGGCAGGAGATCTGCCACGCATCGCGCATCCGGGTTTTCATTCAATCGTACCTTGAGCGCATCTGCCACAAACAGCGGCAGAGGCTTTACGATCACACGAGCTGCCGGCCGGTGTGCCGAAGTTTCTCTGGGCTGCGCGGATTTGGTGAACACCTGATCGAGATCGGTTCGCAGAACGCCCGCCTCGACATCAAGTTCCATCACCCAGTCGTCCTCAAACCCGGCAAGCGGAATGCGGTACGTCGCCCGGAGCGGAAGGCCGGACAGAAAGGCGAGGATGGCAAGAATTGAGTCGTCACATCCGTCGACTGCCGCACTGCGCAGCGCTTCAGCCGATGCAAAAAACATTGCCGGCGACAGGTGGGAGTGGTCGAGAATTCCTTGGCGATGGCGGACATCCGGAAGCAGCGAAGCGCCGCGCAGCGTGTTGATGGCGACCTCGGTGAAGCACGTCTGCCGGTCATCTGGTGGCAGAGTACCTGCCTCGAAGAGTTTCCTGGCCTCTCGACTCACCTTCCGGAAGTGAGGCAGCCAAGCGGGTTCCCCTTCCTTCGTGTCGCCGGCCGGTTGCAGAAAATCGAGCGCTGGACCCAGGGCACGACGCAGATTGGTTGCGTACCCATTCGGGAAAACTTTGGTTGTTGCCAGGCAATAGGCCAGTTCGACGCCGGCAGCGGCGAGCAAATTTTCCGGGGTCGGGACCTTTGACATCTCGAGCAACAGGGCCCAGGCCGAATGTTTCAACAGACGTCGACGAAGCGGATCGTCGGCAACGACAGAAATTAGGGGTTTGCGGCAGCACTCATCCTTCAGCGCTTCCAGCATCCGGGCGATTTCCCGGAACGTGTCTGTCGGTGTTGACAGCGTTTTTCCATAGGCGTCTACCACCTGTACCGCAGTCACGAGAACGGTGAACAGGGCTGGTGCGTCGACCGGCGTAGAGAGTACCGAGGCTAGTTTCCGGAGCATCAATTGCGACTCCGGAGGAAGGTCGTGTAGCAACTGAGCGATCGAGGACAGCGGTAAAGCAAAGCCGGCAGCGTGGCCAACCAGAGAAGGTGAGGACATGATCGAATTTCCTTGAACAGACGAGCGCCCTCCCTGCCGCCGGGTGCGGACGAAAAAAAACCGACGACGCATTAAGCGTGGTCGGTTCGTTATCAGCCTGGCGGCAAGGCAAAGGCTGTGGTGCCGTAGAGCAGACCCTACTGCACAGAAAAGCTAGATTTTTAGGACGTGTTTGTCCCTAGGCGCGCGAACACGATTTTTTGAGAACGCGACTTTCCGTTTGGGTGGGTTGGTGAATCAGCAACCCACACCCCTGCCATAACAGGTCAGGGATTTTTGCCGGGGAGAACTGGCTCCACGGGGTTCACAAGCGAGAAGCTTGCAAGGAAGAAGAAGATAAGGGACTTCAGCGGCCCATCTCCCTTTTGAGGAAGATGTTCATAGAATGACATAGGAATTCATATGATGCAAGGGGGGGCATTCGATCAGCCCAAAATTTTATCTTGCCAATCAAAATACATTCTGTAGAATTAATAACAAAATAATAATTCTGGAGGGTATATGGAAAAGCAGAAAAAGGCAGTTGCCGCAGATCGCTCGACAGTACTGACGCAGGCACTGACCGAAACGGCAAATCGACTGGAGCTAGGTCCGACAGAGATCGGCAAGATCGTTGGCGTCAGTCAGCCAACGGCATCCCGGTTGCTGAAAGGCGAGTACCTGCTGAAGGAATCCGCGAAGGAATGGGAGCTTTCGGCTCACCTCGTACGCCTGTATCGCTCCCTGTTCTCCTTGGTGGGCAGTGACGATAGTCTGGCCCGAGGCTGGCTGAAATCTGCGAACAAGGCATTTGCCGGTCAGGAACCCATCGCGCTGATCAAGCGTATCGACGGTCTCATCCATGTCTGTGAATACCTGGACGCCTACCGCGCTCGCATCTGAGTTCGTCGGCTGGGAAGGCAGCGGCTGGCGGGCGGTCGAGGCGCAGCACAAGGTTGCGACGATGGGGCTCGTCCATGGCAACGTGGGCGCCCAGGCCGTACTCGAGGACATTCTTGAGGAAACAAAGCCGGTGCTGCCTCCGGAAGTCAAAGGGTTGCATTGGCTTCTGGCAACCCCCTTCCGTTACCGGCCCTTGCCGGGCGGTTCGCGATTTCGTCGGCGCGAGGACCCGGGTGTCTTCTATGGGGCTGAGGAGCGTGAAACGGCTTGCGCTGAAGCCGGCTACTGGCGACTGCAGTTCTGGAATGAAAGCGCGTTTCTCAGCAAGCAGTCGAGATCGATTCTGGTAACGCTGTTTGAATTCGAGGCAGCGACAACGCGGGCACTTGACCTGAGCAGGCCGCCATTGGCCGAAGATCGTGGCTTGTGGATGCTCCCGAACGACTATTCCGCGACACAGGCATTGGCCGACAACGCACGGCAGGCCAATGCCGAAGTGCTCCGCTATGAATCGGTGCGTCGTTTGAATGGCCGCTGCTTGGCGATCCTCTCGCCCGCAGCGTTCCAGGCGGTTGCCGAGCCGCTGAAGAACAACCAGCAGAGTTGGAGTCTGCTGATCAATCCACCGCACCAGTTGGTATGGCAGCGGGAACTTTCTCAGGAGTGCTGGACCTTCCGTTTTTAGCTGAAACGAAGGGCAAAGGTCATGTTTTTTTGCACCGTTTTGCGGCGGGGGTGTGACATGTCGACGAGAGGAGTGGTGCAAATAGTCGTTCGTATGTCACATTTCGGGGTCTGGTCAAATTTGTAAGTGGCTGTTTTATTGATCTAAGCCCGATTGGCCTCTTTGGGCAACGATAAAAATCGATGCAGACATACAGCAAGACTTGGTCTCCGAAGGCAGGTCGGACGTTCGAATCGTCTCGGGCGCGCCAAATCTTTCTTCCCCAAGCAATTCTTCGCTCTCGCCTTCTCGTGGCGTGTGACTATTCAGTCAAGCGTCATTTCGAGGCGATAGTCACTTGATGAATCTGGTCGTGTGACTTGGTCACGAAGAAAAGTAGTCAGCGAATTTTCTGAAATTTTTGCCGTGACCAAACTGTGACCATGGCGTGACTACGCCGCGACCAGGCGTTCCCAGGGATTCCTGTTCGAGGAAAAGATTGAATACTGCTGCCTGCGACCGGTACGGACCTTGTTCCGCCATGCGCCGGCCGGAAAGACGGGGTTGAAGTGGAGCCACTCTGGATTTCTTCAACTTTAATTGATAACATGTATATAATTTACATATTATATTGCTGGCAATGCTTTTCCTATTTCGATTCACGATAATGCTTCCAGTCAGCGGGTACCGCGATGACTAGCGCCGAGTGCTATAACGACCGCGTCGTGCGCCTGTTCCTGCTGGCGGCGACGGTGTGGGGCATCATCGGCATGCTGCTCGGCATGTACGCGGCCGCCGAGTTGGCTTGGCCCGGCCTGAATTTCGACATTCCATGGCTGACGTTCAGCCGGCTCCGGCCGGACCACACCTTCGGCGTCATTTTTGCCTTCGGCGGCTCGGCGCTGATGGGCACGTGCTACTACGTCGTGCAGCGCACCGGCCACACCCGGCTCGCCTGGGACCGGCTGGCCGAGTTCACGTTCTGGGGCTGGCAGCTGGTCTGCGTGCTGGCGATGGCGACGATGCCGTTCGGCATCACGCAGAGCAAGGAATACGCCGAGCCGGAGTGGTTCATCGACATCCTGATCGCGATCG
>CAZCOS010000063.1:0-12919 GCA_964500605.1 uncultured Sterolibacterium sp.
GGTGGTTTTTATGCGCGCTTTATTTTTTTGCGTCTGCTTTTGTGGGGTGGGATGCGAAATGATTCGAAAGGTTTGGGGTTGCGGGTGGCGTAGGGAGGGGGGGAAATGAATTTTTCAGGGGCGACGAAGTAGAAGGCGACATCCTGCTGAGCAGCGCGCAGGTGATTGCACACGGAATCGCAACGCATGATCCATTCGATTCCGGGCTGGCTCTTGCCTTGCGCGAGCGGTTTCCAGCGATGGTGAAGGATTACCGTCATGCGATCCATGCCAAAGACCCCAAAACCGGCGAAGCTTGGGTCTGGGGCGGAGTCAACGAGGACGGTTCAACGCGCGGCATCGTCAATCTGCTCACCCAGGGCATGCAAAGCCAGGATAAATCAGCCCGGCCGGTCAAAGCCAAACTAGAAGATGTGAATCACACGCTGCGCGAACTGGCACGACTGGTGCGCGAGCAAGACTTCAAGAGCCTGGCACTGCCCCGTCTGGCAACCGGCGTAGGCGGGCTAGACTGGGCCGACGTCAAACCGCTGATTCAACAACACCTTGGCAATCTGGGCATCCCCGTCTTGGTCTACGAGATTTATCGCAAAGACCAAAAGGCAGACGAAAAACTGAGCTGATCCAGGCTTCAAAAAATCCGAACCGCAAGCTCCGTGGCCTGTTGCCGGTTTTTACTGGCAGCAGGCCACAATCTTTTCAAGGTGCAGAAAATAATCGTCAGAACCTAAATTCCATCAGAGCGGCCTGCCCAGTTCCATGACCACCTTCAGGTTTTTAGTGACTGCATCCCGTGGAAGGTAGGCGATGGCCCCTTTGTTGGATGACACGATCTCGACGACTTCGCTCACACCGTCCGCCTGACGGGGCGGAGTCCCCTGGCCCGAGAAAACGACACGCGCCCAATACGAATTGACTTCGGCCAATTCCTTGTTGATGAGCTCCCGATAAAAAGCCGCCTTGTAATTCCCACTGGCTGAACCCGGCATCTGGTCGATCGGCAAGGCCGTCACTCCCGAAGAAAGCTTTCGGGTTTTGCCCATAAAGATCGACACGACTTCATCACGCGTCATCTTCGAGACGCCACTTTCCGGGTTCACCACAATGACCAGATCCCCTGCTGCCTGAACAGATAAACTCAAGGAGCTGAATCCCACCAGAAGGACGCCCGATGCAATCTTAAAAATTCTTCGATTCATCTCGTCCTCCTTCAGAAATAGAAATCAAGGGTAGCCGTATAAACGGTGGCCTTCCGATCCCAATCCACGGGAACAACCGGCCAAAGCAGCGGAGGTGCACAAGCTGGATAAGAACTGGTCATGGGAAGGCTGACCGGTGAACAATTTTTGTTCTGTATCCGATCGACTTGAAACTTCACTGCCCAGTTTGGTGAAAGATCGTATCTTGCACCCAAGGAAAGGGTTGTTTGCGTAATCGTTGGAGAAGAAAGGGAAAACCGAGCAATACTCGACAGGAAAGGCGAAGCACCCTGGCTGGCCATTACATCGGGCAGATCACTGCTCTTCGTGCGGATCGCTGACCAAGACAGATAAGGGGTCAACTTGTCAAAGCGATATCCAGCCAGGACATAACCCGTGTTGTAGTTGGGAACCAGCAAGGCATTGGAACGCATATTGCCCAATGAGGCATGAAGCTGAAAGGGGCCGTCTTCATAGCTGGCATTGAGTGACTTGAAGGTCACTTTCTTGCCAGCCAAGCCCATGCCTTCCCGAAAGCGGCTGAGCGTGGTGACCAGTGCCGAATTGTTCAGTGCGTTAGCCTGGGCGATTTCTCCCTGAATCATCGCTCCCAGATTGACGCCTGCCATCGGGTAATCCTTGTTCAGTGCGGACTGAGAGCCCCCCAAACGGAAAGTCCAGTGCATGTCCTGATACTCAACAAAAGCCCCCTTGATTCGGGAGCCACTCATATCCTGAACCACGTTGGCCGGAGGCATGGAAATCCCGCCCGCCCAGTCCCGCTGCCCCTGAAGGGAGCTGACCCGTGTACGGGTCAATCCCCCGTAGGTTTTGAAGCGAACCTGCCCTCGGCCCAGATTCGTTTTAATGATGAGGTCGCCGCCATCCTCGTAGGGATAAAGCAGCGTCCCGAAAAATTCGATGGGCGGTCTGACCCACAAATAGGAAAAGCCGACCTCCCGCGTATCGGCCCCTGGGTAAATATCGTAGCCCACGCGTCCGATCCGCGCTTCAATGTGATCGTTGAACACATATTTAAGGAAAGCCCAGGTGACTTCGGGCTCGAACTCATTGGTCTGACGATACTTTGACACAATTTGTACCACGCCTTCGAGGTTCTCTGTCCAGGACAAATTCCCCTGAAAACCCAAGCGCGTGTCTTGCGCCCAGGACAAGCCCCTGTTGTCAGCACCATGGGGCTGAGTGATATCGCGGACGAAAGCACCGCCACCGGCACTGGCGTGTGTTACCCCTAGAGTACCAAAAAGACTGGCTGTAGCGGGCGGTGTCATCGACGTCTCAACGTCGACGGCAAAGGCAGAAGCGGCACTCCACGACAGGGCCAGACCGGCCACCAGAAAAGATCGCCGCAACGTGACAGCGCATCGTTGATGAAAACTTCGCATAACACCCCCAAGTTCAGTCCTGCCTCGAATACGCATTTTCAATACCCACGCATTATGACGAAATTCTTCGCTTATTCCTTCGATTCTTCAACCTTTGATACCGCCTCGAATTGCAGACGATAGAGGTGACTGTACAGACCGCCCATGGCCAGCAGTTCGGCGTGTCGGCCTTCTTCGATGATCTGCCCCTTGTCGAGCACGAGGATGCGGTCGGCGTGTTCGACGGTGGAAAGGCGATGCGCAATCACGAGTGTGGTTCGGCCCTGCATCAGACTTTCCAGCGCAGATTGAATCTGCCGTTCGGATTCGGTATCGAGTGCAGAAGTAGCCTCGTCGAGAATGAGGATGGGGGCGTTTTTCAGAAATGCACGGGCGATGGCCAGACGCTGACGTTGTCCACCGGAGAGTTTGACCCCGTTTTCGCCCACCACGGTCTGCAAGCCCTGCGGCATCTGGCGAATGAAGTCCCAGGCATTGGCCGCCCGGGCGGCGGTAATGATTTCCAGCTCGGTCGCCCCGGCGGCACTACCGTAGGCAATATTGGCCGCGACAGTATCGTTGAACAATACAACATCCTGACTGACCAGCGCGATAGCCGCTCGCAAACTTTCCAGCGTGAGCGTCTGCGTATCGTGACCATCGATGAGAACCCGCCCTTGCGCCACGTTGTAAAAACGCGGTAGAAGAGTCGCCAGTGTCGTCTTGCCGCTGCCCGAAGGTCCCACCAGGGCCACGGTCTTTCCGGCTGGAAGCGTCAAGGAAACCGATTGCAGAGCCGAACGAGCCGCCCCTTCGTAAGAAAAACCGACGCGGTCGAAAACGATTTCATGATTACGTCCCTTCGGCAACACCTGCGTCCCTCGGTCCTCTTCAGGAATCTGATCCAGCAGGGCAAAGATGTTTTCGGCTGAAGTCAGCCCACGTTGCAAGGGCGCATTGACTTCCGTGAGCCGCTTGACCGGCGCTAACAGCATCAACATGGCGGTCATGAAGGAAACGAAACCGCCAACCGTCACATTGTTCTGCGAGGAATTGAGCAGGGCAACATAAATGATGACCGCCAGGGCCGTAGCCGAAGCCACCTGCGTTAGCGGCACAGTCGCTGAAGCCGCCATGGATTCGCGCATCGCCGCCACACGGAATTCATTGCCGACCTCCTCGAAACGCTGGGCCTCGTACCGCTGCCCGCCAAAAACCTTCACGACCTTGTGCGCCCCGATGGTTTCTTCGAGGATGTGCGAAATCTGTGCCATGGCGTCATACCCGCGCCGAGTCGCCGCACGCAGCCGTTTGCCAAATTTGCGCACCACTCCCACGATCAGCGGCCCGACCGACAGGGCGATCAAGGTCAGCTTCCAGTCGAAATAGAGCATGTAGCAAAGCAACCCCGTTACCGTCAGCGTATCCCGCACCAGGGCCGTCAGCACCGTGGTTGCCGCGCTAGTGAAATCTGTGACGCCATAGGTCACGCGGGAAATGAGCACGCCCGAAGACTGGTCATCGTAAAAACGGGTAGGCAAAGACAATAGCCGGTCAAACATCTGACGACGCAAATCCATGATAAGGCGATTGGTCACCCAGGCCATGGCATAAGAAGTGAAGTAGGTCAGACACCCCCGCACCACGAAAATGGCAATCAAAGCCAGGGGAATCAGATACAAATCACTCCGGTTGCCCGGCACGAAACCCTTGTCGAGCAAAGGCTTCATCAGGGCTGGAAACAGGGGTTCGGTCAATGCGGTCAACGCCATGCCGAGAATGGCCAAGGCAAAGACCTTGCGATAAGGGTGAACGTAACTCAGCAAACGAAAATAAATCGCACGATTGCTGGTGGAATCAGAAAAAGACATGGTCAAGAACCGGAAGGGCATGAAAGAGCCCAAGACAGGGCCATCGGATCAGCAGGAGATTATGTCACGCCCCACAACAGACTCAGGTTGAAGGTTCAAAGCTCAAGATTCAAGATTCAAGATTCGAAGCGCACACCTTGCGCCAACGGGAGTTTCTGGCCGTAGTTGATCGTATTGGTGGAACGTCGCATATAGTTCTTCCAGGCATCCGATCCACTTTCACGGCCGCCGCCGGTGTCTTTTTCACCACCAAACGCCCCGCCGATCTCCGCACCGGAAGTACCAATATTGATGTTGGCGATGCCACAATCCGAACCAGCAACACCGAGAAACTGCTCTGCTTCACGCAGATCCCGGGTAAACAAGGCGGAGGACAAGCCCTGCGCCACGCCATTATTGAGTGCGATGGCCTCGTCCAAATCCTGATAGGTCAAAACAAACAGGATGGGCGCGAAAGTCTCTTCCATCAAAACAGGAATCGGCCGCGTGCAGACCACCAGCGCAGGACGCACATAAAAACCCTCGGGCACCCCCTGCGTGATCCGCTCGCCGCCCTCCACGCTGATTGCCCCCTGCTCCGCCGCCATGCGCAAGGTGTGCTGCATGCGCACAAAGGCCGCCTCACCAATCAACGGCCCCATCAACACCTCTTCTTCACGCGGATCGCCAATCCGGAGGCTGGCATAGGCCGCACGCAAACGAGCCAACAGGCTATCCAGCAAGGAAGCATGAACGATCAGGCGACGCAGGGAAGTGCAGCGTTGCCCGGCTGTGCCCACCGCCGAAAAGACAATGGCGCGAACAGCCAGATCCAGGTCTGCACTGGGGGCGCAGATCAGTGCGTTATTTCCACCCAGCTCCAGAAGCGAGCGTCCCAGCCGCGCCGCCACGCGCGCGGCCACATCGCGGCCCATCTCGCAAGAACCCGTTGCAGACAGCAGCGCGATGCGCCGATCCTCAGCCATTCGTTGCCCCACTTCGCGTCCACCGAAAGCAAGGGCAGCAATATCGGCCGGAAAGTCCGGAAACTCCTGAAGTGTCTCCTGCAAAAGCAGATGAAGGGCACGGGCACAATTCGGTGTCTGGACAGCAGGTTTCCACAGCACCGCATTGCCGCAAACCAAAGCCAGACAGGCATTCCACGCCCAGACCGCCATCGGGAAATTGAAGGCCGTGATGACGCCCACAACGCCCAGCGGGTGCCATTGCTCCATCATCCGGTGTTCCGGACGCTCGCTGACAATGGTCAAACCATGTAATTGCCGCGAAAGCCCCACCGCGAAATCGCAAAGATCGATAACCTCCTGCACCTCACCCTGTGCTTCGGAAGCAATCTTGCCCACTTCCAGCATGATCAGGGCCGCCAGTTCATCGCGTTTTGCCTCGACGCGCGCGCCAAAACGCTTGATGAATTGCCCGCGACGCGGTGCAGGAATCAACCGGAAACGTGATTGCGCCACAATCAGACGATGCATCACCTCCTCATGCGCTTCAAGCGAAAGCGTACTCACCCCCGGCAACAGGGCACCATCGATGGGTGAAATGACGCGCATCACCGCACCATCCTGCGGAAAACGATCCAAACCCACCCATCCCGAAACAGCCCCTTCTTCAGCCGCACATTGAATTTGTGGCGGAATACTGAATGCACTCATGATTTCCTCCTCAACGCACAGCTGCCTTGAAAACTTCGGCAAACGGGCTGCTCATGAAGGTTTCCAACGGAATATCCTCCTGCCGGACAAAGCCGCGCGGCGCGAGCATCTCGTTGAAATACAGATCAACGACCGTTGCAGCCGAAAGCGAGGTGGTTTTCTGGATCGCGCTCCACCGTGCCTCCTTGTCCGACCCTTCGGACAAGCCAGTCAGCCCCGGAACAAGCCCGTGATAAACCTTACGCACCTCGGTTTCGTTCATCAACTTGCCATCAATGATGCCGCTGGCAACCACAAGAATCAGCACAATGTCCTGACGTGTCCCTGCCACGGAAGATTCGAAAATCTGTTGCAGCATCGCCCGGCGTTCCCCCACTTCGCCCAGTCGCAATTCATTAATCAGAAAATGCATGAGCCGACAATGACCGGGATAACGGATCGTCTTGTAATTGAGATCACGCACCTGCGGATGCTGCTTCTTCAGGCTTTCGCAAAGTGTCCCCAACCCGCCGGAGGTATTAAAGGCCTCGTATTCAAGCCCATCCAGCGAAAAAGTCTCCAGCCCCTCAAGCGGTAGAACCTCAATGGATTTTCCGTCGCGTATCGCCTCGCAGGGATTGCAATACTCGTTGATGAGACCTTCTGTTGACCAGGTCAGGTTGTACATCAACTGATTACTGGGAAACTCGGGCAAAGCTCCCACGCGCAGCTTCAGCGCATGGAGCGTATCAAACCGCCGGGCCACGCTATGACCAAGGATGCTGATGAATCCGGGAGCCAGGCCACATTGCGGCATGAAAATCTGCGCCTTGCCTGCATCCTGCGAAAGCTTCCGGATGTGCCTTGTCGTCTCGACGTCTTCGGTCAGATCAAAATAACTGATCCCCGACTTCAGCGCACACTCCGCAATCCGCTTGTTCTGGTGAAACGAGCAGGCCGAAAGCACGGCCTGTGCAGACTTCATGATTCTGAGCAATGCAGGACGGTCTTCGACATCCACCACCGCCGTCCGCAGCCCGCTCTGCACTGGCAAACCTTCCAGCGCGGCGGGAAACTTGTCCGCCAGGGTAATCTCGTAACGCCCACAAGCCGCCAATGCCTGCGCAATACAACGGCCAATCCGTCCCGCCCCCAGAATCAATATGCGCTGTCCCATGACGCTCTCCTTCCGGATGATGCAAATCGGTGACAACTCCTTGCGGCGACACAAGCATATCAACACAAAACAGAACATCAAACCACTTCTAGCCACACCGCAATGGAAACCACCTTGCCGGAATCTTTCTCAAAGATGATAATTTAAGTCTGAAAATTCGCAGTCGCCGCAAATCATGACAAAAAAACCCGGCCAGGCCCGGTTCAATCCTTTCAATCCCTTCAATCCAAGCATCGCACTTTTGTTTTAGCCCACCCTGCCCTCATGCGCATCCTCTGCCTGGGCGGCGGCCCGGCTGGCCTTTATTTTTCGATTCTGGCCAAGCTGGCCCAGCCTGCTCACGACATCACCGTTCTCGAACGTCACGCAGCCGACGACACTTTCGGCTGGGGCATCGTCTTTTCAGACTCAGCCCTGAACGAGCTAGCTCTGGCCGACCCGATCAGCCACACCCGCCTGTGTGCAGCCATGCGCCACTGGGAAAACTGCAACATCCGTTTCAAAGGGCAGCGCATCGTTTCCGGCGGGCACGGTTACTGCGGCATCGGACGACACGTTTTTCTCGCCATCCTCCAGCAGCGCGCCATCGAGCTGGGAGTACAGCTCCAATTTCGAGAAGAATTCCAGCCCGAATCCCTGCCCGATGCGGACCTCATCATCGCGGCAGATGGTGCCAACAGCCTGATCCGTAGCCATTACGCCGGATATTTCCGGCCCCGCCTTGAAATGGGTCGCTGTCGCTATTTGTGGCTGGGTTGCCGGATGAAACTGGACAGCTTCACCTTCATCACTGAAATCACCGAATGGGGCGTATTTCAGGCTCACGTCTATCCCTTCGATGAAGAAAGCTGTACCTTCATCATCGAATGCCGCGAAGAAACCTGGCACGCCGCCGGTCTGGACCAGCTTGATGAGAAAGCCTGTCTGGATTTTTGCACCCGCCTTTTCGCCCTCCATCTGGAAGGTGCATGGCTCAGTCATCGTGGTTCACTTACCCCTTCCAGAACGCCAAACTGGCGCAACTTCCTGTTCGTCCACTGCGAACAATGGTCTTATCGAAACATCGTCCTCATCGGCGATGCCGCCCACACCGCCCATTTTTCCATCGGCTCAGGCACCCGTCTGGCCATGGAAGACGCCATCGCCCTCAGCCGGGCACTCCACACACCGGAGTTGACTAAAAAGCCGACTGACGAATCTGCCTCAGGCCAACTTGCTGCGGCCCTCCATCGTTATCAAGCCGAACGCACCGAAAGCCGCCAGCGTCTGCAAAACGCAGCCCGCAATCGCATGGCGTGGTTCGAGAACGTTGGCCGCTACACCCATCTCGAACCCGAACAGTTTGCCTACGCACTACTGACCAGCAGCCAGCGTCTTGGCCACGAAAATCTTCGCCAGCGGGATGCCACCTACATCAACCATTTCGAAAGCTGGTTCTCCCGGCGTTGTGGCCTGAACAAAAAACCCGGGCAAACCTTGCCACCGATGTTCACCCCCCTCACCCTACGGAGTTTGAAACTCAAGAACCGGATCGTCGTTTCCCCCATGGCCCAGTATTCCGCCAAGGACGGGTTACCCGACGATTTTCATCTCGTCCATCTGGGCAGCCGTGCACAGGGTGGCGCGGCACTCGTCATGACCGAGATGACGGCAATCGCACCGGACGCCCGCATCACGCCGGGTTGCGCCGGACTCTGGAACGACGCGCAAGAAGCGGCCTGGCAACGCATCGTCAGCTTCGTCCATCAGCACACCGATGCAGCCATCGGGCTGCAACTAGGTCACGCCGGCCCCAAAGGCTCGACCCAACGCGGCTGGGAACAGATGGACGACCCCCTCGAAGAAGGCAACTGGCCCTTGCTGGCCGCCTCAGCCCTGCCCTATGGCCCGAAGAATGCCACGCCCCGCGCCATGACCCGAGCCGACATGGATACCGTGCGTGATGCCTTCATCGCCGCCACCCAACGCGCCGCCCGTGCTGGCTTTGATCTGCTCGAACTGCACTGTGCCCACGGCTACCTGCTTTCCAGTTTTCTCTGTCCGCTGACCAATCGGCGTGAGGATGAATACGGCGGCAATCTGGACAACCGGCTGCGTTATCCGCTGGAAATCTGTCGCGCCCTGCGAACCGTCTGGCCGGAAGATCGCCCGCTATCCATCCGCATCTCGGCGCACGACTGGGCTCCCGGCGGCAACACAGAGGATGATGCTGTGCACATGGCGCGCTGTTTCAAGGCTGCTGGAGCCGATCTCATCGACGTTTCCAGCGGACAAACCACACGGGAGGCCCGCCCCGTTCATGGCCGCATGTACCAGACTCCCTTTGCCGATCGCATCCGCAATGAAGTCAGCATCCCCACCCTCGCCGTCGGCAACATTTTCGAAGCCGACCACATCAACACCATCATCGCCGCCGGACGCGCCGACCTGTGCGCGCTGGGCCGCCCCCATCTGGCCGACCCGTTCTGGACCCTTCACGCCGCCGCCAGCCAGCACTACCCGGATGTTCACTGGCCGGTGCAATATCTGGGCGGCAAAGCGCAACTCGAACGCCTTGCCCCGGCCTCCCTTTCCTCTTCTTCCGAATTTGATCCTTCCCTGACGGTCTTTCCAAAATGAGCAAGCAAACCGATACCGAATCCCGCGCCCGTGCCGAACACGCCGATGCCTTGCGCCTTTGGCTGCGCATGCTCGCCTGCACGAATCTCATCGAAAACGATGTGCGCAGCCGTCTGCGGCAGGAGTTCGAAACCACCCTCCCCCGCTTCGACCTCATGGCCCAGCTTGAACGCGTTCCGGAAGGCATGAAAATGGGGGAACTCTCCAAGCGTATGATGGTGACCGGCGGCAATGTCACCGGCATCACTGACCAACTCGTGTCAGAAGGGCTAGTCAAACGGACGGACAACCCCGAAGACCGGCGCGCCTACATCGTCCGGCTCACCCCGCGGGGACGCCGGGTCTTTGGCGAAATGGCGGCCGCCCATGAAAAATGGATCGTCAATCTCTTTGGTGGGCTCAACAAGGAACAAGGCAAACAGCTCTATGAACTCCTGGCTATCCTGAAATCCCACGTCACCCACCTGGTTGCCCCCCCCGCCGTCCCCACGACACCAGTTATCCCGGAACGCAAGACCACCCGCCTTGCCAAACCGCGAAAAACGGTTCGCTAACGATGCCCACCCCTTCAACCGATCCCGGCTTCCGCTGGACCGTTTCACCGGATGTGGCCATTGCCATCCTGACCCTGCATCGCCCGGAAAGAAAAAACGCCCTGACTTTCGTCACCTACGAAGCCCTGGCTAAACGCTTCGCCGCTCTGAATACGGAAAACGACATCAAAGCCATCGTCATCACGGGAGCCGAGGACAATTTCTGCTCGGGCGGCGATGTGCATGACATCATCGGCCCCCTCACCCGTATGGCGACACCGGAATTACTCGCCTTCACCCGACTGACCGGGGAAGTGGTCAAAGCCATGCGCGCCTGCCCGCAACCCATCATCGCCGCCGTTGATGGGGTCTGCGCCGGGGCCGGAGCCCTGCTCGCTTTGGCCGCAGACATCCGGCTGGGAACGGCACGCAGCAAAACTGCCTTCCTCTTCAACCGGGTCGGGCTGGCGGGTAGCGATATGGGGGCCTGCGCACTCCTGCCCCGGGTCATCGGGCAAGGCCGCGCCAGCGAGCTGCTCTACACCGGCCGCGCACTCGGTGGAGAAGAAGGAGAACGCTGGGGATTTTTCAACCGTCTGTGTGAACCCAGGCAATTACTCGAACAGGCACAAGCCCTCGCATGCGAACTCGCCAATGGGCCAACCTTCGCACACACGATGACCAAGCGCATGCTGCACCGGGAATGGAATATGGACCTGAACAGTGCCATCGACGCCGAAGCCGAAGCCCAGGCATTGTGTATGCAAACCGAAGATTTCCGCCGTGCATACCGCGCCTTCGTCAACCGCGAAACGCCTCGCTTCGAGGGAAACTGAACCGCGTTCCTGGACGACCATGCCCACGCCTGACCATCTCGCCTGGCCCTTCTTCGACACCGCTCACCGCAGCCTTGCCGAAGCGGCCATGCACTGGGCCACCCGTCTTTCCGATCCCCCTCTACCAAGCCAGAACGACCTCGATATCCTCTGTCGTCAGCATGTGCATCAACTGGCCGAAGCGGGTTGGCTTCAATACGGTGTCGTCCCGCTGAAACCCGCTTCGAATACAAGCTCTGATTCAAATGCCCCCCAAAGCAGGATCGACATTCGCGCGTTTTGCCTGCTGCGCGAAATTCTGGCCTATCACTCGACGCTGGCTGATTTTTCCTTTGTCATGCAAGGACTGGGAAGCGGGCCCCTCTCCCTTTTCGGCTCCCTCGAGCAAAAAGCCCGTTATCTGCCTGCCGTCGTCCATGGTGAAAAAATCGCTGCTTTCGCGCTCTCCGAAGCCCAAGCCGGCTCCGATGTCAGCGCGATCACCTGCCAAGCACGGCCACTCATGAATGGGCAATGGCAAATCGACGGTGAAAAAACCTGGGTTTCCAATGGCGGTCTGGCTGATTTTTACGTCGTTTTCGCCCGAACCGGCCCAGAAGGGCAAGCTGCCAGCAGCAGCCTTTCTGCCTTCATCGTTGACGCCGACACGCCCGGTCTGCACATTGCCGAACGCCTCACCACCGTCTCGCCCCACCCGCTGGCACGCCTGCGTTTCGATGCCTGCCGCATCCCTGTCACACAGCAAATCGGCCAAACAGGTGAAGGCTTCAAAATCGCCATGGCCACATTGGATCTCTTCCGCCCGAGCGTCGGTGCAGCCGCTCTGGGCATGGCGCGCCGGGCACATGACGAAGCCCGGCGTTACACTGAAAACCGCTCGCTCTTTGGCAGCAAGCTGGCTGACCTGCAAATGAGCCAGGCCCGATTCGCCGACATGGAAACCGCACTCGATGCCTCGGCCCTGCTCGTCTATCGCGCGGCCTGGGCCTGCGACCAGGGGGGACGCGCCACACGGGAATCCGCCATGGCCAAACTGTTTTCGACCGAACAGGCGCAGAGCATCGTTGATACCGCCCTGCAATTTTTCGGCGGGAAGGGCTTGCTTCAAGGCGAAAAAATTGAAGCACTCTACCGCGACATCCGTGCCTTGCGCATTTACGAAGGGGCCAGTGAAATCCAGAAACTCGTGATCAACCGGGAATCACGGCGAAAATTTCTCGATCGCTGACGTAAAATCGCTTTTCCCGATTCATGCAGGATCCATGCGCCCCGACATGCTTCCGATTCTCCACCCTGCTTCTCGCTTCCTGATCCTGTCCGCCTTGCTGCTGACAGCCTGTGACCCGCTAGGGCTCGATGCCCAGGCCAATGCCGCAGCCGCCAAAGAAGCCGAAGGACGCGCTATCGGCAGTGCCTGCCGACAATCTGGTCGCGCGCTTGAAGACTGCTACACCCGCAACGCCAAAGCCTCCAAGGCTGCAATCTTTGCAGGCTGGCGCGACATGGACGGCTACATGCGCGAAAACAAGCTGGAAATCGTTCCGCCTCCGACGGACATTCCGAATCCCGTCGAGGCTCACCCGCCTGAACCAGGAAAAGAAAATTCCGACGGCGAAAAAGCAAAAACCCCCGCGAAAACAACTAAATCCTGATGAAATCCAACGA
>CAZCOS010000064.1:0-12323 GCA_964500605.1 uncultured Sterolibacterium sp.
GGCCAAAGCCGGGAACCCGAGCCGCCGGAAAGGATGACGGGGATGATCATGAAGAGGCTCTCCTGAGCAGGGTTGGCCCGGCGCGACGATTGGACTCAGCTTGCGAATCGAGCAGGAGGAGTTGCTCGTCCAGAACATCCTGCAGCGATTGGTCGATGGAAATCTGCGGCATCCAGGATGTTGCCTCGCGCAGACGACGGTTGTCGCCACGCACCCGACGCTGGTCGGCTGGGCGCAGACGCGCCGGGTCGCGAACGATTTCCGGCTTCACACCGGCCAGCTCACACAGACGTTCAAGCAGTGCCCGAATGCTGACTTCGCGCCCGGAACAGACGTTGTAGCTCGTGCCTGCTTCTCCCTTGTCGAGCAGGGCCAGATAAGCACGCGTCAGATCGCGCACATCGAGAAAGTCACGCGTCACGTCGATTTCTCCGACCGCTATTTTCGGTTCGCAAAGTCCGGACTTGATCCGGGCAATCTGCCGTGCAAAGGAAGGGATGACGAATTCTGCCCGCTGGCCGGGGCCGATGTGATTGAAAGGGCGCGCCACGACGACGGTCCACGCTTCATTGCGACACCATTGCAGGCAAAGCGTCTCCGCCGAAGCCTTGCTGAGAGCATAAGGATTCTGGGGACGGGTCGGCAGGTTTTCAGAAATAGGCAGATCGTCTTCAGTCACCTGGCCATAGACATCTCCAGAACTCACATAAAGAAAACGGCCCTGAAATCCGGTTTCCTTCAGGGCTTGCAGGAGGTTGGCCGTGCCGACGAGATTAACCTGCAGGGTATGGGCCGGGTCGTGCAGGGAGGAGGGCACGAAACTTTGCCCCGCCAGATGGATCACACCATCGGGCCGGGTTTCCTGCAAGACCGCACGCAATGTGGCCGGATCGCGCAGATCGTAGCCAGTGCGTGGAATGACCAGTTGCCAGTCGCGGAGACGGGACATCCCATCCGCCATGCCCATGAGGGTCTTGCCGACAAAGCCGCTGATCCCGGTGATGAAAAGTCGCCTCATGGACGCATGGAAAAAGATTGTCGACGGTTCATTTTACAGTGGCTTACGCGCGATGATGGCCTGGCTTTTTGGAAGCAGTTCATCCAGAACCTGTTTCAGACGTGGACCTTGCGGCTGCTGAAGCAGGATGTCCCATGTCCGGCTCCATGCGGCAAGAAGGGGGTGCCAGGGAGGGGCGAAGTTTTTTTGCTCACAGGCACAGAAAAGCATCCACCACATCGCCCAGTAGAAACCAGAGGTGGTTTGTCGCTCAATTTGCAGACCGGATTCCTTGACAACCCTTTCAAAATCATCCCGGCTGAAAATCCGTATGTGATTAGGTTTTTCAAAAAAAATGGAAGGTGCTACCTGTTTGAGCACCTGTTCTGAAGTGGCATCCGGTACAGTCAGAAGGTAACGGGCACCGGGTTGTCCAACCCGATAGAGTTCACGGAGCAGCCGTGATGGATCATCGACGTGCTCCAGAACTTCCATGCAAAGAACATGGCTGACGCAGCCATCGATCAATGGAAGAGGATCGCTATCGCTCACGAAGCCATGATAACGTTCCGCGGAAAACCCGGCATCAGCCAATTTGCGCCGGACAGCCGAAACCTTGCCGACATCAATGTCCGAAAAAATCATACGGGCACCCTGATGTGCGCAAAACCCTGCCGCACCACCTTCGCCACAACCCACATCCAGCACAACATCCTTTGGGCCAATGGCAAAGCCCTCTAACAATTCTCCACGGTCTTGAAGGAACCATCCTGACATGACGGCATCGACCAGACCGATGTCGCGACTATCCGGTTCGACGGGGGAGATGGATGCAGAAGGTGACGAAGCAGCCTTAGCTTTTTCGCCCTCCTCGTGTGAGAAATTTTCTTGTGCAGGCGCGTTGATTTCAACGGAATCATTCGGAAAGAAGCGTGAAAGAACTCGTCGGAGAAGGTTGGCGTTCATGATGGTTCCTTGTCCTGAACACTCACCCTGGGTCGTGCCAGGCTCAGTTGTTTCAGTCCACGGTTCAAGAGATGCTGCGTGCAGCGACGCAAGAAGCGACGCAGACTCAGCCATCGCGTCGGCCTGAAGCCGCGGTCTTGCAGGAAGCAAGCAAGTTTTTGCATCACAACGACTTGACTGCAATGTAGACGCAAGCGGGCGTGGGCTGCTGCAGACATGGCGGCATAGCGTTGCGGTTCGTGAAGCAGCACGGAAAGACTGTCCACATAGGCTTGTCGCAGGGATTCCCAGTCGAGTCGATAACGCATCGTTCGGAGCAGCATACGCGGGTCATGCGGCCAATGAGTCCATTCCTCGCTGGAACGCAGAATGAAGGCGTTGTCTGTCCGGAGATAATCAGCCATTGCGGTGTGATCCGGGGCAATGGCCGGCTTGCCCGCCGACATGAATTCCATAAGAGGAAGACACTGCCCTTCACCATGGGCAGTGTTGACGATATAGCTGCTGTGTGCGACCAGATGGCGGTAAGTACTATCGTCCAGAAAACCGTGGACAGCAACGACCCGGCAGCGATAGGGTGCGAGTTTTCGCATCTCCGTCCAGACCAGGGTGCAGGCATGGGCCGGATCGTGATGCACGAGCTTCATCAGTAGCGTCACCTGCGCTTCCTCGCGGAAGGCAAAGCAGAAGGCGGAAATCAGATCGTGCCAGTTCTTCCTGCCATCATTAGGATTGAAGACAGCGGTATAAACCGGACCTGTCAGTGTGATGCTGCAAGGTACAGGCAGGAATGAAGGAGCATCGGGATCTGCTTCACGACCCAGCCCAATGGCTCGACTGTCGAGTATGACACCCCGTGGTAAATCGAGTCGCCACTGCTGTTTCCAGGGTGTGCGCCATTTTTCTTCTCGATAAAGCGTTTGATAGTCGTCCCAAACGGGAGCAGGCAGACTACAAACAGGGAAATCTGGGCCAAGCGCATTCTGAACAGCCTTCACGGCAAAGCAGGAATGCGTGATGGCCCCCTTCAGTATCCGCAGCACACCTGCCCAGTCATGACGCTCTTCTCCACCCCAGGACTCGTTTGGCAAGGTGCTGTATTCCCATGCAAAAACGGGAAAAACCGGGCAAGGTAGCCCCTGAGGAACGCGGTGCGGCGGTGCAAAGGAAAGAACGACCACCTGCTGTTTTCGAGATTGCAAGGTTGCAACGCGTTCCGACAGGCTGTGAGCGTCCTCAATTTCGTAAACTTCACCCAAGGCCGACAGGATGGGGACGAAGCGACGCATGACAAAGTAGTAGCTATAGTCGGCCAACCCTAAATGACTGGCAATGCTTTTCGAATTTTCGGTTGCGTGCAGGAGGAAGATCATGGTGTGATGTTCTCCCTCTTTTTAATCTTGAAAAAGTCTGCCAGCGCATCTCGTACGACACTCTTTTCACAGAAGGCACGAAGGGAAATTCGGGCTGCCTGGCTCATTTGTTGATAACGCTGCGGGTGATGTATGGCGAGATCAAAGCTGTCACGATAGGCCTGCACCAGAGCAGCCCTGTCAATGCGCTGACGCAGGGTTGAGAGTCGCTCGGAAGGATCATGAGGCCAGATATGTGGCTCGGGGCTGGAGGAAAGAATGAAGCTGTTTTCCGCGTTGACGTAATCGAGCATGGCCGTATGACAAGGAGAAACAGCCGGAATGCCCAGGCTCATGTACTCCATCAACGGCAGACACAGCCCCTCACCGTGCGAGGTATTCAGTGCGTAGGTCGTCACTTCGGCCAATTGACGGAAAGCCACGTCGTCCAAGAAGCCGTGGAGCAGGATGATGCGACAACGTACCGGGCCGATGGTCTGCATCAGATAATGAAAGCGACCCATGAACGCGCCGGGATGACGGTGCGTCATCTTCAGCAGCAATGTGGCCCTCGCTTCATCTCGAAAGGCGTGACAAAAAGCGGTCAGCATGTCACCCCAGTTCTTTCGCCCATCGGCGGGATTGAAAATGCTGGTATAGACCACTCCGTCAAGCAATACTGTTCGGGATCCAGGCTCCGACTCAGGAGCAGGTGAGCAGGACGTTCCATCCTGTCTGGATGCCTCCTCTACGTCGGAAATGCGTGCCAGTTGCAAGGCTCGCAGACCGATCCCCATGCCCCGCAGGTCTGGCGCGCCAGGAACACCGCGATTGTCCAATCCATGAAAGCGCAGCAGTACATCCTCGGAAGTCAGCGTGAAATCGAGTTCATGCCAACGTAGTGCCGCCGACAGGGTCATGGACTGAACCTGCGAGCCCAATTCCACCGAAATGATACGTCCCGCATTGGGCCCGTAACCCCCGGCCTCGAGGCTAAGACGATAACGTCCAGGTATCGGACGCACCGGTAACAGCATCCAGGGAGAGGATGTTCTTGACCATATCCCCCAGGATTCCGGTTCATAACAGCCACCCAGCAAGCCCGCATCCATAGAAAACTGGTCGAAACGCAATGACAGCACCTGCTCCTCAGCAGGAAAAGGTGGCAGATGCAGGAAGCGAGAAGACGTGTCCCCCAGATAATCCAAACGCGAAGTATCGGCCTGCTGGGTGTCGATCAGGCTACAGCTTGTCGTCAGACTTCGTGAACCGGAAGGTGGAAGACGAAACGCCACGTCCTGGTCGTCTTGCCCTGTGCCGTTCATGAGGCTGTAGACCGGAGTTGGTATGGCACACACCGGAAAATCCTTACCCAGGGTCTGGCGTACCACACCCGCGGTATGGGAGGACAAAGTTAGGGCACGGCCATGCTGGCGGAGGACGTATCGCCAGTCATTGCGCGGCTCGTTATCCCAGGCACGGTCAGGCAGATTGCTGAATTCCCAGGCGAAGATACACACCGTTGGGCAGCGCAGACCGACCGGGGCGCGATGCGGCGGCGCGAAGCAGATGAACACACAATCTTCCCCGCTGCACCGAGCCTCCTCGTACATCGAATCAGCCTGCATTGAGGGATCGTCCAGCATGATGACCTGCCCCAGTTCGGACAGGACACTCAGGTAACTTTTCAGCACGAAATAGTAGCTGTATTCCGGCAAGCCCAGATTTTGCTGGATAGTGCTGGCGTTGATGTCGGAATGAACGAGAAAGCGCATGGCTCAGGTAGTCTCTGGAATTCGTGCAAGTCGTCGTGCGGCGATGGCAGCACCACGACGCCGCAAAGGTTCTTCCACAAAACGATAATTGAGTTCGGCCAGAAGCAGGGTCAGCAGCATCGCAGACAGCAACAGTCTCAGCGTATAAGTGCCATCAAGCGAATGTCCGGTCAGACTGGCATGACGACTCCAGGCTTCGAAGCAGAATCGGTAGGCGAACATGTGGATCAGGTAGATGGCGTAGGATCGTGTCCCTACCCAGATCAGGCATTTCCCGAGAAATGGCGGAAGAAGAATATAACCCGCCTCGTAAGAAGCCAGCCAGACCAGCACCGCTGCAACGAGAGCGATCAGTCCGACGGCTATCGGCATTTTGATGAGCTGTCCTGCGATGGCGCCCAGCAGGTAGATTAGGAGCAGATTCAACAGGAAGGTTTGCCACCGCGCATTCTTGAGGAAGACCGGCTCAAACAGCCGATATTGCACCGATCTGGAAAAGGAAAAAATCAGAATGCCCCACATCAGGGCATCCAAGCGGAAAAATGAAGCAAAGGCCGCAAAAGTCGTACCGAAAGGATTGCGATCAACAGGAAACTGAATGACGATAAACAGCAGCAGCAGGGAGGCACGCCAGGATGAACGCGTCAACAGAAGAAAAAAGGGGAACAACAGATAGAACTGCTCCTCCAGGGCAAGACTCCAGTAGACCCCATTAGGGGCCAGCATTTTGTCATACTGCCAGGCAAGATTACCTGAGAGTGTCAGTACGGCGGTGGCACTGCGAAGATTCTGGTAGAAGGTTGAAAAAATACCAGTGGTATTGAAAATCGATGCGGCGATGATGCCCATCAACACCCAGAGCCAGGCCGAAGGGATTAGACGGTACAGACGGCGTATCCAGAAGACTTGTGCGACCTCCCAGAAACGGCCCGTAGCCTTGTACTGGTCAATTTGCGCAACCACGCTGCGGCTGACGACATAACCCGAGATACAGAAAAACAGATCGACCCCCGTCCAAGGCATGTATACGCTGAAAAACCGGATGAAAGGCCATTCATGAAAAGGCATCAGTTGTGGCAAATGACTGATGCAGGTCATCAACACGGCGATGGCGCGCAGGGCCTCGATTTCCTGATTGCGGGGAGAAGAAGATGTCATGCAACGATGAAAGAAATGACCCGGAAAAGCGGGATTGCCAAAGTTCGGGATTATCCTGGAAACGGATTCGAAATGTGATCTGGATGCCGCCAGACCTTTTTGCGCAGCGGCATTTCGACAAAGCGGTAATTGAGCTCTGCGGCTGCCAATATCAGCATCAGCGCAGTCAGGACGAGAAGCGGAGTCGACCCGGAAGACCACACTTCCCGGCTCACGAAAAAAAGCGGGATATGACAAAGATAGAGCGCGTAGGAACGGCTACCCATCCAAAGCAGACTTTGCCGGATGAAACCCTTGGGGATCAGATCATTGCGGTCAGCAGCGGCCAGCCAGACCAAGGTGACACCCAAAACCGCGAGAAGTCCAAAACGCCAGGGGGCCCATGGTGCAAGCGACGGCCAGAAAGGACTGGCCGCCACAAAACCCATCAGCAGGATGAATATCCCTGCCAGACCACGTCGCACAACAACGCATCGGATGAATGTTGATGTCGATTTTTTCACACTGGTCCGAGGCGACAGGCTGAAACTGGCCAGTAATACCCCCAGAAGCAGCGCATCGCTGCGCAGCATGACGAACAATAGATTACGCGGACTGAAGAGCTGAATGAGGACGAGAAGAATCAATAATCCATGCCGTACCGTGGTGTTTCCACGAACAGGAAGAAGAAGAAAAGGCAACAAAAAATAGAACTGTTCTTCAAGTGAAAGGCTCCAGAAAACAAAATTGGCACCGCACTCGTAACGCATGAAACATTGGGCGAAGTGCAGATTGTAGAACTGCAGGAAGGCTGCAAAACTCGCTGCCAGGGTTGCAGTATAGGAACCAAATGTGCCGTGATGATTGAAAAAACGCGCACCCAGCAAGATGAGCAGGAGCCACAACCAGGCGGAAGGAAGCAGACGCCATATCCGTCGCCACCAGAAGTCGGCACTAACCTTCAGACAGGCTTTTACATTCTCACAACGTGCCAAAAGGGGAATTAGATTGCGTGCAATGACGAAGCCCGAGATGGCAAAGAACAGGTCAACACCGGCCGCTCCGCTGAATCGGGTATGAAAAAGATCAAAAGCGGCTGATGGCGCGGAAATCAGGTTGCCATGGGCATGTTCAAGGAGAACCATCAGGATGGCAACAGCCCGGAGCAGCTCAATATCCTCGATGCGCCCGGTGAGATGCCGTGAAATGGGCCGCTGATTTTCAGATAAATCAGTCTGCATTCTCGATCATCGACTGAGTTTCCAGCCAGCACTCCTCGGCTGCATCGATGGATTCGATCAGTTCGATCTGACGTTTTTGCAGTGTTTGCACCAAATTCGGGTCGCCACCCACTGCGTACAAAGCTGGGTCGGCGAGAGGTATTTCTTCTGCCCAAATAAATAATTTCATCGTTGTGTATTTTGGTCGTTCTGGGCTTCCAGCCAGTGCCGGAGCACTGCCCGGAGCGTTGCGTGGGTGGGCTGCGGTTTTCCGTGGCACGCGTGGTGCGTGCCGGGGGTTAGGCGGTTAGTTCTTGCGTCAGTTCGGGATGCTTGACGATCAGGCGCAACAAGCATGCCACGGCACCGGGCGGCGTGAAGCGCCCTTGCTCCCAGTCGCGCAGCGTGGCGACCGGCGTTGCGATCCTCTCGGCGAATGCGGTCTGCGTCAAGCCGGATTTCTCCCGTGCCTGGCGCACCAGAATCTGGTCGGGCGTGGTGATGCGTCCCAGGCCTGCCTGCGCCTCCGTGAGTGCCTGCCGCAGATCGGTAAGCACCTCGCCGGCATCGGCCTCAATGGCTTTTGCAACGGATTCAATGTCGATTTTCTTGCCCATGTCACAGCACCTTTCTGATTTCAGAAGGGCTCATGTTGCTGCGCTCGGCCTTGGCGTACAACGCCACCAGCAACACGATTTCCTCTTCGGTCAGGTTGAAGTAGATCACTCGAGCCCCACCGGACTTGCCAGCCCCCGCGCGGCTCCAGCGCACCTTGCGTGCCCCATCCGCTCCGGGGATCACGTCACCGGCCGTTGGGTTGTCGGCGATCCAGTCGATGAACTCCAGTCGCTCGGCTTCTGCCCATAGCTTGTCGGCCTGTTTCTGGAATGTCGGGGTTTCGATGACAGTACGCATGGTTCAGATCATACGGGATTCCCGTATAAACGCAAGAGCGACGATGAGCCCCGACCTTGATCGAGAACGACCGTGGCGTTGGGTGGCGTGGATTTCTTGGCGACATCAAAAAGCGCACGGTACTGCGCTATGGCTATGCTCACTTTTGGCTTGATTCGGTGCTTAAGAACAATCGAGGGTGCTCTGAATTTCCAGCCAGCACTCCTCGGCTGCATCGATGGATTCGATCAGTTCGATCTGACGTTTTTGCAGTGTTTGCACCAAATTCGGGTCGCCACCCACCGCGTACAAAGCCGGGTCGGTGAGACGTTGTTCCAGAAGGGATCGCTCACCTTGCCAGGCGGCGAGCTGTTTTTCGAGTTTGTCGATCTCTTTTTGTAGCGAGCGACGCTGTGTCTGTTGCACTTGCTGTTCGGCACGTTTTTCCTTGCCGGCGGGTGCGGTGCTCACGGCAGCGGTTTCTTTGGCCGGAGCGGCGGCGCGCTGTGTGGCCAGCCAGCTGGCATAGTCGTCGAGGTCGCCGTCGAAAGGTTGCGCCTGGCCGTCGGCCACGAGCCAGAGTTCGTCGGCGGTGCTTTTCAAAAGGTGGCGGTCGTGCGACACCAGCACCACACAGCCTTCGTATTCCTGCAGGGCAAGGTTCAGGGCCTCGCGCATTTCGAGATCGAGGTGGTTGGTGGGTTCGTCCAGCAGCAACAGGTTGGGTTTTTGCCAGATCAGGAGGGCCAGGGCCAGACGTGATTTTTCGCCGCCGGAGAAGCGGCCACAGGGGTCGGTGGCCTGGTCGCCGCGAAAATCGAAGCTGCCCAGATAGCTGCGAAGATCGGCCTCTCGCGTTCTGGGGTCGAGACGGATCATGTGCTGCAGGGGCGATTCGTCCGGGCGGAGCTGTTCGAGCTGGTGCTGGGCGAAGTAGCCAATTTTCAGGTCTTTCGCCGCGACGCGCGTGCCGCTCAGGGGGGGAAGTTCTCCGGCGAGTAGTTTGACCAGCGTGGATTTACCCGCGCCATTGCGGCCAAGCAGGGCCAGCCGTTGCCCGGGGCGGAAGGTGAGCTGAATGTTGTTGATGACGACACGATCACCATCGTCCGTTTTGTAGCCTGCGTTGGCACGGTCGACGACCAGGAGCGGGTCAGGGGCTGCACCGGTTTCGCGAAAACGGAAGGTGAAGGGAGTATCGACGTGCGCCGCGGCGACTTCTTCCATGCGGGCGAGTGCCTTGATGCGGCTTTGCGCCTGACGCGCCTTGGTGGCCTTGGCGCGGAAACGTTCGATGTAGCTGGAAAGGTGGGCGCGTTCGCGCTGCTGCTTTTCATACATCGATTGCTGCAAGGCGAGATGGGCGGCGCGTTGCCGTTCGAAGTCGCTGTAGCCGCCGCTGTAGAGCTTGAGGCGTTGCTGGTCGAGGCTCAGGGTGTGGCTGGCGACGGCATCGAGGAAGTCGCGGTCGTGCGAGATCATCAGCAGCGTACCTGGGTAGCTTTTGAGCCATTCTTCGAGCCAGAGGACGGCATCGAGATCGAGGTGATTGGTCGGCTCGTCCAGCAGCAGTAAATCAGAGCGGCACATCAGGGCGCGGGCGAGATTGAGCCGAACGCGCCAGCCACCGGAGAAATCGGCGACAGGGCGGGTGAAGTCGGCATCGGTAAACCCCAGGCCGTGCAGCAGGGCGGCGGCCCGGGCGCGCGCCGCGTAGCCGCCAATCTCGCCCAGGCGGCCATGCAGTTCTCCGATGCGGTGGCCATGGTCGTCGTGCGTTTCTTCATGGGCATCAAGCCGCGCCAGCTCGCACTCGATGGTCCGCAGTTCGACATCGCCATCCAGCGTAAATTCGAGGGCGGCATCGGGCAGGGCGGGCGTGTCCTGGGCGACATGGGCGACGACCCAGCCAGGCGGAATTTCAAGATCCCCGGCGTCGACATGCAATTCACGACGCAGCAGGGCGAGGAAGGAGGACTTGCCGCTGCCATTGGCTCCGATGAGACCGATTTTCCAGCCGGGGTGGAGTTGCAGGCTGGTGTCCTCGACCAGCCGACGGGCTCCGCGCGCGAAAGCGAGGTTACGCAGCAGGATCATGACCGTGAATCCGGTGTGGCATCGGGAAACATGAAGGGACCTTGCTGGGCGGGGTATTTTCCCCGGCGTCCGGCGTAGGCTTCAGCCAGTGTTGCGAGATCAGCGGTTTCGTCGCCGGTCAGTGTCAGGTAGCCCAGGATGCCGACTTCGCGCCGGGCGTAGTCGATGCAGCCCAGGCCTACCGGGATGTTTGCCAGCCGGGCCAGCCGGTAAAAGCCGCTTTTCATGTGCGGTACGCCGCTGCGTGTGCCTTCCGGCGTGATGGCGAGATAGAAGTTCTCGCTTCCGGCGCAGGTTTTGGCCATTTGTTCGACAAAGCCGGTGCGTTCGCGGCGATTGACGGCCACGCCGCCCAGGGCCCGAAAGAACATACCTGCAGGCTCACGAAACAGGGTGTCCTTGGCGGCCCAGCGGATAGGCATGCGGACAGCAAAACGGAACAGGATGCCGAGGATGAAATCCCAGTTTGAAGTGTGGGGGTAGACCATGATAACGGCCTTGGGTGCTGCGGCCGGTTGCCAGACGATGCGCCAGCCCGCCAGGCGCAGCAGGGCGTGACACAGATGGCTGACTGGGTGAAAGCCTCCGGCAGGCCCCATGTTGCGCGCACTCATTCGATGCCCTGGCTCGCCAGATAATCCTCGTAGTTGCCCTTGTAGTCGATGATTCGGCCATCCCGGATTTCAAAGATGCGATCCGCGATCGAGGAAACAAACTCACGGTCGTGCGAGACGAAGATCAGTGTGCCGGTGTATTTTGCCAGCGCGGTATTGAGCGATTCGATGGATTCCATATCAAGGTGGTTGGTCGGCTCGTCCATCAGCAGCACGTTCGGTTTTGACAGGATCAGCTTGCCGAACAGCATGCGGCCCTGCTCGCCCCCGGAGAGTACCTTGACGGATTTTTTCCCGTCGTCGCCGGTGAAAAGCAGACGCCCGAGCGTACTGCGGACGATCTGTTCGTCGTCACCCTCGCGCGCCCAGCGTTGTACCCAGTCGACCAGTGTTTCGTCTTTGGCAAAATCGTCCGAATGGTCTTGCGCGAAGTAGCCTAGGCGGGCTTTTTCCGCCCATTTCACCGTGCCGCCATTGGGCGTGAGACCGCCCGCTGCCTCACCCGCAAGACAGCGCAGCAGGGTGGTCTTGCCCACGCCGTTTTCGCCGATGATGGCGATCTTTTCGCCCGCCTCGATGAGGGTGCTGAATTTCTCGAACAGGGTGCGTTCGTAGCCGTGACGAAGGTTCTCGATTTCGACGGCCTGGCGATGCAGCTTTTCCTTTTCGTCGACTTCAAAACGGATCCACGGATACTGGCGGGAGGAGGGCTTCACGTCGTCGACCTTGATCTTTTCGATCAGCTTGGCGCGGGACGTCGCCTGGCGTGCCTTCGACTTGTTGGCCGAGAAACGCCGCACGAATTCCTGCAACTCCTGGACGCGTTCCTTCGCCTTGGCGTTAGCCGCGAGCTGGCGTTGCCGCGCGGCGGTCGAGGCTTCCATGTAATCGTCGTAATTGCCCGGATACACTTTCAGCGTACCGTAGTCGAGGTCGGCCATGTGGGTGCAGACCTGATTGAGGAAGTGGCGGTCGTGGGAGATGATGATCATCGTGCTTTCGCGTTCGTTGAGCACGTTTTCCAGCCAGCGGATGGTGTTGATGTCGAGGTTATTGGTTGGTTCGTCCAGCAGAAGGATGTCCGGGTTGGCAAACAGGGCCTGGGCCAGCAGGACGCGCAGTTTCCAGCCGGGGGCGACGGCACTCATCGGGCCAAAATGCTGTTCGGTGGGGATGCCCACGCCGTGCAGCAATTCACCAGCACGCGCTTCCGCCATGTAGCCGTCGAACTCGGCAAACTTCGCCTCCAGCTCGGCGGCATGCAGATAATC
>CAZCOS010000065.1:0-11540 GCA_964500605.1 uncultured Sterolibacterium sp.
TTTCCTGGTCAGCGGAGGCAAAAACATCCACCGGCGCGCCTTTGGCCATCTGCTGCAGAAGTGCTCCCGATGCGCCAAAATTAAAGAGTACCTTGCACCCCGCGTGTTGCGCCTCATAAGCCTGGCCGATTTCTCTGAAAGCATTGCTCAGACTGGCGGCAGCAGAAACCGTCAGCTCAGCGGCCTGGGCAGAAAGCGCGAAAAGAAACAGGGCGAAGGGCAAGAAGCGGGAGAGGATTTTGGTGAACATGGCCAGCGTGCTGAAAAGAGGAAGCCTCGTAATATACACAAAGATATTACGGTCGACAAGGGTCATGGCGGGTTAATTCCATCATCGGCCAAAGCGTGGTCATGGCGGACTTGATCCACCATCTCCGCAGACGACACCCATGAGATGACGGGTCAAGCCCGCCATGACGGGGTGAATTGAACCGTTCAGTCTGCACGATACTTCAAACTGTAGCCGTGCCGAGCGCGCAAAACAGAACAGCCGCCCCCTTTCGGGAGGCGGCTGTCTGGACAGCTAAACTAAACCGTTTGGAACGGCTTAGAAAGCGTGACGGATACCGATTTGCAGACCGGAGGGGTCGTTACCAGCGAAGACATTGTTAGCTGCGTTATTTGCGAAGTTGTAAGCAGCAGCACTTTCGTTGTTAACACGAGCATAGATAGCCTTCAGGATGGTACGCTTCGACAGGCTGTGCTCGTAGCCGATTTCGTACAGCTTGGCGCCGGTGTTAGCCGCGCTGTTGCCGTTGTTCTTCACATCGTTGAGCTTGTAGAACTGAGCAATCACTTTACCATTTGGTGCAGCGTTGAACGTGCCACCCAGACCCCAAGTGGTTTGCTTGGTATCCAGACCCGCGTTGTTCTCTTGCTTGGACTGATTCCAGAGGGCGCGAACCGAACCCACGCCAAAATCAAAGGCACCAGCAAGGCGGGTATTCTTGTCTTGGGCGTTAACACCATCACGGTACTTGTTGTTGAAGTAGGTGAAACCAACCAGGATGGGGCCGTTGTTGTAGTTCAGGCCAAGATCCCAAGCACGACGATCCGCCTTTGCTGCGTTGTTGGCAGCCTTGTTTTCACCCGAAATGTAAGCCAGCGCGCCGCTGAAGCCGCTGAAATTCGAGGAGGTAAACATGGCGGTATTGGCTTGACGGTTGTTGACGCCAAGCCCCAGGGAATCGGTCAGAACACCGTTGGTGCCGATACCAGCCCAGCCGGCATTGACGTCGACTGCTGCGCCAAGTGCGCGGGTCGGGGTGGTCAGCGTGCCCAGCTTGATGTCGCCGAAAGCACCGCCCAGACCGGCGTAGGTGTCGCGGTTCGCACCGAAGGTGGCACCGGTGTCAGCAGAAACAGCGGTTTCGAACTGGAACAGAGCCTTCAGGCCATTGCCCAGATCTTCCGTGCCCTTGAAGCCGAGGTAGGAGCTGTTGGAAGAAACGCGGCTGTAGGAGCCGGTTTGCGAGTTGGCAGCACCGCCGGAGGTCTTGACGACGTCGAAGGACAGGTCGGCCACGCCGTAAACGGTAACAGCGGAGGACTGAGCGAAAGCACCGGTGGAAACGAGGCCAGCGACGGCCAGGGCGATCAGTTTCTTCTGCATTTGAATCTCCTGTGGATGGATTGGTGTGGTGATGAAATTCGAGTGAAACGCTGTATCTGGTAGGGTTAGTTTGTGCCGTGTTGTTCGAATACCAACGAACACCAACGAACACCAACGACGAGCAGCAACGAACCAGCCAGATTTTCCGCGTCTCCCTTTGGGGAAACTGGCAACCATTTTGCCGAAGGGCTTGGGACAGGAGCAAGCAAAGTGACTCTTTTACGGGGTGAAACGCCCATTTTTGTGGTTTTTTTGCAACGGCACGAATAGATCGTTCGAGATAACCCGGACAAGGTTCGGCGAGGAATGGGCGTTAAATGGCCGTTATAATCCGCAGCCTTGTCGTTTGCTGATATTCGCTGACTCCCATGATCGATCCCAAGACCCATCTGGCCGAGTTGCTCGCGGCTTCGCTGGCCTGCGTTGCACCGGAACAACAGACTACCGAGATTCAGCTGGAGCGCACCCGCCAGGCCAGCCACGGCGATTTCGCGAGCAATCTGGCCATGCAACTGGCGCGAACGCTCAAGGCTAATCCGCGCGAAATTGCACAGCGATTGATGCGGGAATTGCCACCCTCGCCCTGGGTGGAGAAGGTGGAAGTCGCCGGGGCAGGCTTCATCAATTTTCATTTGTCCGATACCGTTCGTACGGCCATCGTTCCGGCGGTGCTTCATGCGGGGACGGGGTTTGGCCGCAGCCAGCAAGGCGGTGGCCGGAAGATTCAGGTCGAATTCGTCTCAGCCAACCCGACAGGCCCCCTGCACGTCGGCCACGGGCGCGGCGCGGCCTTGGGCGCGAGCCTGGCCAATCTGCTGGATTTTGCCGGCTGGAAGGTGACGCGGGAATACTACGTCAATGATGCCGGCCGCCAGATGGATATTCTGGCGGTATCGACATGGCTGCGTTATCTGGCCCTCTTGGGGGAGGAGATTCCCTTTCCGCCCAACGCCTACCAGGGCGATTATGTGGCCGACATGGCAAGGCAGGTGCGCGAAGCACACGGAGATCGCTACCTGCGCCCGTGCGCCGAAGTGCTGGCCGAAGTTCCGGCACTCGCGGAAGACGCTTCAAATGTCGAGGAAAGGCTCGATGCCCTGATCGCCAGCGGCAAGCGTTTGCTGGGCGAGGGCTGGGAATACATCCACCATCACGCGCTGACCGAACAGCTCGCCGATGGGCGCAATGATCTGGAAGAGTTTGGCGTGCATTTCGATATGTGGTTTTCCGAACGTTCGCTCTACGACACGGGCCTTGTGGCGCAAGCGGTCGAGCGGCTGGAGAAAAACGGCCATATTTATGTGCAGGATGGGGCAAAGTGGTTCCGTTCGACGCAGTTTGGTGACGAAAAAGACCGCGTCGTTCAGCGCGATAACGGCCTCTACACCTATTTCGCCTCCGACATCGCCTATCACTTCAACAAGCTGGAGCGCGGCTTCGAGAAGATCGTCGATATCTGGGGCGCGGATCACCACGGCTACATCGCCCGGGTGCGCGGCGCGCTCACAGCCATGGGCTGCGAGGGCAAGGAAGGCGGGCCGCTGGATGTGCTGCTGGTGCAATTCGTTTCGCTCTGGCGCGGCAAGGAAAAAATGTCGATGTCCACCCGCGCGGGACAATACGTCACCCTGCGCGATCTACGCCATGAAGTCGGGAACGACGCCTGCCGCTTTTTCTACATGCTGAGAAAAGCCGACCAATCCCTGGATTTCGATCTGGAACTGGCCAAATCCCAAAGCAGCGACAACCCGGTGTATTACGTCCAGTATGCCCACGCCCGCGTTTGCTCGGTGTTGAACCAGTGGGGAGGGGAAGTCGAATCGTTAGCGGGTGTGAGTCCTGCACCGCTCAAGGGGGAGCGCGAGCGCGCGCTGTGCGCACATCTATCCGCCTTTCCGGAGGTGGTAGCCAATGCCGCACGCGATTACGCACCGCAGGCTATCGCCTTTTATCTAAAAGACCTCGCTTCGGAGTTTCATGCTTATTACAATGCCGAACGCATTCTTGTTGAAGATTTGGCTACGCGGGATGCGCGTCTTGCCTTGGCTGCGGCGGTACGTATCGTTTTGAGAAATGGCCTGGGCATCCTGGGTGTTTCGTCTCCGGAGAGCATGTGACATGAACAAACCCCAGCAAGGCCGGGCCAGAACCCCTGCCCCTTCCCCAGTGAGAAAAAAGAGCGGCGGCGGAACCTTGGTCGGTCTTTTTGTCGGCATCGTCATTGGCCTGCTTTGTGCCTTTGGCGTGGTGCTTTACCTTCAGAAATCACCGCTACCCTTCATGGACAAGTCCGGCCACGTTGAGCCCCCTGCGTCCTCGACCGGCGCACCGCTCTCACTCCCCGGGAAGCCGGGGGAAAAGCCAGTGGGGCACGCCAGCGACAAACCCCGCTTCGAGTTTTACAAGATATTGCCCGGTGGTCAGGAGGCCACACCGCAGATGCCGCAGGCATCGCATCCTCCTGCAGCACCGGGCGAGCCTGCGCCTACCGCTCCGCCTCTTCCGGGCTCCTCACCAACAAGCAGTGAAACGGTGGGGGCGGCCGAGGGGCTCGCAACGCCTCCCGTTGAGCTTCTTTATCTGCAGGCCGGCGCGTTCCAGAAGGCGGCTGATGCGGATAACCTCAAGGCCAAGCTTGCCTTGATGGGGCTGGAAACCAGCGTGCTCGAAGCCAATGTGCCTGACAAAGGAACGATGTATCGTGTTCGCGTGGGCCCCTTCAGAAAAGCGGACGAAATGAACCGGGCCCGCAATCAGTTGTCACAAGGCGGGATTCAGGCCAGTCTGGTCAAGATCAAACAAGCTCCCGCATCGCCTTCTTCCGCAGTGTCTGCATCCCCCGCTTCTTCTGCGCTTTAACTTCCCTTTCAAAGGAGATTCGCATGTCCAGCCTTCTTCGCCTTCCCCGAATCGTGGCCGCAGCCTGCCTAGCCTTGACCCTTCTTTCTGGCACGGCATTTTCTGCAGAAATCCGCGAAGGCAAGGAATACGCCCGGCTTCCTCAGCCGCAACCCACCGATGCCAAGGATAAGGTCGAGGTCATTGAATTCTTCTGGTATGGCTGCCCGCATTGCTATGAATTCGAGCCTACCCTGAAAACCTGGATCAAGACCCTGCCACCGGACGTCGCCTTCCGTCGTGTACCTGCCGATTTTGGTCGCTGGACGGGAGGGGCCAAGTTGTTTTACGCCATTGAAGCCCTGGGCGAACAGGAGCGGTTGCACAAGGACCTTTTCGATGCCATTCATGGCAACGAACGTCTGAATTTCAACAGTGTCACGGCAGTGGCAGACTGGGTGGCCAAAAAAGGCGTGGATAAAAAGAAATTCACGGACGCTTACAACTCCTTCTCCGTCCAGAGCAATGTCAGCCGTGCCCAGCAGCTGACCCGCGCATACGCACTGACCGGCGTTCCCGCCGTCATCGTGGGCGGAAAATATATGACCAATAACGGCATGACCAAGGGCTTCGAAGCCATGCCCACCGTTTTGAATCAACTCGTCGCCAAAGTCCGCACGGAACAAGGAGGCAGTGCAGCTGCCGCACCGGCTGCCCCGGTTTCTGCAGCCAGAAAGGCGAAGTAATCCAGTAAAAACGGAAAACACTCCGCGCCAGAGCCAGCTCGCAATCTCGCACCCCCACAATTCCACAACGCTGGCGGCTTTCCTTTCATGCGGATTTTCATCACGGGCGCATCGGACGGCATTGGCGCAGCACTGGTGCGTCACTATGCTCACCGAAACCCAGCCGGTTCCGTAGTGTTCGGGCTGGTGGCGCGCCGTGGCGAAGCCTTGGCCGCACTGGCCAACACGCTCCCTGCGCATTGCACCTGCCATCTCTACCCCCTCGATGTCACGGATGGCCCGGCCATGGCCGCGGCTGCTAAAGACTTCATGGCGCAAGCCGGTTTGCCCGACATCGTCATCGCCAACGCCGGCATCAGTGTAGGGACATTGACCAGCGAAAGCGAAGATCTGCCCGTTTTTGCACGGGTGATGGCCGTCAATGTGCAAGGCGTGGTCAATACTTTTCACCCCTTCGTCCGCCCCCTTTCTGAAGCCCGACGCGGACAGCTGGTCGGGATCGCGTCTGTGGCAGGGGTACGGGGGCTGCCTGGAGCGAGTGCCTACAGTGCTTCGAAAGCCGCCGTCATCAGCTATCTGGAATCCTTGCGGGTCGAGCTGCACGGCAGTGGTGTGAAGGTGACGACTCTTTTGCCCGGCTATATCCACACCCACATGACGGCCAGAAACCCTTACCGCATGCCCTTCATTCTGTCCGTGGAGGAGGCGGCTCGCCGTCTTGCACGTCTTATCGACCGACGCGTGGGCTATGCAGTCATGCCCTGGCAGATGGCACTGGTCGCCAAACTCTTGCGCGCGATGCCCAACGCTCTTTTCGACCGCGTCTTCGCCCGCGCGGGAAGAAAACCAAGACAGTTACCCAGGTAGTCCTCCCACGGCGATCTGGCAAAGGTAGATCGAAGCAGCGGGACATGTTCACAGGGCAATCGCATTTGATTTTCGATGATGGATTGCCCCCCCCAGCTTGTTCAGTGCGCCCGCCGGGGCGAGTCCCGGCAACGTTGAAAATGAAGCCGCACGACGAAGCATCGCGCAAAGTGGCGAAGGGGGTTCGGCGCGAATGAGGGTTCGCCCCTACGGGATGGGAAAATTTCAAATGCAATTGCTCTGGGCATGTTCATGATTGGCGGGAGAGACGGTAGAAACTGGCTAAAATGCCCCAATGAATTTTTCGCGCAATCTTTATCTCATTGGCCTGATGGGGGCTGGAAAAACCACGGTGGGGCGTCAGCTGGCCCGACGGCTGGGTAGAGAGTTCGTGGATTCAGATCACGAAATCGAGGCACGGACGGGGGTGCGGATTCCTGTGATTTTCGAGATCGAAGGCGAGGCCGGGTTTCGCAAGCGCGAATCACAAGTCATTGCCGAACTGGCATCCCGTTCATCGCTGGTCGTGGCAACGGGCGGTGGTGCGGTGCTCAATCCGGACAATCGGATCCACCTCAAGCAAAGTGGTCTGGTCGTCTATCTTTGCGTTCCGCCGCACATTCTTTTTGAGCGCACCCGTCACGACCAGAATCGCCCCCTGCTCAAGGTGGCGGATCCTTTGGCCAGGTTGCGGGAGCTTTACGCCCAGCGTGATCCAATTTACCGCGAAGTCGCCGATGTGGTCATCGAAGGTGGTGCAGGCGGCTCTTCGCAGATGGTGAAATTGATCGAACAGGAGATCCAGAACCGATGCGTAGCCTGACCGTCCAGCTCGGCGAACGTGCCTATCCTATCCACATCGGCCCCGGTTTGCTTTCGCAAGCGGAGCGGATTGTGCCCTACCTGCGCACGCCGCGTGTGGCCATCGTCAGCAATGAAACCGTCGCTCCCCTTTATCTGGCGTCCCTCGCCGGCCCGCTTCGTGCCGCGGGTGTGAAGACAACGGAAATCATCCTGCCGGATGGCGAGGCTTTCAAGAACTTCGAGACGCTGAACCAGATTTTTGACACGCTGCTGGCCGAACGTTGCGACCGGACGACCACGCTCATTGCCCTGGGCGGCGGTGTGATCGGTGATCTGACGGGTTTTGCTGCGGCAACCTATCAGCGCGGTGTGCCCTTCATCCAGGTTCCAACGACGCTGCTCGCCCAGGTCGACTCTTCGGTCGGTGGCAAGACCGGCATCAATCATCCGCGCGGCAAGAACATGATCGGGGCTTTCTGGCAGCCGCAACTTGTCCTGGCCGATACCGATACGCTGAAAACCCTGCCTCCCCGCGAATTTTCGGCGGGAATGGCGGAAGTCATCAAATACGGTCTGATCCGCGACCTGCCCTTCCTTGAATGGCTGGAAGACGAATCGGATGCACTGATGCGCAAGGACAGCGCAGCCCTGAGCCACGCCATCGAGCGTTCCTGCCAGAACAAGGCCGAAGTCGTCGCCGCTGACGAGTTTGAGACCGCGAAAGAAGGCGGGCGGGCATTGCTGAATCTGGGTCACACTTTCGGGCATGCCATCGAAACCGGCATGGGCTACGGCACCTGGCTGCACGGTGAGGCAGTGGCCGCCGGGACAATGATGGCGGCGCAGCTCTCCCGTCGCCTGGGCTGGCTGAAAGAAAGCGATGTGGCGCGTGTATCGCATCTGTTCGAGCGGACGAGCCTCCCCGTGCGGGGGGCATCGCTGGGCGCGCAACGTTACCTCGATCTCATGGGGCACGACAAGAAGGTCATCGCCGGAAAGCTGCGTCTGGTGCTGCTCAAACAACTGGGCGAAGCAGTGACTTGGGGCGAGGCTTCGCGCGAGGACATCCTGGCTGCCATCGAGGCTTGCGGTGGTTGAGCTCGCACCTTACGCCGTTAGCGAGGCCGCTTCGCGTGGGCGGCAATATGCCGAGCCTGCACCGGCAGAGCGCAGCCAGTTCCAGCGCGACCGCGACCGCATCGTACATTCGACCGCCTTTCGGCGGCTCGAGTACAAGACCCAGGTTTTCGTCAATCACGAAGGCGATTTGTTTCGCACCCGCCTGACGCACAGCCTCGAAGTGGCGCAAATTGCCCGGGGTCTGGCACGCGCCCTGCGGGTCAATGAAGACCTGGTGGAAGCCGTGGCCCTCGCGCATGATCTGGGCCATACGCCCTTCGGACACGCCGGCCAGGACGCGCTCAACGAGTGCATGACCGGGGAATACGGCGGTTTTGAACATAATCTGCAAAGCCTGCGCATCGTCGATGTGCTGGAAGAAAACTACGGTGCATTTGACGGGCTGAACCTCTGTTTCGAAACGCGCGAAGGCATCCTGAAACACTGCTCTCCGGCGAAAGCGCGGGAACTGGGCGAAGTGGCTCGCCGTTTTCTCGACGATCGTCGCCCCTCACTGGAGGCGCAGATCTGCAATCTGGCCGACGCCATCGCCTACAACAATCACGACATCGACGACGGCCTGCGCTCGGGGCTGCTGACCCTGGAGCAGCTTGAAGACGTGGCCGCCTTTTCTGGCCCCGCCGCCGTGGTGCGCAAGGAATACCCCGGCATCACGGGCCGCCGTGCGATCCACGAAACCATCCGCCGGATGATCAATGCCCAGGTCATCGATCTGGTTCGCACCACCCGCGAGAATCTTGCACGTTTTAACCCGCAATCGCTGGCCGAGGTGCAGGCCGCCCCGCCGCTCGTCGCCTTCAGTCCCCCCATGTACGAGCAGCAACGTGCCCTGAAAGCCTTTTTGCGCGACCACCTCTATCGGCACTATCAAGTACTGCGTATGACCAGCAAAGCCCGGCGCATCATCCGTGATCTGTTCGAAGCCTTCATGGAAACGCCCAGCCTTCTGCCGCCACAATATCAGCACATGGCCGAAGAAAATCACGCCCGCGCCGTGGCCGACTACATCGCAGGCATGACCGACCGCTACGCCATCCGCGAGCATCGACGTCTGTTCGCGGTGGGGGAAATCTGAAATTTCAGGTAGACGGGATGCTTTTTCGTTGCATTCCCCCAAAACGGTCACACAGGGACGTAAAAGGATAACGTTCAATATTCCTTCATCGGCTACGATTCCACGATTTCGCATGCTTGTAGCAACAAGGCGGCGTACGGAGGGAAAATGGCCAGTGTCGTGACTTCGTTCCAGACGACGGAACAGCTTTATGAATCGATCCGGAAGGTAGAGAGTGCTTTCGGGAAAAACGCCATAACCTTGGGGTGGTTGGCGTTTGATCGCGCGAATTACCAGCCGCCTTCGAATTACATTTCGGTTTCCAGTACGCGTATTTCTGTGAAATACGCGAATGGGGATACTGCAACGATTTACGGAAAAAATCTGACCGGGGCAACCCGAAGCATCTCGAAGCTCGACTACCATTTTCAAGACGGAACGGATGTTTCTCTCTTGGGGGCCGTGACATCAGCTTCATCTAAACCTCCTGCAGGAAGCATTACGCAGGTCACAATTTCCAAAACAGGCAAGGGAACGACAACGTTTTATGGAAATTCTGATGTTTCCGGGCAAAGTATTTCCATCACCAAACAGGTTACGGACATAGACAATGTCCATTATGAAGAAATCGGCTCTACAACAGGGCATCTTCTGTCCAGCAGCAGTGATTATCGCTGGTCTTATGACTCTTCCACGTCTTCCCGCAGCATCGATACCTCCGGTCAATCCTTCGTCATCTCCGGATTGTCATACAAGGGCAATTCACAGACCCCATACACTTCTCCAGAAATTACCTTGCGTGCCATGTTGTCAGGAAATGACGCTCTGACTTCTTCTGGAGAAGGGGCGGTATTGTTTGGACAAGGCGGGAATGATGTGCTGCAGGGTGGAACGGGTATTGATACGGCACTTTATTTTGGACCGCGTGCCCAATATTCGATTACAAAAACGACGGATGGTTTTCGGGTGACCGACACGCGCGGCACAGAAGGCGCGGACACACTCAAGGGGATTGAACGGCTCAAGTTTTATGATACGAAGATCGCGCTCGACCTGGATCCTGTCCAGGGTCGTGCCACTCAAACTGCCAAGATTCTGGGGGCAGTTTTTGGCACGGATTCCGTGATGAACAAACAATATGTCGGGATAGGTCTGAATCTGCTTGACTCAGGCATGAGTTATTTCGACTTGATGAAGTTCGCGCTTGAAGCACGGCTTGGTCTTGGCTTTTCGAATGCCGATGAAGTCAATCTTCTCTATTCCAACCTGGTTGGCTCTCCCCCCCCCGCTGAAGAGCTCAATTATTGGGTTGGCACCCTTAACTCGGGTCAATTCACTCAGACTTCCCTGGCAATTCTTGCTGCTGATTTGGAACTGAATCAGACCAACATCGGCTTGGTCGGGCTGACAAGTGCCGGCCTCGAGTACGCGTAGTGCCACAGCAAGACGGCTGATGTATTGCACAAATACAACACCCCTTCCCATCTGATTCGATCGTTTGTGTACGACTGCATTGCGATGCAATTTTCGCAGCAGTAAACTTTCCGCCCTCCTGCGGTTCACACAGCAGAACCATCTGCTGACCCTGTTGCGCCGCAGGTGCTTCATTCGGATTTTTCACCGACCGCGCCCGAAGTTAGGCAATTCTGTCGAAACTGCGTCCGTGGCCATGTTTTGACAGGAATTTCAATGGTACGTCCATCGCGCCAGGGGCTTTATGACCCCGCAAACGAGCATGATGCCTGCGGCGTCGGCTTTGTTGCCCACATCAAGAACAAACCCAGTCACACCATCGTCCAGCAGGGGCTGAAGATTCTGGAGAATCTCACCCATCGCGGTGCTGTTGGGGCCGACCCGAAAGCAGGTGATGGTGCCGGCATCCTCCTGCAGATTCCCGACACCTTCTTCCGCGAGGAAATGGCCAAGCAGGGCGTTGCCTTGCCGCCGGCCGGAGAATACGGCGTCGGCATGGTGTTTTTGCCGCGTGAAAGTGCCTCGCGCATGGCCTGTCAGGAGGAAATCGAGCGGGCTGTGCGTGCCGAAGGCCAGGTGGTGCTGGGCTGGCGCGATGTCCCGGTCGACAACTCGGTGCTGGGCGAATCCGTCAAGGCCATCGAACCCGTCACCCGTCAGGTCTTCATTGGCCGCGGCCCGGATGTCTTTGTCACGGATGCGCTAGAGCGCAAGCTCTACATCATCCGCAAGCGTTCCGGCCACGCCATTCAGGCGTTGAAACTCAAGCACGGCAAGGAGTTTTATGTGCCGTCCTTTTCGACGCGCACCCTCGTCTACAAAGGTCTTCTGCTGGCCGATCAGGTCGGGCATTACTACCGCGACCTGCAAGACCCGCGTTTTGTTTCGGCACTGGCCCTGGTGCACCAGCGTTTTTCGACCAATACCTTCCCAACCTGGGATCTTTCCCACCCCTTCCGCTTCATCGCGCACAACGGCGAAATCAACACCCTGCGGGGCAATGTGA
>CAZCOS010000066.1:0-11379 GCA_964500605.1 uncultured Sterolibacterium sp.
CCGTGTCGCCAACCGTCTTCCGCTCAGGTCAGTTCAGGTTCTTCTTTTTTTCGAGAGAGGAGACGCGGATGCATGTCCACGTGGCCCATCCTGAAGGCGAGGCAAAGTTTTGGCTTATGCCGTCTGTCAAGCTTGCTTCGTCACATGGCTTGAGTCAGCCTCAGCTAACTGCAGCGCAGCAGCTCATTCAGGATCATTTTGGAGGAATAAAGGATGCTTGGCTTGAACACTTTGGCCCCTGAAATCACTCACATATCCAAGTTTGGTATTTGGATATTGTTTGATGATGAAGAGCTTTATTTGCCTTTTGAGACTTTCCCATGGTTTCGATGTGCTACTGTTGATCAAATTACGCATCTTGTTGCCTCAACAAAAGAGCATCTTTATTGGCCTGATCTAGATATTGATCTGTCGCTCTCGTCAATTCGTAACCCACACAAATATCCGTTAATGGATAGAGCAAGGAAAACGAGTAATAATTAAAGGGGTCAGGCTCGTTAAACCAGGAGGTTGCGTTAAACCAGGAGGTTGTGTCATTGCGGGTCAAGCCCGCAATGATACGTTCCTCAATGGCAGGGGGGCGACCCCGGCGGCCGCCCCGCGAGGGTCGGGTTAGCACTTCAGGTCGCGGTAGAAGTTCTCGTGGGGGCCGACGGATTCGAGATACACCAGCTGGACGCCGTCGTCGCGGGTGTAGCCCAGCAGGTAGAGCTGGCCGAGGCAGCGGAACTTGTAGACCCACAGCTTCGATAGGTCGCCTTTCTTCTTTTCGCCGATGTCAGGGTCCTGGGCTAGGGCCTCGACGGCTGTATCAACTTCAGCGACTACGTTGTCGTGCAGCTTTTTGTAGATGCGGGCAAAGCGTCGGGTTTGGCGAACGTCCCAGCTCATGCCTTGGCTGCCGAGCGGGGAATGAAGACGCTGCTATCCTCATGCGGCTCGGCCATGCTCATCAGGCTCTCGGCAATGAACGAGGCCGGCAAATCCGGGTTGTCGAGCGCGGCGCGTCCCACCTTGGCCCAGAACTCCACCTGGCCCTGCACAGTACGGAACTCGGCTTTGGCTGCAGCGCGTGCGGCGCTGACCAGGCTCTCATCGATACGCACGGACACTGTGCTCATCGCAATCTCCTCTGAAAACAGGTTACCACAATTGTAGCCCTGCACTGCGCTGTGGTCAAACAAAAAACTTGGGTCTTGCAATCAAGCATTTGTCAATAAAGACAGTCCACGGTTTTCTGGGTGCTTCTGGCGAGATTGTGAGTTTGCGGGTCAAGCCCGCAATGACACGTTCCTCAATGACAGGGGGCAGACCACGGCTTTTTGTTTAACTTAACGATCTATATGCGAAATGCAACCCGTCGCTACTCGAAGCTGCTGATGATCCTCGCACACCCCCGCACAGTGGAAAGCAATGCAGAAGACGTAGGTCACGCTTGACTTCGGGTGGGAGAGGTCGATAAAGTAGTGCTCAACACTACATAGGATGGGTTATATGAAAACCATTTCAGCGGCAGAAGCCAACCGCCATTTTTCAAACTTATTGCGCGATGTGGCAACTGGCACGACCATCACGGTGCTGTCACGCGGCAAGCCCGTAGCCACCATCGGTCCGGCGAATACACTGCAAGCTAGCCAAAAGTCTGCACGGCTGGAATTGTTGAATCGATTGCGTAGTCAAAAAGCCACTGGCGCGCGCAACTGGACACGCGACGAACTCTACGAGGAGTAAGCATGCGCGTTGCGTTCGATACCAATATCCTGGCCTACGCGGAAGGTGTGGGGGACGAACGGCGTTGCATGTTGGCGGTGCAGTTGGTCGAGCAGCTTGCCAGCATCGATGTGGTGCTGCCAGCTCAGACGCTCGGCGAGCTCACTCGGGTACTGACAGGCAAGGCCAGGCGTCCGGCGGACGAAGTACGCACGGCCGTTCTGGGCTGGGCAGATGGCTATGACGTTGCCGACTCCACCTGGCAGGCTTTTGCTTCAGCGATTGATTTGGTCGTCGATCATAGGTTGCCGATGTGGGATGCATTGGTTCTGGCGGTCGCCGCAGAGAACCGCTGTCGCCTGCTGCTCTCCGAAGATTTTCAGGAGGGCTTTACCTGGCGCGGCGTCACCGTGGTCAATCCGTTTGCCTTGGTTGTTTCACCCTTTCTATCCAGCCTGCTGGATTAGAAAATAGTGAGAAAATAGGGGGTCAGGTCTTGCAATCAAGCATTTGTAAATAAAGACAGGCCAGGGTTTTCTGGTTTCTTTTGCCGAGATTGTGAGATTGCGGGTCAAGCCCGCAATGACACGTTCCTCAATGGCAGGGGGCAGACCAGGAAAACACGGGCAGGTCTTGCAATCTTGCATTACATTCACCTTCTCCCGTTCATAGAAAAACGGGGTCAGGTCTTGCATTCACGCATTGGTGAATAAGGACAGGTTGCAGCGGGTGCAAGGGGGGGGTGAATTTTTCAGGGGCGACAAGGTAATGGGAGACAGGCCATGGCTTTCTGTTTTCTTCCGTCGGGATTGTGGTTCATTTCCGCTGCTGACTTTCCACCTGAAATAGTTGCCGGTCTTCCAGACGCATACCGCTGAGCTGCCGCCCCCAGAGGCAGCCCGTGTCGAGGGCGAGTAGATGGTCGGTTAGACGTAGCCCCAGGGCCGACCAGTGGCCAGTGACGAGAACGTGATCGGCACTGCGTCGGCCGGGGGTTTCGAACCAGGGGAGATGTCCGGCCGGTGCATGGGTGGTTTCGCCCTTGCTGTGAAACTCCATGACGCCTTCCGGGGTGCAAAAACGCATGCGGGTCATGGCATTGACGATCACTCTGAGCCTGGGCCAGCCCTTCAGGTCTTCCGACCAGGCGGCCGGTTCGCTGCCCCAGAGGTGTTCAAGAAACTTGTGGTAACGCGGCCCACGCAAGGTGGCCTCCACCTCCTGTCCGAGTTGCTGGGCTTGTGCCACTGACCACTGCGGCAGGAGTCCCGCATGCACCAGAACGAAGCCGTTTTCGACGTGAATCATGCGCTGGTGACGCAGCCAGTCGAGCAATTCCGCCCGGTCGGGTGCGGCGAGAATAGCGTCCAGCGTGTCATCTTCGCGTCGTTTCGAGCAGCCTTCCGCTCGCATGAGCAGATGCAGGTCGTGGTTTCCCAGCACGGTGATGGCCGCATCGCCCAGGTCACGAACAAAACGCAGGACTTCCAGTGAATGCGGGCCACGGTTGACGAGATCGCCCACCAGCCAGAGGCGGTCGCGTGATGGCTCGAAAGACATCGCGGCCAGCAAATCCTGGAATTCCGCGTAACAGCCTTGAATGTCCCCGATGGCGTAAGTGGCCATTTTGTCCCTTTTTCAATGCGTCGCGGGCTGGTATTCCGGCACCCGTTCTTGCAAGCCGGTCTTGACCTGGGCTTCGGGCAATTCAGTCTGATCGAGCCAGGCCGACAAGGCATCGAGCCAAGCGGCATCGGCAACAGCGGCGGGCCGGGCGATGCGCAGCTTGGGGTGTGGCGTTGGCAGGGTTGTTTCGTCATCGGCAAGCAGCTCCTCGTAGAGCTTTTCGCCGGGGCGCAGACCGGTGTATTCGATGCGGATATCGTCTTCGCTGAAGCCGGACAGGCGAATCATGTTTCTTGCCAGGTCGACGATGCGAACCGGTTCCCCCATGTCGAGCACGAAAATCCGTCCACCTTCGCCTTCAATCTTTTCGCTTCCCATCAAGGCGGCCTGCAAGACCAGTTGTGCAGCCTCGGGGATGAGCATGAAGTAACGGACGATGTCCGGATGCGTGACCGTCACCGGCCCACCCTGCGCAATCTGCTCACGGAATTTCGGGATAACGCTGCCGCTGCTTCCCAGCACATTACCAAAGCGCACCATGACGAAACGGGTAGGGTAGCGCATGGGCTTGTCCGACTTGCGTCCTTCTTCTTCCATTGCCTGACAAAGCATTTCCGCCAGTCGTTTTGTCGCTCCCATGACATTCGTGGGGTTTACGGCCTTGTCGGTGGAAATCAGCACGAAGCGTTCAACGTGATGTTCGAGCGCGGCACGGGCAACGCAAAGCGTGCCGAACACATTGTTGCGCACGGCTTGCCAGGCATTCGCGTTTTCCATCATGGGTACATGCTTGTAGGCGGCTGCGTGGAAAACGACAGCGGGTGAGTGTGCGGCAAAGATTTCGTTGAGCCGCTGCGGATCGCGCACATCGCCGATGGCGCAGACGAGCGCCAGTCCGGGATGAATGCGGGCAAACTGCTGCTCCAGCGTGTAGAGCGCGTATTCGGACACTTCATACAGCACGAGGCAGCGCGGCGCGTAGCGGGCAATCTGGCGACAAAGCTCGGAGCCGATGGAACCGCCCGCTCCCGTCACGAGGACTACCTGCCCGCCCAGCATCTGTTGCAGCCCGGCTTCGTCCAGTTGAACCGGGTCGCGCCCCAGTAGGTCTTCGAGCTCGACTTTCCGGATCTGTGAAATCGTTACGCGGCCACTGAGCAGGTCTTCAAAGCCTGGTACGGTGAGGACATTCAGCCCCACGGACGTTGCCTGTTCTGCTACTGCCCGGCGAACGGCATGGGAAGCGGAAGGCAGGGCGAGGATCACATGACGCACGGCCCGCTGCCGTGCCAGTTCCGGCAGATCGGCCAGCCGCCCCAGTACCGGCGCATCCTGCAGGAGCTTTCCCTGCCTGGCCGGGTCGTCGTCCAGCAGCCCGACGACATGCCATTGACGGTTATTCATCAGCTCACGCAGGAGCAAGGCAGCCGCTTCGCCTGCACCGACGACCAGCACGGGCTCGCCAGTGACGGCGTTCAGGCTGAGCAGATGGCCGTCTTTCCACGAACGGTAGAGAAAACGGCTGCCGCCCATCAATAGCATCAGGAAAAGCGGGTAGAGTACCAATACGGAACGCGGCACATCCTGAACCAGTCGCAGCAGGACGAAGAGCACCGGGGCGGCCACCGCGCCGACTGAGCAGGCCAGGACGATGCGTTTTAAGTCGGGCAGGCTGGCAAAACGCCAAAGCCCCCGGTACAGCCCGAACCGCCAGCCGATGAGCCCTTGCAAGGGCACGACAAGCCAGAGGGTCTGAAGGAGGCTATCGACATAGAGGGGCGGGATGTCGAAATTGAAACGTAGCCAGTAAGCCAGTGTCCACGCGAGGGTGGCAGCCAGCAGATCGTGAAGAATGACAAGTAAGGTACGCAAGCGGTTTCCTTGAGGCGGGGATCAAAGCATCACGACATTGAGCTCCTCGCCCAGCACCTTCCGGGCCAGAGGGACGAGATGATCGTGATGCGTGAGGAACAGAACCTGGGTGTGGCGGGAAAGCTCCCCTAGCACCTCAAAACCGGCGGCGGTTCGGGTGTCGTCGAAATTGATGAACAGATCATCGGCAATCAATGGAAAGACCAGTCCCTGTTCACGCTGCATGTCCAGTGCGGCCAGACGCAAGGCCAGATAGAGCTGGTCGCGCGTGCCTTCGCTCAGTCCGTCGACTTCGACCGTGCGGCCATCCTCGCGCACGCCAATCAGACGCAGCGACGTGCCTTCGCCTTCCACCAGCAGACGGCTGAAGGATTGCAGGGTCAGTGTCCTGAAGCAGGCCGAAGCCCGGGCGAGCATGGGGCCCTGGCGGTTTTCGCGAAAGCGATCCATCGACCAGCGTAAAAGGCGGCTGGAAAGTTGAAGCGGCCAGTATTGTTCGACTGCCTGAACCATCCGGGCGAGAGCTTCCTGTTTGCAGGCTTCGGCCACGGCCGCCTCTTCCGAACCTGCAAAACGGTCGAAGGCGGATTTCTGCGCGCCAAAGCGGTTGCTCAGATGGGCAATTTCATTGAGCAAGGTCTGCGACTGCGATTCCAGCTGGAGGAGTTCTTCCGCTATCGCGCCAGGAGGCTGGCCGGAAAGCTCCGCCGTCAGAATTTCACGACTGAGCCCGTCCCCCGCTTCACGCAGATCAGCTTGCAGCTTCTCGCGCTGCAGGTCGAGCTGACGTTGCCGATCCGAAAAGGCGATGGCCGTACCCAGCTCTTCCAGGGTCTGACAGGCGGCCAGACTCAAGAGAGGGGCGCATTGAGCCTGGATGTCTGCTTCCTGTTCATCCATCTGTGCAAGGGCCTCGCGGGCCTCGCGCATTTTTTCCTGAGCGCGTTTCCAATCCGCCTGGGCCTGTTCGGCGTTCTTGAGCAGGCGCATCAATTCAGCCAGAAGCATCTCGGCAGATTGACCTTCCGGATCAAGCCCCAGTTGCCGGGCAAGCTGCTGTGTGGACGTTTCCAGTCCGTCCAGATCGGCCTGCATGCGATCCACGCGTTCGGTTTGCAAGGCCCGTATCTTTTCCAGCATCTGCTCGATTTCCGCCAGCGACTCCAGCTCCGCCTCGATGCGGTCTGGCAGGGTTGAATCCGGGTAGCCCGCCGCCAAAAGCGCATCCTGCCAGCTCGTAACCCACGCCTGCCAATCCTCGTTGGCACGCTGCGCGGACTGTTCCAGCACCGTCCATTCCGCCCGGGCTTCCTGAAGCTGCCGACCGATGAGCTCACGGCGTCCCCGCGTCTGTTCGGCCTCGCTGCAATGCACACGCGCCGCCTTGACACAAACTGCCAGCGAAGGTGGTTCATCCTGCTTCAATCTGGCTGAAGGCTCCAGGGAAAACCACAGCCGTTGGCGTAGTTCCAGCACCTTCGCCTCATGGTCTTGCCCCGCCTGTTCCAGCTCACGCAGACGGGTGGAAAGATCAAGCACGGTTTCGCGCTGCTTCAACCAGGGCAGGATCAGTTCGGGCGGCAGTCCCGGCAGACCCGCCGAACCCAGCAAGGCTTCCCAGGCAGGCTGCCAGGCACGGAGGCGTTCGGCGCAAGTCTGGGCTTCTGCCTCCCGCGTTTGCAGGGCGCGGGTGGCCAGTTCGAGTTTCAGGCTGCGGCTGTGGCGTTCGGCATCATGCTGAAGACGATCCGTGCGTTCGTCGGCCAGACGATCGGCCTCGTTCAGGGCCTCCTCGAAGGCGGGTTGCAGCTCGGAAAAGCGCGTCGGTGTTTCAGACATCTGCTGCCAGAGGGCGTCCCGACGGGTGCGCGCCGCCTGAACCTGTTCGGCCGAAACCGGATTGAAAGTACGCACTAACTGTTCAATTTCAGCGCGGCCCTGCTCGATTTCTGCTTTTTTGTCTTGCAAGGTGGCTTGCAGGGCCTTCTCTTCTTGCAGCGCGTGACGCTGTTCGTCCAGCACTTGCTGAAGGGTTGCCGTATCCGGTGGCATCATGGCCAAGAGCTCGGCAGGCGTCGCCCGCCATGCCCCCAGGCCGGTGAGCGCGGCCTCCAGGGCCTCACGAAGCTCGCGACACTGCTGCTTGTGCTTTTCCTGCGTCGCCTCGGTATCCCCCAATGTGAGTGCCTGCTCTAGCGCAGAGGCAAGCTCTGCCTCGATTTTTATTTCTTCGAGCGCGGACCATTCCGCTTCCTGCACCTCGATGAGCTGACGCTGGCGCAGGGCATCGGCCGCCGTCTGTTGCTGGCGATTGAGCAGATGGGCGCGACGCAGGAGCAACTGCTGCAAGCGGGTTCGGACGCTTTTAGCGGGTACACGCCGGGCGATGTCCTCCCATTCGGTTTCTGGCCACTGCAGTCCCGTCGCTCTTTCGCGAAGCCGCTGTTTCTCGATCCGGATTTCTTCCTGACGTTTGAGTATATCGGTTCGATGCGCACGATATTGCAGACGAAACGCTTCCATTTCCTGAATTTCAGCACTGCGTTCGAGTAAATCCGGCGCGCAGTGAAGACCTGCCAGTATGGTCTGCTGCTCTTCCAGCATGGCTTGGTGACGCAAGCGGGCCGGCTGAATCCGGGCGAGTGCTTCCCGCGCCCGGTTCAGGGTTTGCGCCGCATCCTCGGGCAAGCGTGGCGGCCTGCTTCCGGTCTCATCCAGCAGGTTTTGTGCCCGAATTTCGAGCTGTTCGAATTCAGATAGCAAGGGCTGAACACGGCGCAGGCATTGCAGATGGCGGATACGCGCCTGCAGACGGGCGTGCTGTTGCCGTGCGTCTTCCAGGTGCTGCGCGGTTTCGTTCAATGCGGTGTGCTGGGCTTTCCAGTCTTTGCTGCGTAGAAGGTTCTGCTTGAGATGGGCCTGGGCCTGCTCGAAGGCTTCAAGGGCTTGGTAGTAGGCCCGGGTTCCGGATTTGCGAGGCCCCCAGAGCGCGTCGGCTTCGACTTCCAGCGATTTCAGGGTTTTGCCCAGATGCTCCAGACCGGAGGCCGACTGGAAGAGGAGCTGACCCAGGTCGCCAGAGGCCGAAAGAATGTCCGCGCCACCTTTGACCAGACCGTCATGGTCCAGGGCGAACATGCGCCGGAAGGCATTGTCATCCAGGCTCCCAAGCCAGGGAACGAGGCTGGCATCCGGCAGGATGCCGTCTTCGGGCGTGCGCAGGGTGTTCTTGTTGCCCTTGCTGCGATGAAAGGCCAGCGGGGGGCGTTTTCCCTCACGGTCTTCCAGCACCCCGCCCAGGCGTAGTTCCGGCATGGGGTGGAGGAAGGCTGCCCGGGGGGCTCGGGCGGGAAAGCCGAAGAGCCAGTCCCCGATGGCCGCCCGCAGGGTGGATTTGCCGGCCTCGTTCGGCCCGACGATGAAATGAATGTCCCGCTCACGCGCGGGCAGTTCGAGCCTGCGATCGGTGAATTTGCCGTAGCGGATGAGATTCAGCTCGTGGATGCGCATGGTTCAGTCCCGCACCTTTTCTGCTGCGTCCACCGTTGGGTTCTCCAGTTTGGCCCGCAGGAACTCTCCTGCGCGGGCCAGGGCTTGCGGCAGGTGTGCTAGCGGATCCAGCTGCATTTCACGCAGGAGCGCGACTTCGGCCAGGGCTTCGTGCGGCATTTTTGCCAGCAGGGCTTGAAGGTCCTGTTGCAGCAAGGCGATGAATTCCGCGTCTTCCATCGCAGCCTTGGCATCCTGATTCAGCGCGGTGAGCACGTCGGCCATGTCTTCCTGATCTTCCCGGTGCGTAGACGTCTCGTTCAGTGGGGTGGTTTCCAGTCTGACCTTTTCGATCCATAGCCGGTCTGCATCCTGCATCAGGGCCTGTGCGATGATTTCTTCACGCAGGGCCCGTTCCATGCCGATGAGCTCACGATGAAGACATGTTGCTCCCGTCAGGATGACGCGCACGGCCAAACTCAGGCTGGCGGGGGTGTCCTCCAGCAGCGTAGCCAGATGCCGTCCCACTTCACGCAGGAGGGCAGAACGCTGCCCTGTGGCACGGGCCCCCACCTTGCTGACATCCACCTTCAACTCTGCCCAGCGCAGCACGGCGGTTTCGATGGGTTGGACGGTCGTGATGCGGCCTTCTTCGACCTGAATACATAAAGCTGCGCGCGGGCCGGATTCGCGGATGTGGCGGCCTTGAAGATTCCCCGGCCAGGCGACGGTGACCGCTTCTTCCTGCTGGACCCACTGCGCGTGGACATGGCCCAGAGCCCAGTATTGGTAACCTTTTGCCTGCAATTCACCCAGCGTACAGGGGGCATAGCGGGCGTGTTCGGCATTGCCTTCCAATGCGGTATGCAGCACACCGATGTTGAACCAGCCCGGTACGGGAGCCGGGTAGGCGGGCACGAGATTATCCGTCGTGGCCGCCTCGCGGAAGCTCTGGCCGTGCAGCACGACACGATGCGCCTCCAGCCGGAAGCTGGCGGGCTTTCGGGAAGGAAAGACCTGGACGTTGTCCGGCAGTTCGATCGATTTCGTCATTTCGCTTTCGGCATCGTGGTTGCCGTAAAGCAGATAGACGGGAATGCCGGCCTGCCGCAGACGTCCCATCTGCCGAATGAAATAAAGGCCAGTGTTGAAATCACGCCAGTCGCCGTCGTAAAGGTCGCCCGCGATGACCATGAAATCGACGGCTTCGTCGATGGCCAGCGTCACCAGGTTTTCAAAGGCTTCACGGGTGGCCGTGCGCAGACGCTGGGCCGGAGCATCCGGGTAATCGGACAGGCCCCGCAAGGGGCTGTCCAGATGCAGGTCGGCCGTATGGATGAACTTCACGGCAAACTTACTCGGCGTTCTCGCGGTAATCCGAGAGCTTCTTGTCTGTCCAGCTCTTGAAGGCCCGACGGAAATTGCTCACGCTGCTGTAGCCCAGCATATAACCAATCTGCTTGGGGGTCAGCGTGGTGTACTTGAGATATTGAATCGCCAGCTCGCGTCGGGTTTCGTCGAGAATCTGCTGAAAGGTGATTTCTTCCCTCACTAGACGACGGCGCAGGGTGCGTGCGCCGATATTGAGATGCTCGGCCATTTCTTCCAGCGTGGGAAACTTCCCGGGATGCTTCACCAGATAATTGCGGATACGGTTGGAGAGCAGATCATCTTCTTCGCTGCGTGTGGCCAGTAACTGACATTGACGCTCGCACAGGCGAAAGACTTCCTCGTTGGCCAGACTGACCGGCGTCTTCAACGCTTCAATATCGAATACAACGATATTGCGGGGCTGGTTGAAATGCACCGGGCAGTTGAACCGCTGCTGGTAGGGTGCAAGATCGGCTGGTGGCGCGCAGGTCAGCGACAGCTCCAGAATAGGAAAGGGCCGATTGGTCACGGTCGAAGCCAGAGCGATGGTGCGGCTGACGAATTCTTCGACGGCAAAGCGTAATGCCTCGCCACCCAGCAGATAGCTGTCACGGATTTCCGACCACCAGCGGCCTTCGGCAATGTGATTGGTGGAGGAGAAAATCTGTTCGCTCAAGGAATGATAACGGGTGAAGACTTCACGCGCCTGCTGCAAAGTCGACGCGCTCAGCGCGGCATAGCCTAGCACCCCCAGATCGCTGATCTTGAATTCCGCCCCCAAGGCGATGCCGATGCAAGGATCGCCCGTCAGGGTCATCATGTTGAGGATGACTTGACGATATTGCTGCGGATTGGCGCGAAAGTTGTCGCTGAAGATGCGCTCGGCCTGCAAGCCCGTTCCCTGCAGAACCTGTTCGGCGGCATAACCCCGCGCCGCCATGCGAGAGAGATAGAAACTGAGCTTGTTGGTCGATTTCACAGGGCCATCCAGACAGGTCGCGAGAGATTCTGAACGGGTCAAGTATAGTGCAAAAACGGACAATTCATCCCGGAATGCAAGAGATTCGCGGGACGATTACATTCTTGCCCTTTTGAACAAATGGATTCAATGGATTCAATGGATTCAATGAATTCAATCCGCCCGGATGATGCCTTTCTCCAGCAGGACGCGGATCACTTCTGCGGCGGCTTCGTCGGGGGTGCAGGTGCTGGTGTCGATCCGCAGCTCGGCCGCTTCCGGAACTTCGTAGGGCGAGTCGATGCCGGTGAAGTTTTTCAGCTCGCCACGGCGGGCTTTTTTGTAGAGGCCCT
>CAZCOS010000067.1:0-11371 GCA_964500605.1 uncultured Sterolibacterium sp.
ACCGTTTTTTTCCATGTCGTTTGCGTATGGCATATCGGGATTCGTCAATTGAGAATACGCCCTAGACCGTTTCTTTCTTCTGTCCGATCCGGCTTTCCGTGCCAGCGAGAAGATTACGGATATTTTGCTGATGACGCCAGAGCACAAGCAGACTCACACCGGCCAGTGCGGCGGCTTCGCCCCCCCCCAGCAACCAGGCCGCCAGCAAGGGGGCCGCAAGGGCAGCCCCAATGGCAGCGAGTGAGGAATAACGGGTCGTCAGGGCAATCAGCAACCAGACCCCTACGCACGCCAGTGCCAGCATTTCACTCAGGCCCAGGAATACGCCTGCCGCGGTGGATACACCTTTTCCGCCCTTGAATCGCAGAAAAACGGAAAACACATGCCCCAGCACAGCAGCCAGTCCGGCGGCAGCAACCCAAAGGGTGGGAGCAGGCTGCCCCGGCTCGCCGCCAAAATGCTGAAGTAGCCAGACAGCCAGCCAGCCTTTGGCCGCATCGCCCAGTAGCGTCAGGATGGCCGCCCATTTGCTGCCCGAGCGCAGCACATTGGTCGCACCGGGGTTCCCGGAACCATAGCTGCGTGGATCAGAAAGCCCCAGCAGGCGGGTAACGATGACGGCAAAGGGCAATGAACCCAGCAGGTAAGCCAGAAGAAGAAGGAGCCAGACTGTTTGTGTCTGGGAAATCAGGGTTTCCATGCGTAGCTGCCCGAAAATGAGCATCCAAAAGTAGAATGCCTCGGATTCTAATCAATTCGCCCACCATGGATTTCATCTTCATCGACGATCTGCGTGTCGAAGCCCACGTCGGCATTTTTCCGCGAGAGCAGGCGGCCGCCCAAACCCTGGAAATCAGCCTGACTTTCGGCGTGCCCGATGACGCTGCGCGTCGCGACGACATCGCCGCAACCATTCGTTACGACGACGTGATTGATCGCATCCGGAATGAATTGGCACACCGGCATTTCAATCTGCTAGAAACGCTGGGGGAATACGTCATCAACCTGCTACTCGATGAATTCGGCGCACCCTGGGTACGGATTTCCATCGCCAAGCTGGGCATCATGAAAGGTGTGCGCCGTGTTGGTGTGCAAATCGAACGTAGTCGCGCCACGCCCGACAGCGGCCCATCTCATCCGCGAGGGTGATGTTTGGCATGAAGCTGCTTGAGCCGCTCCCGCGCCACATGGGTGTAAATCTGGGTGGTTGAAATATCCGAGTGCCCCAGCAGCAACTGCACCACGCGCAGGTCTGCACCGTGATTGAGCAGATGCGTGGCAAAGGCATGGCGCAGCACATGCGGTGAAATCGGCTTGTGGATGCCTGCCTGCAGGGCATAGCGTTTGATGAGCCCCCAGAACATCTGACGACTCATACCGCCCGCCGTTTCCCGTCCGCGCGTTGCAACAAATATCTCGTCGCAAACTTTTCCTTGAAGCAGCAAAGGCCGGGCCTCGCGTAGGTATCGGCCCAACCATTCCGCGGCCACTTCACCCAGCGGAACGAGGCGGGTCTTGTCACCCTTGCCCCGGATACGCACCACTCCTTCATCGAGACTCAAGGCAAAGAGCTTGATGCTCACCAGCTCGGTGACGCGTAATCCGCAGGCATAAAGAAGCTCCAGCATCGCCCGGTCACGCAGGCCGAGCGGGTCTTCCGTATCTGGCGCATCCAGCAAGGCTTCGACTTCTGCCTCTGTCAAGGTTTTCGGAAAACGCTGCGGTCGTGAAGGCTGGTCGATGGTAAGCATGGGGTCGCACTGAATCTGCCCAACACTCAGAAAGTATCGATAAAACCGCCGAAAACTGGCATGCAGTCGCCGCTGGGTAGCGGGCTTGGGGGGACTGGAAGATCGGCTTGATCGAGAGGATCGGGAAGACAGAGGCGATTGGGATGGCTTGGAAGACTGCGCAACGTGAGTCTGATGCAAGACGGCCAGGTAGGTGCGAATCGTCTGTTCATCAACCTCCAGCAGCCCGAGGTGCTGTGTCGTCAGCCATCGGGCAAATTTCAGCAGGTCAGTCCGGTAAGCCGCCAGCGTGCTCTGTGACAAACCGTCTTCCAGCCACAGTGCATCGGTGAAACGGTCTATGAGTGCCCGGTCTGCCGCTTCGGATGTTCCAGCCATCATGAGAATCCCGGGATGCCTTCATGCTTCAGAAGCCACCGTTTGATCTCCAGCAATAAGCCTCCCCGTTCCCGGTTGAAGCCACCCAAGCCACCTCCTTTGGCGAGAACGCGATGGCAGGGCACCACCAGTGGATAGGGATTCGCCCCACAGGCTCCACCAACCGCACGGGGTGCACTACCCAGGGTCGTAGCCAGATCCCCATAGCAGCGCGTCTGCCCCAGCGGGATCGCGCTGATCTGCGCCCAGACTCGACGCTGAAAAGGGGTGCCGACCGGCGCGAGTGGCAGACTGAATGTAAAGGAAGGATCAGTCAGCCAGGCGCGAAGCTGACGGGCTGTTTCATGTGCCAGGGGCGAGCTTGCGGGAAGTGCCGGGCCGGGAGGCAAAAATTCGATCTCGTGGATAAGATCAGTATCACAACACACACCCAGCGAGAACCCAGGGGCAGGCACAATGACTTGATAAGCACTCAAGATGATTTCCCCCTGCGCAAAGACAAACTGGGCGATTTCACCGGAGGGGGCTCGGGCAGAGTACTGTCCCATTCCGGCTGTCGCGTCCAAGCTCCAGGATTAAGGCTGTGAAGTAGGTCCTGATAGCGACGCGCATCCTTTGCTGGCAGAAGGAGAAACAGTACGATCATTCTGAGAAACCGCCAACCTGTCAACAAAAGCTGAGGAATATCCGAAAGAATCGCCCACAGCTTTTCACCCCATCCCGGCTCGCGAGACAAGGGGAGCGGCGTGTAGCCATATTGCGACATGACCTTGTGATTGAAGGCCTCGGTCAGGCGAATCCATGCGGGAGGAACCGCTTCCTGCCAGCTCGCAGCCTTTTGCTTTGGCCTACGCGAGGCTTCCATAAGCCAGGGAAAGGGAATGCCGTCGTTGTCGTGGAGATGTTCGGTGTGATGCAGGACGTTCTCACTCCAGGGCACGCCCACGAAATCAAGGATGCGGCGAAGCGTCGGCTCAGGCTGGGCGATGAGGGTTTCCAGCTTCACGCCGAGAATGCGCTCACCGTGCTGGGCGATGCGCGCCATATTCACGCGCACCATGATGTTTGCCACGATGAAGCTGGAGGTCGACCAGGGCATGGTGAAGTGAGAATACACCACGGAGCGCGGGTCGCGCACCATGTGGATCACCCTCGCATCCGGGTAATCCCGAAACAGCCTCGGGAGATCTTCCGTCAGCAAGGGGCCCTTTTCACCAAAGCGAGTTTTGCCGTATTGCGCAGCTTTGCATTGAAGAATCCGTAGATAGACCTGCGCGGAATCTCGCCATGTCAGCACCTCCGGCAACCCGTCGAGCACGGTCTGTGGATCCATACGCAGCCAGGCATAAGAAAACGAATGAAAGTAATGGTACAGACGGCGTCGGAAGGCCCCCTGGAAATTACGCATCCAGAAGTGATAACAGGGCTCTTCGCAAATGTAGATATCCGGGTGGGCATTGAGCGTGAAACGCATCAGGGTCGTGCCGGAACGTCCGTTTCCAAGGATGAAGATGGGCGCGGCGGCTCCGGTTTTTCCCTGTGTTTCAGGCATTGAGCTTCACCAGTTGTTCACGGATGCGTTCGCTATCATCCAGCCGAAGAATCCGGGTCACGGCGGATTGAAGAAGGTGCGTGTCGCTCTTGAGAACCTGCCGCTTGATTTCCAGCAGCTGCGAAGAATGCAGGGAAAACTTGCGCAAGCCCATACCTAAAAGCAGGCGCGTCATGCTCAGGTCGCCCGACATTTCGCCACAAATGGCCACAGGTAATCCGGCGCGATGGCCCCGTTCGATGATCTGCGCCACTAGGCGCAACACGGCCGGATGCAGCGGGTCGTAAAGATGGGCCACGGCTTCATCACTGCGATCAATGGCCAAGGTGTATTGGATGAGATCGTTCGTGCCGATCGAAAGAAAATCCAGCCGTTTGAGGAAAGGCCCAAGGGCCAGTGCAGCAGCGGGCACTTCGATCATGGCTCCGACCTTGACGGTTTCATCGAATTTCTGGCGAGCGTCCCGCAATTGCTGTTTGGCCAGCCGGATCATAGCCAGGGTCTGCTCGATCTCGTGGGCATGCGCCATCATCGGGATCATCAGATAAACCTTGCCATAGTGCGAAGCCCGCAAAATCGCGCGCAACTGCGCGAGAAATAGCTGGGGTTCGGAAAGGCAATAACGAATGGCCCGCCGCCCCAGTGCCGGATTGATTTCAGTGCGCCCACCTGAACTGGTTCGCAAAGCCCGTGCCTGCTTGTCCGCGCCGATGTCAAGCGTTCGGATGGTCACCGGCTTGCCGGCCATCGCCCGGGCGACACTGCGATACGCCTCGAACTGCTCGTCCTCTCCCGGCAGGGTGTCACGGTTCATGAACAGGAATTCCGTGCGATACAGGCCCACACCGGCTGCCCCCACCTCATTGACCTGATCCACGTCTTGCGGAACCTCGATATTGGCAAACAGCAGGATATCTTCTCCGTCGAGCGTCACCGTTCTTGCGGTACGAAGTCGCTTGAGCTTGTTGCGCTCGAGCTGCAACTCGCTCTGTCGCAAGCGAAACTCTTCAAGAACTCGCTCATCCGGATTGACAATCAAAACCCCTCGCGCCCCATCGACGATCAACAAATCGTCATCCCGAATGAGCGAACGGGCATGATGCAAGCCAACCACAGCGGGTGTGGCCAGACTGCGCGCCACGATGGCCGTGTGCGAAGTGGCCCCTCCCATGTCCGTCACAAAGCCACCAATGGAAAGGCGTTTGAACTGGATGGTGTCAGCGGGGGAAAGATCGTGCGCAACGATGATGGTCTGCTCCATATCCCCAGCCGCCTTGCGACGTGGAATACGCCGGGACTTTCCCATCAGGACACGAACGATGCGCTCGACAAGCTGAACGATATCCTGCTTGCGTTCGCGCAAATAGGCATCTTCCATCTCGTCGAACTGGTCCGTAAGCTGCTCCATTTGCTGAACCAGTGCCCACTCCGCATTGCATAGCCGCTCACGGATCAGCGTGCGGGGAGCCTCGGCCAGTAGCGGATCGTCGAGGAACATGATCTGCAAATCGACAAAAGCAGAAAGCTCGGCCGCAGCCCCCGGTGAAGCCTCGGCCTCGATCTTGAGCAAATGCAGCTCGGCACGAACGGTTTCGAAGGCCACATCGAGACGCGAAAGCTCTGTGGGCACATCCCGCTCGCGTACCTGATATTGCGCCACTTCCAGAATGGCGTGTGAGATCAGGTGCGCGCGTCCAATGGCGATCCCCGAAGAAACCGCCAGTCCGTGCAGGGTAAAGCTCAAGGTTCCGGGCAGATTGCGACCCACGCCTTATTCACCCTCACCGAATTTGTCTGCAATCAGGGCTTTCAGGGCATCCATTGCCTCCTCGGCTCGATCCCCCTCGGTATCGAGTATGACCTTGGAGCCCTTTCCTGCGGCCAGCATCATGACCCCCATGATGCTTTTTGCATTGATCCGGCGGCCATTACGCTCCATCCAGACCTCACAAGGAAAGCTGCCGGCCAGCATGGTCAGCTTGGCAGAAGCCCGGGCATGCAGCCCGAGCTTGTTTACGATTTCGATCTCTTCTTTTGGCATGGCTCTCACTGCATCCGCATGTTGATAACTCCGTCGCAACCTCCCGAGACGGTCTTGGAAAGCAAAGTGGGCAAATCCTTTTCACGATACGTCAGTGCCCGCAGCAACATCGGCAGATTAACGCCGGAAACCCCCTCGACACGCCCTGCTTCCAGCAATTTCATGGCCACATTGGCCGGTGTTGCCCCGTAAATATCGGTCAGGATCAATGCCCCTTCTCCCCGATCGACCAGCGACAACAATTCCCGGGCCAGCGGCAAAGCCTCGACCGGATCATCGTGCGCCGACAAGCCCAGTTGCATGATCTGCGGCGGACGACGCCCCATCACATGACAAACACACTGAACCAGTGATTCACCCAAGCTACTGTGTGTGATCAAAAGCAAACCAATCATGCTGAAAAACTCCACTCCTGAAACCCGACATGCCTCTGCTCTGTATACCTCCCTGAAAAACCCGCCGTATCTGCATTTCCTCCAAGGTACAACAAGGCCAGTGCTACGGCACATCCACCACCTTGACCCGGACATCCGGTGCTTCCATTTTTATCCGGTCTTTCAAGGCTGACGTGACGAATAATACCCCGGCCGCGTCGATACGCAGTGCTTGTCCCACACCCAATTTCCGGGCCTCTTCCAGCCAGAGATTTCCCGCAATGAATAAAGGCTTGGAAAGGACATCGGAACGCATCCCGGCTTCCTTTCCCGCCGGAATCAGGATCGTAACCGCCTGAGTCCCCTGGGCGGGCCAGGCCGTTCGGGGGTCCAGCAAATGGCAGTAACGTTTCCCGTCCAAATCAAAATATCGCTGGTAATCTCCCGAAGTGCCGATCGCCTCACCATCGTGTAAATCCAGCGAAGCCAGTGGCGTTGTCGCGCGGGGATGTTGAATCCCCACCCGCCAGGCGCGCCCCCCCTTGCTGCCTAGAGCCAGCACATTGCCGCCAATATTGATCAGGGCATTCCGAATGCCTTGCGCCTTGAGCAAATCCGCCGCACGGTCAAGGGCCACGCCCTTCAGAAATCCACCAAAATCCAGCGCGACGGCAGGGTTTCGACTCCTAACCCAACGCCCTTCCACTTGCAGATCAGCGATCGAAGGATGAGCCACCAACCATTGACGCAAACCAGCAGCCTCCGGCAAAACGGGTTTGAATTCCTCCCCCTGAAACCCCCATAGCGCGATCAAGCGACCGATTCCCGGATCGAACAATCCATCTCCCTGCACAGAAAGCAGCTTCGCCGTGCGTATCAACCCCGCCAGTTCCGGCGAAACTTCATGAGGCTTCCCCGCAGCAATGGCTTCATTCAACGCCGTCAGCTCGGAAGGTTTCCAAGCGTGATAAGTCCGGTGCAAACGGTCAAACTCTCGCAACACACTTCCAGCCGCCGCGCGCGCCCGTTCGGGTGTTTCGCCGTATATCAGCACCTCAACCCGCGTACCGAAAACGAAAGACTCCTCGCTGAACGGAGGAACAGGGGAGCGGCTGCAAGCCGCCAGAAAAATGACCAGGACAACAAGCCCAAGGTAGTACGGGGAAAATCGTTTCATAGCCTCGAACCCCAGGGGAATTGGGCAGCGCGCCTCTTCCTCAAGCTCGTTTCTGCCGCAAAGACCCAGCCCCACCTCAGAACGGAATAATTTCATCCGGTGGTAACTGCGATTCGTCCCCCCAGCCCGGCGGAACATCCTCCTCCGTGCTGCCGCCCGAAAGCTTTTCAATACGCCAGGCCTGCAGGCTGACGAAGCACTTTTCCGGCTTGCCCGGCCCACTCCACAAGCGGCCACCGAGGTTGAAGGCCACCTTGACCTCATCCCCTTTCTTGTAGTTGTCGAGAACGGCACATTTGTCCTTGACGAACTCCAGGGCAATGTAATTTGGGTAGCTGGGGTTTTCACCCTCACCAGTCAGCTTGACCACCAGCTCGCGCTTGGTAAAACCGTTCTGCCCGTAGGTTCGTGTCTCGTCGATGCTATGAATCTCACCCTGGATATCAAAACTTGCCATGATCTTCCTTGTTTATCGTTTGTGGTTTGTGGTTTGTATTTTTTACTTTGTGGCTGCAATAAAAACCACGCGACATCTCTTCATGTGCCGCGTGAGCCATCGAATGCTACACCCGACCCCGCAAAATGAAAGCCTGAATGGAAGTCTCTTCAGACGTTGAACAGGAAGTTCAATACATCGCCATCCTTGACCACATATTCCTTGCCTTCGGCACGCATTTTTCCGGCTTCCTTCGATCCTTGCTCGCCGCCGAATTTGATGAAATCGTCGAAGGCGATGGTTTGGGCGCGAATGAAGCCGCGTTCGAAGTCGGTGTGGATGACACCGGCGGCTTGCGGGGCGGTGTCACCAACGTGGATGGTCCAGGCGCGCACTTCCTTGACACCAGCGGTGAAGTAGGTTTGCAGGCCGAGTAGCTGGTAGCCAGCGCGGATCAAGCGGTCGAGGCCGGGTTCGGTGAGACCCATGGATTCGAGAAACTCCACCTTGTCGGCATCGTCGAGATCGGCAATTTCGGCTTCCATGGCGGCGCACAGGGCAACGACTTCTGCATCTTCACGGGTTGCATGGGCTCGTACGGCGTCGAGATAGGGATTATTTTCGAAGCCGCTTTCGGCCACGTTGGCGACGTAGAGCACCGGTTTGGCGGTAATGAGGCAGAACTGTTTGAGGTTGGCCCATTCTTCCTTCGAGAGATCGAGTGCTCGCACCGGTTTGGCCTGATTCAATTGAGCGAGACATTTTTCCAGGACATCGACTAGCAATTTGGCTTCCTTGTCTCCACCGGCACGCGCCTGTTTGGAGTAGCGAGCCAATGCTTTTTCGACCGTGCCCATATCGGCCAGGGCGAGCTCTGTGTCGATGACTTCGATGTCGCGAATCGGGTCGACCGTTCCGGAGACATGCACCACGTTGTCGTCCGCAAAACACCGTACAACATGAACGACGGCGTCGGTTTCTCGGATGTTGGCGAGAAACTGGTTACCCAGACCTTCACCCTTGGAAGCTCCGGCAACAAGGCCGGCGATATCGACGAATTCGACGATGGCGGGCTGGATTTTTTGCGGTTTGACGATTTTCGAGAGTTCGGCCAGTCGTGGGTCGGGGACTTCGACGATACCGACATTCGGCTCGATGGTGCAGAAGGGATAATTTTCTGCCGCGATGCCGGATTTGGTCAGGGCGTTAAAGAGGGTGGACTTGCCGACATTAGGCAGGCCGACGATGCCACATTTGAGGGACATGGTGAGTTCCTGTTAGGCGTGAAAATGAAGATTTCAGGGAAGCAGGCGTTCCCGCGAATCCAAGATTAGGAATTGAAATCAAGGCTTGGCATTCAGCTTCTGCATGGCCACTGGCCATTCGCCACGGGCAAGGGTTGGCCAGGCGAGCAGCGCACGATCCAGTGCGGTGTCGATGGTTTCCTGTTCGGCACGTTGTGGGGGCTTGAGCACGAAATTGACAACCTCGTTACGGTCGCCCGGATGGCCGATGCCGATGCGAAGTCGCCAGTAATCCTGTGTTCCCAGATGGGCGGTGATGTCCTTGAGTCCGTTGTGCCCGCCTAGGCCGCCACCGAATTTGAGGCGCATCTGGCCGGGGGGTAAATCCAGTTCGTCATGCACGACCAGCATTTCGTCGGGTTCGATGCGATAAAACTGGGCCAGGGCGCGAACGGCCTGGCCAGAGCGATTCATGAAGGTCTGGGGCAGCAATAGCCAAAGGCCATTCGGCGTGGCTGTTCCGGCCCGGGCACTCCCTGCGATGCCGTGGAAGCGGCTTTCTTTTGCCAGTGAAATACCAAGATCGGCAGCGAGCCGCTCACAAAACCAAAACCCGGCGTTGTGCCGGGTTTTGGCGTATTCGACCCCCGGGTTGCCGAGGCCGATGACGAGACGAGGCGGTCGTTGCATGGATGACATGGAATGCGACAGGCCGCCAGTATCAGCGTCTCTACAAAATTACTTCTTTTCGGCGGGAGCCGCTTCAGCAGCCTCTTCCGTCAAACCACCACGCGGAATGGCGATGGTCACGACGACCGGGTCTTCACCCTTGTGGAGCGCGGCTTCAACACCCTTGGGCAGCTTCAGCGCGGAGACGTGGATCGAGTGACCGGCGGAGAGTTCCTTCAGGTCGACTTCGATGAATTCGGGCAGGTCGCCCGGCAGACATTTGACGTCGAGCTCGTTGATGACGTGCGAGACAATGCCGCCTTGCAGCTTGACGCCCGGGGCGATATCGGCATTGACGAAGTGCAGCGGCACTTTCTGGTGAATCTGGTGGGTGGCGTCGATGCGCTGGAAGTCCAGATGCAGAATCTGACGCTTGAAGGGGTGCATCTGGATGTCGCGCAGCAGCACGGTTTCATTGTTGCCAGCGAGGTTCATGGCCAGAACGGAGGAGTGAAATGCCTCCTTACGCAGCTTGTGCCAGATTTCGTTGTGATCGATGTCAATGGCTTGCGCCGGCTTTTCTCCACCATACACAACGCCGGGCACACGGCCAGCCTTGCGCAGGCGGCGGCTCGCTCCGGTTCCCTGCAGAGTGCGCGGTTGCGCGTTGAATTCGTATTGCATTTGATGCTCCAGATAAAAACTGCCCGCGACCAGGCAGTGGGGGGGTTAAGAGTGGGAGGAAAGGGCACGGGAGGATGACCTCATTCGCCCGATTCCTCGATCACTCCATGAAAAGCGATGAGACAGAATCTTCGTTGCTGATGCGAAGCATGGTTTCCGCCAGCAGTCCGCCGATGGAAACCTGGCGGATACGCGGGCAGGCGCGGGCTTCTTCGCTCAGGGGGATGGTATCGGTTACGACCAGTTCATCCAGATCGGACTCGCTGATGCGCGAAATGGCCGCGCCGGAAAGGACGGGGTGCGTGCAATAGGCCAGCACCTTGAGTGCTCCCCGTTCCTTGAGGGCCTGCGCTGCCTTGCAGAGCGTTCCGGCGGTGTCGACCATGTCGTCCATGATGACGCAGGTACGTCCCTTGACTTCGCCGATGATGTTCATGACCTCCGAAACATTGGCCTTCGGGCGACGCTTATCGATAATCGCCAGATCGGATTCGAGATGCTTCGCCAGCGCGCGGGCCCGCACGACACCACCGATATCCGGCGATACGACGAGCAGTTCCTCGTGACGCTGTTTCCAGATATCTCCGAGGAGAATCGGGCCGGCGTAGATGTTGTCGACCGGAATATCGAAGAAGCCCTGAATCTGGTCGGCATGGAGATCAACCGTCAACAGACGCTGTACTCCGACGGCCTGCAGCATATTGGCCACGACCTTCGCCGTGATGGCAACCCGAGCCGAGCGCGGGCGACGGTCCTGACGGGCGTAGCCGAAATAGGGAATCACCGCCGTGATGCGGCCCGCGGAAGCCCGCTTGAGCGCGTCGACCATGATGAGTAATTCCATCAGGTTGTCGTTGGTCGGGGCACAGGTGGATTGCAACACGAAGACGTCACGACCCCGAACATTTTCGAGGATCTCGACATTGACTTCGCCATCCGAGAAGCGGCCAATGGCAGCGCGACCCAGGGAGATATTCAGGGGTTTAACCACATCGGCAGCCAACCGGGGATTGGCATTACCGGTAAAGACCATCAGGCTATCGTAGGCCATGCGCGACTCGCTGT
>CAZCOS010000068.1:0-10754 GCA_964500605.1 uncultured Sterolibacterium sp.
CAACAGCCATTACGCCCAATCAACTGGTGCAGTCGTCTTCTGAAAATGACATTTGATGGGGTGGTAAGCTGCGTATAGAAAACGGTGGTTTGCTCGCCAAAGGCACAGACCCACCGATTGGGAACAAACGAAACTACAACGCGGAGAGTAGCAATGGCAAATACTTACAACCTGTTCATCAGCCACTCTTGGGCTTACGGTGACGCGTACGAAAAGCTGATCGGTCTATTGGATTCAAAGGGCGGCCACTTCCCCTACAAGAATTACTCCGTGCCCCAGAATGATCCAATCCATAACGCGCCCAACCAAGTTGCACTCCGAGCTGCAATTGAGCGTCAGATCAAACCAGCTAGCGTTGTACTTATATTGGCAGGCGTTTATTCAACGTACAGTAAGTGGATCAATGTCGAAATTGAAATTGCAAAACAACTCGGAAAACCCATCATTGCAATCGAACCGTGGGGCTCAGAGAAGACTTCGGTGGTTGTGAAAAATGCCGCCGATAAAATTGTGAAATGGCAGACCGATAGCATCGTAAGCGCCATTCGCGCGATAGCGTGAGAGCAATATTTTCACGGCAGCATTACCCCCGCCCTCTGTTCTGCTGACTCCCACTACACCACAGGATCATGCGAAAAGCTCTTGTTGTCGGAATCGATTACTACTCTTCAGTCTCACATCTTCATGGGTGCGTAAATGACGCCCACTCTGTCAAGAGCGTATTGGAACGGCACGCCGACGGTTCGATCAACTTTGACGTGAAACTGCTTTCAGGGACCGGACCAAGTGATCCTGTTTCACGGTCGCAATTGAAGGATGCTGTGAAAGAATTGTTTTCGGGAGATTCCGAAACAGCCTTGTTTTACTTTGCCGGCCACGGATTTATCGAGGTAACTGGCGGCTACTTGATTACCAGCGAATGCACTTCTGGTGATGATGGCTTGTCGCTTAGTGACGTACTCATTCTTGCTAATGCATCGGCAGCCAAGAATAAAGTCATCATTCTGGACAGTTGTCATTCTGGCGTCGCCGGGGCTTCTGCCAACAACAAGACGCATACTGCCGAGTTGGCCGAAGGAATTACCATCCTGACCGCATCGACTGCCGACCAGTACGCGAGTGAACAGAACGGCCAGGGCGTATTTACGTCGTTGCTAGTCGACGCTCTCAGCGGAGCAGCCGCTAACTTGATCGGAGAAATTACGCCGGGAAGCGTTTATGCCCACATAGACCAATCGCTTGGCCCATGGGAGCAACGGCCAGTATTCAAAACCAATGTAAAAAGCTTTGTTTCTTTGCGGCGAGTACAGCCCCCCATCGATCTAGCCAGCCTGCGACGGATCTACGAGTTTTTTCCTAACCCTGGACATGAGTTTCCGTTAGATCCCTCCTATGAACCGGAACTAAAAGGGCGCGATGAGGGCATGCCGCCGCCTGACCCCGAGAATACTAGAACCTTCGCAGTTCTACAGAAATTCAATCGGCTCAATCTACTTGTACCAGTGAATGCAATGCACATGTGGAATGCCGCAATGGAGAGTAAGGCATGTCGGCTAACCGCTCTAGGCGAGCACTATCGACGGCTGGTAGAAAAGAATCGCATTTGACGACAGCTATCTGTACCAATAAATAATCCGATGGCAATTTGATCCATGGCACAAGAACGATACTGGAAAGAGCTTTATCAACTGAAGGTTCACATCAACTATGTCGAGGCTCATATCCATGAAGCCGAGAAGCGTGATCGGCATATCAAAATATTCATGGCGGTAACGTCTAGCGCGAGTATTGGGGCGTGGGCAATTTGGAAAGAGCTTTCATTTCTCTGGGGAGGAATCATCGCGCTATCTCAGGTTTTGGCAGCTATCAGCCCACACCTTCCCTACAAAACTCGGTTAAAGACGTATTCATCAGTGCTCCATGAGCTTGAAGAGCTTTTTATTCAGTCGGAAGCGAAATGGCATGACATTGCTCTTGGCAAGCAAGATGAGAGCGAGATCAATAAGGCCAGGACAAATTTACGGCTGCAAAAACACAAAATACTGAAGAAGAATCTACCATCCAGTGTTATCCCCGATGACACAGAGAAGGCAGAAAAAGCAGAAGAACTCGCCCTAAACTACTTTTCAACGTTTTACCCTGCATAAGGAAAAAACATGGCTAATCCCTCAAATCCAAATCAAACACCCAATCCGAGGCCGCAGCCACTAACAGAAGATCGTGGCCTGCCCACACCAAAGCAAACCCCGCCAATGCCAAAAGTATCGCCACCCAAGCAGAGCAAATAGAGAATCGGGCAATCGATGCCTTGCCAGTCAGAACACTCGGCACTCCGTACCTGACGCGCTCCGCTACGCTCGCTTGTCTCCTGGCTCGTTCGGCTTCGCCGATCCGAGCCCAGGTTGAGTTCGGTTTGAAAACCGATTGAGAAATAATGGGGATGCGATAACATCCCCTCACCACACAGTAAACACTACATCACGAGAATCAGCCACGCAATGTGGTGCTATTTGCAGGTGATGTGGGGTTAAACACCTATTCCTCCAGTCCGGCATCGGTGCTGCTGGTCTGCAGGTTAGGAATGAATATGGTGTCCAGACGCATCACTCTGCAAGAAAGGCAAAACCCCGCAACCAGGGATCGAGGTGGGCGATGTCAAAGGTTCCGATCTCGAACATTTCGATCATCTCGGCGTGAACCCGCATCGGAGCACGTTGCAACCGCCAGTCATTGATGCGCAAGAACACGTCAGCAGCGGCAAATGCGATACGTTTGTTGCCATCCACGAATGGATGGTTGATCGCCAGGCTTTCCAGCAGCGCAGCCGCTTCAGCCAGGATGTCGTCGTAGTAGCCGGTCTGCGGGCGGAACAAGGCGGCCTCCAGCGCACTTAGATCACGCACACCCGGTGCGCGCCGCCGTAACGCTGCATCAGCACGGTGTGCACACCGAGCACATCGGCCACAGTCAAATAATCGCGTGGCACGGCTTACTTGGCCAGCTCGCGGTAGAGGCTGTCGAACTCATCCAGGCTGGACGCGAAAGAGGCCATCACGTGGCGGCGCGGACGTTCCTTCTGCTGCCGGTCGATGTAGTCGCGCAGGGCATCATCGAGCACCGCCTGGAACTGGCGTCCCTGGCTCTCTGCGATCTGGCGCAACGCCGCCAATATGTCGGGCGCGGCCTGGGAAGAAAATTTCTCGCGAACGACAGCGGTCATGGCTTTCTCCATCATGATTCATATTGGTGTTTCATGATAGGGCAAGATAGGAACGGTTGCCACAGTGTGAATGGCGTTCGATGCCTGACTGGTGGCCTTGGTTGGCAGTGAATCTGTGCGTGTAAGCTGTTGATTTTGCGAGAGCTTAATCTTGGGGCTCGCAGGCAAAACGGAGAACAGAGGGAGTGGTTCTGGCGGAGAAAGTGGTCGATTCCGGACGTTTCGTCAGACGGCCACCTGCAGCACAGGTCGCCGTAGCCTCGTAACCCCGTAACACATGGGGAGGGGATTTCAGGCAAGAAGAAAAAAGGCCTGAAGATCATTCAGGCCTTTTGTGTTTTGGTGGAGGTAAGCGGGATCGAACCGCTGACCTCTTGCATGCCATGCAAGCGCTCTCCCAGCTGAGCTATACCCCCCAAAAGAGAGAACGATTATAGGAGCTGTTGATGCCAGTGTAAAGGGGAGTTTGGCAGATTTTGTGATTTTTTCTTATTTTTTAGTTGAGAGTGTCGATTTCATGAATTTTTAACAGCGGTCCATAGGGGCTATCCTATACTCGTCACGAATTCTGAATTCTTTATTTTTTGGATTGGAGAAAATCGAAATGCATAGCAAAACGGTGGAAACAGTGGTGTCTTTACCTGATCGCCAGCCGACCTTGCGAGTGGTGCCGATGCCTGCGGATGTGAACGCGGCGGGCGACATCTTTGGGGGGTGGGTGATGTCGCAGGTCGATATTGCGGGTGGGGTTGCCGCTGTTCAGGTGGCGCGGGGCCGAATTGCAACCGTGGCTGTTAATGCCTTTCAGTTCAAGCAGCCGATTTCTGTCGGGGATGTCGTGAGTTTTTACGGTTCGGTGAGCAGTGTGGGTAAAACTTCCATCACTGTGGATGTGCAGGTCTATGCGGAGCGGTATCAGTGTTGCCAGGACAAACCGTTGGTCGTCAAGGTGACCGAGGCGACGCTGACTTATGTGGGGATGGATGAGAAGGGCAACAAGCGAGAACTGTCGAAAATGTGTCCTTGATGAGACGGGTTGATGTGGCCCCTCTGTTTCTCTCTTTTCTTTCAGTCATTCGATTTTTTTCGAGGCCGTGAGCTTGTGGAACCGGTGGGGGGGCTGCGTTTTTTTGCCGCTGAGGCTTCTTTGGTGGGTGTTTCAGCGGGAGTTTGCGTGAAATTCCATGGCCAGAGAGCGGGGTTCAGGGCAGGGTTAAGATTTAGCGCAGAAAAAGCCGAGGCTAGTGTTTCCGCTGCATCGTTTGCATTGTTCTGATCTGAACCGGCTTCCCGGGAATTGGCTTTCTCCGCCGTCGCGGTCGTTGCGGTCTGGCTGATGGCCTGAAGTGCAGCCAAGGTTGCACGCTGGACTTCCAGCCCTTGTATGGTCATTTGCAGGGTGCTCAAATTCATTTTCAACCAGCCTTCAACGGCTTTCATGTCGGCGATGCGTTTGCCCAACTCGTCGACGTCCAGGGTGGGGGTAACCATGCCCGGAAGAGAAAAGCCGACGCTGTTCCACATGGATTTCAGAAAATCCATCGGGTCTTTGTTTTCTGAAGAAGACATGCTCAGGGCTCCTGAAAGTACGGGGGTGTGGCGCGATGTTACTCCATCAAACCGACGACATGAATCTGGTGTCGCGTGTCCTGGGCATGTTTTCCGTCTACGATGAACGGATCGTAGAAACTTAAATGTCGGGTTCGATCGTGGGAGGAAATGCAAATGGGTTCAAGTTTTGACTGGCAGGATCCCTTTCTCCTGACTCTTTCACTGACCGAGGAAGAACGCGCGGTTCAGGAGGTGGCGCGGCGTTTTGCGATGGAAAAGCTCTTGCCGCGTGCGCTGAAGGCTTTTCGTGAGGAGGTGGCGGATCGTGCCATTTTCAGTGAGATGGGCGCCTTGGGTTTGCTGGGGGTGATGCTCAAAGCACCTGGGTGTGCAGGGATGGGCCCGGTGAGTTATGGGCTGCTTGCCCGCGAAATCGAGCGGGTAGATTCGGGTTTTCGTTCGATGCTCAGCGTGCAATCCAGCCTGGTCATGTTTCCTATTTTTGAGTACGGCAGCCCGTCGCAGCAGGAGCGTTATTTGCCGAAGCTGGCCCAGGGTGAGTGGGTGGGTTGTTTCGGCTTGACCGAACCAGATCATGGCTCGGATCCGGCCGGGATGCAGACTCGCGCGGTCAAGACCCCAAAAGGCTGGCGGCTGGATGGGGTCAAAACATGGATCACCAATGCCCCCATCGCCGATGTGTTCGTCGTTTGGGCGCGCTGTGATGACGGACGGATTCGTGGCTTTGTGCTGGAACGGGATGATGTGGGGCTGGATACCCCGACGATCCGGGGAAAACTTGCCTTGCGAACTTCGGTGACGGGGCAAATTGTCATGGAAGGCGTGGAGCTTGCTGAAGATCGCCATCTGCCCGGAGCCGTCGGGCTCAAATCTGCGCTGGCCTGTCTGGATTCGGCACGTTTTGGGATTGCATGGGGGGCAATGGGCGCGGCTGAAACCTGCTGGCATGTGGCGCGGGATTATGTCTTGTCACGCACGCAGTTTGGCAAGCCTTTGGCGGCGAATCAGTTGGTTCAGCATAAATTGGCTGATATGCAAACGGAAATTTCTCTGGGCTTGCAGGGGGTTCTGGCGGCGGGCCGTCTCAAGGAAACCGGTCGTCTTGCGCCAGAGTTGATTTCTCTGCTCAAGCGCAACAATGCCGGCAAGGCTCTGGGCGTTGCTCGAGTGGCGCGGGACATGCTGGGTGCAAACGGGATCAGCGAGGATTATCCGGTGATGCGTCACCTGCTCAATTTGGAAGTGGTGAATACCTATGAAGGGACGCACGACATCCATGCCTTGATACTGGGGCGGGCACAGACGGGGATTGCTGCGTTTTAGAAAGAGCGGTTTGGTGAAAAGATCATTCCTGCTTACTCAGAATTCAGAACTTTTCGAATGGCCGTGCAGACGCGCTCTACGTCTTTATGGGTCATCGTCGGGAAGAGCGGTAGGGTGACGGTTCTTGCACCGACGTCTTCGGCGTGTGGGAAGTCGCCCGGTTGGAAGCCCCGCTGTCGGTAGAGCGAAAACAGGTGCAGGGCGGGGTAGTGCACGCCGATGCCGATCTGCTGTTCCCTCATTGCGGCGATGAAATCCGGGCGACTGGTGTTGCGGGGCAGGAGGATCTGGAACATGTGCCAGTTGCTGTTCTGGAAATCTTCCAGCGGCAGTTCGCAGCCCAAGGAGCGGTCGAACGTGGCGAAGTAATGGCGGGCGAGCTCACGGCGGTGTTCGGTGAATTCCTGAATACGTTTGAGTTGGCCCAGGCCGATGGCGGCGGCGATATCGGTGAGGTTGGCCTTGCCACCGAGTACATCGACATCCATGCTGCCATCGGGAAAGCGTTGAACGCCTTGTAGCCGCAGGCGTTCGCACAAGGCTGGGTCGATGTCATCGGCCAGTACGAGAGCACCGCCTTCACCGCTGGTGAGGTTCTTGTTGGCGTGGAAGCTGAAAGAAACTAAATCGCGTCCTTCAAAAAACGATTGGCCGATGGGCTGGCCATTCCATGAGGCCCCGAAAGATTGGGCGGCATCTTCGATGATGCGTAGATCATGTTGCCGAGCGATTTTTGCCAGTTGTGTGCGATCCACCGGCAGCCCGGCAAGGTCGACGGGAATGAGGGCGCGTGTTTTGGGGGTGATGGCCGTTTCGATGCGATCGAGATCGAGATTGCGGGTCATCGGGTCGATGTCGACGAAAACGGGTGTTGCGCCGACTTCAAGGATGACATTGGCCGTGGCGACCCAGGTGAGCGGCGTAGTGAGAACTTCATCGCCCGCCCCAATGCCGGCCAGACGCAGTGCAGTGGCGAGGGTGGCGGTTCCGGAATTGAAGACGCGGACGGGGCGGCCGCCGCAATAGACCGAGAGGGCATCTTCGAAGGCCTTGGCACGCGGCCCGGTGGTCAGCCAGCCGGAACGCAGGACAGCGACGACGTTAGCGATGGTGTCTTCATCCAGCGTGGGGCGGGTAAAGGGCAGGAATGGGGGCAGAGAAGTTTGGGGCGTCATGGTGTTTTCTGGCTGAAATCATGAGCGAGTGACGATGACGACACCGAGGACGATGAAGCCGATGCCCAGTAGTTTTTGTGCGGAGAGGGCTTCGCCAAACCATTGCCAGGCGACGAAGGCGTTGATGACGTAACCGATGGATAGCATCGGGTAGGCGATACTGACCGGGACGCGCGACAGGGCCATGATCCAGACGACCAGGCTGATGGCATAACAGGCCATGCCTCCCATGATGTAAGGCTGAAAAGCAAGCTTGAAGCCAACGGGGATGAGATTGCCGGCGTGAAAGTCGAAGTGGCCGACGGCGTTGGTTCCGGCTTTCAGGAGAAGCTGGGCACTGGCGTTGAGTAGAACACCGGAGAGGATGAGGGCGAAGCTGACGGGAGTCATGGCTTTTTCACGATGATGCGACGGGTATCACGGGCGACGAGTTGCATGGGAAAACCTTCCTTTTCAAGTTGTGCCCAGGTTTCGGGTGCGATCAGAGCCCAGGCTTCTGGTGCGGCAAGCCAAGCTTTTTGAAAAGAGGGGAGGTCAGGGATGAATTTTTCGGGCTCTTGGGCAATGCCAAAAGCCATTTCATCTTGGAAGGCAACAAGGGTTGTGTTGCGTTTCAAGTAAAACTGTAGGCTTTGATCATAGGTGTGCACACTGAAGAAAGGTACGTCGGGTTTGACCTGGTCCTTGATTTTTGCGGCGATATGGGCTGCCGAGTGGGCGGGAGACAGGCTGTTGTGGCCCAGCAGAATAAGCAGAGTGCAGAGTAGTCCGGCCGCTGCCAGGCTGAGCAAGCTGGCATGGGGGAGTTTTTGCCTGGCTAAGAAAAAGGCGAGAAGTGCTCCTGTCAGCAAGGTTGTTCCAGCAGCGTAAAGCCAGGGGGTGTAATTCAGGAACAGGGTGGGCGGGGTGCGCTCGCTACCGAAACGGACAGCCTCGTGGGCAAAGACGAGGGTTAGGAGACCAAACAGGATGGCGGGTAGCGCATGCAGAGCCAGTGTGCGGGGGGCGCGTTGGGCCAGCTCATTGAGATGAAAGCCAATCAGGGCGGCCAGGCCAGGAAAAAGGGGCAGAATGTAGGAGGGTAGTTTGGAACCGGAAATGGAGAAGAAGCCGAAGACAACGATACACCAGACTAATAAGAAACGGCGAACCTGAAATCGCTGGCCCGGTTCTGGGTGGGTGGCAGTGCGAATCATGGAAAACAGCGCAATCAACCAAGGGAAAATGCCAGCGAACAAGATGGGGAAGAAGTACCAGGGGGGCTGGTAACGGTTGTGGACCTTGGTCAGAAAGCGTTCGAAGTGTTCATGAATGAAGAAGAAGTGAGCGAATTCGGGATTGGCCAGCGAGACGGCAATGAACCAGGGAGCGGTCACCGCCAGCAGTAAGCCCAGGCCAGAAATGAGGTGCAGGCGACGCCAGAGGCTGAAGTCCCGTTGCCAGAGTGAATAGACGAAGAGTGTGGCAACGGGCAGCACCATGCCAATCAGTCCCTTGCTGAGGATGGCCAGGGCCAGCATCAGCCAGCCGGTCCACATCCAGTTTCGTGTGGTTTTGGGTCGCGCAACTGCTTCGTCACGCTGGGCCAGGACGAAGCAGAAAATGGCGGAGGAGAGGAAGAAACTCACGCCCATGTCGAGGCTGTTCATGTGGCCGATCATCACCCACAGCAGGCTGCTGGACAAAACGCAGGTCGCGGCGAAGGCGGCATCGCTCCCCCAGAGGCGGCGTGTGGTAAAGGCAAGGACCAGGATGCCGAAAAAGCCGCAAAGTGCTGGCCAGAGCCGGGCTGTCCATTCGTGTTCACCGAAGGCTTCGAAGGCGGTGGCCGTGGCCCAATACTGCAGGGCGGGCTTCTCGAAATACTTGATGCCATTCAGTCGCGGGGTGAGCCAATCGCCGCTTGCGATCATTTCCCTCGGGATTTCGGCATAGCGACCTTCGTCCGGGTTGAAGAGCTTGCGTTGGTGCAAGGTGCCGAACCAGAGAACCGCCAAGCAGACGAGTAGGACGAACAGGGTCGGGCCGGAATATCGGCGCGCAGTCGGGAAGAGGGTCATTATTCGATCAACAGGGCAGCGGCGACGTTCCGGCCTTCTGTTACCAGGATGTTGAAGGTACGGCAGGCTGCCGCGGTATCCATGATCTCGACGCCAATACGCGCTTCGATCAGCTCGCGCAGCAGGGCGGGATGGGGAAAGCGTTGTTTTTGGCCGGTTCCCAGTAGCAGCAGGTCACAGCCGGATTCGATGACAGGATGAAAATCCTGGGGGGTCAGGGCTTCGAAACCCTGTGTTCCCCAGGGTTCCCGCAATTCGCGCGGCTGGAGCAGCAGGCTGGTGGTATGACGCTGGCCGTTGATTTCGATGTGATCTGCACCGACACCGGTGATGAGATGCTGGCCGATATTCAGTTCGCGATGCAGTTTCATCGGAGCGGGAAATAGGAGGAGAGGGGGACGATGGTTCGTGGGGGGCGATGGGTTGCCACCATAATCCGGTGGATCGGGTTCGCCGCAGTCCCTTGTTGTTGCGGTAAGATTATATCCTTTGCTCTTTCACTTTCTGCGGCCTGCGTGGCTTGCTTTCGATGGTGTGGGGTGCTTTTCAGGAAGGATGGTCTTTGATGCAGCCCGTGATGAAATCAGCCAAGCTGGCCAATGTCTGTTACGACATTCGCGGGCCGGTGGCCGCGCGTGCACGGCAGATGGAGGAAGAAGGTCAAAAAATCATCAAGCTGAACATTGGCAACCTGGCCGCTTTCGGTTTTGATGCGCCCGAGGAAATCCAGCAGGACATCATCCGCAATCTGCCCAATGCCGCCGGTTATTCTGATTCCAAGGGGATTTTCTCGGCACGCAAGGCGGTGATGCACTACACCCAGCAGAAGAACATCAAGGGGGTGGGCATCGAAGATATTTACATCGGCAATGGCGTGTCCGAACTGATCGTCATGTCGATGAACGCGCTGCTCAACAGCGGCGATGAAGTGCTGGTTCCCGCGCCGGATTATCCGCTTTGGACGGCGGCGGTCAGCCTTTCTGGCGGGACGCCCCGGCATTATCTTTGTGACGAGGGGGCGGGCTGGCTGCCCGATCTGGACGACATCCGCGCCAAGATCACGCCGCAGACACGCGCCATCGTCATCATCAATCCGAATAACCCGACCGGCGCGCTGTATCCGGATGACCTGCTGAAGGAAATCGTCGAAATCGCCCGGCAAAACGACCTCATCATCTATGCCGACGAGGTCTACGACAAGGTTTTGTACGATGGCCAGACCCATACCGCCATCGGTTCCTTGTCCGAAGATGTGCTGACCATCAGCTTCAACGGCCTGTCGAAGAACTACCGCGCCTGCGGCTACCGTGCGGGCTGGCTGGTAGTGTCCGGCGATAAACGCCATGCCCGGGACTACATCGAAGGGCTCGATATTCTTTCCTCGATGCGCCTTTGCGCCAATGT
>CAZCOS010000069.1:0-10666 GCA_964500605.1 uncultured Sterolibacterium sp.
TCCATGTCGTTTGCGTATGGCATATCGGGATTCGTCAATTGAGAACACGTCCTAGGACGAAACCACCGCTTCCGAAGTATGCAAGGGCCAGCGCGGGCGAACGTTGAATTTCCCCGAGGTGTCGCCCGTTGCCCCTGCAAGCAGACGCTGCGCACCACAAAACGCAATCATGGCCCCGTTGTCAGTGCATAACGCCAGCTCAGGATAAAAAACCCGAGCATTTTGATTTTGAGCTCCCTTCGTGCCGATCCGCAATTGCAGGGCTGCATTATCCAGCCGCTCCCTCAGCCGACGATTTGCGCCCACGCCTCCTGCGACGACCAGCCGCTGAAGGCGATGCGTGCGCAAGGCTGCAATGGCTTTGGCCGTGATAACTTCGGTGACAGCCTCCTGAAATTCGGCGGCCAGATCTGCCCGCGCACGCTCGTCGAGTACTTGCTGACGGGTGATGGTCAATACGGCAGTTTTCAGACCCGAGAAGCTGAAATCGAAATCACCGCTGTGGAGCATGGGGCGCGGTAGCTTGAAACGTCCGGGCTCTCCCTGTGTGGCAAGACGGGCCAGCTCGGGGCCGCCCGGGTAACCTAGACCCAGTAGTTTGGCCGTTTTGTCAAAGGCTTCGCCCGCCGCATCATCCAGTGATTCCCCCAGCAATTCATATTGCCCCACAGCCGTGACACGCATGAGTTGCGTGTGTCCACCGGAAACGAGCAGGGCAATGAAGGGAAAGGCAGGCGGGTCGCTCGTCAACAGAGGGGAGAGCAGATGCCCCTCCAGGTGATGCACCGGCAAGGCTGGAATACCCAGGGCCATGGCCAAGGCCGCCGCGAAGCTCGCGCCGGTCAGCAAAGCCCCTGCCAGCCCGGGGCCCGCCGTGTAGGCAACGGCATCAATTTCAGACTTTTGTACCCTCGATTGATTCAGAACTTCGTTTAGAAGCGGTACCAATCGCCGAATGTGATCGCGCGAAGCCAACTCCGGCACGACCCCGCCATAAGCCTCGTGCATGGCGATCTGGCTATGCACGGCATGCCCAAGCAAACCGCGATCCGCGTCATATAGCGCAACACCGGTTTCGTCGCAGGAGGATTCAATGCCGAGAACTTTCATGGCGGCATTTTAGCGTTCTTGTTCTGATTTCTTCCTGCAAAGTATCGACTATTCATCAAATAGTGATTAGAATGCTCAGCTTTCCCCGCTTCATTTAGGAAGTCACGACAAATGCCTGGTATCCGCGTTAAAGAAAACGAGCCGTTTGAAGTCGCCATCCGCCGCTTCAAGCGCACTATTGAAAAGACGGGTGTTCTGACTGAACTGCGTTCGCGCGAGTTTTACGAAAAACCCACTTCTGAGCGCAAGCGCAAGCTGGCAGCTGCGGTGAAGCGTCATCATAAACGCATCCGCAGCCAGATGTTGCCGCCGAAGCTGTACTAAACCACCAGGCTCATTCTGTTGCATCAGGCCTTGTGGCCTGTTCGATCGCCGGCAGCGCGCAAGCGTTGTCGGCTTTTCTGTTTGGGTGTTTGGGGTGAAGGAAGTGCCATGACGCTGAAAGCGCGTATCAATGAAGACATGAAAACCGCCTTGCGTGCCCGTGAGACGGCCCGGCTGGGTGCGATCCGTTTGCTGCTGGCGGCAATCAAGCAGAAAGAGGTGGATGAGCGCGTCGAGATGGATGATGCGGCCATCATTGCGGTGATCGACAAGATGCTCAAGCAGCGCAAGGACTCGATCGAGCAATATCGCAAGGCGAATCGCCAGGATCTGGTTGATGTCGAAGTGTTCGAGTCGGAAGTGCTTTCGGCTTACATGCCGCAAGCCTTGTCTGCTGCCGAGGTTGAGGCCATCGTCGTGGCGGCCATTGCACAAAGTGGCGCGAAAACCATGCAGGAGATGAGCAAGGTCATGGCCATTGCCAAACCGCAGCTTTCCGGACGCGCTGACATGGGAGCTGTTTCTGCGCTGGTCAAGGCTCGGCTGACAGCTTGATCCAAACCGATTTTTTTGTGGCGGGATAGTCTCATGATTCCCGAAAGTTTCATTCAGACCTTACTGTCTCGCGTCGATGTTGTTGACGTGGTGGCGCGCTATGTCCCGCTGAGAAAGGCTGGGGCCAATTACAGTGCGTGCTGCCCTTTCCATTCCGAGAAAACGCCGTCTTTTACCGTGAGCCCGAGCAAGCAGTTTTACCACTGCTTTGGTTGCGGGGCGCATGGTAGTGCGATCGGTTTCTTGATGGCTTATTCTGGCCTGGGGTTTGTGGAGGCGGTTGAGGAGCTGGCAGCGGGCATGGGTTTGGACGTTCCGCGAGAGGGTGGTTCGAGGTCGTCGTTCGAACAGAAAAAAACACCGTTGACGGAGCTCATGGCGCAAGTTGCCGCGTATTACCGCGAGCAATTAAAGACGCATCCACAGGCCATCGATTACCTTAAGAAACGTGGCCTGACGGGTGAAGTTGCCGCACGTTTCGGTTTGGGTTATGCGCCGGAAGGTTGGCAGAATCTGGCGGCCATTTTCCCCGATTATGCAAAGCGGGCCGAATTGCTCGAATGCGGGCTGGTGATCGATAGCGAGCAGGGGCGACGTTACGATCGTTTTCGCGATCGCATCATGTTTCCTATTGTTGATGCGCGCGGTCATACCATCGGCTTTGGGGGGAGGGTGCTCGACCGGGGCGAGCCGAAATATTTGAATTCCCCAGAGACGCCACTGTTCGAGAAGGGGCGGGAGGTTTATGGTCTTCCGCAGGCACGCAAGGCGATTCGTGATGCGGAATCCGTGATTGTCGTTGAAGGCTATATGGATGTGGTTGGGCTGGCCCAATTAGGCGTTGAAAATGTCGTGGCTACTCTGGGGACGGCGACAACGGGCATTCATCTACAGAAATTATTCAAGCTGACAGACCGGGTCATTTTCTGTTTTGACCGAGATGCCGCGGGCGACAAGGCCGCACGACGGGCGATGGAGGTCAGTCTGGAGTTTTTGACAGACAGCAAGCAGGTTGAAATCCTCCAGATGCCGGGGAGTCAGGATCCGGATGAATTCATCCGGGAACATGGGCGGGATGCTTTTCTGGATCATGCCCGTCATGCCACGCGTTTGAGCGAATTTTTGATCCGTAAATTGGAGCAGGACACAAAACCGTATACCGCGGAGGGTCGCGCACAGCTGATTCATGCGGCGAAGCCTTTGCTGCAGCGTGTGAGCGCGCCGGTTCTTCGGGTGCAGCTGACACGGGCGGTTGCTGCATTGGCCCAGCTTAGCCAGGCGGAGACGGAATCGGCTTGTGAGTTGCGGCCTCTGGCGGCTCGTCGGGCAGCACCCGCACGCATGGGGCAGCGTCCTGCTGCACGCTCCATCGAGCATCAATTATTGGCCAATGTGCTTTGTCGACCCGAGCGTGCAGCACGTCTGCCCTTGAATCTGCTTTCCAGCCAGGCCCCCGAGGCCGAGGCTTTGCGGGCGATTGCCCAGGCGTTGGAGCAGGGGCAGTTATTACTGGGTGGGCATTCCGGTGAGCCACAGATGGGGGTGTTGCTGGAGTTTTTTCGCGGCAGTGTCCATGAGGAAACACTTTCCCGTTTTGTGCGCGATCTGACAGATGACAAGATCGACGAAGAGGCGATGGAAAATGAGTTTAACGATGCTTTGAATCGCCTGCGTCAGGCCGGGCTGACTCAGGCCATTGCCGAATTGACCCGGAAGGAACGTGACGGAGGCTTGTCGTCGGAGGAGCGTCGTCGTTTTGCGCTCTTGCTGGCTGAAAAGGCCGCTATGGCGCGAAACGCTCCTCGAATGGGCTAAGTTCGTGTATAATTAGCGGTTTTCCAAAAAAACTGCGCCGGATTTTGTGCCTTTTTCGCCGGGACAAGCGTTCCGTGAAGAGAAGGCATCGGGTTTCGGCAGTGAGGATATGATGGCCAAGGAAACAGCAAAATCCGCCAAGTCGGTTGAAAAGCCCGCCGCCAAGAGTAAGGCGAAAGCCCCTGCCAAGTCGGCTGCTGCTTCGCCTGCTCCCGCGTCCGCGTCTGCGTCTGTTGTGGTGGAACCTGAAATCCTGATCGAGGATATTGCCCTTCCCGAACCGGCAGCGCCCAAGGCCCGGTCTGGCGGAAAGCGAGCCAAGGAAAAGATTGCAGTGTCGATGCCTGCGTCGGTACCCATCGACATGGATGCGCGTCGAACCCGCCTGAAGAGCCTGATTACGCTGGGTAAGGAACGTGGTTACCTGACTTACGCGGAAATCAACGACCATCTGCCGGATGATATGGTCGATGCAGAACAGATTGAATCTATCATCTCTACGTTCAATGACATGGGGGTGCAGGTCTACGATGAAGCCCCCGATGCCGAGACCCTGCTGTTGACCGACGCCACTCCGGCGGTCGTCGATGCTGCGGAAGTCGAAGAGCAGGCTGAGCAGGCTTTGTCCACGGTGGATTCCGAGTTTGGCCGCACGACAGACCCTGTTCGCATGTACATGCGTGAAATGGGTTCTGTCGATCTGTTGACCCGCGAAGGTGAAATCGAAATCGCCAAGCGTATCGAGGACGGCTTGAAGCACATGATCATGGCCATTTCGGCCTGCCCGACCACCATCGTCGAAATCATCGACATGGCGGGCAAGGTGGCACGCGATGAAATGCGCATCGATGAGATGGTGGATGGTCTGATCGACCCCAATGCCGCAGACGATTTTGATGCTCTCGCAGAGGATGAGGGCATGGAGGATGACCTCATCGACGATGACGACGGTGGTGCGGCAGCGGCAGCGGCTCTTTCCAAGCTCAAGGCCGATGCGCTGGAACGCTTTTCCGTCATCGTTCATCTTTATGAAAAGCTGCGTGTAGCCTTGCAAAAGAAAGGCTCGCAAGATCGTACCTATCTCAAGCTTCAGCAACAGATTACCAATGAGCTGATGAATATCCGCTTCACGGCTAAATCCACGGAGCGTTTGTGCGATTCCGTGCGCAATATGGTCGATGACGTTCGCAAGCATGAACGCAAAATTCTGCATCTTTGCGTCGATAAATCAGGTATGCCGCGTCCGCACTTCATCAAGAGTTTTCCGGGTAATGAGACCAATCTCGAATGGTTGAAGCAGGAAATTTCGGCTTCCAAAGTCTATGGGGCGCAGTTGATGCGCGCCGCTCCGGCCATCATTGAAGAGCAGCAAAAGCTCATCGAGATGCAAAACCGTATTGGTTTGCCGCTCAAGGAGCTCAAGGACATCAACAAGCAGATGTCGACGGGTGAAGCAAAATCGCGTCGTGCCAAGCGCGAGATGACGGAGGCCAATCTGCGTCTGGTGATTTCCATCGCCAAAAAATATACCAATCGTGGCCTGCAATTCCTTGATCTGATTCAGGAAGGCAATATTGGTTTGATGAAGGCGGTCGATAAGTTCGAATATCGTCGCGGTTACAAATTCTCGACTTACGCAACGTGGTGGATTCGTCAGGCCATTACCCGTTCCATCGCCGATCAGGCGCGCACCATCCGTATCCCGGTGCACATGATTGAAACCATCAACAAGATGAATCGCATCTCCCGGCAGATTCTTCAGGAAACGGGGCAGGAGCCGGATCCGGCAACCCTGGCAGTCAAGATGGAAATGCCTGAAGACAAAATCCGGAAAATCCTCAAGATCAGCAAGGAGCCGATTTCGATGGAAACGCCGATCGGGGATGATGATGATTCCCATCTCGGTGATTTCATTGAGGATTCCACCACGCTGGCTCCTGCTGAAGCGGCAATGTATTCTGGCTTGCGCGAAGTTACGAAGGAAATTCTCGATAGCCTGACGCCGCGTGAAGCCAAGGTCTTGCGTATGCGTTTCGGGATCGAGATGAATACGGACCACACGCTCGAAGAAGTCGGCAAACAGTTTGATGTGACGCGTGAGCGCATCCGCCAGATCGAGGCTAAGGCCTTGCGCAAACTGCGCCATCCTTCACGTTCGGAAAAGTTGCGCAGCTTCCTGGACTCCGAAACCTGATCCCGAGAGAAGATTGAGCCCTTCGACAAGCCTGCCCTAGGCTTTGTCGAAAGGCTCAGGGCGAACGCTTCAGCCGCTACCGCGCAGGATCAATAGGCTGAGAGCGAGGGATAGGCGTTGAAGATTTCCAGCCGATCTTCCGTGAGAACGGCATTCAGGGGAATGTCATGCGCTTGCGGTGTGAGGTCTTCGACACGGGCCAGTTCGAAACCGATGCCCAGCGTGAAGGGGCGAGGCTTCAGCACTGCGAGTGTCCGGTCGTAGTAACCCGCGCCATAGCCGAGGCGATAGCCTTTTGCATCAAAAGCGTTGACCGGAATCAGCAAGGTATCGGGAAGCAGGACTGGGCCTTCTGAGGGGTAGGCGATCCCATACCGGTCTGTGGAGAGCGGGCTATCTTTGTTCCAATCGCGGAATTCAAGGGGCTCGCCGGGCGCGCGGACACAGGGCAGGCAGACACGCAGGGCAGGGTACTGTTGCAACAGACGAATGATCAGCGGACGACAATCGAATTCCCCGCGCCAGGGCCAGTAAAATCCCAATATCTTCGGGGCGTGCTGGATCAGAAAGCTCTCGAGCTGGACTTCTATGCACTGCGAACGCTGCTGGTGTTCGTGGGCAGCCAACGACATGCGGGCGGCGATGCGTTCGCGGCGGAGCGTTGCACGGTCAAGAGGAGAGGGGGAGCCGTTCGAATGGTTCGTCGAATGGTTCGAATGGTTCGGGGGTTGTGGCGCATTCATTCGTTTTTTGAATTTCGTTGTAGTCGTCAGGGGTGTCACTATAGCCATGAAATTTCTGGCCTGTTTAGTCTTGTCGCTTCTGCTGCTTCCGGCTTCGTCCGGTGCTGCACCAGGAGACGACCGTTTTCTGGCGGCCCGTGAAGCCTTTCGGACGGGAGATCGCACCAGGCTGGATGCCCAACTCGAAGAGGCGCGCCTCGCGCTGGCGCGTGGCGAACCGGGTGAGCTCGATGTGTGGATCGAATACTGGCGGCTTCGCCAAGGGATTGAGGATGCCGGTGAGGAGGCCATTGCGGATTTCCTGGCGCGACAGAAGGATTCCTGGCCGGCTGAGCGATTGCGTGGCGACTGGTTGAAGTTACAAGGCAAAAAACAGCAGTGGTCTGCATTTTCCAGAGATTACGAAAAACTGCGTCAGCCGGATACGGAATTGCAGTGTTATGCCTTGCAGGCCACATTGGGCACGGCGCGTGAAGCGGCCTCCCTGGACACGGCGCGTCATCTTTGGCTGGGTGTGCTGGATTTGCCCGAGAGCTGTTTCCCACTGATGAATCAGCGAGTGGCGCGTGGCCAGCTTGGTACGGATGAAGTCTGGCAACGAATCCGTCGTTTGCTGGAAAACAAACGTTATGGAGCCGCTGAACGCACGGCAGCTTACTTGCAAGGCGGCGGTCTTCCGCCGATCAAGACGCTGGAAAAGATTGCTGACAAACCGCAGCGTTACCTCGAAAAACAGCTTCCATCGCATTTTGCCGCGACGCGAACGGGACGTGAGCTTGCCCTATTCGCGCTGCAACGCCTGACACGTTCCGATCCAGCGGCGGCCGCCGGAATTTTTCGAAAACTTTCAGGGAAATTCACCGAGGCCGAGCGCGCTTATGCGTGGGGACAGATCGCTTGGCAGGCGGCCTTACGTCATCAGCCTGAGGCGAGAGCCTGGTTTGCGCTCGCTACACAGACAAAGGGCTTCGCCTTGAGCGAAACGCAGCTTGCCTGGCAGGTGCGTGCGGCTTTGCGTGATCACGATTGGGCTGCGGTTTTGCGTGCCATCGAACAAATGCCCGCTGCGCAGGCGGCAGTACCGGATTGGGTTTATTGGCGCGCCCGCGCCCTGAATGAACAGGGGAAACGGGAGGAAGCCCGGGAGCTTTTCCAGAAGATCGCGGGTCAGCCGAGTTTTTACGGCAATCTGGCCGATGAGGAATTGGGACGCGCCATTATTCCGCCTCCTCGCCCCCTACCCCCCACGGCTGAAGAGCTGGCCTCGGTCCGTGCCAATGCGGGTTTGCGTCGTGCGCTGGCCCTGTTCCGTCTGGGGATGCGTTTTGAAGGAGTGCGCGAATGGAACTGGGCCTTGCAGGGCATGACGGACCGGCAACTGCTGGCCGCGGCGAATCTGGCCAAAAGCAGTGAGATTTTCGACCGGGCAATCTATACGGCGGAACGAACACGAGAGCAGCACGACTACACTTTGCGCTACCTTGCGCCCTTCCGCGACAATGTCATGCCACAAACCCGGCAGATGTCGCTGGATGCGGGCTGGGTGTACGGCCTGATGCGGCAGGAAAGCCGTTTCGTGATGAATGCCCAGTCGGGTGTGGGGGCGAAGGGCTTGATGCAACTCATGCCCAAGACCGCGGCCTGGGTCGCCAAAAAAATCGGTATGACGAATTTTCATCCTTCCGACGTGACGCTGATGGATACCAATGTTGCCCTCGGTACGCATTACCTGCAGATGGTGTTGAGCGATTTGGACAATCACCCTGTTCTCGCTTCCGCCGCCTATAACGCGGGCCCGGGTCGGGCACGTCGCTGGCGTGCGGATCAACCGCTGGAAGGGGCGATTTACATCGAGACGATTCCCTTCGAGGAGACGCGTGATTACGTCAAGAAAGTGATGAGCAATGCCCTCTATTATTCCGCGCAGTTCAGCGAGGCACCGCAATCGCTCAAGGCTCGCTTGGGCGTGATCGGAGGGCGTGGCGGTGGTGCTTCCGATCCCACGGGAAAAATCACTAACCTGCCTTGATCCGAACTTGACCATGAAAATCTATATCGTGGGCGGCGCAGTGCGCGATGAACTGATGGGGCGGCCAGGCGTGGATCGTGACCATGTTGTTGTGGGCGCGACAGTTGAAGACCTGCTGGCGCAAGGCTTCCAGCCCGTGGGCAGTGATTTCCCGGTCTTTTTACACCCACAGACCCGCGAGGAATACGCACTGGCGCGAACGGAGCGCAAGACCGCGCCGGGCTATCATGGGTTTACGTTCCATGCCGCCCCGGAGGTCACCCTGGAGGAAGACCTGGCCCGCCGGGACTTAACCATTAACGCCATGGCCCGGGAGGCGGGAAGCGAGACGATCATCGATCCTTACGGCGGTCGAGCTGATCTGGAACGCCGCCTTCTTCGTCATGTTTCTCCGGCCTTTGCCGAGGATCCTGTTCGCATTTTGCGCATCGCCCGCTTTTCTGCACGCTTTTCGGATTTCAGTATTGCGCCGGAAACATTGGCACTGATGAAAGACATGGTTGCGGCCGGCGAGGTCGATCACCTCGTGCCGGAGCGGGTTTGGAGCGAGATTTCACGCGGGTTGATGGAAGAAACACCCTCGAAAATGTTCCTCAGCCTGCGGGCTTGTGGTGCGCTTCAACGTCTGCTACCCGAGTTGGACGCGCTATTTGGCGTGCCTCAGCGTGCCGATTACCACCCCGAGGTGGATACTGGTGTACATGTCATGATGGTTCTCGATCGGGCCGCGCGGATGCAGCTAGGTCTGGCAGCGCGCTTTGCTGCGCTGACGCATGATCTGGGCAAAGGACAAACCCCGGCGCACGTCCTGCCTCGCCATACCGGGCACGAATCGGCCAGCGTGCGCCTGATTCGTCCTTTGTGCGAACGATTGCGCGTTCCCGTCGAATGCCGGGAACTGGCCTTGCTGGTGGCCCAGTTTCACGGGGACATTCATCGCGCCGAGTTGCTGCGTCCGGCGACCATGGTTCGAATTCTCGAACGCTGCGACGTTCTCCGGCGCCCCGAGCGGTTTGATGCGTTGCTTGGAGCTTGTGAGGCCGATTATCGGGGGCGGCTGGGTTTTGAAGAAAAGACGTATCACCCGCGTGCGCAATGGCAATTGGCTGCACGGACAATGGCTCAGGTAGATGCTGCGGCTATCGCAGCCGGGTGTGCGAAAACCGGCCATTCCCGACACATCCCGGAGCGGATTCACGAAGCGCGGGTCGCAGCCGTGGCTGCACTGGGCTTACAGAAAACCCCTGAACTTCCCTGAAGGCGTTTCATGGCACTCAAAGCAACCATTTTCAAGGCCGATTTGCAGGTGTCCGACATGGATCGGCACTACTATCAGGAACATTCTCTTGTCATGGCGCGGCATCCTTCCGAAACCGACGAGCGCATGATGGTACGCCTGCTGGCCTTTGCCCTCTATGCAGACGAGGCCTTGGTGTTTTGCAAGGGATTAAGCGATGAGGAGGAGCCTGATCTCTGGCAAAAAGACCTGACGGGGGCCGTTCATCGGTGGATCGAAGTGGGGCTGCCTGACGAAAAACGGGTGAAAAAGGCATGTCACCGGGCAGCTCAGGTCATCGTGCTGACTTATGGCGGCCGCGCGGCGGAAATCTGGCGGCAGCAAAATGCCAACGCACTGGCGCGTCATGGCAATCTAACGATCCTGAATCTGCCCGAAACCGCCAGCGGGCCGCTGGCAGCACTCAGCCAGCGCACCATGCGCCTGCAATGTCTGGTTCAGGATGGCCAGGTCTGGTTGAGCGACGAGCAAAACCGGGTGGAGGTGACGCCAGAACGTTGGTAGGGGTAGTTGGAGATCGTTCCTGCTCCGATCGGGGCGGTTTCTAGGATGACGATTCGCCCCTACGAAACAAACATCGGTGCGATGGCCCGCTTTGT
>CAZCOS010000070.1:0-10251 GCA_964500605.1 uncultured Sterolibacterium sp.
GCGAATCACCCCGAGTGCTACCTCATCGTGCTGCTCATCGACGAGCGTCCCGAGGAAGTCACCGAGATGGCGCGTACCGTCAAGGGCGAAGTGGTTTCCTCGACCTTCGACGAACCGGCCAGCCGCCACGTACAGGTGGCCGAGATGGTCATCGAGAAGGCCAAGCGTCTGGTGGAGCACAAGAAGGATGTCGTCATCCTGCTCGATTCCATCACCCGGCTCGCGCGTGCCTACAACACCGTGGTGCCGAGCTCCGGCAAGGTGCTCACGGGTGGCGTGGATGCGAATGCCCTGCAGCGGCCCAAGCGTTTCTTCGGCGCGGCCCGCAACATCGAGGAGGGCGGGAGCCTGACCATCCTGGCCACCGCACTGATCGACACCGGGTCGAAGATGGACGATGTGATCTTCGAGGAGTTCAAGGGCACCGGCAACTCGGAGATCCACCTCGACCGGAGGATTTCGGAAAAGCGCGTGTTTCCGGCGGTCAACATCAACCGGTCCGGCACCCGCAAGGAAGAACTGATCACCGATCCGGCGGAGTTGTCGAAGATGTGGATCCTGCGCAAACTGCTGCATCCGATGGACGAACTGGCGGCCATCGAATTCCTGCTCGGCAAGATGAAGGATACGAAAACCAACGCGGATTTCTTCGACGCCATGAAGCGCTGAGCCGGGGCGCGAACGGGAGGAAGCATGAACTGGTGGGGCTGGATCTCGGGTGGCGTGATCATGCTCGGCGCGGAGCTGTTGCTCATCGATGCGCAGTTCTATCTGGTGTTCATCGGCGGCTCGGCACTGCTGGTCGGCGCGCTGGTAGTATTGGGTCTGGTCGTCGAGCCCTGGCTGCAGTGGCTCCTGTTCAGCCTGATCGCCGTGATCTCGCTTCTCGGGCTGCGCCAGCGAATCTATCAACGGTTGCGCGGCGGACTCCCGGCGATCGAGGTGGGCGGCATCACCGGGCAGACGGTCCATGTTCCGGTCGCGCTGGCCGCGGGCGAACAGTGCCGTCTGGAGTTTCGCGGCACCACCTGGGATGCCGTCAACGCGGACACCGGAGCCATTTCCGCCGGCGCCAGCGCCCGCATCGAACGGGTGGAGGGCCTGATGCTCTACCTGCGCCGGTCCTGATTGCGTAACATGCGCTGACGCGACATGGAGGGGTTTACGGTGAGCTATTTCTTCATTGCAGCGGCCATCCTCGTGGTCATCGCCTTCGTCAAGACCGTGACCGTGGTGCCGCAGCAGAGCGCCTTCGTGGTCGAATACCTGGGCAAGTACAGCCGCACGCTCCAGGCGGGCTTCCATATCCTGATTCCGTTCGCGGAGAAGATCGCCTATCGCCACAACCTGAAGGAACTGGCGATGGAAATCGCCGAACAGATCTGCATCACCAAGGACAACGTGCAGGTGGGCGTGGATGGCGTGCTGTACCTGCAGGTGCTGGATCCGCAGCTCGCCTCCTACGGCATCACCAACTACAACTATGCGATCTCGCAACTGGCGCAGACCACTCTGCGCAGCGAAATCGGCAAGATCGACCTGGACCGCACCTTCGAGGCACGCGGGACCATCAATGCCAACGTGGTGAGCGAGCTGGACAAGGCCACGGCCCCGTGGGGCGTGAAGGTGCTGCGGTACGAGATCCGCAACATCACTCCGCCGCGCGATGTGCTCTCGGCCATGGAAAAGCAGATGCGCGCCGAGCGCGAGAAGCGTGCTGTGGTACTGACCTCGGAAGGCGAACGGGATGCCAAGATCAACCAGGCCGAAGGCGAGAAGCAGCGCGTCATCAAGCAGTCGGAAGCCAGCAAGCAGCAGCAGATCAACGAGGCCCAAGGCCAGGCCGAGGCCATCCTCGCGGTGGCTGCGGCAACGGCAACGGGCCTGAGGCAGGTGGGCGGAGCGCTCAGCGACCGCGGCGGCATCGAAGCCATGCAGCTGCGCATCGGCGAGGAGTACGTGCGTCAGTTCGGCAAGCTGGCACAGTCCGGCACGACCCTCGTGGTGCCGGCGAACCTCACGGACCTTGCGTCCATCGTGAGTCTCGCCACCAGCATATCGCGCAAGGTGCCGGGCAGCGGCAGTACCTCACCCGGCCAGGCCTGAGCCTGCGCGGGCCCGGATTCAAGGGTAAAGCAGCAGGTCGCGGCAGCTCTCCTGCCACTGCCGTTCATCCCTGAGCGCCGCCGAATCCAGGTCGCCCGGTTCGGAAGATGCGTCGTCCACCCACTCCCGCAGGAGTGGCGAGCCGTTGATGACGTCGATGGCGAGGCGCCCACTTTCGTACTCGTAGTGAAAATCGCGCCACAGCGGATAGTCGGGGTGGAGCTTTCGCAACGCCTTGAACGCGAGGGCCTGCAGCCGCCAGGGACGGAATTCCGGATGCCGGTAGGCGGTATCCTCGACGTGGATGTGCACCCCTGCGCACAGCTTGCCCGCGTGCTTGTGGAAGGTGGGCTCGAACCAGCAGGCGCGCAACCGGCAGCCGCGCAGCCACTGCGGTGCCAGCGAATGCATCGCGGCGATCAGCTCGGGCGCATCGATGTCCGGTGCGCCGAACAGTTCCAGTGGCCGGGTGGTGCCGCGTCCCTCCGACAGCGTCGTGCCTTCCACCATGACGGTACCCGCGTAACAACGCGCCATGAACAGGTTCGGTGCGTTGGGACTTGGATTGATCCATGTACGGGTTCCGAGCGGCCAGCCGAATCCGGGCGCCGCATCGGGCTGCCAGTCATGCAGGGCCACCACCCGGTAGTCGACCGTCAGTCCAAGCTCACGCACGAACCAGCGGCCCATCTCTCCCAGCGTCAGCCCATGGCGCATCGGCATGGCGCCGGCACCGACGAAACTGTCCCATCCGGGACGCAGGCTCAAGCCCTCGACCGGGCGGCCCACCGGATTCGGCCGGTCCAGCACCCAGACCGACTTGCCATGGGCGGCGGCGGCTTCCAGCACATGGCGCAGGGTGGTGATGAAGGTGTAGATCCGGCAGCCCAGATCCTGAAGGTCCACCAGCAGGACATCGAAGGTGTCGAGCATGGCGGCCGTGGGTTTGCGGACCTCGCCATACAGGCTGAATACGGGAATTCCCAGTCGCGGATCCACGAAATCGGCCGATTCGACCATGTTGTCCTGCTTGTCCCCGCGCAGGCCGTGCTGCGGGCCGAACGCAGCCGTGAGCTGCAACTCGCCGCTGGCGGCCAGCGCATCCAGCGAGTGCTCGAGCGTCGCGGTCACGGAAGCCGGATGCGCCAGCAGTGCAAGCCGCCGGCCGTGCAGATCGCGTCGCAGGGCCGGTTGCGAAAGGAGTCGCTCGATCCCGGTTTTCACGCGCCGCTCTTCAGCTGCCCGACGGGGGCCAGGAGACGACGAAGCCGCCGCGATGGTGAAAGTCCGGCTTTTCCACTGGATGATGCACGGCCCAGTATGACAGCGACCCGGCAGCATCCTCCAGCACCGCGGTGATGCCCAGCCGATGCGCAGCACCGCCGGGGGTGATCAGCAGGGCTTCGGGAATCCGTACCTCCATCGACCACCCGGCCGCATCCGCAGCGGCGTGAATGTGGGGTGCATGGATCGGTGTCACCGGACGCATGCCGGTCCGACAGGCCTGGAAGTCATAGATCGCATATTCACCGGATGGCGAGAAATTGAATTCGCGGTAGGTGCTTCCCACCGGCGCGGCAAACAGCTCCATGCAGGTGTGGCGCCAGAGTCCGTCACGGAAGGTGGTCGTCCGGGGTCCGGGCCAGCGCAACAGGGCGGGGTTGGCGCGGACGTCGAATGCCAGCTGCAATGCACCCTCACGGCTTCGTTCCAGGTTTGCCTCGAACGAATGTACGGCCGGGGCAGGCATGCCCGGGAACGGGATCAGGCGGATGAGTTGTTTCATGGTTTAACAGGCCGTTGAAAAAGCAGGTTTTGGAGGCATGACCGCACCCGCTACAGATTTCGCATCGATCCCGGTGATTGTTGGAGGTCTATGAGTCTTCGCGGCTACATCGGCCGACGCTCGATCAAGCGCTCGTAGGAGTTCGATTTCATGGTTTTGCAGTCATTCATCGAGGCATCACCTAAAATCCGGCGCCAGCAGGTTGCGCATTCGGATCAGGTTATAGCCTGTGAAGGTCAGCAAGGCGGCATACTCGATCTTGTGGCGACCGCGGAACTTCGGTCGTCGCAGCAGACCGATGTCCTTGCCCCAGCCGAAGGCCTCCTCGATGAGCTTTCTCGCCCTCAGGCTCAGCGCGTATCCGGGATGGCGGGTAGTGCGTCCATTGATCGCCGAGCCCCCATTGCGTTCGATGTTCTGGGCCACGTGCGGCGTCGCGTTGATCTGGCGCATCTGTGCGACAAAACCGTGAGTGTCGTAGGCCGTGTCGGCGCCGACCGTGCAGGGTGTCTCATCGGCAATGCTCTGAATCATCTCGATCGCGCTGAAGCGCTCGGCCGTACCGTTCGCCTCGCTCACTTGCACCTCGACGACCATGCCGTGGCGGTTTTCGCTCACGGCGTGTCCCATGTAACAGAGTTTGGCCGTCGTGCCAGCGCTCTTTTTATACAGCTTCGCCTCTGGATCTGTAGTCGAGGTATGCGTCTCGTTGCTGCGCGTCTTGCCATGAAAATCCCGAGCTTGATTGCGTCCGCCGCCGCCGGGCGCATCATCGGAACCATCCTTCGGCCGGTAGCTGCGGTTCGAAACCCAAGCCTGGATCAAGGTCCCGTCAACGCTGAAATGCTCGTCGCTGAGCAAACCTGTGGCATGGGCCTGCGCAATGATCGAGTCGAACAGGTTCCGGGCGATATCGGCACCAAACAGTCGGTCACGGTTCTTGCTGAAGCTCGAGTGATCCCAGACCGGCTCATCGACCGACAGGCCCACGAACCAACGAAACAGCAAGTTGTACTCGAGTTGCTCAACCAACATCCGCTCGCTACGGATCGTATAGAGCACTTGCAGCAGCAGGGCGCGAATCAGGCGCTCCGGCGCAATCGATGGACGGCCGTTTTGCGAGTACAGGCTCTCCAGCTTCCGATCCATCTGCGCCAAGGCTTCGGCAACAATCGCCCGGACCGGGCGCAGCGGGTGGTTCCTTGGGATCCGGCTCTCCGCCGAGACGTACCTGAACAGCTCTTCTTGCTTCGACTCGGCTCCGCGCATCCGCTGACCTCTACCTGTCGTTCAATTATCCGTACTGCGCCTCATGCACAGACTTTTTCAACAGCCTGTTAAAGCGAGTCCTTGGAAATCAGAGTCAGAGACCAGAAGCTCACCACTACAACAAAAACGGTGTGCAACAGTCCGTAGGCCGCCAGTCCCGCTGTGCGGCCCCGTTTGAGGTACAGCACGATATGAACAGCGACCACAGACAGGAACACAAGAGGAACGGGAGCAAGCGCCCAGTTGTCGCCGTAAGTCGTATGCGGAGACACAAATAACGTCCAGCAAATGAGGAATACGCTCAGAAGGACGGGCCAATAGAGCATTGGAACTAAAAATTGCGTACGCGACATAGCCAGTACCTAGTGCGACACTGGGATCGGATTGCCGTAGCCGGGTCTAAATCCGGGCAAATTTGGCGGCGTAGCACCAGCACCTACCAACAACCCAGAGACGAACCCGTTGCTGTTGTAGGTGTTGGTCCAAGAAAGCGGGAAAGGATCGTATGACAGATTATTCCCGTAGGCCGCAAACTCCCTCAGCAATTGCAATATGAATTGCGTGTCGGTCATCCCATTGGGCGTTGGCACCTGAGTGATATTGTGCAAATTGCACGGCGAATCGCCAGGATAATTTGCTTCGCCAACCAAATAGCCAAACTGGTCAGTTCCCTCACCGCTATAGCCAGTTGGCTGCCCGCCCAGCGTAGCTAATTGTCCATTCGTCGCCTGAAAAATCGCGAAATTTGCAAAGTCGGCAGGGTTGTCTGGCACAAGAACGATTGCCGCGTGCTGCAACGGGTCTGAGGAAAAGAACGCCCCGTGTTGACCTACGTAAACAGCAAGCCCGGAGGGGTCACGATAGCTGACCGGATTCCCTTGGGCATATGCATACGTATTGATCCCACCTTGCAACCCTATGGGGTCTGACTGCAGATATCGCCCGATCGAAGGGTCGTAATCTCTGAAATAGTTTTGATTGAACCCCGTTTCTGGATCAAAGTACTGTCCGGGAAACCTAAGATTATAAACAAAGGTACCGAGGCCCGTTGGATTTTGATCTGGCGCGATACGCCCAAATGGATCTTGATCCCATCGCCACACCACCGCATTGTCGGAAGCGCGAGTAACAATCCTCGGTGCATTTAGGTGGTCCGCATGAATGTGGTAGACATCCACGCCCCCACCCACTTTCGGCCGTAAGGTAGCGACCGGTAGATCACCAAGCCACACTGTCTCCTCGATCAGAGCGCCGGTCCCATCATATTCTCCTAACATGTGGCCGACCTCATCGTAGGCAAAATAAGTGACAGTGGTCCCCACCGTCTTTTTCACGCGCTGCCCAAGTGCGTTATATATGAAGCTGGCGGTGCTCGTTCCGACAAAACTCACCAACCGATTGCGCTGATTGTAGGTTAGAGTAATGTTGGAACCCAAGTAACCAGGCGCCGAGTCGCCGACCTGAGTCTTACGATTGCCGTTGGCATCATAGGTCCAAGACAATTGATTGGAAGGGGATCCACCCGAGGTCAATCGATCCAAGCCATCGTATCCGTACATCCACGACTTTGCCGCGCTCGAGCCACTCGTAATTCCCGTGATGCGAAATGCATTGTCGAGCGTATACGTCCTGGTTTCGACCCCGCTGATTAGACTTGGATTGCCGTCGGCGTCATGAAGTCGAGACTCGATCGTTCCGCCGGACCAGGTCCAGCCACGAATCGAACCAAACGGTTCATATACGACGTTGCTCAAAATTGATGCGGATCCCAAACTGATACTCGTTACCTCGTGATTTTTGTTATATCCAAAGTTCACCACTTGGCCGGAGGGCAGTAAGAGCGAAGTCAGATCACCGCTGGAGTAGCCGTACCCGACCGACTTTGTGATCGATCCGACTGTCTGACCTCGTGAAGCTACTCGGCCACGCGCATCATAAGTCCAAGACACCGAGTGATTGGCATCCGAGCCACTGGCCAGATGCCCTTTCCCGTATGCACCAACGTCATACACAAAGTTGATCGTTTGGTCAGAGTAAGCGACCTGAATGACCCTATTGAGTACATCGTAGGAATATATTGCAGTGGCGCCACGCGCGTCAGTGCGTGTCTTAAGATTGCCGCCGGAATCATACGTATTTGTGCTGCTACCCGTGATAGAACTTGTCTTCGTCTTCAAATCACCAAAGCCCGTGTACGTGTAGCTTGTCGTGGTATTCATCGGATCAACCACGCTCGTCACGTTGTCATTAACGTCATACGCAAATTGCGTAATACCACCCGCCGGATCGGTGATCTGGTTCAATCTATTTAATTCATCGTAGGCATTGAGTGAGTTGCGCCCGAGAGGTGCAATTACACTGGTCGAATTTCCGTTGTTATCGTAAGCATAAGTTGTCGTTACGCCCGGCGAGCCCGCCGCTCCGATGTCCTGACTCAGCTGGCCAAGTGTGTTGTAGATGTGACTTTGGGTCCGCGACAATACGTTCGAAGGATCGTAGGTAGTCTCGGACGTGCGATTGCCCATGGAATCCAATGTATAGTGGATTTTGTTGCCGACCGCATCGCTTATGTCGGTTAAGCGATGCGCGTTGTCGTAAGTGTATTGAACGTAAGAGGCGTCAGGCAGGATCACCTGTTGTAAAAGACCGGTCGGATAATAATTGAACTTGTGTGTTTCGCCTGCCGCGCTAACAGACTTCAAGCGCTGGCGAGTGTCATAGGTCAAGATTCTCGTCACGCCATTTGGATCTGTAATCTGCGTGGGCTGTCCACTGGCGTTATAGCTGTTCATTGTTGTGATGTGCCCAGCCGCATCAGACACAGTGTTAATCTGTCCGCACTGAAATCCGGTCGAACAACTGTAATAAGTGTATGTCGTGACGTCCGCAACGTCCGTACGCGGGCCATCAATTGTTAGCACCTGGCCATAACCGTTATAGGTATAAGTCCAAGTGCGAGAGACATTTGGCGTTGCAGAAGTGTCGGTCACTGTCCTCGTCAACGGATTGCCGGAGGCGTCATACGTATAACCGATCGTGCGATTCGGTTCCGCAATCAAATTGGGAACTCTCAACGTGGGATGCCACAAGGTAGTCACTGTACGAGCCCGCGGCGATCCATAAGCTTCAGTACGCGAAGTTTCCAAGTTGCGCGTTAGATCGTAAGAATAGATAGTCTGTTTTCCATTGAAATCGGTTTGAGACACCGGATTTCCATTTGCATCAAAGGTAGATGACGCGGTCGTGTCGCAAATCGCGCACCTACCGCCAGATACGGCACTCTGCCTGGTGACCCCATTCACATTTGTGATCGAGTATGTTCGGCTAACACCCAGCGGATCCGTTACGGTAGTTGAGGTAGGTCCGTATGAGAACGTGTAACTTTCGACACCGGCTGCATGCTGAGAGCTTGTACCACGACGCTGTGCATCGTACGTAAATGAAGCGAACGTTGTACCCGATTCATCCTCAATACTTGCTAAAAGGTATTCCGGCGCACGAGCATAGACGTAGGTGCGTGTAGAGCTATCCGGATACAAAACAGATGTTAAATTGTCACTAGAATCGAATCCGTAAACAATCGTCGTTGCATCCGGAAGAGTGACACTCGCAAGTCTGTTCCTCGTGTCGTACGCAAGCGTTAGCGACTTTCCGAATTGATCAGTGATAGTTGACGCAAGTCCGTTTGCGCCATAGGCAATCGTCGTTACAGCTCCGCCTCGGTATTTAATCGACGTTAGGCGACCGGTGGCGTCAAAAGATTCTTGATCGAGGTTTGGCAGAATTACAGTCCAAGTTCCGTCGCTTTGCGCCTGTAACGTTGCTGCGGCTCCATCTCGATTTAGGAGTTCAGTTCCCGTCGCGTCGAAGTAACGCAACCGGCCATCCGCTGATTCGTGAATTGCCCGAACCCCACCATAGTTGACCAACAAGAGCCGTCGCTCGTACGTATGCTGCCACGAGGTATCGATGGCGTGGGCTCCAAACGATACGGCATCCGGCGAATAAAACATCCTGCTCCGGTAATAGCGAACAAACTCGACCGCACCTACGCCCGACGCACGATAGTCGACTTCCGTTTGCTCATTGATTCCGCTGAACGGACAAATGGGATCGCCAATCGGGCATTCGTCGTAATCGCCAATGAGGCAATCAAAAGTAGAACCGGTGAAGTGCTCAGTCGTGCCGGGCGGGCAATACAAACCTCTTACGGGCCGAACATACGTATTCCCAATTCCAACCGAATTGTAAGTTCCCCCGGAAGTTGAACCCCAAAATTGGTCGCCGGTGGTTACACAAATGTATTGGAGCGTATGAGGATAGGGATACTGTTGCCAACATGCGCTGTCGTAATAAAATTGGTACTGGAGCGGTGTTCCGTCGACCACAGGGTATCCCGGCGTTGGAATGTTGCAAGAAAGGAACCCCGCTGGATACGTATACGTGCCCTGCCAATTTGTTGGCGCCGGAAACCACGCGTCTTTGTGCGTGTTGTAGTCCGCTATGGTGCCTAATACAGCGCTGTCCGGAGTCGATCCTGAGAAACATACGCTGTGTCGGGGAAACGGATTCGTACCAACATGGCTGACGATGTCTATCCCTAAGTGCCACGGGCCACCGCTGGGCGGAATTGTTTGAGTTGGCTGTACGGCGCGGGCAGAGTGCCCGAGCACGGAAATCACCGCGCAAACAAACAGAACAAAAGTAGTTGAGATTCGCCTAACCAACCCTGCCGAACGGAGTCGCGGCAAAATTAATTCGGTGAAGATCATCAATAATCTTTTGGGCCTCGAAAACGTAAATAACTTGTCCATTGCGATCGCCTAAGGTGTGGTCTGAATTGCGGTGACGTTACCGACCGCATCATATGTGTAGTTGATGGTAGGACCGCCAATCATCGTAATTGTTGTAAGCCTTCCTTGGGCATCGTAGGAATAGGTGCTGTTACCGGCGGCGAGCGTGGTAGCCGTGCCGGTGGGCGAGAAGGCGGCGCTGACACTGCCCGCTGCATCCTTGGACTTCAGATGATAACTGTAACTATTGATCCTTGCGTAACTAATGTCCTATGCTGTCTTCCGGAGGTGCATCGC
>CAZCOS010000071.1:0-9517 GCA_964500605.1 uncultured Sterolibacterium sp.
AATTTCTGATGAGTCAATAAAGTTTCATGAGTAACTTTGTTGCTCTTGTGGGTATAGTAATGTTTCTTTAATATTGAATATGGCGGAGTCTTTTTGTATCAACCATGTTCAAAATGATGCAAAAATGACTCTTTTTGACTGTCTATTGTCAGGAGATTGGAGATGAGTTCCGCCTCTACGCCGAGCATTCAGCCCGCGTCCGCTCCAGAGGCTGCGGATACGGACACCGTGGTGACTGTGAGCGAGGAGGAAAACCGGCTGCTGGCTGCCTTGGCTCAGGCCATGGTCGAACACCCCCGCGCTACGCTACAGGAGTTGGCTCGGGCTGTCGGGGTGAGCAAGGCCACGCTTTACCGTTTCTGCCGCACTCGCGAACATCTGGTCGAGCGTCTGCTGAGTCACAGTGTGGCATGCGTCACCGCCGCTCTGGATGCGGCATGTTTGGATCAGGGAACACCGCTGGAGGCCTTGCATCGCTTGATCCTGCATACGCTGGAACAGCGTGAATTCGGCAATTTTCTGATGATGCACTACTGGCAGGATGGGGCCACTGAGCTGGGGAGTGAAAACGGCTGGGAGGCCCGGCTGGATGCCTTTTTCTTGCGTGGCCAGCAGGCAGGTATCTTTCGCATCGACATCGCAACGCCAGCACTCACTGAACTATGGATGGCTATCTTTTCCGGCCTGGTGGATGCCGAGCGGCGTGACCGGATTGCCCGAGCCAGCCTGGCGGGATTGATCGAGCAATCTTTTTTGCAGGGCAGTGCTGCTTGAGGTGATTCTTTGTTTTCTGGTGATCGTGGTTTGGCTCTTTGCACCACGCAGGCCGTTTTCAACACGACCAGACTGGCGAGCCGCTCGCTCCTGATGGACCGCATCTGTTGATCAGGCCGAAGGAGGTGGAACCGCGATTCGACGCTCGTCTCACCCCTGAACGTCTGTTCATTTTTGCCCGTTGAAGTCGCGAAGGCTGTTTTTCAAACCGTCACTCAAGCCGGGGTCTTCGGCCTACAATCCTTGGTGTGCGATGGCCGTATTTCCTGTGGAGGCTTGCCATGAAACGGGATACCTTGACGCTGGACGACAAGTACACGCTGGAACGGGGTTGCGTCTTTCTGACGGGCACGCAGGCACTGGTGAGGCTGACGCTGCTGCAACAGATGCGCGACCGGGCGGCGGGTCTTCATACTGCGGGCTATGTTTCCGGCTATCGTGGTTCGCCCCTGGGTGGGCTGGACCTGACCTTCATGCGGGCGCGGAAATTTCTTGAGGCGCATGACATCGTCTTTCATCCGGGCTTGAACGAGGATCTCGCGGCAACCGCCCTGTGGGGTTCGCAGCAGGTGAATCTTTTCCCGGGTGCGAAGTTCGACGGGGTGTTTGGCCTTTGGTATGGCAAGGGGCCGGGCGTGGATCGTTCCGGGGATGTGTTCAAACACGCTAATGCTGCGGGAAGCTCGCCTCATGGGGGCGTGCTGGTGGTGACGGGGGATGATCACGCGGCGCGTTCCTCGACCATGCCGTTTCAAAGCGAACATGCTTTCAAGGCCGCGCTCATGCCGGTGCTCGCACCGGCCAGCATTCAGGAATACCTCGATCTGGGGCTGCATGGGTGGGCGATGTCGCGCTATTCGGGTTGCTGGGTGGCGTTTAAGGCTGTGGCGGATACCGTTGAATCTTCCGCTTCGGTCGAAATCGACCCCGATCGTGTCCGCATCGTTCTGCCGGAAGATTTTCAGCTTCCGCCGGGGGGGCTGAATATCCGTATCCCCGACCCCAAGCTCGAACAGGAAGCCCGGCTGCTTAATCACAAGCTCTATGCGGCACTGGCTTACTGCCGTTCCAATGCACTGGATCGCATCGTCATGGGTGGAGAGCGTCCGGCGCGGCTGGGCATCATCACGGCGGGAAAAAGTTATCTCGATGTACGGCAGGCTTTCGATGATCTGGGCATTGACGAGACGTTGGCAGAGGAAATCGGTATTCGCCTCTACAAAGTAGGGATGGTCTGGCCGCTGGAGGCCTCGGGGGTACGTCGTTTCGCCGAGGGGCTGGATGAAATTCTGGTGGTCGAAGAAAAACGTCAGCTCATCGAGTACCAGCTCAAGGAGGAGCTCTATAACTGGCGCGAAGATGTGCGGCCAAGGGTCGTCGGCAAGTTCGACGAGAAGGGGGAATGGTCGCTGCCGCATGATGATTGGTTGCTGCCCGCCACCGGCGAGCTGACCCCGGCACAGATTGCCCGGGTGATCGCGGGGCGGATCGACCGCTTTTTTACCTCGCCACGCATTCACGAACGATTGCGCTTCCTTTCGGAAAAGGAAAACGCGCTCGCACGGCAAACCTTGTCCTGCAAACGCGTTCCCTTTTTCTGTGCAGGCTGCCCTCACAACAGCTCGACGCAGCTGCCGGAAGGTAGCCGTGGCTTGGCCGGGATCGGTTGCCATTACATGGTGACGTGGATGAACCGGCAGACGGAAGTTTTTTCGCACATGGGGGGGGAAGGCGTGAGCTGGCTGGGGCAGGCCCCTTTCACCAATGAGAGGCACGTCTTCGTGAATATGGGAGATGGCACTTACTTTCATTCCGGCATTCTGGCGATTCGTGCTGCCGTGGCGGCTTTCAACAAGTCCTGCGGCGAAAAAGGGGTGACCTACAAGCTGCTTTACAACGATGCGGTGGCGATGACTGGCGGACAGCCGGTCGATGGCCCAATCAGCGTTCCCCTGCTTGCCCGGCAAATTGCGGCGGAAGGGGTGCAGCAGATAGTGGTGGTGATGGATGGCACGCCCCGTCGCTATCGGGCTTCCGATTTGCCAAAAGGGGTGTCGATCCATCATCGGGATGAATTGGACGAAATACAGACCTGGTTGCGGGAGCAGCCGGGCGTGTCGGTTCTAATCTACGACCAGACCTGCGCGGCGGAAAAACGTCGGCGGCGCAAGCGTGGGACGTTTCCGGACCCGGCGCGACGGCTGTTTATCAACGAATCGGTGTGCGAAGGTTGCGGCGATTGCAGCGTGCAATCCAACTGCCTGGCCGTGGTTCCGAAGGAAACGGAGTGGGGCCGCAAGCGGCAGATTGACCAATCCGCCTGCAACAAGGATTACGCCTGTCTTGCCGGATTTTGTCCCAGCTTTGTGAGTGTCGTGGGCGGTAGCCTGCGGCGTGGCAAGGGGCGGGAGACGGACGTCCCCGCTGCACTTTTGCAGCCCCTGCCCGAGCCAACCCTGCCTTCGACTGTGCAGCCTTACGGCATCTTGCTGACTGGCGTGGGTGGGACGGGCATCATTACCCTGGGGGCTTTGATCGGCATGGCCGCACATCTTGATGGTAAGGGGGTGACGGTCATCGACATGACGGGGCTGGCGCAAAAAGGCGGTGCGGTGACTTCGCATGTACGAATCTGCGACGCAGCAGAACGACTCCATGCCGTTCGGATTGCGACCGGCGAGGCCGATGCCGTGATCGGCGGGGACGCCATCGTGACGGCCAGCCCTGATGCGCTGGCACGCATGGCCTTGGGAAAGACGCGGGTGGCGGTGAATACTGCCGTTTCACCCACAGCGGATTTCATCCATAACCCGGACTGGCAGTTTCCAATGGCGGAAATTCGCCGCGTTATCGTTGAAGCTGTAGGAGAGAGCGTGGAGGCGGCGCATTTTGTTGACGCGACGGATCTGGCGCAACGTCTGATGGGGGGGGCCATCGTCGCCAACCTGCTGCTGTTGGGTTACGCTTGGCAAAAGGGTTTGTTACCGGTTTCGCGTGAGGCGATCCGCAAGGCATTGGAGCTCAATGGCGCGGCGGTGGAAATCAATCTTCGAGCCTTTGATTGGGGGCGGCGTGCGGCGCACGACCCGCTTGCTGTGGAAAGTTGGATCAGCCCAGAAAAAACAAGCCCCGTGAGTTTGTCGCTGGAGGAAAAAATCGAACGCTGCTGTGCAGCATTGACGGCTTATCAGGATACGGAGCTGGCCGTGCGTTATCGCAATTTGGTCGAGCGCATCCGGCAGGCAGAAATGAGCAGGAGTCCGGGTTCAATCTTGCCATTGACGCAGGAGGTCGCAGATGGGTATTTCCGGATGCTGTCTGTCAAGGATGAATACGAAGTGGCGCGGCTCTACACCGATGGCGTGTTCATGCAGCAGGTGGAGCAGACCTTTGAAGGGGATTACCGGCTGCGCTTTCATTTTGCACCAACCTGGCTGGCTGGAAATGCAGGTGATCAGGCGAGAAAGTACGAGCTTGGAGGCTGGGTCTGGCCCTTGTTGCGCGGCTTGGCCAGCCTGCGTCGTTTGCGGGGCGGGGTTTGGGACGTGTTCCGTTTCGGCAAGGAGCAGCGACTGACGCGGGCCTTGATTTCAGAATACGAAGCCGATGTGGAAGTATTGTTGCGTTGGCTTACGAAAGGCCAACCCTGTTCTCCAGAGGAAGTGAGCCGTGCTGCACAATGGATCGGGCTTTATGGGCAGGTGCGTGGCTACGGAGAAATTCGTCGCCGCAATGCAGAAAAGATGCGGATTGCACGAGAAGCACAGCGTCGGACGTTCAGTTTTCCCGGCTGAGCAGCAAGGGCGTGGCTGCGATGGGGGGGGCGATTTTGCTGGCTGCCGCCGTGACCTTGCGAACATAACCATTGCTGAAACCCGCGCTGTGGTTGCCAGTGTTGTAGGCCGAAATGGCGGCACGCAAGGCAGCCTGGTTGTCGCTGAATTTGCGTGTGGCATTGGCGTAGTTTTCGGTGAGGATGCGTGCGCCGATGAAGATGTTGTAGCAAGGCTCGAACAGGGTTTGTGGGGTCAGACCGAAACGTTGGAGATGGCGGGAATTGACCTGTGCGAGGCCCATGTCGATGGAGTAACCCTTCTGGATCAGCCAGTCCGCCCAGGCCAGGGCTTCAAGCAGACTGGCAGGCTGGCGGGCCAGCCTTTGTTTGCCGTTGACGTTCAGGGCGAGCGGATTGCCGCCGGATTCGACGCGGATGATGGCCATCATTGTGACAGGCGCGACATTCGGCGCGCATTGGGCCACGAGTTGTTCCAATCCGGGCAGCATGGCGTTCCTTACTGAGATTTGCCCAGCAGGGCCTCTTTCACCGATTCCTGAACGGCCTTGGGGCCCAGCCAGATTTTCATCAGCGCGCGGTAAAAGTCTTCGCCAGCAAGCTCCTTGCCCAAGGGTCTGCCGTTCAGGGTGATGCGTGTACCTTGGTCGGGGAGCCAGTCGATATGGATGACATCGCCTTTTTTGGCGGCGTTGATTGCCATCATGGTCGATTTGAGTTCGTCAAGTCGGGTTTTGAAGGGGCCGGTTTCCGCGCCGTCGTTGTTGTTGTGGAAAGATTCGACCAGGGCATCGACGAACTGTGCTGCGGTCAAGTCGCGTAGCAGCTGGATATGGATGCGTTTGAAACCTGGTGCTGAAAGCGCGTCAGCTGCTGTTTTCTTGGGGCCGCCCAGATAAAGCCCGATGGCGTACACGTTCAGGAAAAATCGTGTACGCAATCCCGCACCGTTCAGTTGCAGGTCAGCTTGTCCTACCCGGACCTTTTCTTCAAAACGCGCCCCGGAGATGTCGACCGGTGCGGCGAGCAGGGGATGGAGGGGTGCAAAACCGGCCAGGAAAAGCAGTGCAGCAAGCAACAGACGTTTCATGATGCCTCCGGTAGGAAAGAATGAGATGAAAACGGGGGATACAGGGAATGCGTGAAGATTATGAACGGATTTCGCCATTTCCGAACACGACCCATTTCTGGCTGGTGATGCCTTCCAAGCCGACCGGGCCACGGGCATGGATCTTGTCGGTGGAAATACCGATTTCCGCTCCTAGTCCGTATTCGAAGCCATCGGCAAAACGGGTCGAGGCATTCACCATGACGCTGCTGGAATCCACCTCGCGCAGGAAGCGCATGGCGTGGCTGTAGTTTTCGGTGACGATGGCTTCGGTGTGCTGGGAGGAGTAGCGGTTGATGTGCTCGATGGCTTCGTCCAGACCCGCTACGACCTTGACGGCGAGGATGGCGGCAAGATATTCCTCGCTCCAGTCTTCTTCCGTGGCGGGTTTGGCTTGCGGCAGCAGGGCGCAGGTTTGCGGGCAACCCCGGATTTCCACCCCCTTGGCGGACAGCATGGTGCCGATTGCCGGTAGCAGTGTTTCGGCCACGCCACGGGCGATGAGCAGGGATTCCGCGGTGTTGCAAGTGCCCAGCCGCTGGGTCTTGGCGTTTTCAACGATGCGCAGGGCTTTTTGCGGATCGGCACTCTCGTCGACATAAACATGGCAGTTGCCGTCCAGATGCTTGATGACGGGCACACGCGCTTCACTGGAAATGCGTTCGATCAGACCTTTGCCACCACGCGGAACGATGACATCAACGTATTGCGGCATCGTGATAAGTTGGCCCACGGCGGCGCGGTCGGTGGTTTCGACAACCTGTACGGCGGTTTCGGGCAGTCCCGCGGCTTTGAGTCCGGCGCGCACGCAGGTGGCGATGGCCTGGTTGGCGTGCAAGGCTTCCTTGCCGCCGCGCAGGATGGCGGCATTGCCGGATTTCAGACATAGCGCGGCGGCATCGGCAGTGACGTTGGGCCGGGCTTCGTAGATGATGCCGATGACGCCCAGCGGTACGCGCATCTTGCCGACCTGAATGCCACTGGGACGACGCTTCATCTCCGTGATTTCACCAACGGGATCAGGCAGAGCGGCGACTTGTTCCAGCCCCTGGGCCATGGATTCGATGCTCTTGGGCGAGAGGGTGAGACGGTCGATCATGGCTTCATCCAGACCATTGGCGCGAGCCTCGGAGAGATCTTTCGCGTTGGCGGCCAGCAGTTCTTCCTTCCGGCTGCGAATCTGGCTTGCCATTTCCAGCAAGGCAGCGTTTTTGGCAGCAGTCGAGGCGGCAGCCATCAGGCGCGAGGCGGCGCGGGCGGACTGGCCGAGTTCATTCATGTAGGCGGAGATGTCGGTAATCGGTTTCATGTTCGAGCCTTTGCGATGGGGCGGGATTGAGTCAGGCGCAGGGTGAGTTGCAGGAATTCATCCCACAGGTCGCCGCGAGTCAGACCTTTGATCATGCGGTCAATGCGTGCGGCTTGCAACAGGCAGGCCCGCAGCAGCGGAGTGGAGCAGCGTTGTGCGGCGGTGCGGTATGCACTTTGTCTTGGGCCGAAGAGCCGGAGATTCTTGCAGGCTGCGTCAAAACCCAGGCCCCGGTCGAGCTGGCTGCGCAGCTGGGCCAGGGTGCGGGTTTCCTGTGCAAGGGCCCAGAGGACAAGGGGCGGAGCGGTGTCTTCGGCGCGCAGACCTTCGAGCAGACGGGCGCAGCGCGCGCCATCACCCGAGAGAAGGGCCGTGCGCAGTTTGTCGATGTCGAAGCGGGCGACATCGAGTACGGCCTCTTCGACCTGGGAGAGGTCCAGTTTTCCTGGGGGGTAGAGCAGGCCGAGTTTCTGGATTTCCTGGTGGGCGGCCAGCAGATTGCCTTCGACGTGGTGCGCAATGAATTCGAGGGCTTCCGGGACGGCACTTTGTTGCTGCCGGGCGAGCCGCTGCGCAATCCAGCCGGGAAGCTGGGGTAGGGGCGGGGCGTTGAGTTCGAGTGCAACGCCCGCTTGCGTCAGGGCGAGGAACCAGGCGGCTTTTTTGACCTGCCAGTCGAGCTGCGGCAGGGTGATGAGGGTGAGGATGCCGGGTGAGGGTTGCTGTGCGTGACGAACGAGGGCTTCCCCGCCTTCGCGCCCGGGTTTGCCGGAGGGAATGCGCAGGTCGATCAGTTTGTTGCTGCCGAACAAGGAGAGATTGCCGCCTGCCTGTGCGAGCTGTTCCCAGCGGAAAGCGGGGCCCGCGACCAGCACTTCGCGATCATCGTAGCCTTGACTTCGTGCAGCCTGGCGCAGAGCGTCAGCCGCTTCCAGCACCAGCAGGGGCTCGTCGCCATGCAGCAGATAAAGCGGGGCCAGCGACTGGCTCAGATGGCTGTCAAGCTGATCGGCGCGGAGCTGCATGGCATCAAGGCTGTGTCTTTTCCGGGACAGAGGGGGCAGGCACTCGGGCGGCCGCAAGGCGGCGCAGGAGTTGTTGTACCAGATCGTTTTGCATGTCGCGCCAGAGGAGGGCTTCTTCGGCTTCTTTGGACAGAACGAGGTCGTCGTTGAAGGTGATGTCCCGGTGTAAGGTGATTTGCCCGGTGGGCAGCCATTCACGGCCTTGCGGGTCGACGAGGCGGAAGCTGAAGGTGCGCACGAGCTGGTATTCACGCGCCCGGCCCGCGCCAGAAAGGCTGAGGATGTTCTTGGATTGCTGGTCGCCCAGTACTTGCAGCGTGACCTGGGCTTCTTTCGCTTCCTGGGCGATCTGCGTGTGGCTACCCGCGAGAATGGCACGCCGGATCTGTGCGTGAAGCTCGCCGGTTTCCGGTAAGGTGAGGTAGAGGCTGTCGAAGGGCAGGACATAGCTTCCGCGCAACTGGAAGCCGCAGGCGGTGAGCAGGAGGGTGGTCGCCAGCAGGATGAGCAGTCTCATGGGCTTCAGAGGACGAGGTTGACCAGTCGGCCCGGAACGACGATGACCTTCTTCGCCGGTTTGTCTTCCAGATACTTTTGTGCAGTTTCCGATGCCAGCGCGGCGGCTTCGATGGCTTCTTTCGTGGCCTGGGCCGGGACACGCAGATTCCCCCGGTGCTTGCCGTTGATTTGCAGCACCAGTTCGATTTCGTCCTGAACGAGGGCTTCTTCGAGCGGCTCGGGCCAGGGGGCGTTCAGGATATCTTCGCCGTAGCCTAGTTCGTGCCAGAGGGCGTGTGTGATGTGGGGTGTGACGGGGGAGAGCAGGCGCAGCAGGATGGACAGCCCTTCGTGGAGGACGAAGGCCGCCGGTGTGTTGCCTTCCGTGCAGGGGACTTTTTCCAGGGCGTTGAGCATTTTCATGGCCGCAGAAACGACGGTATTGAATTGCTGTTTGCCCAGATCGTAGCTGGCCTGCTTGAGGTTGAGGTGGATTTCACGGCGTGTGGCCGCCAGCGGTTCTGCGAGTTTTTCCTTGAGCTTGCCCGCGTTGCGCAGGCTGTTCTGGTGGGTGTGTGCGAAGGCCCACAGCCGCCGCAGGAATCGGTAGGCCCCTTCGACACCGGCATCCGACCATTCCAGCGTCTGCTCGGGGGGGGCAGCAAACATCATGAACAGACGGGCCGTGTCGGCACCGTACTGGTCGATGATGAGCTGGGGGTCGACACCGTTGTTTTTCGATTTCGACATGGTCGTCATCTCGAATTCCAGCGGTGTGCCGCTTTCGTCCTTGAGTTTCGCGCCGGTGATCTGGCCTTGCGGGCCACGTTCGATCTCGATGTCTTCTTCCCAGTAGTAATTCTTGCCGCCCCCTTCGGGCTTGTGGAAAAAGGCGGTTTTCAGCACCATGCCTTGAGTCAGCAGGCGTTTGAAGGGCTCGCGGTAATCGACCAGCCCCAGATCGCGCATCACTTTGGTCCAGAAGCGCGAATAGAGCAGGTGCAGGATGG
>CAZCOS010000072.1:0-9195 GCA_964500605.1 uncultured Sterolibacterium sp.
CACACGCAGGATACGGATGACATCATGGACAAATCCTTTCTGAAAGCCGGCCACCTGCCGACACTCTTTATCGCTTTTCTCTACTTCGATCTGGCCTTCATGGTTTGGGTGTTGCTGGGGCCGCTGGCGGTGCAGATTGCGCAGGATCTTGGCCTGACCCCGGCCCAGAAGGGCTTGATGGTGGCCACACCGGTGCTCGCCGGAGCCATCCTTCGCATGGTGATGGGGGTGCTGGTCGATCATCTGAAGCCCAAGAAGGCCGGGGCCATCGGCCAGCTCATCGTCATTGCCGCACTGACGGTCGCCTGGCAGTTCGGCATCCACAGTTATCAACAGGCCCTGTTGCTGGGTGTCTCCCTGGGGTTTGCGGGGGCCGCTTTTGCCGTCGCGCTGCCGCTGGCCTCGCGCTGGTATCCTCCCGAGCATCAGGGAAAGGCATTGGGTATCGCCGGGGCAGGCAACTCCGGCACGGTGCTGGCAGCCCTGTTTGCTCCCTCGCTGGCCAATGCCTACGGCTGGACCAATGTTTTCGGCATCGCCCTGATCGCGCTGGTGCCGGTCTTCCTGCTGTATCTGGTGATGGCCAAGGACAGCCCGGAATGCCCGCCGCCCAAGCCTTTTTCCGACTACCTGAAAATCCTGCATGACAAGGATGCCTGGTGGTTCATGTTTTTCTACAGCGTGACTTTCGGAGGTTTCGTCGGCTTGGCTTCCTCTTTGTCGATCTATTTCAACGACCAGTACGGGCTCGATCCCGTCATGGCTGGCTATTTCACTGCCGCCTGTGTCTTTGCTGGCTCACTGGTCAGGCCGCTGGGCGGCGCGCTGGCGGATCGTATCGGGGGCATTCGTACCTTGAGCCTCATGTACGCGCTGGCCGTGACCTTTCTGATTGTGGTCAGCTTCGGCATGCCGACCAAGGAGCTGGCCCTGGTGGTCTTTGTTCTCGCCATGCTGGCCCTGGGGTTTGGCAATGGCGCGGTGTTTCAGCTCGTGCCGCAACGATTCCGCAAGGAAATCGGCGTGATGACGGGTCTGGTCGGCATGGCCGGTGGCATCGGCGGTTTTTATCTGGCTTCTTCGCTGGGCTACGCTAGGCAAGCAACGGGGAGTTATCAGCCCGGCTTCCTGATTTTTGCCACGCTGGCTGCGCTGGCACTCGTTGGCCTGACACGCATCAAGGGTCGCTGGCGTACCACCTGGGGGGCAGCCAGCCTTGGTAGCGCACTGGTTTGAAATACTGCGCAAATGTGGGTCTGCTTCCCTTTAAACTGCCGTGGAATCAGCGAATCAACGAATCAGCGGAACACGACGGTCTTGTTGCCATGAAGCAGAACCCGGTCTTCGAGGAAGTAGCGTAGCCCTCGCGCGAGGACGGCTTTTTCGATGTCTTTGCCGTAGCGCACCATGTCTTCGACGGAATCAGAGTGGTCGATGCGGATCACGTCCTGCTCGATGATGGGGCCCTGGTCGAGTTCGGGGGTGACGAAATGGCAGGTCGCCCCGATGAGCTTGACGCCGCGTTGCCAGGCCTGGTGATAGGGCTTGGCCCCGACGAAGCTGGGCAGGAAGGAATGGTGAATGTTCAGGATGCGTCCCGGGTAAGCCGCGCAAAGTTCCGGCGGGATGATCTGCATGTAGCGGGCCAGCACCATGCAATCCCCCCGCGCTTCCTCAAACAGCCGGGTGATTTCGGCATAGGCGGCAGGCTTGTTGTCCGGGGTGACGGGGACATGATGAAAGGGAATGCCGTGCCATTCGACGAAGCCCCGGAAGGTTTCATGGTTTGAAATGACGCAGGGGATTTCGATATCCAGTTCTTTGGCCTGCCAGCGGGCCAGCAGGTCGTAGAGGCAGTGTTCCTGTTTCGAGACGAGCACGACGACCCGCTTTTTGACGGCACTGTCGGTGAGCTGCCAGTCCATCTTCAGGGATTCGGCCAATGGCGCGAATTTGCTGCGGAATTCATCTGCGCCGCAGGGCAGGGAGGATGCGCGGATTTCCATCCGCATGAAGTAGCGGTTGTCGTCGTTGTCCGAGTGGTAGCTCGATTCGAGGATCCAGCCGCGATGTTCGGCGATGAAGCCGGATACCTTGGCGATGATGCCGACCTGATCGGGGCAGGAGGCCGTCAGAGTGAGGAAGTGCTCGTTGTGCATGGCGTTCTGGGGTGTTGCGTGGAGGCTTACGTCTTGGCGATCCGGAGGCTGGCCGCGTCGATTTCTCGGCGCAGTTCGGTGTAATTCATCGTCACGGGGAATTGCGGAAATTCCCGGATGACGTTTTCCGGCGGGTGAAAGAGGATGCCGGCGTGGGCTTCACCGAGCATGGCCGTGTCGTTGTAGGAATCGCCCACAGCGATGACTTTGAAATTGATTTCCTTGAAGCGTTTGACGGCTTCACGTTTCTGGTCGGCCATCCGCAGGTGGTAATTCACCAAAATGCCGCTGGCGTCGGCTTCCAGCTTGTGGCAGAACAGGGTGGGCATGCCCAGTTGCGCCATCAGGGGCATGGCGAATTCGTAGAAGGTGTCGGAGAGGATGATGACCTGGAAATCCTTTCGCAGCGTGTCGAGAAAGTCTTTGGCCCCGGCCATGGGACCCATTTCGGCAATCACTTTCTGGATGTCCGGTAGCCCAAGTTTGTGCTGGGCGAGCAGGTTCAGGCGGTATTTCATCAGCTTGTCGTAATCCGGTTCGTCGCGGGTGGTGCGGCGCAATTCCGGGATGCCGGTACGCTGTGCGAACTCAATCCAGATTTCGGGAACCAGAACGCCTTCGAGGTCAAGACAGACAAGTTGCACGGCAGACTCCAAATCCTTGAAAAACCCGGGATTGTACCTGAGCGGCCAGTAGCCGACGGAAGGCAGGCAGATTAGAATCCCTGCCATGCCTACTTCTGCCCCACACCTTTGTCTGGCCCACCATTTTCTGATCGCCATGCCCACCATGAGCGATCCGAACTTTGCGCGCACGCTGACTTATATCTGCGAGCACAACGCACAGGGGGCTCTGGGCGTGATCGTCAATCGTCCTACGGACATGAATCTGGCCACCTTGTTCGAGCGGGTGAATATCCCCTTTGACGTGGCTCGTCGGCATCCTGGCCTGGGGAACGCGCCGGTGTATTACGGCGGCCCGGTGCAAAATGAACGGGGGTTTGTGCTGCACCGTCCGCTGGGGCAGTGGCAATCCACGCTCTCCGTCAAGGACGGCATCGGTCTGACGAGCACCCGCGATATTCTGGTGGGCATTGGGGCCAACGCCGAGCCTTCGGATATGTTGATGACGCTGGGCTATGCGGGCTGGACGGCGGGGCAACTGGAGCAGGAGCTTTCGCAAAATGCCTGGCTGACGGTTGCCGCCGACCCGGCCATCATTTTTGGCCTGCCTCCTGAAGAACGCCTGGCTGCGGCGATGCGTCTGCTTGGCATTGATTTTGCCCAGCTCTCCGGCGTGGCAGGTCATGCCTGATCCTGCGGCGGCGATGGCGGCTTCGGGCACGGTGCTGGCCTTTGATTTTGGCCTGCGCCGCATTGGCGTGGCACTGGGTGAAACCCTGCTGGGGCAGGCCCGTGCCTTGATGGTGATCGACAGCGAACGTAACGATGTGCGGTTTTCGACCATTCAGCGATTGATCGCGGAATGGCAACCCGTGGGCCTGGTGGTGGGGCTGCCGTGTGCGGTCGACGGCAGCGAACATGAAATGACAGCGCGTTGTCGTACTTTCGCCCGGCAACTCGAAGAACGCTATCGGCTTCCGGTTTGTTTTGTCGACGAGCGGTTCAGCTCGACAGAGGCAGATGCCCGTCTGGCGGGCGATGCGCTGAACTGGCGCGAACGCAGAAAACAGCTCGACGCCGTTGCCGCGCAGATCATCCTTCAGGATTATTTCGATACCCATTCCCTTTCACCTGCTGCCTGATGCCCGAGGAATCCGACGATGCGTAATCTCCAGCTCGACCGCAATGGTGAGCTGCGCCACCTGCTGACCATCGAAGGTCTGCCGCGCGCCATGCTGACCGCCATTCTCGATACGGCGACACCCTTTACCGAAGTTGCCGAGCGTGAAGTCAAGAAGCTGCCGCTTTTGCGCGGAAAGAGCGTCTTCAACCTGTTCTTTGAAAACTCGACACGCACCCGTACCACCTTCGAAATCGCGGCCAAGCGATTGTCTGCCGATGTCATCAATCTCAACATCAATACGTCGAGTGCATCCAAGGGCGAAACCCTGCTCGATACCGTCGATAACCTCGCGGCGATGCAGGCCGACATGTTCGTCGTGCGCCACCAGTCCTCCGGCGCGCCTTTCCTGATTGCCGAGCATCTCGTGGCTACCAGGCGCGACCACATTCACGTCGTCAATGCCGGTGATGGCCGCCACGCGCACCCGACGCAGGCCCTGCTCGATATGTACACCATCCGGCATTACAAGAAAGATTTTTGCAATCTGACGGTGGCCATCGTGGGCGACATTCTTCATTCCCGTGTCGCCCGCTCGCAAATTCATGCCTTGACGACGCTGGGTGTGCCGGAAGTTCGCGTCATCGCGCCCAAGACACTGTTGCCAACAGACGTTGAGCGCATGGGCGTGCGGGTTTTCCACGACATGAACGAAGGTTTGCGCGGTGTCGATGTGGTGATGATGCTGCGCCTGCAAAACGAGCGCATGAACGGGGCCTTGCTGCCCAGTACGCAGGAATACTACAAGTCCTACGGGCTGACACTTGAAAGGCTGGCTCTGGCCAAACCGGACGCCATCGTCATGCACCCGGGGCCGATGAATCGGGGTGTCGAAATTGATTCCGCCGTGGCGGATGGCCGACATTCGGTCATCCTGCCTCAAGTGACTTTCGGCATCGCCGTGCGGATGGCGGTGATGAGCATGTTGGCAGGCAGCGGAGAAACGCCATGAAAATCCATATCCAGAAAGGCCGCCTGATCGACCCGGCGACACAGACCGACCGGCTGGCCGATGTTTTTATCGCCGACGGACGCATCGTGGCTTTCGATCAGCCTCCCGCAGGGTTTGAAGCGGAAGGCATCGTGGATGCACAAGGCTGCATCGTCTGCCCCGGTCTTGTCGACCTTGCCGCGCGGCTGCGTGAGCCCGGCTACGAATACCGCGCCACGCTCGAATCCGAAATGGCGGCGGCCGCCGCCGGGGGGGTGACGAGCCTCGCTTGCCCGCCCGATACCGACCCGCCGCTCGATGAGCCCGGCCTGGTCGAAATGCTCAAGCATCGCGCCCGTCTGCCGGAGTTTTCCCGTGTCTATCCCGTCGGCGCGCTGACGCTCAAACTGGCGGGAGAACGGATCACCGAAATGGCCGAGCTGGCCGAAGCCGGTTGCCGTGCCTTTGGTCAGGCGAATCAGCCCATTGTCGATACCCAGGTGCTCTTGCGTGCCATGCAGTACGCAGCGACCTTTGATTACCCGGTCTGGCTTCAGGCGCAAGATCCCTTTCTTGCACGCAGCGGTGTGGCGCACGATGGCGAAGTCGCCACCCGTTTGGGCCTGGTCGGCATCCCCGTTTCGGCGGAAACCATCGCACTGGCGACCATCCTCCAGCTCGCCCGGCAAACCGGGGCGCGAGTGCATCTGACCCGCATTTCCAGTTCGGCGGGCCTGCAGATGATCCAGGCGGCCAGAAAGCAGGGGATTGCTGCGACCTGCGATGTCTCCATTCATCACCTCCATCTTTGCGAGCATGACATCGGGCATTTCAACCCGCATGCCCGGCTCGACCCGCCATTGCGGGCACAGAATGACCGTGATGCCTTGCGGCGCGGTCTGGCCGAAGGCAGCATCAATGCCGTGTGTTCCGATCACACACCGGTCGATGACGACGCCAAACTGATGCCTTTTGCCGAGGCCGAGGCGGGTGCGACGGGGCTGGAGCTGTTGTTGCCGCTGACGCTGAAATGGGCGAGTGAAATGAAGCTGCCGCTGGTTACGGCACTCGCCCGGGTCACCAGCGACCCGGCGCGTATTTTGGGGATCGACGCCGGGTGTCTGGCAATTGGTGCACCGGCGGATATCTGTGTTTTTGACCCGGAAGATTTTGTCCGGATTACCCGGGACACCTTGCGCAGCCAGGGGAAAAACACACTTTTTCTGGGGCAGGAATTGCCCGGCCGGGTGCGTTACACGCTAATCGACGGGAAGCTCGCCTATTCGGCCGCATTTTCCTGATATTCCCGACTTTTTTAGGCATAAATTGTTCCGGGAAGTATGGTTATACTCCGGTGCAGCTTTACGGGGCGAGCAACCCGATTTGTCGGAAACGTCCGGTTTTGCAAGGGTTTTGAAGTGTGACCACAACATCATGCCAAGGGGGCAAAATGAAACTGGAACGACGTCATTCCACAAAAAATAACCTTAAAACCCGTCGCCTGGTTATGGCAGCGGCCGTGGCCTCAGCTTGCTGTGCCAGCAACCTTGCGCTGGCCGCCGAAGGGGCGATCGAGGAAGTCATCGTCACGGCGCAAAAGCGTGCGGAACGTTTGCAGGATGTGCCCATCGCCATTACCGCTATGACGGCAGGGCAGGTCGAGGCCCGGGGTGTGAGTGATATTCTCAGCCTGGGGGCACTGGCGCCCAATCTACAGGTCAGCCCCTACCCGACCAGTAATCTCACTTCCCAGGTTTCTATCCGGGGCGGCGGGACGTTCAATGCCGCCATGTACTGGGAGCCCAGTGTCGGCATGTATCTGGACGGTGTTTATCTTGGCAAGTCCGTGGGTTCGGTATTCGACATCGTCGATATCGAGCGTATCGAGGTGCTGCGCGGCCCGCAAGGGACGCTGTACGGTCGCAATACCATGTCCGGAGCCATCAATTACATCACCCGCAAACCCAGTGGTGAATTCGGCGGCACGGCGGGCCTCGAGATCGGCAACTATGGCCGGCATGTCGAAAAGCTTTCGCTGGATTTGCCCAAGTTTGGCATTGCCAGTGTGTCCGTCGGGGTTCGTTCGGAAAAGCGGGATGGCTTTATCAAGGTCTCCGGGCGGACGCAGGGAGAGTTTGAGGATCGGGACAAATTCGGTGCGCGGCTGGCCGTGTTGCTGGATGTCAGCAAGGACGTGCAGGTGGATTACCGGTTTGATTACACCAAGGTGAACCAGACCGGGCAGTTCAACCAGCTGTACCGCCTGCCTCCGGCGACGATTGCCGCCATGCGGGCCAGTGCCGTGCCGGCCATTGCCGGCTTGGGGAATGCACTGGCACCGGCATTGCCTTTTGCCTCGCAGGAGAGGTTGAAGACTGCCCGTGTGGATTATCCTTCGTGGGAGCGCATGGAGCTGCAGGGGAATGCGGTAACGGCGACCTGGGCTCTGGATAACAGAAACACGCTGAAATGGATTTCCTCGCACCGGAAGCTCGATAACGACGATTCCTTTGATCTGGAAGGTACGCCGGTCTGGCTGTTTACGGGCAAGCGTCTGGCCGATTACGTGCAGACTTCGCATGAGCTGCAGTGGGTTGGCAACACAGACCGCCTCAAGTATGTCGTGGGTCTGTACCACTACAAGGATGGTGGCTACACCTTCAACCCGCATGAAAACATGTTCGGCAGCAGCAACGACAGCAGCGAATATGGTTATGGCGGTACGGCCAAGTCGATCTATGGTCAGGTGGATTACACCCTGAGTGATGCCTGGATGTTGTCGGCAGGCCTGCGCCGGACCCAGGAAGACAAATGGGGCTCGCGTTACAAGAGCGTCTGGGGGGCAGCCGCCCGTCCGGCGACGGCCATCACTCCGGCGGTATATGGAACGGCCAGCTTCTCGGCAACCAATCCCATGGTGTCGGCGACCTACAAGATCAACGACCGGATGAATGTTTACGCGAAGTATTCCGAGGGCTTCAAGAGCGGCAGCTTCCAGGGCGAAGCTCCTTCTGCTGCGGAGGCACTCAAACCCTTCAAGCCGGAAAATCAGAAGACCTATGAAATTGGCACGAAGCTGAGTTCGGCCGACGGCCGTCTGCAGCTCAATGCGGCCTTGTTCAAGAACGAGGTCGATGACTTGCAGCTGTCCCAATTCACCGGAACGCCGGGCTTGTCCATTATCCGGAACGCCGGTCAGGCCGAGCTCAAGGGCCTGGAGCTGGAACTGGCCTGGCGGCCGGTCAATGCCCTGCGCCTCCAGGCAGGCTACGGCTATCTCAGCAGCAAATACAATGAATATCTGGAGGCATCGGCAGCGAATCAGCCGATCAGCAATGTGGCGGCCAACCGCTCCATGCCGCATGCGCCCAAGCACACCTTCAACCTGACGGCCGATGCCAATCTGGGGAACACGGCTTACGGGCGGCTCAGGGCCATTGCGGATTACGCCTACACGGCTTCTTTCTATGGTTACGCTTACCAGATCAACCGGGTCGATCCGGCACGGCCGATCGCGGAAGACTCGAAGATCAAGGGGTATGGCCTGCTGAATATGCGCCTGGTGCTGGCCGGGATTCCTGTGGGTGGCCCCGGAAATGCAGACATGGCCTTGTGGGTGAAGAATGCCACCAACAAGCAGCAGCCGGTGAACTACATCGACTTCGGGCCAGGTGTAGGCAACCTGATGCTGGCTTATTTCAACGAGCCGCGTACTTACGGTTTGTCGTTTAACTACCGCTGGTAACGGCTTCGGTCTTCGCCGTGGATGTCAAAGCAACGGGCCCTTCGGGGCCCGTTGTTTTTCAGCGGGAGGGCAGAAGCCGGGTCTGGACTTCGGTGACGGTCATCGGGCAATCGCTCAGGCGGATGCGCTTGCTGCGGCTCGACGGGCCGCTGATGAGTTCGATGCGGTTTTTGGGGAGAGCGAGGGTTTCCGCAAGAAAGGTGATCAGGCTTTCGTTGGCGCGGCCATCCACAGGCGGGGCGGCCAGGCGGATTTTCAGGGATTCGCCGTGGAGTCCGGTGATTTCCGTTTTTTTCGCGCCGGGCTGGATGTGCAGGTGGAGCAGGATGTACCCGCCTTCTGCGCGACACCAGTTCATGGCATGAAGATCATGGCGGGCGAAAGCTGATGCTGTAGTGCCGCCAGAACACCCAGTAACACCTGCAGGATCAGCAGCAAGACCATTGGAGACAGATCCACGCCACCCAGCGGTGGAATGAAACGTTGCAGCGGGGCCAGGAATGGGCGCGAGAGCAGATTGAACAGGGGGGCCAGCGGCGCGGCGGGGTTAACCCACG
>CAZCOS010000073.1:0-8960 GCA_964500605.1 uncultured Sterolibacterium sp.
GGCGTTCGCCCCTGGTTCAAGCCTTTCGATGTCGAATATGAATTCACCTACGTCGGCATCGGCAAGAAAGGCGGGTATTGAACATGGCATCACGCTGTCTCAAGCCCTTGTCGATCGCCCTGCTGCTTGCTGGCCTGAGTCAGCCGGTACTGGCTGCGTCTGACGAGCTGACCCTGCAAAAGCTGCTTGGCCGTCTGGAAAAGCTGGAAGCGCGCAATATCGAGCTCGAAAACGAGATCAAGGCCCTCAAGAACGAAAGCCAAAAAACCAGCACCAGCCTCGAAAACCCGCAAATTTCCGAAAACGAGCCTGAGTTGGTGACCCGCCTCAAGGCCGTCGAAAAAGACACGCTGGACATGAAAAAATCCGCCCGGATTGCGGATCGCCTCGAAGGCATTCAGGTCGGGGCTTCCCTGGCCACGGTCGCACAAAAGGCCTGGGGGCTGCCGGACGGGCTGGCCAACAGCCCATCCCAGCTCAACTATCGTGGCGATGTTTCGGTAGAGATTCCGCTAGACCCGGTTGGCGACATCGAACACAAGCTGTTTACCCATGTCCGCTTCGGACAAGGGCTGGGGTTGAACGCCGCCTTCGGTGATCTTGGCTACCACGCTAGCGCACCAAACGCCGTGGCCTTTCGTGCGTCAGGTTCCAATCCGGATGACTCCGTCGCCATCCTTGGGCAAGCCTGGTATCAGGCATCCATTCCCCTGCCATTCGGAGGATTCAAGCCGAATTCACGCGAAACGCTGGAGCTGACCTTCGGCAAGATGGACATCTTCGGTTTCTTCGACCAGAACACGGCCAGCGCAGACGAATCACGCCAATTCCTGAATTCGGTTTTTGTGCACAACCCATTACTCGATGCTGGGGGCGAAACGGGTGTTGATGCCAACGGTTTCCAGCCCGGTTTCGTCGCCAGCTATTACAACGAAACCGAAAAACCCGAACCCTTGCGGCTGTCGCTGGGTGTTTTCGGGGCAGGCGATCGCGGAGCTAACTATCAGCGCAGCCTGAGTTCTCCACTCGTTATGGCCCAGGCCGAAAAACAACTTCGTCTATTTGACGGGCTCCCTGGGAACTACCGTATCTATGTTTGGAATCGTAGCCGAAGCAACAACTTCGATGGAACGACAAGCACGCACCGTGGGCTGGGCATTTCAATCGACCAGCGAGTAGGCGATGACCTCACGCTCTTCGGACGCTATGGCAAGCAACTGAAAGGGGAACTTCCCTTCAATCAGGCACTGACCCTAGGAACCGAATTCAGCGGCAACTTCTGGAATCGTGGTGCAGACGCCATGGGCATCTCCTTCGGCTGGTTGCAAAGCGGCAAGGCCTATCGTCGCGGGACAAACGGCAATGTCTGTCCCGGTGGTTACGATGACTTGGGAGTGTGCCAAGGCACACTAACCACATTTACGCCACAAGGGGCCGAGCGGGTTGCGGAACTGTATTACCGCTACCACCTCTCGCCGCAATTTGAACTGTCACCTGATTTCCAGTACATCCACCACGGCGGAAGCAATCCCGCTGCAAAAACGAGCAAGATTTTTGCTATCCGGGCAAACATCGCATATTGATCTTCCGACAACCCCAAACCACACATGTCATCCACGCTACATCGCACACTTCGCCAGATCGGTCTTGGCCTACTATTGGCGTCCTCCATAACGCCCGTACTGGCTACAGATATGCCGACTTATGACCTCACCATCCGTGCAGGACGCTTCATTCCTGAAACGCTTGAAGTCGCGGCCAATACCAAGTTCCGCCTGCTTATCAAAAACGAAGGGCCAGGAGCGGAGGAATTCGAGAGTGTAGAGCTGCGCAAGGAGAAGGTACTTGCCGCCGGGGCATCGAGCTTCATGATCTTCCAGCCGCTCAAGCCCGGCACCTATCCCTTTTTCGGAGAGTTTCATCCCGAAACCGCGAAGGGTCGCATCATCGCCAAGTAAACGCTTCCGGTAGCCAGCCTCATGCCAGCCAACCTCAACGACATTCACGCCTCCAAACCCTTGGCCTTTGCCGGAAAGCCTGTCTCCTCACGTCCCTGGCTGGAACGCCTGGGGCTCGCGATGGTGCGCCACAAACGCACCATTCAGATCATCCAGTGGTCGGTTGTCGTGTTCTACATGGCCCTGGTCATCGCGCCCGCCTTCCAGCCCATCCCCCCGGAAGGCGCGCATTTGTGGAACAACCTGCGCCTCTTTGCCCAGCTTCTGTTCTGGGGCATCTGGTGGCCCGGCGTGATGCTGACCACCCTGCTCTTTGGCCGCATCTGGTGCGGGGTGTTCTGCCCGGAAGGCACACTCACCGAATGGGCCAGCCATCGTGGCCTGGGGCGGCCCGTTCCGCGCTGGCTCAAATGGAGCGGCTGGCCCTTCGTCGCCTTCGCCTGCACCACGCTTTATGGCCAACTGGTCAGCGTTTATGAATACCCCGAAGCCGCCCTGCTCGTGCTGGGCGGCTCCAGCGTCGCAGCCGTCGCCATCGGCCTCATGTACGGTCGCGGCAAACGCATCTGGTGCCGCCATCTGTGCCCTGCGGGTGGCGTCTTTGCACTGCTCGCCCGCTTCTCGTTCGTTCACTTCAAGGTCGACCGTGCCACCTGGGACGAGGCGGGGAGCGCGTCGAAACGCAAAACCATCACCATTGCGCCGGTCAATTGCGCCCCGCTCGTCGACATTCGCCGGATGACCAGTGCAGCCGACTGCCATGCCTGCGGACGCTGCGCCGGACACCGCGATGCCGTCACCCTCTCGGCCCGCGCCCCCTGGCAGGAAATCCTCGCACCCGATAGCAAGGCATCGACCAGCGAAGCCCTGACGCTGATTTTTGGCGTACTGGGCATCGCCTCCGCCGCCTTCCAATGGACCGTCAGCCCCTGGTTCGTCCAGATCAAACTGGCCATTGCCAGCTATCTGGTCGATCACGACCATTTCCTGCTGCTCGGCGACGAAGCTCCTTGGTGGATACTGACCCATTACCCCGAGGCCAACGATGTCTTCACCTGGCTGGATGGACTACTGGTCATCGCCTACATCGTCGGTATCGGCAGCCTCATCGGCTTTCTGATCTGGCTCGGTATCCGCCTGGCCACACTCTGCCTGCGTAGCCCGCAGCTCAATTGGCAACGCCTCACTCTCACCCTGGTCCCGCTGGCCGGGATGAGCGTGTTCATCGGGCTGACCATGCTGACCGTTACCCTGCTCAAGGCCGAAGGCTGGCTCGTGCCTGGGTTGTCACAACTGCGTATTGGCCTGATGGGACTCGCCTTGCTGGCCTCTGCTGGAATGGGGCTGCGGCTCATCACGAAAAACGGCAGCAGCTTGCGGGCTCGCCTGGCTGCTGCCGTTTGTTTCCTGACGGCCCCCGCCCTGGTGGGCGGGATGTGGTATCAGGTCTTTTTTGTCTGGTAGGTCGGCCGGGCGAATCGAACGAATCGAACGAATCGAACGGATCAGCCTGACAAGAGGCCAGACCTGCTCGTTTAGAAAGCGGGCTTGTTGCCCGACTCTGCGTAGGCCTTGACCCCCGCCATGATCTCGGCCTTGGCCTCTTCAACCCCGGCCCACCCTGTCACCTTCACAAACTTGCCCGGCTCAAGATCCTTGTAATGCTCGAAGAAGTGGGAAATCTTGTCGCGCATGATCTGAGGCAGATCGAGATAACTGTTGATGTCCTGATACATCGGCGTGAGCTTCGTCACGGGAACGGCCAGCAGCTTGGCATCTTCACCCGCCTCATCCGTCATTTGCAGGATGCCAATCGGGCGACAACGCACGACCACACCCGGCGGCAGGGAAAACTGGGAAACAACCAATACATCCACCGGGTCACCATCCCCCGCAATAGTGTGGGGGATGTAGCCATAGTTACAGGGATAATGCATGGCGGTCGACATGAAACGGTCAACGAAAATCGCGCCGGATTCGTCATCGACTTCATACTTGATCGGATCAGAGCGCATCGAAATTTCGATGACGACATTGAAATCGTTCGGCAAATCCTTGCCGGAAGAAACGCGATCAAGACCCATGATGAACACTCCATAAAATGGTTAATCCGTAATTATATCGACCAGAACGTGATAATTCATAACGAATCGACGAAAATGGCGAGCTGACCGCAATATCAGAAGAGAAAAACAGATATGGCCCAAACGACCGACTACGGAAACGGCATCATTGCCATCGACTCCACCTACTGCCGTCCCGGGTTTGATGCGATCCACCTCCTCATCGAGGATCAGCGGGCCGTTCTCATCGATACGGGGACACACACCGCCGTTCCGCTCGTTCTGGAAGCACTCCAACAATTCGGGCTTCGGCCCGAACAGGTCGAGGCCATCCTCCTCACCCACATCCATCTCGATCACGCGGGGGGAGCCGGTCTACTTATGGAACAACTCCCTCAGGCCCGGCTTTACGTCCACCCCCTGGGTGCACGCCACATCGCCCAACCCGGAAAGCTGCTCGCGGGAACCGCCGCCGTCTATGGCGAAGAACAAACCCGCCGCCTTTACGGCACGCTGCAACCCATCGACCCGGCCCGCATTGTTTCCGTGGAACACGAACAGCGCGTTCATTTGGGCAACCGCGAGCTATTGCTGCTCCACACCCCCGGCCATGCTCGCCACCACCTCTGCATCCGGGACAGCCAGACCGGCCATTTCTTCACCGGCGACACCTTCGGCCTTTCCTACCGCGAACTCGATCGTGATGGACAAGCCTTTATCTGCCCCACCTCCACACCCGTCCATTTCGACCCGCCCGCCCTGCATCGTTCCATTGATCTGCTGATGTCCTACCAGCCCGAAGCGATGTACCTGACTCATTACGGAAAGATCACCGATCTTCCCCGTCTCGCCGTCGACCTGCACCGGCGCATCGACCTGCTTGTCGAGATTGCCCAGTCACTGGCCCACGCAGGCCATGATCGACACGACAAACTCAAGGAAGCCATTGGCCAGATGCTTGTGGCGGAGGCTCGTCGCGAAAACTGGGGCAAGCAGGATGAAGCATTGCTGGACCTGCTGGCCATGGATATCGACCTGAACGCCCAGGGGCTCGCCGTCTGGCTCGATGCCCAAAATGAAGAAAAACACTGAACCACCAAGATTCCAACGCCCACCTCATCGCCCCATTCACTCTTTTCAACAGGAAAGACCATGCTTGACCTTCAACTTCTCCGCACCCAGCTCGACACCGTTGCCGCCCGTCTGGCCACACGCGGAACAACCCTCGACACCGCTGCCTTCCAGTCCCTCGAAGACGAACGCAAAGCCCTCCAGACTCGCACTCAGGAATTGCAGGCCCGCCGCAATACCCTTTCCAAACAGATCGGCATCCTGAAGGGCAAGGGCGAAGATGTCGCACCGGTCATGGCGGAAGTCGCCGGACTAGGCGACGCGCTGAAGGCCGACGAAGAAAACCTCGCAGCACTCCTCACCCGCTTCAATGATTTCGTCGCCAATCTACCCAACCTTCCCCACGAAAGCGTCCCCGTGGGGCGGGACGAAAGCGGCAATGTCGAAGTCCTGCGCTGGGGTACGCCCCGCAGTTTCGATTTTCAGGTCAAGGATCATGTCGAAATCGGTGAAGGACTGGGGGGGCTCGATTTTGAAACCGCCACGAAAATTTCCGGCAGCCGCTTTTCCCTGATGAAAGGCGGCATCGCCCGTCTGCATCGTGCACTGGCCCAGTTCATGCTGGACACCCACACCCTCGAGCACGGCTATACCGAAGTCTATGCGCCCTATCTCGTCAATCCGGACAGCATGTACGGCACGGGCCAGCTTCCCAAATTTGAAGAAGACCTGTTTCAGATCCCGCGCAGCGACGGCAGCAAGCTCTACCTCATCCCCACGGCCGAAGTTCCCGTGACCAACATCGTTCGCAACGAAATTGTCGCGGCAGATACCCTGCCCCTGAAATTCACCTGTCACACACCCTGCTTCCGCTCGGAGGCAGGATCTTATGGACGGGACACGCGTGGCATGATCCGCCAGCATCAATTCGACAAGGTTGAACTGGTGCAGATCGTCCATCCGGAGCAATCCTGGCAAGCCCTGGAAGAACTCACTGGCCACGCCGAAGCCATTTTGCAAAAGCTCGGTCTGCCTTACCGGAAAATGGCTCTGTGCAGTGGCGACATGGGCTTTTCCGCCGCCAAGACCTACGATCTCGAAGTCTGGCTGCCTGCACAAGACACCTACCGCGAAATTTCGTCCTGCTCCAACTTCGAAGCCTTCCAGGCCCGGCGCATGCAGGCACGCTTTCGCAACGAAAAAAACAAGCCCGAACTCGTGCACACCCTCAATGGCTCGGGTCTGGCCGTGGGGCGCACTCTCGTTGCCCTTCTTGAAAACTACCAACAAGCTGACGGCAGCGTCATCATTCCGGATGAGCTCGTGAGCTATATGGGCGGGACGCGCCAACTCGTGCCCGCTCGCTGACCCCCTGCCCATTCTGTTTCTCCGCCACTCTGTTTCCAGCTGTCTCTCTGGTGGAAGAAGCCGGAACGGCAGGCAGGCGAGGACCCGCAGCAACAGGCAGGCCGGGAGGACTGACATCAAAGGACAACTTCTCCGGGCGGTGCTGCGGCTCGAAACGAGACAGAATGTCGTAATACTTTCGGACATTCTCCACCATGATGACGGCCTCTCCGCCTCGCGCACGACCGCTTTTCAAGCGTTTGTAGTACTCCGGTCGTGCCATCAAGGGCAAAACCTTCTTCATCTCATACCAGGAACGAGGGTCCCGCTTCAGCGTCTTGGCGATAGCCAACGCGCCATTCATGTGTCCTTGTCCAATGTTGTATGCCGCCATCCCCATCCACGTCCGGTCTGGCTGGGGAATGTCCTTGGGCAAAGCATCGATGATCTCCGCCAGATACCGCGCCCCCGCCCGAATGCTCTGTCTGGCATCCAGGCGATTACTGACCTTCAAGCGATCTGCTGTCTCTTCCGTCAACATCATGATGCCGCGCACATTAGTCGGCGACGTGGCCAGCGGATTCCACATCGATTCCTGATAAGCCAGTGCCGCCAGCAAACGCCAATCAATCCCCGTGATGTCCTGAGCCGCCTCGAAATCAGCCCGCAAGCGGGGCAAGACCGTACCAATCCGTTTAAGAAATTCGGCGATGGAATACTGTTCGAGACGGTGGATGTGACCAAAATAACGATCGTTCAGTCGCGCCAACGTACCATCTTGCTGGACGCGCTCGATGAAAGCCTGGGCCCGCGCAAACAGACGCGAATCGCCACCCAACGGAAACGCCCAGGCAAAATGGATTTCTCCTGGAAGCACCTGAGCAATCTGCAATTCAGGAAAAAAATTGACGGCAATATCGAAATGCAGGCTATCCGTTGCAGCCAGTTCCGACTGACGCGCGTTCACTCGCTCCAGCAGGTCGATTTCGCTCAGGCCGCGCTGCTCAACGACAAAAAACGGCTTCCAGGGCACCTCCTTCATGGCTTGGAGCGCGAAATTCCGGACATTCATCGCCTTGAGTGTGGAAGCCTCCGGTGAGCCCTCCAGCACATCGATCCGTTTGTCGGCCAGCTCAGAAGGCTCGTCCAGATCAAACGCATCCGCCGACTGCACCAGTACCTGCTTTGCTTGCCGAAAAGAGGAGGAATAGCGAATCCCTTCAAGGTGCTCCAGTACCATGGCTGAAGCCGCCATATGGGCCTTGCCCGAGCGAAGCAGGGTAATCAGCTCACTGTGGTCATGCACCCTGATGACGCGCAGTACCAGCCCCTGCTCCTGCGCAAAACGCTCAACCAATTCAAGCTCATAACCGGTTCCACTGCCGTTCCCTGCCCCCCCGCCTTCATCCTGAACAAAAGCCGGAGTATCACGCAAGGCCACCACCAACTCATCTTTCGGCGGGGAAACTTCCACGCGCGTACAAGCCGCCATCAAAAAACTGAAGGCCATTGCAAAGACGAGAAGAAAAGAAGGCCACAAGCGCATGGACAGCCTCGAATACTCCCCTACCCCGGGGAAAAAACCGGCCATTCCCGAAAAATGGCCCGAACACGAGATTTCCGGATTCAACCACCGCCTTCGTCCTGACGAATGTGAGGATCACAGCGACAACGAATCCCGAGTCTACCAGACCACTCACCGCGATCCAGATCAGCCAAACGTCTGAAATTTGCAACAAATTATTCGATCATTAAAGCTTTTCTAAAAATCGACTGATATAATTTTCGGCTGACTGGCTCATCCCCGGTCTGAAAAGACTTTTCTGCATACTCCTTATCGATAAAGGGAATCAAAAATGAAGCACTCGCTCCTCGTTGCCGCGCTCCTCGCGCTGTCTGTTGCCGCTTGCAGCAAGCCCGCCGAGACCCCGGCTCCGGCTCCTGCTCCCGCCGCTGAAGCACCCGCTCCCGCTCCGGCCGCCCCGGCTGCTGACGCTGCTGCTCCGGCTCCGGCCGCCCCGGCTGCTGACGCTGCCGCTCCGGCCGCTGACGCTGCCAAGCCCGCCGACGCTGCCGCTCCGGCCGCTGAAGCCAAGCACTAAGCTGCAAGAAGTACAAAAAGCCAGCCTGCGGGCTGGCTTTTTTTTGGCTCAAACAAACAAAGAAATAAAAAAGCAAGGCGTAAAGAACACAAATCAAAAACCGCTGCGCTGACATCGTCTACCGAAGGCAAAGAGCATGTTCCCATCCCGATCGAATTTCCCCGAACATCGCCGCATTCTGCCTCTTATCGCCCTGCTCGCTTTCCTGCTCTCCATGCCGATGCTGGGTAGCGGCCTGTTTCTCGATGATTTCGAGCAACGCATCAAACTGCTCACGGGAGATACGACCAATATCTTCCAGACATTCCGCTACGGCGACCCTTTCACCGACGCCCTGATCCAATCCGGCGTGCTCCCCTGGTGGACGCATGAAGCCACCAAAACCAATTTTTTCCGCCCCCTGGCCGAAGTTTTTCTCA
>CAZCOS010000074.1:0-8905 GCA_964500605.1 uncultured Sterolibacterium sp.
ACTACGCGGCCACGGCGGCGGATCGTGGCATCAAGGTGCTGATCGGCGCGGCGGGGGGAGCTGCCCATCTGGCCGGGGTGCTGGCCGCCAAGACCACGCTGCCGGTGCTCGCCGTTCCCATGCCTTCGAAGCACCTGCAGGGCCTCGATTCGCTCCTGTCCATGGTGCAGATGCCCGGCGGTATTCCCGTTGCCACCTTTGCCATCGGCGAGGCGGGGGCGACGAATGCGGCCTTGTTTGCCATTGCGATGCTGGCCCTGAACGATGCTGAAACGGCCGAGAAACTGGCTGATTTCCGTCAGCGTCAAAAGGCCAAGGTGCTGGCAAAAACGTTGGACCTGCCTTGAGCTTTCTCGGGCAAGACCTCGACCGCGCCGTCGCTCTCCTGCAGGCGGGCGAGCTGGTGGCTTTTCCTACTGAGACGGTCTACGGGCTGGGGGCGGATGCTTCCAATTCCGAGGCCGTGGCAAAAATTTTTGCCGCCAAGGGCCGCCCGGAGGATCATCCGCTCATCGTTCATCTTCCCGGCGTCGATGCGCTGGAAGCCTGGGCACGGGATATTCCAGACGCTGCCCATCGTTTGGCGGCGGCCTTCTGGCCAGGGCCGCTGACCCTGATTCTCAAGCGTCACCCGCGTGTGCCGGATGCCGTGACCGGCGGCCAGGATACCGTTGGCCTGCGTGTTCCCGATCATCGCCTCGCACTCGCCCTGCTGCGGGCTTTCGACGAGGCCAATGGCAATACGGGGAGCGGCATTGCCGCCCCTTCCGCGAATCGTTATGGCCGAATCAGCCCGACCCGCGCAGCACATGTGCGTGAGGAACTGGGCGAACGCGTTTCCCTGATTCTCGACGGCGGCCCCTGTGCCGTTGGCATCGAATCGACCATCGTCGATTGTTCCGGCGATGCGCCGCGCATCCTTCGCCCGGGAGCCATCAGCGCAGAAGCCCTGGCGCAAGTGCTGGCCGCCACGGAGGAGGCTTTTTTCACCGGGCAGGCGGCGGCCTCCGCCCCGCGTGTTTCGGGCTCCACGGCGGCACATTACGCCCCGCGCACCCCGATGCGCCTTGTCCTCGCTGAAGAACTAGCGGCTGTATTGGAAGCGGAACGTCAGCTGACGGGTCGCCTGGGGGTGCTGGCCCGCCGCTTCATGCCACCGTCCGATTTGCTGCCCGAGCAAGTGCTCTGGTGGAATGCGCCCCTCGAAGCCCCCGCCTACGCCCGCGCGCTGTATGCGACCTTGCGGAAATTCGATGCCATGAGCTGCCGGCTTCTTCTCGTCGAGGCCCCTCCCGCCGACGAAGCCTGGCGTGCCGTCGCTGACCGCCTGCAACGCGCGGCCTGCGGGTCGGGAAGCAAGGAAACGTAAGACAGGCTCATTCCTTCGTTTCGGCTGCCGGGCTCTGGTGTTGTGCCCTTAATTCCTGTGCCAGATCGTGCACGGCCATGGCATAAAAACTGCTGCGGTTGTAGCGGGTAATGACATAGAAATTCTGGAAGCCCAGCGCGTATTCGGTGTCCTGCTGCGGGGTGACGAGATCGATCAGGGCGGCAGGGAGGGCAGGATAGGGTTTGTCGTCGACTGGCCGGACGCCGAAGCGGGCCAGTTCTTCCGGCAGGCGTTTGGGCAGGATGCCTTCGTCGATTAGGGTTGAATAAGCCTCGCCGCTGACCTTTGCTCGGGCAACGACAGGCTCTCCTTTTCTCCACCCGTGCCGGACGAGGAAATTCGCTACGCTGACGATGGCATCCGTCGGGCTGGTTTCCAGCCGGATGTGGCCGTCATGGTCGCCATCCTGGCCGTATTGGCGAATGCTGCCGGGCAGGAACTGGGGCAGGCCCAGCGCACCGGCGTAGGAGCCTCTGTAGGTCAGCGGGTCGCGTCCTTCTTCGCGGGCGAGCAGCAGGAGCTCTTCGAGCTGCTGCCGGAAAAGGGCAGCGCGGGCGGTGTCGGTGGCCGGGTTGATTTTCGGGTAATCGAAAGCCAGGGTGGCCAGTGCCGCCAGGGTGCCGAAATTCCCCATGTGCTGTCCGTAGATGCTTTCGATGCCGATGATGGCCACGATGATTTCTTCGGGTACGCCCGTTTCCGCGCTTGCCCGGTTCAGTGTGGCTGCATGGGCTTGCCAGAAGCGTTCGCCGCCTTCGAGACGGCGGGGCTCGATGAAGCGGCTGCGGTAGGCGTACCAAGAGCGGATCGACGGGTCGCGCGGCGGCATGATGGCTTTTTGCACGGCGGGAATGGGCCGGGCGTGTTCAAAAATGGCTTGAAGCGGCTGAACTTCGAAGCCGTGTTTTTCGTGCATCTGCTGGATGAAATCGCGCACGACGGACTGTTGCACGAAAGGGGGAAGTTTGGGCGGTTGGGTATTACGCGCTGATTTGGGCGATTTTTTGAATTTTCGGACTTTGATTTTCTGCTTTTTGATGGATTTCCCAGGCCTGTCAGCAGCCTGCTGTGAGGGCGGGGCGGCAAGTGCAGGGACGGACAAGGCCAGCAGCAGGGCGATCAGGAATTGGCGTAAAACGGGTTTCATGAGGTCTGTGAGCGAGTTTGATTTCGTGATCGGCGTAGGTGACGGTGTGGAAGGCGTGCAATGCGACGTTTGAGCTTGCGGTAATCGTTCTGGGCTGCGGTTTTTGATTCTGCCGCCGCGTAGCGCAGGCGGGCCCAGCTTCGGGCGATGTCCTGGAGTTCTTCGGCGAGTTCGGTTTGTTCAGGAAGCAGAGTGGGGATTCTTTGGGCATAGTCTAGCGGGCCCTCCCAGGGCAGAGGGGCCAGCCCCCTTTTTTCGAGTCGTTGGGCGAGTTTTTGCCACAGGGCAGACAAGGGATCGTCAGGTTGTTGTTGGCGCAAGGCCCAGAGCAGGTAGGCCAGCAGAAGCAGGCCGATGAGGCTTGTGAAAACAGCGGCCATTTGCTTCCAGTCGTCCGATTCCAGCCCCAGCCCCGCCAGCAGGCTGCGTTGTCGTTGCTGGTTGTAGCCGATGACCCATTGGTTCCAGGTATTGGCGACGGCTTCCCAGCGAAAGCGTGCGGCCTGCAGCCAGGAAAACTGTGCGCGAGAGAGCAGGGGAATGGGCTCGCCTTCAGGCAGTGCACTGGCCAGATTGCGCTCGACCCGGGCGGGAGCAATGGCGGCGGTAGGGTCGACGCGTTGCCAACCCTGTTCGGCCAGCCATACTTCCGCCCAGGCGTGGGCGTCGGATTGGCGGACGATCAATGTGCCATCGACGGGATTGATTTCTCCACCCTGATAGCCGGTGACGACCCGAGCCGGTACACCGGCGGTACGCAGAATAAAGACGAAGGCAGAGGCGTAGTGCTCGCAAAACCCACGACGGGTACGGAAAAGGAAGTCGTCCACACTGTCCTCGCCCAGCAGCGGTGGCATCAGGGTGTAGTAGAAGGCTTCGTTTCGGAAGTGTTCGAGTGTTCGTTGCACCAGTGCGCGGGGGTTGTCTCCTAATTGTTTTCGCCATTCGGCAACGAGGGCGCGGGTGCGGGGGTTGAAATCGGTGGGGAGTTGCAAGGCTGCCTTGAGCGCAGTGGGGGCTTCCTGTCGCCCGGCTTGCTGGCGGGCGGGGCTGACGGCTTGCAGCTCGTAACGGCTGCGCCCCCGTACCGGCTGGCGGCTGAGGAGCTGGAAGTCGCGGGTCATGACGACTTCTTCCGGCATGGCGGCGGGGAGTTCGAGCGCGAACAGCCAGTGTTTGTTGTGGGGTTCGAGGGTGAGGGTGTATTCCGTCACCGGGCCGGTGGGGAGGTAGGGGAGCGATGAGGATGAAGCGGAAGAGCGATTGGCTTTAAGGGATTTGGGCGGAATGAGGCTTTCGGCAGGGATTGCAGGCTTCCAGGTTCGGCCATCAAAAAAGTCGAGTACGGGGCCGCGCCAGTAAAGGGTGGATTGTGCGGGTAGCGAGGCCCGGGTGGGCTGGGTGGATTCTGCCTTGCCGTGAAACTGGACGCGGAAGGCAATGGCGTCGGATTGGCTCAACTGGCTGATGTTGCCGGGTGTCATGGTGTCGGAAAGCCCCGTCATGCCGCCGAAGGCATCGGCGGGCAGCCCCCACAGCGGGCTCTGGATGCGGGGAAAGAGCAGAAAAAGGATGAGCATGAGCGGGATGGACTGGAGCATCATCCGGCCCGCGAGCTGCAGGGCGGCACGAGGGGGATGGCCGTCATGTTCGAGGACGGCTAGGGTGGTGACGATGAGCAGCACACCCAGCAGCATGGCCAGGGCATGAAGGAGGTCTTGGGCGTAGATGAACTGGCTCATGAGCATGAAGCTGGCCAGAAGGGTTAGCACGACGCCGTCGCGCCGTGTGCGGGATTCGAGCAGCTTGAGCGTGACGAGCAGGGCGAGGAGAGCCACGCCGGTGCTGCGTCCGAGGAGAGTCTGGTAATGCGCGGCAATGGCCAGACTGCCGCCCAGGGTTAGCAAGGTCAGCAGGGCGCGGCGGGGCAGCGCGCTCAGTGGGGCGCGTCGCCATTGCAACTGGGCGTGCCAGAGCAGCAGCAAGCCGCTGATGCCAGCCAGCCAGTCGGGCAGATGAGGCATGAGCGGCAACCAGCAGGCGACCGAGGTGAGCAGCAGCCAGAGCCGTTGCGACGAGCTCAGGGGCGGGGCGTCATCGGGGCGGGCCATACAGGGCAAGTTCTTTCAGGCAGGCATGGAAATGTGCATCCCCCGTAGCCGGGCCGAGCGTGTGGGTGGGCAGACGCAGGCTCCAGCTCAGTCTTGCAGCCTGCGCATCACACAGCCATCGGGTGAGCTGGCTCAGGCGTTGTTCGATTCCGAGATCAGGTGGAAGGCTGTCCCAGTCGAAGTGCAGATTGCGTGCGGCGGTGCTGCTGAATTGCTTGGTCAGCAGGGCCTGGTCGTTGAGACGGGCTGCGGCTTTCCAGGCGACATGCTGGAGCGGGTCGGCGGGTTGGTGGCGGCGCAAGCCGGCAAAGTCGTCCAGCCCTTCGGCTTTCAGCTGTGGCCCGCTGTTTTGTCCCGCAGACAGTGGCAGGGGCAGCGAGGCCGATTCCGGTGTTGGGCTTGGGTAGATGAGACAGCGGATTTCGGGCAGCGCATAAGCCCAGGCACGCACCAGACCCAGCGGGTAAGTCGTTTCGAGCGTCAGGCGGGGCATGGTCTGCCACCCACGCTGCAGGGCTGGGGCTTGAAGCTGGATTTCGAGCCGCTGGACCGGGCCGGGGTGGGCCAGTACGGTCGGACATTCCGGCAGATGCAGCTTCAGATCGGGCCGGGCAGATGGGCGGTCATTGGAAAGGATCAGGCCGAAATGCGCTTGCTGCCCGGCAAAAGCGGGCGGGCAACGCCCCGGGAGGATTTCAAGATGGGCGAGATTGCGGAAGGTGTGGAGGATGGTCAGGGTGCCGATGCCTGTGAGCAGGAAGACGAGGGCGTAACCCAGGCTGAGGTTGTAGTTCATCGCTCCGGTCAGCATGAGGCCCAGCATACCCGCAAAAGCAAGACCACGACGGGTGGGCAGAACGTAGATGCGGTTTTGCGAAAGCCGGATGGGAAAGGACTCTTGCAGCCGTCCGTGCAGAGCCCAACGCTGGAAGCGGGCGCGCAGTGCCGTTTTGAAGGAGGTGGCCACTCTTGTGGCCATCAGGGGAGCGGGACGGCCTTGATGACTCGTTTTGCGAGCTGATCGGCCTCCATTTGAAGCAGGCCATCGTCGAGGGGACGAAGACGGTGGAGCGCGACGGCGGGCAGGACGGCCTGAACGTCCTCCGGCAGGACATGGTCGCGCCCTTCCAGCAGTGCCCAGGCGCGTGAAGCCTGTAGAAGGGCCAGGGCAGCGCGGGGTGAGAGTCCGTGGGCAAAGTCTTGGCTTTGTCGTGTGTGATCCACAATGGCTTGCAAATAATCCAGCAGGGCGGGGCTGGCGTGAATGCGGCTGACGTCTTGTTGAAGCTGGCCAAGCTGGACAGGGCTAAGGCAGGGCTCCAGATGGGTAATCATGTCGCGGCGATCGGCCCCGGCGAGCAGTTCGCGTTCGGCCTGACGGCCTGGATAGCCCATGGCGATCCGCATCAAGAAACGGTCGAGCTGGGATTCGGGCAGGGGGAAGGTGCCGATCTGGTTCAGGGGATTCTGGGTCGCGATGACGAAAAAAGGCTGAGGCAGTGGACGGGTTACGCCTTCGACGGTGACTTGCCCTTCTTCCATGGCTTCCAGCAGCGCGCTTTGGGCCTTGGGGGTGGCGCGATTGATTTCGTCAGCGAGAATGAGCTGTGAAAACACCGGGCCAGGGTGAAAGCTGAAACTGCCACTTTCGCGGTCATAAACTGAAACGCCGATGATGTCGGCGGGCAGCATGTCGCTGGTGAACTGAATGCGCTGGAATTGGAGACCCAGCAACCGGGCGAGTAAATGCGCCAGTGTGGTCTTGCCCATGCCCGGCAGGTCTTCAATCAGCAAATGCCCTCGGGCCAGCAGGCAGGCCAGGGCCAGGTGGAGCTGTTTTTCCTTGCCGAGAATGATATTGCCAGCAACGCGTAGGGTTTCGCTCAGGAGGGCGTGGGGAACTTGTACGGTGGACATGGGGCAGGCTTTCGGCAGGTTGCGAAGCGGTCAGGATAATGCAATAGTGCGCCGGTTCGGTAGGGAGAAGCCGCCGGAAGGAGGACTTTTTGAAAACCGCATTGATTTCGCATCGGGATTGTTATCTGCACGATATGGGAGCGATGCACCCGGAGTCGCCTCATCGTCTGGATGCCATTCAGGATCATCTGATTGCGATGGGGATCGATGTGCATCTGGCCTATTACGATGCGCCGCTCGCCAGCATGGAGCAGCTTCTTCGTGCCCATGCACGTCCCCATGTTGAGCGTCTGGCGGATAGTGTGCCGCAATCGGGCATCATCCACCTTGATCCGGATACGGCGATGGGGCCGCAGACCTGGAATGCAGCCTTGCGTGCTGCGGGGGCGGGCGTGCTGGCGGTGGATCTGGTCATGCAACAGGAAGTGGCCAATGCCTTTTGTGCTGTGCGTCCGCCGGGCCACCATGCTGAACGGGCGAAGGCGATGGGTTTTTGCTTCCTGAACAATATCGCTGTAGCAGCCCTGCATGCTGTTGAAGCCTGGGGGCTCAAGCGGGTCGCCATCGTCGATTTCGACGTGCATCACGGCAATGGAACGGAACAGATTCTTGCCGGACGCGATGACATCCTGATGGTCGGAACCTTTCAGCACCCTTTCTATCCTTTCAGCGGAACGGAGCATCCTGCTGCAAACATGCTGAACTTCCCCTTGCCCGCCGGGACGCGTGGCGATGTGTTCCGGCAGGTGGTGAGCGAACACTGGTTGCCGCGTCTTCATGCTTTTGCACCTGAGCTGATTTGCATTTCTGCCGGTTTCGATGCCCACGAGGAAGAAGACATGGCCTCGCTGGGGCTCGTGGTGCAGGATTACACTTGGGTGACGCAACAGCTTTGCGCGGTCGCCAGAGAATACGCTCAGGGACGGGTGGTTTCGATGCTGGAAGGGGGCTACGCATTGTCTGCCCTGGGACGCAGCGTTGCCGCGCATATCCGGGTTCTGGCAGGGATCTGACTTCAGGGTGTGATGTCTGAAAGGATGCGCGAGGACATTTTTGGCGACATCCGGAACTGACTTTGAATGTCCTGAGGTCAGGGGGCGTGCAGTCTGCTGTGCTATCATGCTGGGCCTCGTCCGGTTCCCGCGCCTTGTGTGCCGAAGCCTTTTTCCAGCCGCAAGCATTTTTTTCGCCATGCCGCTTTCCGAATCATCCGTTGCCCGAAGAAAGGTTCACAACCGCCGTATCCTGATGGAAGGCTGGAAGCGCGAGGACGGACTTTGGGATATTGATGGTCGTTTGGTTGATACCAAGGATCAGGATTACAAGCTGGGGCCCGGGATTCGCAAGGCGGGCGAGGCGGTACACGACATGAGCTTGCGCCTGACCATCGACCGGCAGTTCAACATTCTGGCTGCACAAGCGCATTCCGATGCGGTTCCTTATCCGGGAGGCTGCGATACCATCGCGCCGCATTACCAGAAGCTGGTGGGGCTGAATCTGATGATGGATTTCCGTCGTCAGGTGCACGCGCTTTTTGGCTCGATCAAGGGCTGTTCGCATATCACCGAACTATTGATGGTCATGCCCGCGACGGCCTTTCAGACTTTTGCCAGCGATATGTCGGAAACCGAAGGCTGGGCCGAAGGTGAAAAACCGTTTCCGCTCGACAAGTGTCACGCACTGGAGACAACGACGGAAACCGTCAGAAAGTATTACCCGCTCTGGTATCAGGGTGGACAGGTCGATCCGAAGGGGTCCGAGGATGCGGCTGGATCGCAGCCGATGCGGTCGGGAAGCTTTCTCTAGTCCGGACGGACGGCGAAAAAAACTCACCAGACGATTATTTTTGGTGGTTCGTTGGTTCAATTCAGCAAGGAAAACGCATGAAAATCCATGAGTATCAGGGCAAGGAGCTGTTGAAGAAGTTCGGTGTCGTGACGCCGCGCGGCAAGCCTGCGCTGTCCGTCGACGAGGCGGTCAAGGTGGCCGAGGAGCTGGGCGGCAAGGTTTGGGTCGTCAAGGCCCAGATTCACGCCGGTGGTCGGGGCAAGGGCGGTGGCGTGAAAGTCGCCAAGTCGCTGGATGAAGTGCGCAAGTACGCTGGCGAAATCCTCGGCATGCAGCTGAAGACACACCAGACCGGCCCGGAAGGCCAGAAGGTCAATCGTCTTCTGATCGAAGAAGGCGCGGATATCAAGAAGGAATACTACCTGGCCGTACTGACCGACCGCGCAACCCAGAAGGTCGCGGTCATGGCCTCTTCCGAAGGCGGCATGGATATCGAAGAAGTCGCCCACAGCCATCCGGAGAAAATTCTCAAGGAATTTGTCGATCCGCTGA
>CAZCOS010000075.1:0-8720 GCA_964500605.1 uncultured Sterolibacterium sp.
TCTTCTGGAAATCTGCATGTTCAAAACTCCTCCGGAAGAATCGGCCCGGAAAACATCGGTCGATTCCTATGGGTCAAAAATAGGTCAAGAATGCTTCAAAAGATTAAAAAATCCTGAAAATGGGATGTTATCGCCCACACAGCAAATTTATTCCAGCAGTAGCCCAAATTGAGCAACTCCCCACCCTGGGTGGGGGCTACTCACTCCTCATTCAAACCGAAACGAAGAAATGTTCGACCAGATGATGCGCTGTGAAAATGGTCGCCACACCGCAGGCAATCAACAGCACCTGCTGCAAGGTGGCACGAAGTTCCGTGCGCTTGTGCAGCCCTGGGATCAGATCCGCGACGGCAACATAAATCATGCTGGCCGAAGCCAGTGCCAGGAAAACAGGCACAGCCCCTTCCATTCTCGAAAGCGCGAAGTAAGCCAGCAAGCCACCAATCAAGGTAGCCAAGGTGGAAAGAATGTTGAAGAGGAGCGCCTTTGCGCGCGAGTAGCCCGAATGCAGAAGAATGGCGAAATCGCCCACTTCCTGTGGGATTTCGTGGGCAATGATGGCCAGCGAGGTAATGATGCCCAACTGGACACTTTCCATGAATGCCGCCGCGATGAGGATGCCATCCACAAAGTTGTGGAAGGTATCACCCACCATGATGAGCAAGCCACTACGACCGCCATCATGATGATGCTTGGTGGAGACATGCGCGTGAGCGTGGCCATGAATCTGGGGGCTGGATTCATGCCCTTCGCAGTGTTCCATGTGGCAGTGTCGCCATAACACCAGCTTTTCGAGGACGAAGAAACCAAGAATTCCGGCAAGGACGATGGCGGACGTGGAGCTGGCATCGCCACTGGCCACAATGGCGTGAGGCAGAACTTCAAGAAAAGCCGCGCCCAGTAAAGCCCCGATGGCGTAACTGACCAAGTGATTGAGCCATCGCCCGCTGGCAGTCATGGCCAGCAATGCGGCCGCCAGCACGGAAACCAGCCCGCCAGCGAAAGTCATCAACAGAATCCAGGAAAGAATGGACATGGTGAAAGCTTGCGCCAATCGCGCCAATCGCATCAAAACATACGATTATACGCCGCACACCCGCTTGTTCCGGCGGGTTTATTACAGCATTTCAGTGTTTCAGGCTTCAATCCAGATCATCGACGCCATGCGCCCTGTCTTTGCTTCGCGGCGATAGGAATAAAACTGGGGATCATTGAAAGTGCACCACCTTCCTCCTGCAATCGCAGGGGCTGGAATGCCCAGTTGGATCAAGCGTCGCCGGGCCAGCCCAGGAAGATCACAAAGCCATTTTTCACCGTGGGCAGCAAAATGTTGGGTCGCACCAGAATCCTGTTCGCAAAATTCTGCCCGAACTTCAGTACCAACTTCAAAGGCAAGAGGGCCAATGGCGGGTCCCAGCCAGGCAAGGAGCTCATTCGCGCAGACCCCCATTGCAGCAACCGTCGATTCAATGATGCCAGCAGCCAGCCCACGCCAGCCCGCATGGATCGCTGCAACCACCTGACCCTCTCGCGCTGCCAGCAGAACGGGCAGGCAATCTGCCGTCAACACCACGCATACACGCCCGGGTTGCCGAGTAAAACTGGCGTCTGCCACCGGCGGAGATTCTTCCCCCGGTACGCCATCATTTTCCGATACGCTTTTCGGTGAAAAAGGTCGATGCCAATTTTCACCCACCTCCACCACCGCCGTACCATGCACCTGATCCAGCCAGAACGGTTCGCTGGGGAGTAGCCGACGCAAGAGCTGGCGGTTGGCCGCCACCGCTTCGGGCTCGTCGCCCACATGAGTGGCCAGATTGAATGCGTCGAAAGGGGCACGACTGCGACCGACATGCGCCAGACGGGTCGTTGTCAAGGCTCGAACTTTGGGTAAAGGTGAGCCGCAGGCCGACCAATCGGGAACCAACCATCCTGCCCCCCGCAAGTCATCCCCCTCATACAATTCATTCGAAATTTCTGGCGGATGATTCATTTTTTTTCTTCCAGACGACGAATTTCCTGCAGGAGAGTTGAAAAATCGTCAGGAAGCCCGGCTGTCCAAGCCATTTCTTCCTGTCTGGCGGGATGACGCAAGGCCAGTTGCCAGGCGTGCAGGGCTTGCCGTGGAAAGGCGGCCAGCAAGGCGGGCATCCGCGCCGGATTGGGTTTACGGCCATAGACCGGATCGCCCACAAGCGGATGGCCGATGGAAGAAAGATGGACGCGAATCTGATGGGTGCGCCCGGTTTCAAGACGACATTCGAGCAGAGTGAGGCCCATGCACGGAAATTGCTCGCGCAAGGTGTAATGGGTTCGTGCCGGCCGCCCGTGCCGCTCGACAAGTACAACGGCCATGCGTGTGCGTTGGGTAGGGTGGCGGCCGATCGGTGCGTCCACGCATCCGCCCTCATTCAGCCTTCCAAATGCGAGGGCCAGGTAATGACGACGTACCGTGCGTGCCTCGAGTTGCCGCACCAGATCAGTCTGGGCCGTGAGCGTTTTGGCGACGACCATGAGACCGGTTGTCTCCTTGTCCAGCCGATGAACGATGCCTGCGCGCGGAAGGGCTGCCAATCGCGGATCGTGGTGAAGCAAGGCATTGAGCAAGGTTCCCTGCCAGTTGCCGCTGCCCGGATGAACGACCAGGCCGGCGGGCTTGTCGAGGATGAGAATATCCTCGTCTTCATGAACAATGGCCAAGGGAATGGCCTCAGCTTGAGCCACCTGCGCTCGCGGATCGACGGGCTCACCCAGCAATTCGATCCGGTCTGCCTGCCAGACCTTGTGCTTGGCATCCACTCCACTGCGTCCATTCAGCAGGACGCGCCCTTCACGCAGCCATCCTTGCAACCTGTTGCGGGAATGTTGAGGCATCAGACGGGCCAGTGCCTGATCAAGGCGAAGCCCTGAACATTCAGCGGGAAGATCGAAAAAGCGCACTTCGGGTAAGGCGTTGGCGTGTTCTGCGGCGCGAACCGTCAAGCTCTCCGCACTCTCCGCACCCTCTTCCCCCGGGCTCACCTCCAGTGCATCGTCCAGATCATCCTCCATCGCCTCCGGAAAGGCTTTTCCTGAACGGGTATCTCTAAGGCTTGGGCTATAATCGACCGGATTTTTTCGCGGAACTTTCATCATGCGTAGTCTAGCGGCTCTTGCAGTTCTTTTCCTGATTAGCACCACCCCTTTGTCACTGCTCACCGCTTGCAGTTCGACCCCGGAGCAGTCGGACGAAACCAGCGGCTGGTCGGCGCAAAAGCTCTACGATGAAGCGCGGGAGGCCATGAACGACAGTGCCTGGGACAAAGCCATCAAGCTTTTTGAAAAGCTCGAATCCCGCTATCCCTATGGTCGTCACGCCCAGCAAGCCCAGCTTGAAATTGCCTACGCTAACTTCAAGCAATCCGAACCCATTGCCGCCATTGCCGCTTGCGACCGCTTCATCCGCCTGCACCCGAATAATCCGAACGTCGATTACGCCTACTACCTGAAAGGTCTGGCCAATTTCAACGAAGACCTGGGCCTGTTTGGCTACGTCAGTCAGCAAGATGTCAGCGAGCGCGACCCGAAATCCGCCCGCGAATCCTTCGAAGCCTTCAAAGAACTCGTCACCAAATTCCCCAACAGCAAGTACACGCCTGACGCTACGGCGCGCATGAAATATCTGGTCAATACCTTGGCTGCACATGAAGTGCACGTCGCCGATTACTATCTGCGCCGCGGGGCATACATCGCCGCTGTCAACCGTTCGCAGAACGTTCTCAAAAACTATCCCGGCACACCGGCCACGGAAGAGGCTTTGGCCATCATCATCCGTGGCTATGACGCGCTGGGCATGAAAGACCTGCGCGACGATACGGAACGCGTCATGCGCCGCAATTTCCCGAAAAGCCGTTTCTACGCCAAAGGGCTGGACAACGCCGACCCTTGGTGGAAGCTCTGGTAATACGGGTAAAACCCACCCCGGCTCAGAAGCCGGGCAAATGGATCCATTCAGCGGCCTGACGGGGGTGGCGGTGGCCTGTCTGTGACAAATAAGGCACCACGCCCAACAGGGGTGCGCGCAGCCTAACCTTCAGTGTCGCAAGGTTTTCTTCCGGACAGGACATAGCCGGATCGATCCGGTTCGCCACCCAACCAGCAAATTCCAGCCCCCGCGCCAGAATAGCCTCCTGCGTCAGTAGCGCGTGATTGAGGCATCCCAACCGCATGCCCACAACCAGAATCACGGGCAAGCCCAGTGCCTTTGCCAGCGAAGCACTGTCCTCCCCCTCCTCCTCGCCAAGTGGAACCAGGAAGCCGCCCGCCCCTTCGACCACGACCGCATCGACCTCGGCCTCACCCTGTGGCGCAGCTTTGAGCCGGGAAAAACAAGCCAGAATGTGCGCCATCTCGATTTTCCGGTTTTCGTGGGCAGCGGCTAGGTGAGGGGCGATGGCCTCCCTGAAACAGTACGGATTTCGATCTTCGACCCGTGCACGAACATTACCCACCGCCATGAGTTGTTCGACATCGGCATTGCGCCAGACACCTTCACCCTCGGTATTCCGCCCTTCATCCCGTGTGCAACCCGCCGCCACCGGTTTCATGCCCACACTATGCCAGCCCTGTTCGACACAACGAATCAGCAGGGCCGAGGCAACCAGCGTCTTGCCGACATCGGTATCCGTGCCCGTCACAAAACAGCCGAATTTCAGAGACATACCTGTTGTTCCAGATTGAGCAAGGCTTCCACGAGCCCTTGAACCTGCGCCGGAGTATGCGCGGCAGAAAGCGTCATGCGTAGTCGCGCCGTTCCGATGGGAACCGTTGGCGGGCGAATGGCCGGAACCCACCAGCCTGCCACCATCAACGCCCGCGCGACCCGAAGAGCCTCGCTGTTCTCACCAAGAATAAGCGGCTGAATGGGTGTGGCCGAATCAAGGAGCCGCCAATGACGCAAACCGGACAGCCCTTCGCGCAACTGAGCAATAAGGCTTTGTAAATGACACCGACGTGCCAGCCCTTGTTCGATCAAATCCACGCTTTTGAGCAGGGCACGGGCGAGCATGGGGGGCGAACCCGTTGTAAAAATATAGGTGCGTGCCCTTTGCAATAGCCATTCGATGATCTCGTCTCGTGCGGCCACAAAAGCCCCGGAAACCCCCGCTGCCTTGCCGAGTGTGCCGACATAAACGAGGTGAGAATGCAAGGACGGATCCACCCCGAAATGGGCCAGACAGCCCTGCCCTTTCTCACCGAGAACCCCGAAACCATGGGCATCGTCAATCAGCAGCAAGGCATCATAACGCGCGCACAAGGCCAGCAAGGCGGGTAAGGGAGCCAGATCACCATCCATACTAAAGACCGCGTCACTAACGACCAGTTTCCGTCGGGCATTGCTTTGGCGCAGTTGCTGTTCGAGGGCCTCCAGATCGACGTGTGGATAAATGTGCTTTTCCGCACCGGACAGCCGGATGCCGTCGATCAGCGAAGCATGATTGAGTTCGTCGGAAAAAACAGCGGCAGGCCCCCCTTCCGATTGAGCCAGGGCTGTGATGGCCCCAATATTGGCCATATAACCCGTTGAAAAAAACAAGGCGCGTTCCATACCGATGAAATCGGCCAGCCGTTGTTCCAGCTGATGATGCGGCGTGTAATGGCCGCTGACGAGGTGGGAAGCACCGGAACCCAGCCCATATTGGGCCAGCCCTTCTTTCGCAGCCTCAACGAGCTGTGGCTCTGCTGCGAGACCAAGATAATCATTGCTGCAAAAGGCGACAATCTTCTGGCCATCCACGATGACTTCAGGCGTACAGGCCGTATCGACAATACGGCGCGTACGCAAAAGCGACTGCTCGCGCAAGCGGTCGAGCTCCTTAATGAAAACAGGGTTCATGTCGCCAGCTCACGCAAGGTTTCATCAAGGGCGAGATGAGTGGCATGCAGTAAATGTGCGGTTTCGCCCTCATCGAGGATATACGGTGGCATGAAGTAAATCGTATTTCCGATAGGGCGCAGCAGCAATTCGTGAGAAAGCGCGTTGGCAAAGAGGCGACGGGAGAAACGGCTATCGTTTGTGTGCACATCGAAGGCCCAGATCATGCCGCGATTGCGAAAATGCCGGACCTGCGGATGCGCGCGAAGTGCTGCACAGGACGGGCTGCCATTCAAACGGGCAGCCCGTTCCCGATTGTTGGCCAACACCAGGTCTTCCTCAAAAATATCGAGGGTGGCCAGTGCCGCGCGACAAGCCAGCGGATTGCCGGTGTAAGAGTGCGAATGCAAAAAGCCCCGACCGACTTCGTCATCGTAAAAAGCACGGTAGACCTCGTCCGTCGTCATCACCAGAGAAAGGGGCAGATAGCCACCGCTGATGCCCTTGGAGAGACAGAGAAAGTCTGGCCAGAGGCCCTCACCTGTCTGTTCAAAGGCAAAAAAGGTTCCGGTACGCCCGCACCCCACGGCGATTTCATCGGCGATGAGATGAACGTCATAGCGCGTACAAAGTGCCCGGGCAAGTCGCAGGTATTCCGGGTCATACATGGCCATCCCGGCGGCACATTGCACCAGCGGTTCAACAATCAGCGCGGCGATTTCCTCGTGATGCTGCTCAAGTTGAGCCTCCAGATAAGCGGCACAACGACGGGCAAATTCTGCCGGGGATTCGCCTGGTGCGGCCTGACGGGAATCCGGGCTGGGCAGGACTTGAGCATCACGCAGCAGCGGGGCGTAAGCCTCGCGGAACAGGGCGACGTCGGTGACGGCCAGTGCGCCAATGGTTTCGCCGTGATAGCTACCGGCAAGATGAAGGTAACGGTTCTTGCCGGGGCGTCCTTGATTGCGCCAGGTGTGTTGGCTCATCTTGAGTGCGATTTCAACGGCAGAAGCCCCATCCGAGGCATAAAAACAATGCCCCAGAGCCATCCCCGTCAGAGCAGAAAGACGCTCGGAGAGAGCAACGACCGGCTCGTGGGTAAAGCCAGCCAGCATCACATGTTCCAGACGATCGAGCTGATCGCGCAAGGCGGCATTGATACGCGGATTCGCATGGCCAAACAGATTGACCCACCAAGAACTCACGGCATCCAGATAACGCCGCCCATCGTAATCGTGAAGCCAGGCCCCGCCTCCACGGGCAATGGGAATCAGCGGTAAGGTTTCGTGGGCCTTCATCTGCGTGCAAGGATGCCAGACGGATTTCAGGCTGCGCTGGAAGAGGTGTTGATTGGACATAGGGTAGTCTCTAAATCGAAGGCTCTGTTTGATGTGGATAAATCCGGATCAGCAGGATTCTCGGTCCCTTCATCTTTTTGACGACCGCATCAAAATGTTCAAAAACAATTTTTTGTCCTTCTTCGGGCAGACTTCCCAAGCGTTGCAGGATCATCCCACCAACAGAATCCACTTCGGATTCTTCAATGTCGATTCCCAGGGCACGCTCCAGCGTGAAGATAGGCAGGCTCCCTTTCCCCAGCAAGGAACCATCGTCCAGCTTCATCCAGTCATTTCCGGTTTGGCGGAATTCGTCCCGAATCTCGCCGACCAGTGCGCCCAACAGATTATCCAGTGTCAAAAATCCCAAGGGGTGGCCAGTGCGTTGCACAACGACCGCAAAATGCGGTGCGCCTTCACGGAAACGTCGGAACAATTCGGTAGCGGAAAGATTCGGTGAAACAGTTAAAACCGGGCGCACCAGAGCCGAAAGACCTTCTTCCGTCAGCACGCCTTTACGCTGTGCGAAAAAAACATCCTTGAGATGGATGATGCCCTGAACCTGGCCGTTCTTGTCTAGATAGAGATAGCGGCTGAAACGGTGCTGCAGCATGCGGTCGAGGTTATGTTCCAGATCCTCGTCTTCAGACAAGGCGATGGCCTCATTGAAGGGGCGCATGAGATCCGTCACTTCCAGATCACGAAAATCCAGTGCTTTGGCCAAAACGCGCCATTCATCTCCGATGAAATCCGCATTGGCCCGCGAAGAACGCAGGATGAGCTTGAGTTCATCCGTTGAATAGTGGGTCTCGTGTCCCTGTTCCGTGTCCAGCCCGACTTTGCGCAACACCCAGTTGGAACTGTGATTGAGCATCCAAATCGCCGGATACATGGCCCAGTAAAAAGCGTACAAAGGGGCTGCGGTCCATAGTCCGACATGCTCCGTCAAACGAATGGCCATGGACTTCGGGGCCAGCTCGCCAACGACGATGTGCAGATAGGAAATGATGAAGAAGGCGACGAAAAAGGAAATAGCATGGATGGCCTGTTCGGTTTCAATACCGACCAGCAACAACAGCGGGCGAAGCAGCCCGGCAAAAGCAGGCTCGCCCACCCAGCCCAGGCCCAGCGAGGCCAGAGTAATGCCCAATTGACAGGCGGATAAGTAAGCGTCGAGGTTACGGTGTACCTTGAGCAGAATCCGGCCCCGCCAGCCATGATGCCGGGCAATCGCCTGAACCCGCGTCTGCCGCAGCTTGACGAGGCCAAACTCTGCGGCAACGAAAAAGCCATTGAGAAAAACAAGAAAAAGCGCGAAAACGACCAGTAAGAGACTACTACCCACGGTGGAGGCTGAAACAGCCTCTATCCTTTCTCGAAAATAACAAGGCAGACATACTACACGAAGCTGGCGGGTCCGCTTTTCGCAATTTCCCCGCTGTTCGTACCAAAAACCTCATCCCGTGCGGCATCGCGAATGGCGACAATGGCCGGATGAGTCAGATGGCGTTCGGTCGTGATGGCATACA
>CAZCOS010000076.1:0-8476 GCA_964500605.1 uncultured Sterolibacterium sp.
GCCTTCGTGGAAAACAACAGCAAACGCTGGGTTTCCGACACCGTCGAGCTCGGGGCATACACCACGGTGAATCTCAAGGCTGCCTATCGTCCGATGAAATATCTGACGCTTGAAGTCGGCGTCAATAACGCCAATGACAAAAACTACGCACTCGCCAACGGCTTCCCGCAGCCGGGCCGTATGTGGTTCGCCAATGGCAGCTACAAGTTCTGATCCACCTCTGATCCCATCTAACAGGAAAACAGCATGAATCTCAAGAAAATCACTCGACAGACCTCGCTGATGGCAGCCGCCTCCTTCAGTCTCGCCACCTTCAGCGGCGCGACCTTCGCCGTCGAGGAGGACATGGCCTCGGCCACCGCCACGGCCGTGCTCGCCCAGAAAAGCGGCTGCCTGGCCTGCCATCGTGGCGCAGGCAAGAGCAATGGCCCGGCCTATAAGGAGGTCGCGGCGAAATACGCCGGGCAGAAGGATGCCGAGGCTACGCTCGTCAAACACATCATCAACGGCACTGGACCCGATGGTCTGGGCTGGATGAAATCGGGCAACGCCAGCCTGGCTGCCATGCCCGCCAACCACGTTACCCCGGCGCAGGCAAAGCAACTCGCCCGCTGGGTGCTGGCGACGAAGGGAGAAATTCCCGACATCTCGCGCCTGTTCGTGACGGAAAAAATCACGCTCTCCGGCATGGTGAAAAACAGGCTCACCCTGGATCCCGCCGCGCTGCGACAGTTCCCGCCGCAGAAGGTCGGTGAAGTCCCGCTGGTTTGCCAGAGCGGCGCAAACCTTGGAAAGCTGGAAAACTTCAAAGGTGTGCGCCTGACCGACATTCTCGACAAGGCGGAGATTCTCGCTCCCGGCCACAACGACGTGAAAAAAATTGCCATCATCGCCACCGCCAGTGACGGCTACAAGGTCGTGTTCTCATGGAGCGAGCTCTATAACTCGCCCGTGGGCGAAGGCGTGATGGTGTTCTTCGAGAAGAACGGCCAGCCGCTGGGCGACGACGAGGGCCGCATCGCCATGGTGTCGTCGAAAGACACGCGCACCGGCCCGCGCCATGTGAAGTGGCTGCAGGATATTGAAGTGAAGAAGATTGCGGATTGACGTCCAGCCTGCCTGATTCACACCATGCCAATCGCCCCATGAAAAATGAAACAGAAAATTTGTCATTGCGGCCTTGCGCCACAATCTCACCGGACATTTTTCATGACGAGCTGGCGGGTCAAGCCCGCCATGACGCCACCATGGCCTGTTTCAGGCGATTGATCCGGCCAGATGAAGTTTGCGGTCATTGGGCGGTAGGGGCGAAAGATGTTTCGTACCGTCTTGCGGCGGCAGCTATTTCTTCGCGCCCAGTCGCGCTGCAGGATGAACAGCCAAGCCGCCTGATCGCCGCCGTCATGCGTCATGCACAAGGGGGAGAACTACCGCTATTTGCCTGGACGCTTGGATTGCCGCGAGCGGACTGGCTGGCCATGGTGGGTACGCTTTTCCCCGAACTGGGTCTGTTGACGCCGCCGATGGCGCGCGAATACGCCATTCTGGCGTCGGGCCGCCCAGCGGAATTCGATGCGCTTGTCCGTCTATTGCTCGATGCCCGGCCGCAGGCGAAACGAACACCGGAAAGCGTTTGGCTTGCCCATGCCATCGCCGCTGCCACCCAGGGGGAGCGTCATTTGTGGCAAGACCTCGGATTGCGTCGGCGTGATGATCTCACGTTCCTGTTCGAGGACCGCTTCCCGCAGCTTCACGCCGCCAACCAACACAACACGCGTTGGAAAAAGTTTCTCTACGGCGAGCTTGCCAGCCGCCTGAACCAGCCCGGCCTGCAAGCTCCCGGGTGTGGGACATGCAGTCATTTCAAGCTATGCTTCCCAGCTTCCGAGTAAACCAGGAAACATGGGGTGAACGATATGCGCGACACGATAGAAGAATCCCGGCCCGTCGAGGTTCACGGCTCGATCTGGCTCACCATGGCGGGCGAAAATTTCGGCGGGGCGGGGCGCGTGGATTTGCTCGCGCGCATCGCTGAATCCGGCTCGATCAGCCAGGCGGCCAAGTCGATCAAGATGAGCTACAAGGCCGCCTGGGACGCCATCGACGCCATGAACAATCTGGCTGGCGAACCCCTCGTAGAACGCCAGACAGGCGGGAAGGGCGGCGGCGGAACACGGCTGACGGCCCGGGGACAGCAGCTCGTCGACAATTTCAGGATCATCGAAAGGGAACATCGCCTTTTCATCGAACAACTCAGCCGCCAGGCCGAGGGCATCACCAACGATTTATTACTCATCAGGAGATTGAACATGAAAACCAGCGCGCGCAACCAGTTTCTCGGCAAAGTCACCGCCATCAAGAAGGGCGCCGTCAATGACGAGGTCGATCTGGAAATCGCTGGCGGTGTGAAGATCGTCGCCGTCGTGACGCATGAAAGCACCGAAGGCTTGGGGCTGAAAGTCGGTGCGGAGGCTTTCGCGCTCATCAAGGCATCCTCCGTCATTCTCGTGACGGACGGCTGCGGCGCAAAGTTCTCGGCACGCAACCACCTCAGCGGAAAAGTTTCGCGTCTGCAGGAAGGTGCGGTCAATACAGAAGTCGTCATCGAACTACCGGGTGGCAGTGCCATCGCGGCAGTGATCACGAATGAAAGTGCGCGTAATCTGAATCTGGCCGCAGGGCAAGCCGCGACGGCCATCTTCAAAGCCTCCAGTGTCATTCTGGGTGTTCCAGCTTGAGTCTTCATCAGGGTAAAGCCGCTTTTTTTACGGCTTTCCCTTGACGCTCTGGCGTATTGCCGCCTAACATCCCGGTTTTTCCAGAATCCGGTTTCTTGTGTCTCACGCACCTGCCCCCGGCCTGAAATCCCTGGCCGCACTGAACACCCTCATCGCTCCGGACATGCAGGCCGTCGACCGCGTCATCCGGACGCGGCTTCATTCCGACGTTGTGCTGGTTCGGCAGGTTGCCGAATACATCATCGCCGGCGGCGGAAAGCGACTGCGGCCCGCCTTGGTTCTGCTGACCGCAGGGGCCACCGGCTACACCGGCACGCTGCATCACGAGCTGGCCGCAGTGGTCGAATTCATCCACACCGCCACCCTCTTGCACGACGATGTCGTGGACGAATCCGCATTACGACGTGGCCGTGAAACCGCGAATGAGCTCTTCGGGAACGCCGCCAGCGTACTGGTGGGTGATTTCCTTTATTCGCGCGCTTTCCAGATGATGCTGTCGGCCAATGACATGCGCGTCATGCAGATTCTGGCGGATGCGACCAATGTCATCGCTGAAGGCGAAGTGCTACAACTGATGAACTGCCATAACGCCGACGTCCACGTCGACGCTTATCTACAAGTCATCCGTTTCAAAACCGCCAAACTCTTCGAAGCCGCCGCGCGTCTGGGCGCGCTACTGGGCAAGTCGAACCCGGCGACCGAAAACGCGCTCGCCCGCTACGGCATGCATCTTGGTACAGCCTTCCAGCTGATCGACGATGTCCTCGATTACTCCGGCGAAGAAGCGGCAACCGGAAAACACCTGGGCGACGACCTCGCCGAAGGCAAGCCGACCCTGCCCCTGATCCACGTCATGCAGCACGGAACCCCCGAACAATCCGCCTGCGTCCGGCAGGCCATCGAGCAGGGTGGGCGGGACGATTTCCCCAAAGTCATGGCCGCCATCCACGAAACAAACGCCCTGCAAGCCACCCGCCAGCACGCTGAACACGAAGCCAGGCAGGCTATCGAGGCATTAAATGTACTGAGCTCTTCAAATTATCAGCAAGCACTGCTAGAATTAGCCCTCTTTGCAACAAACCGGAATCACTGAAACTGCGGGTTTGGCCTCACGGCCTCATTGATCCTCTCGTTTCTGTGCTTCCACGGAAGTTCAAACGATTCACACCATTCGGGGTGTAGCTCAGCCTGGTAGAGTACTGCGTTCGGGACGCAGGAGTCGGAGGTTCGAATCCTCTCACCCCGACCAAAAAGTTTTTTTAAAAACCGTCGCTCAGGCGGTTTTTCTTTTTTGGCTTACCTCCTTCTTGCATCCCTCTGGACTTTTTTGCTTTTGTTCAAAAAATCCAGCCCGAATGGGGCGAGTGCTGCCTGCTAAAATCAACCTCCATACGCTGACAAACAGAACGGGCTGTCAATGCCCACAAAGGTACTATTTCACACTGACGCACTGTTTTTCCCATGGAAATTCAGTTGTGTGTGGCAGAATCCACAACGTTTTGCCCTCGCCGGGCTGCTTTGCTCCGGAGGTTTTACTTGTTCCCCATCCTTGACTACTGCCTTCGCACCTTCCAGTGTGCGAAAAGTGGCTTTTTCGACCTGAAATGAGTGCCGACGATCGCGAGTCTGCTTTTCGGCAGCGGCCTTCCATTTTCATTTTGCCGCTACTGGTTCTGGGAACTTTCATACTCGTTGCGGTCATTTCCTTCTTTTATACGGATTGGCTGGATCGTCAGCGGCTGATTCTCGAAACGACGGAACGCGCCATTTCAGAGGCCAGCCGCTTCACGCGCCAAGCCAATGTCGCCCTGGGGAGCGACGCTGCACCGCAGCTGGAGCAGGAAATCATGCTTTACCGCTCCGAAAATTATGTTTCCATTTCACTCCTGACGGATCCAGACGGCAATGTTCTTTTTGCACCGATGCGGGAATGGAGAAAGCGTCCTGTAGGCGAGGTCGTGAAGGAATGGGATGCGGCCCGTTTTCAGCGGGTCGTCCAGGATGTCAACGTCGATATCCAGGTCAATCCGCGCACCATGCATCTTTCCGCCATGGCCCCCTATGTCGCGCCCCCCATTCCTGGCCAGTCGGTCAGCGTTCGGCGCGGCGTGGTATTCATTGTTTACGACCTTTCCAGCGCGCTCGAACAGGTGCGTCAGAACAATTTCAATCAGCGTCTTCCGGATCTGGGCCTGGTGCTGCTGCTGGCCATCGGGCTGGCTTTCTGGGTGCATCGTCGGGTTGTTCGTCCTTTGCAGGGCATTGCCCAGGCCAGCCGCAAAATCGGCAACGGCGACCTGCATGCCCGCGCGCCGGTGACGGGGAGCCGCGAGACCGCCGAGCTGGGGGATTGCTTCAATCACATGGCCATTTCGCTGGAAAATGAGCAGAAAACCCGCAACCAGCTCAACGAGCAAATTCAGCAAAGCTACGATCGACTGAGCCGTCTGACTGCACAAATTCCCGGTGTTGTTTATCAATTCCTGATGTCGCCAGAGGGGCAATTCAGCATGCCTTTCGTCAGCGAAGGCATTCGGAAGAAGTATCAGCTCTCGGAAGAGCGGCTTGCCGAGAATGCAGGGCCACTGCTCGAAATGATTCATCCAGAGGACCGGGCTGACTTTACAGCGTCCATCCTCGAATCTGCCCGGACGCTGCAATACTGGCAACACGAATTCCGCGTCATCCTGCCTAATGGCCGCATCTGCTGGCATTCCGGCAGCGCGCGGGTGGAAAAGCTCGAAGAGGGCAGCGTGCAATGGCACGGCTTTCTGACTGACATTACCGAACGCCGGGCTTCCGAAGAACATAACCGGCTCAGTGCACGCATTTTCGAGACCACTGGGGAGGCCATTGTCGTTACGGATGCCTCGGGCAATATCGTCATGGTCAACCCGGCGTTCTCACGCATTACGGGTTATGAGGCCGTGGAAGTTCTTGAAAAGGACCCCAGGCTCGTGGGTCTGGAAATCAAGGACGACACGCTTCGCAGAAGCATCCGAAAAGCACTGCTCCAGCAGGGTAACTGGGCCGGGGAAGTGCGCAGTCGCCGGAAAAACGGAGAAGAATTTCCAGAATGGCAGCATATCAGCGTCCTGCGCGACGATACCGGCAGGGTGACACACTATGTCACCGTATTCTCTGACCTAACGGAAATCCACTCGGCCCAGGAAAAAGCCGAGCTGCTTTCCTGGCGCGACCCGCTGACGGGGTTGGCCAATCGCGCGCTTTTCCTGCGGCAAGTCGAGCAGACATTGGCCTGCGCACAACGTGACGGCGGTTTCGCCGCCATTCTCATCATCGACCTCGATCGCTTCAAGGACATCAACGAAGCGCGTGGTCTGGCTGTGGGCGACCAGCTACTCAAGTCCATCGCGGAGCGATTGACGCTTAGCCTTCGGCCTGACGATGTGATCGCGCGTCTGAACGCGGACGAATTTGCCGTCATCCTGCCCCAGCTTTTACCCAGCATCGAAGAAGCAGGACGAGAGGCTTTGGCCGTGGCGGAAAAGCTGCGTGCTGTCTTGCAGGAGAGCCTGGAAGTTCAGGGCGAAACCTTTCATCTCGACGCCTGCATCGGGATTGCCTTCTTGCCGGATGCCTCGGACAAAGCAGTTCCAGATGCCCTGCGTCGGGCCGACATGGCCATGCATCAGGCCAAGACGGACGGCGGCGCGCGCATCATGTTCTTTGAATCCGCCATGGGCGATTCTGTCCGTGAGCGTTTCCGTCTCGAACGCGAACTGCGCGCCGGAATTCCCAAGAACCAGCTTCGCCTCTATCTGCAGCCCCAGGTTGACCACACCGGACGGCTGGTGGGCAGCGAAGCTCTGGTGCGCTGGCAGCACCCCGAACTGGGGCTGGTGCAACCCGTCATGTTCATCCCGCTGGCCGAAGCTACGGATCTGATCGTTCAGCTGGATCGCTGGGTGCTCAATGAAGTTTGCCATCTGCTCACGCGTCTGGAACGTGAAGGCCGTGCTGTGCGCATTTCGGTCAATATCTCGCCCCGTCATTTCCGGCGTGATGATTTTGTCGATGAAATCAAACGTGTCCTGACACTCAGCGGGGCTTCGCCTCAGAACCTGATTCTGGAAGTGACAGAAGGCATGGTGATCGGCGACATCGCCGATGTCGTCGCCAAGATGAACCGCCTGACGGCCATGGGCATCCACTTCTCGATGGACGATTTCGGCACGGGTTACTCCAGTCTTTCCTACCTCAAACGCCTGCCGATTCAAGAGCTGAAGATCGACAAGAGCTTTATCCAGGATTCGACGACCGATGCCAGCGACGCGGCCCTGGTCGAAACCATTCTTTCTGTCGCCCAGCATCTGAATCTTCAGGTGGTTGCCGAAGGGATCGAAACCCGCGAGCAGGCCGATTTCCTTAATGCACGGGCGACGGTCATTCATCAGGGCAATTATTTTGGCCGTCCGGATACCGTTGAAAACTGGATGGAGCGGCTCGTCGAAGGCGGAGGAGTGGATAGCGGCGTCTGAGCTTCCTTTTCACCTCGTTGTGTGGACGCATACGAAACCAATGTGTCCGTTTGTGAAGCCCCCCGATAAAACGAACCGGTGAGGCATCTCTCTACAATAAAACGCTGAAATGGCTCTTTCCGCCAACCCAGCCCATATCCAAATGGAGTCGAACGATGGATTTTGAATTTTCCAAGGAAGAACAGGCTTTCCTGCGTGAAGTCGATGCGTTCCTGAAAGAGAACAACGACGTCAAGTACATGGACGTGACGCGCGAGAACATGGCGCAGGTCTGCGATACGCCGGAACGCCGTGAATTCACCGGCAAGATGGCCAAAAAAGGCTGGCTGGGCATCACCTGGCCCAAGAAATACGGCGGCCAGGATGGCGAAGGGTTTTACGAATTCCTGCTCAACGAAAAGCTCTCCTCCGTCGGCGCGCCACAGATCGGCAAAGGCGTGGGCATTATCGGCAAGACGCTCATCAAGGTCGGCTCGGAAAAGCTCAAGAAGGAATTCCTGCCCAAGATTCTCAACGCCGAAATCGAATTCGCCGTCGGTTATTCCGAGCCCCAGGCCGGTTCCGACGCCGCCGCCATGCGCCTCAAGGCCGAACGCAAGGGCGACGGCTGGGTGCTGAACGGTCAGAAGGTGTTTACCACCTCGGCCCACTTCGCCGACTGGTACTGGGTGGGCGCGCGTACCGATCCGGACGCCAAGAAGCACCACGGCATCACCCTGTTTCTGATCCGCATGGATGACCCGGGCCTGACCATCCACCCGATGTACACCATGGGGGCCGAGCGCACCAATGCCGTGTTCTTCGACAATGTGTTCGTGCATGACGACTACCGTGTGGGCGAGCTCAACAAGGGCTTCCAGTACATCGCCGAAGCCCTGGATATCGAACGCTTCACGATGTTTACCTTCTCGCCCATCCGTGGCCGCATGGAGTTGCTCGCTGATCACGTCAAGAACGGCAAGCGGGACGGCAAGCCGCTGAAGGATGATCCCGTCATTCGTCAGCGTGTTGCCCAGCTGGCCACCGAATGCGAAGTCGCCCGTGTGCTGGGTGTGCAGTTCGTCGATGCCGCCTTGCACAGCGACAAGACGCCTTCTAACGAAGCTTCCGAATACAAGCTCTACGCCACCGAACTCTCGCGTCGTCTGGCCGATGCCACCATGGACATCGTCGGCCCCGGTGCACAGCTCGCCCTGCACACGCAGGATGCGCCGCTCAAGGGCCGTGCCGAAAGCT
>CAZCOS010000077.1:0-8416 GCA_964500605.1 uncultured Sterolibacterium sp.
TTCAGCCCCATCCCCACCATGCGAGGCTCGGTCCAGCCTGCGACGCGATAAAGGCCGGCGACGTCAATGTGGGTGGCTTCCTTTTTCACGTTCGCGAGATTTTTGACCCAGAGTGACAGCTCGGTTTTGCCTGGGCCGCCCAGCGGAACGCCGGAGAGCAGCAGGCGCGCATTGACGAGGGCCAGCGAAGGCATGGTCGATTCGTCGGCGGAATTACCCACGGCGGCGTTATTGCCCAGCGGTGAAATCTGGCCGTGGTAATTGAGATAGGATGAGGAGAAGGTGTAATCGACGATGCCGCGCAGCGTGCCCCAGTCCGTCTTCGCCAGTCGGCCATCCAGATTGAGCGTGAGCTGGTGTTTCGGTGAGTAGGAAGCACGGGTGTTCTCGGCCACATTCACCAGCGCGCCGTACTGGTTGAAGGTGTCGTATTGCTTGAACTTCATGTGCAGGTAGCCATAGACCGCCTGAAGCCGCCAGCCGTCTGCCAGCTGGTAGAGGCCTTCGACTTCGATGCCTTCGCTTTTCAGCTTGCCGGCATTGACTGTAACGGGGGAAACGCCGCCTGGCGGGAGCTGGTTGATGTGGTAGTCGCGCACATCCGTGGAAAACAGCGTGGCGTTAAGCTGTGCCTTGCCGTCGTTGAATACGGATTTCACGCCCAGCTCGAAGGCGGTGGAGGTTTCCTGTTGATAGGGGCGCATGGCCTGCGCGGCCGTGTCGGCTTCCAGGGGGAAGCCGCCGCTCTTGAAGCCTTTGGCGACCCGGCCATAAACCGTCAGCCCGGGGTTGAGTCGCCAGGAGAGGGCCAGGGTGGGCGAGGTGGCGGCAAAGGTGGCGCGGCCCTGGTGGGGCGAAAAATCCTTGTATTGCTGGGCGGCCGGGTTCCCCAGCGGCCCCCAGGTGCTCCAGACTTCGCCACGTTTTTCTTCCACACTGCGCCGCAGGCCGATGGTCGCGGTCAGATCGGTCAGCAGACGGTAATCGAGCTGGCCGTAGAGGGCTTTGGCATTGGTGCGGGTGCGGTAGTAGAGCCAGCGTTCGCGGGGAGGGGCGAAGCCAAAGGTGAAGTAATCGCCGCTCTGGTCGGTCAGGGTGTAGCCGTCATCCTTGAAGAGATAGACACCCGTGACCCAGTGCATCCGGTCGTGCTGGCCCGTCCATTGCAGCTCATGGGAGGTGGTGTCGTAGTTGGTGTTCTTGCTGGCATTGAAGACGTCGACGGGGGTGCCATCGAGATCGAGGGCTTCCCGGTATTGCATCTTGCGTTTTGCGCCGATGTACTTGAGGCTGCTGCCTTCGGAGAGCTTCCAGCTCGCAGTCAAAGACTGGCCATTGACATCGACCCGGGTGAAGTAATCCTTGCCGGGAGTGCTGGCGATGGAGGAAGGGTAGCTGCTGCTGGCGTAAGGGGCCATGGCGGGGCGCAGACGCATGCCGAAGATCGGGTCGATGCTGCCAATGTAGGCAGAGGGATAAAGCGCGGCGTAGCCATTCGGGCTGTAGAGGCTGATGGCCGTGGGGGTTTCGTTGATGTGGCTGTGGTCGTAGGCGTAGTCGATTTTGATATCCGGGCTGACATCGAAACCGGCCGTCAGCCGTTGCGTCTGGCGGTTGCGGCTGTTCCAGTCGTGGCCATTCGGGTTTTTGATCGTGCCGTCGCGCTGCTCGTCGCGCAGGGAGAAACCCAGCCGCATGATGCCTATCTGCGGCAGATCCATCGCGGCCCGCAAGACCTGCTGGCCGTGATTGCCCACATCGAGGCCGACATTGCCGCCGAAGTCTCCCGAAGGTTTGCGGGTGATGAAGTTGATCGCGCCGCCTTCCGTGTTCTTGCCAAAGAGCGTGCCTTGCGGCCCGCGCAGCACCTCGATGCGTTCGAGATCGAGCATGTCGAGCAAGCCCCCCTGGGTTTTGCCGATATACACACCGTCCAGATACAGGCCCACGGCTCCGTCTGACCAGATGCCCGGCTGGCCACCGCCAATGCCGCGGATACTGACCGCGCCAATCAGCCCCGCACCTGGCTGGGCGGATTTGATGGTGACGTTGGGGGCCAGGGCATTCAGGCTGGTCGGGCCTTGAATCCCGCGGTTTTCAAGCTGGCCGCCGGAGATGGCCGTGACGGAAAGCGGCACATCCTGCAAACGCTCGGTGCGTTTTTGGGCCGTCACGATGACTTCTTCCAGCACTTCATTGGCTGCTAATGCCGATGAAACGTAGGTGGTGCCGAGCAACAGGGGCAGTATGCGCAGGGTCATTCTGGGGAAGGTATTCATGGAAGCAACCCTTTCTGATGACGACGGAAAAATGCAGGAAAGGCGTATCCAGCCTGTGTTCAGGTGGAAGCGGCACTGGATATTACTTCAAACAATTACGTCCGGGTATGAACGCTGTCTGGGTTGGCCCTGCTTGTGCCGGGTTTCATGGGCGCGCCACATTCCTGACAAAAGTGTGCCATTACGGTGTGTCCAGCGCAGCCGCAGCTCGGGCACAGCCTTTCGGCATCCCATTCCGTGCGTCGACGAACGGCGAATTCGGCACTGATGATGCCGGTCGGCACAGCCAGGGTACCCCAGCCCATCAGCATCATCAGGGAGGCGATCAGCCGCCCCAGATCGGTCTTCGGGGCGATGTCGCCAAAGCCGACGGTGGTCATGGTCGTGATCGACCAATACACCGAAACCGGAATGCTGGTGAAACCGTTGTCCGGGCCTTCGATGACATACATCAACGTCCCCAGAACGATGACAACCAGGCCGACGAAACCGATGAAAACCACGATTTTCCGGCGAGTGGCCAGCAGAACCGAGCCCAGATCACGAAACTCATGCACATAGGCGGCCAGCTTGAGCAAGCGGAAGATTCGTAAGAGACGCAGGATGCGAACATCGAGCAGCAGCACCAGTTGCGGAAAAAACAGGGCCAGGAATGTGGGCACGATGGCGATGAAGTCGATGATGCCCAGAAAGCTCAGAGCATATTGTCGGGGCCGCCGGACGCAGATCAGCCGAAGTAGATATTCGACGCTGAACAAGCCGGTGAAGAGCCATTCCAGGGCTTCAAAGAGCGTGCCATGTCGCGCGTTGAGCGGGGCCACGCTGTCGAGCATGACGACGGTGACGCTCAGGAGGATCAGCGTCAGCAGGCAAAAATCGAAAATCCGGGCGGCGCGTGTTTCGGATTCAAAGAGGATGCCGTGCATCCTGCGACGCCAACCCGAGGCCGGACGTCCAAAATGATCGTCTGTGTCGCTTGTGTTCAGATCAGGCGGCATCCTTGCGACCGTTTTCAATCTGTTCGATCTGTTCGATCCGTTTTTCCAGTGCCGCCAGACGTGACTGGCATTGCGAGAGTAGTGCGGCTTGGACTTCGAACTCCTCGCGGGTGACCAGATCGAGGCGGGACAAGCCGCTGGTCAATAAGGCACGAGCGTTCTTTTCGAGATCGCGAACCGGGCTGTTGGCTAGGCGTTCGGCGAATTGTTTGGCGATGTCGTCGAGCAGGGTCGGATTGGGCATGTTGTTCTGGCCTGAGGTTCAGTTAGTGCGAAGCATCGTGAAACCGCGAGTTTATCAGCCGATCAGGAATCGCACCTCAGGTGGGCTGCCTTTGTCTGGTGCAAGGTGGCGTGCGATGAAGCAGATTTTGGTGCATCACTTGGACAAGGGTGTTGAGGCATGAATTGTAATGCATTGATTTTATGTTGTTATTCGTGTTGGCACGGTTTCTGCTTTGCTGTCCTTGCCGCTGACCAAGAACGGTATTTCGCCACTCTTTTCTGGAGCACTGAAATGAACAAGTCAAAAACACTTTCCCTGTTGATCCTGGGCCTTTTTCCGATGCTGGGTTTTGCTGCGGATGCGTCCGTGGCTTCGGGCAGTTCTCACACGTTCACCGGCAACGTCACGCTGGCTTCCGAATATCTCTATCGGGGTATCAGTCAGACCAACGGCAAGCCGGCCGTGCAAGGTGGTTTCGATTATGCCCACGCGAGCGGTTTTTACGTCGGCGTCTGGGGATCGAACATTTCCTGGCTGAGCGATGGCAATGCCGGAGTCAGCGCACCGCTGGAGCTGGATGTCTACGGGGGTTACAAGGGGAGCTTCGGCGGGGATTACAGCTATGACGTTGGGGTGTTAGCTTACAACTATCCGGGTACATATCCGGCGGGCTTCACCGATGCGGACACCACCGAAGTTTATGGTGCGATTGGCTGGAAGACTCTCAGCCTCAAGTATTCGCACAGCGTGTCCAGCCATCTTTTCGGCTTCACCACGGCTAGCGGTGGCAAGACGAGTGGCAGTGGCTATCTCGATCTGTCGGTCAGCCATGATCTGGGCAATGGCTGGGCTGTCAATGCCCATGTGGGCCACCAGAAGGTCAAGGATCGCCGTGACGCTTCCTACACGGATTACAAGATCGGGCTGACCAAGGATATCGGCTTCGGTAGCCTGGGCCTTTCTTATCTGACGACCAATGCCCAGGGCGATGTCGGCCAGCCTTACCGCAATGCCTTTGGGCGTGACTTGGGCGATGCCCGCCTTGTGCTCAGCTTTGGCAAAACCTTCTGATTCATTACTTCATCCAGGAAAGGAATTCTCATGAAACTCGTGACTGCCATCATCAAGCCTTTCAAACTCGACGAAGTGCGCGAAGCCCTGTCGGCCATCGGTATGCAGGGGATTACTGTGACCGAAGTTAAGGGTTTTGGCCGTCAGAAAGGCCACACCGAGCTTTATCGCGGCGCGGAATATGTCGTCGATTTTCTGCCCAAGATCAAGATCGAAATCGCGCTTCGGGATGAGCAGCTCGAACAGGCGATTGAAGCCATCGAGAAATCGGCCTGCACGGGCAAGATCGGTGACGGAAAAATCTTCGTTTATGCGCTGGAAGAGGCGATCCGGATTCGGACGGGCGAATCCGGTGACGCGGCCCTTTGAGGAGAATGACATGAAAAAACTGTTGATGCTGATGCTGGCATTCTGGTTCGCCGCCCTCGGCCTGCTTGCCCCGGCCAGTGCCGAGGAAACGCCGGCCGCTGCACCGGTGGCCGTCGTTGCACCGGCTGCGTCTCTGGCTGAGGCTGCCGCTGCACCTTCGCCGGCAGCCGCGCCGGCGGCCGTGGCGGTGATGGTTGCGCCGGCCGCCGTACCTGCACCCTCGGCCAACAAGGGAGACACGGCCTGGCTGTTCGTCGCCACGGCCTTCGTCATCCTGATGTCGATCCCCGGTCTGGCCCTGTTCTACGGCGGTCTGGTGCGCAGCAAGAATATGCTGTCGGTGTTGATGCAGGTCTTCGTCGTCTTTTCGCTCATCAGTGTGCTGTGGGTCGTGTATGGCTACAGCGTGGCTTTCACCGAAGGCAATGCTTTCTTCGGCGGCTTCGACAAGCTGTTGCTGAAGGGGGTGACGGTGGAATCGCTGGCGGCGACGTTCAGCAAGGGCATCGTGGTTCCCGAGCTGATCTATGTGGCTTTCCAGGGAGCTTTTGCAGCGATTACCGTCGGCCTGATCGTCGGTTCCTTCGCTGAGCGTATCAAGTTCTCTGCCCTGCTGGCCTTCGCCGTGCTGTGGTTTACCTTCAGCTATCTGCCGATTGCCCACATGGTCTGGTACTGGGCGGGCCCGGATGGTTACATCGATGCCGCTGCCGCCGAGAAGCTCACTGCAACGGCCGGTTTCCTGTTCCAGAAAGGTGCACTCGATTTCGCAGGTGGCACGGTGGTGCATATCAATGCCGCCGTCGCCGGTCTGGTTGGTGCGTATGTGGTCGGCAAGCGTGTGGGCTATGGCCGGGATTCGATGGCTCCGCACAACCTGCCCATGACCATGATCGGTGCTTCGCTGCTCTGGTTCGGCTGGTTTGGCTTCAACGCCGGTTCCGCGCTCGAAGCCAATGGCACGGCAGCTCTGGCCTTCGTCAATACCTGGCTGGCCACGGCGGCGGCAGCTCTCTCCTGGATGCTGCTGGAATGGGTATTGAAGGGCAAGCCTTCCTTGCTGGGCGCAGCCTCCGGTGCTGTGGCGGGTCTGGTCGCCATCACGCCAGCCTGCGGTTTCGTGGGCGTCGGCGGTGCGCTGGTCATCGGCTTGCTGGTTGGCGGCATCTGCCTGTGGGGTGTGCATGGCCTGAAGCGTTTGCTGGGCGCAGATGATTCGCTCGATGTGTTCGGTGTGCATGGTGTGGGCGGCATCTTTGGTGCGCTGATGACGGCGGTGTTCGCCGCTCCCAGTCTGGGCGGCACGGGGATCTACGACTACGTTGCCAACAAGGTGGCAGACAACTACTCGATTGCCGACCAGCTAGTCATTCAGGCGACGGGCGTTGGCGTCACCATCCTCTGGTCGGCGGTCGTTGCTTTCGTTGCTTACAAGCTGATCGATGTCGTCATCGGATTGCGGGTTGCCGAAGACGAAGAGCGTGAGGGTCTGGACATCGCCTCGCATGGCGAGCAGGCCTATCGTTTCAGCTGAGTTTCATCCGTATCTCATGACAGGCCAGGCTGGAACCGTTTTTTCCAGCCCTAGGCCATCGGGGTGGCTGCCGTGTTCGTGCCGCGGTAGCCACCACGACCAGAGGTTTGTCTTTCGCAAGGTGGAAACATGAAAAAACTCAAGCTGGTACTCGTTGGCAACGGTATGGCCGGTTGCCGGACGCTGGAAGAGCTGCTCAAGCTGGCTCCCGATCTTTATGAAATCGTCGTTTTCGGGGCAGAGGCGCATCCCAACTACAACCGTATTCTTCTTTCTCCGGTATTGGCCGGGGAAATGACGGTGCAGGACATCATTCTCAATGATCTCGACTGGTATCGGGACAACCAGATACGTCTGCATCTGAACAAAAAAATCGTCAAGATCGACCGTCGCATGCGCAAGGTCATCGCCGAGGACGGCACGGAGGAAAGCTACGACCGCCTGCTGCTGGCAACGGGTTCGAATCCTTTCATGTTGCCGGTGCCGGGCAAGGATTTGCCCGGGGTCATCGCTTACCGCGACATCAAGGATACCGACGCGATGATCGAAGCCGCACAGCAGGGTGGCCATGCGGTGGTCATCGGCGGCGGTCTGCTGGGTCTGGAAGCGGCCAACGGCCTCAAGTTGCGTGGCATGGATGTGAGCGTGGTGCATGTGTCCGACTGGATCATGGAACGTCAGCTCGACAAAACCGCCGCCGAGATGCTGCGTCAGTCGCTCGAAGCCAAGGGACTGAAATTTTTGCTGGGCAAGAACACCGACGAGTTGCTGGTGGGCCAGGACGGACGGGTCGGTGCCGTTGCATTCAAGGATGGCACGCAAGTGCCGGCCAGTCTCGTCGTCATGGCCGTCGGGATACGCCCGAACACCGAGCTGGCCGAATCCGCCGGCATTCATTGCAATCGCGGCATTGTGGTCAATGACACCATGCAGACCTACGACCCGCGCATCTATGCCGTGGGCGAATGTGCCAATCACCGTGGCACGGCCTATGGTCTGGTTGCCCCCCTGTTTGAACAGGCCAAGGTCTGTGCCAACCATCTGGCGGAGTTTGGGATCGGCCGTTATTCCGGCTCTGTGACCTCGACCAAGCTCAAGGTGACCGGCATCGATGTGTTTTCGGCTGGTAACTTCAGTGGAGGCGAAGGCACCGAAGAAATCGTGCTCAGCGATCCGGCCGGCGGCATCTACAAAAAGCTGGTGCTCAAGGACAACAAGCTGGTCGGCGGTGTGCTCTATGGCGACACCAGCGATGGCGCCTGGTATTTCCAGATGCTGCGCGACGGTCAGAGTGTGCAGGAAATCCGCGAAAGTCTGCTGTTCGGCGGCGCGGCGGGCGGGCGTCACAGCGGTGATGCCGGTCATGCCGGCCAGAACAAGGCGGCGGCCATGCCGGACACGGCGGAGGTTTGCGGCTGTAATGGCGTGTGCAAGGGCACCATCGTCAAGGCGATCAAGGAACAGGGCTTGTTTACGCTGGACGAAGTCCGCAAGCACACCAAAGCGTCCAGTTCCTGCGGCTCGTGCACTGGCCTGGTCGAACAGATTCTGGCCTCGACCATCGGCGGGGCTTACACGCCCGCTGACAGCAAGACCAAGCCGATGTGCGGCTGTACCGAACGCAGCCACAGCGAGGTGCGTCAGGCCATCCGTGAGCACAAGCTCCTGTCCATTCCGCAGGTCATGCATTTTCTGGAATGGAGCACGCCCAACGGCTGTTCCAGCTGTCGGCCGGCGCTCAACTATTACCTGATTTCGACCTGGCCGCACGAGGCCGAGGATGATCCGCAGTCGCGCTTCATCAACGAACGTGGCCATGCCAACATCCAGAAGGACGGCACTTATTCTGTCGTGCCGCGCATGCTGGGCGGGGTGACAACGCCATCGGAACTGCGCCGCATCGCGGATGTGGCCGACAAGTACGCCATTCCGATGGTCA
>CAZCOS010000078.1:0-8343 GCA_964500605.1 uncultured Sterolibacterium sp.
CGACGAAAACCCTGCGCCGCACCCGTAACGGAATGGTGCCCGCTGAATCGGCGGAATCGATCGAAGCTGAAATCGAAGCGGCCGCCTGAGCGAATTCCCCTCTCATCCAAATTCCGGAGCATTCATGAAGAACTACGACGTCATCATCATCGGCGGCGGCATCAACGGCCTGACCACGGCCTGTTACCTGCAAAAATCCGGCCTGTCGGTTGGCGTGTTCGAGGCGCGTGGCCAGTGCGGCGCGCACTGCGATACCATCGAACTGGGCCGTCCCGGCTTTTTGTTCAATACCCATGCCACCTGGCTGGTGCCGGCGATGAGCCCGCCCATGGCGGATCTGGAGCTGGAAAAATTCAATCTGGAGCTGTTGGGCACGGATGTGATTTTTGCCATGCCGCATACGGATGGCACGAACACCGTGCAGGCACTCGACCCGGGCATCACCATGGCCAGCGTGGCGCGGCATTCAGAGAAGGATGCCGCGTTGCTCGGGCGCATCATGGAATTCGGTATGATGCACATGCAGGAGGCTCTGGAAATCAATGGCCAGATGCAGTATTCCCGCCCGACCATGGCTCTGGCTGAACGCATTGCCAAGCTGAATGACGGCCTGTGCAAACATCTGGGCCTGCCCATCGACGGCGATGATGTCATGCGTATGACCGGCTTCGAGCTGCTCGAACTCGTCTATGAATCCGAGAAAGTGCGCCTGGTGCCGGGGACGCTGGGCGAGTACACCGGCCAGTGGCCGCTCAACCGCCGTGTTGCGCCCACCGTGCTGGGCCTTTGCGGCATGAACCCCATGGCCGTGCATACCGCCAAGGGCGGCTCGCATGCGCTGAATCATGCGCTGGTGCGCTGTTTCGTGAAGCATGGGGGAGATATCTGGACGACTTGCCCGGTCTCGAAAATCCTCGTCGAAAATGGCCGCGCCGTCGGTATCAAACTCTCGGAAGATGCGCTGATGCCCGGCGAGGAAATCCGCGCCAAGAATATCGTCTCCAATCTCACCCTCACGCCGACCTTCACCAAGCTCTTGGGCGAAGAGGTCATCGGCCCGGACTGGATGCGGCGCATCAAGTATTTCAACTACGACGACCCGCAGCTTCTGGGCATGTATTACGCCATGAAAGATGCGCCGGTATTCAAATCCGCCGAATACGATCCGGCCATCCAGCGTTGCTGGGTCGGCTATTTCGGCCCGGATTCCATCGACGACGTGCGTAACGCCCAGGCACAGGTCATGTCCGGCATCATGCCCACGCACACCATGGGCGGCTGGTTCAATCCGACTCTGGCCGATCCTTCCCAGGCTCCTGATGGCTATCACGTCGTTTCCACCTGGATCACCGTGCCGCCCGCCCCGCGTCGCTGGGGTAACAAGACACTCAACGGCTGGGGCAGCTGGCGCGAAGGCTTCGGCGAAGCCCTGGCCGACACCATGGACGATCTTTACGAAAAAATGGCCCCCGGCTTCAAGGACCTCATCATCGAACGCCACATCAATACGCCGATGGATCAGGAAAACTCCAATCCTTCGGCGGTGCGCGGCAACATGATCGGCGGCTCGGCCATCCCCGAACAGGCCGGAGAAAACCGCCCGCTGCCTGGCGTGTGTGTCAATGGCGCGTCACGCAGCTTCGTGCCCAATCTCTACCTTTCCAACTCCATCCACCCCTTTGGCGCGACGCATCTCGCTTCCGGCTACATTGCCGCCTGCGAAATTGCCGAAGACCTGGGCATTCGCAACCAGTCGTGGTGGATCAGCCAGCCCTTCGAATGGTTCATGGGCAATCTGGGCAACATCCCGGTGAATCAGGGTGTGGCGGACAAGTGGAAAGTTTGAGGTCAAGGATAGAGACGACAGGAAACCATCATGAACGAAACCAAATTTGACGCACTCATCATCGGCGGCGGCCCCAATGGCCTCCTGGCTGGCGCGTATCTGGCCAAGAAAGGCCACAAGGTCGCCCTGTTTGAGCGTCGCCACGAAACCGGCGGCGGGCTCAACACCGACGAATACTTCGGCTTCCGCTTCAATCTCCATGCGCTCTACCACCTCATGGCCGAGAAAATGCCCGCGTGGAAAGACCTCGATCTCGCCAATTTCGGTGTGCGCTATCTCTATCCGCACGTCGTCGCCGCCTTCCCCTTCAAGGATGGCAGCTCGCTGATCTTCACCCGCGATGTTGAAGAAACCGCCGCCTCCATCGCCCAATTCAGCCCGGAAGACGCCGCCGCCTATGTGGCCATGTGGGACGAATTCCAGCCCATGCTGGACGACTACCTCATTCCCATGACCTACGAGCTGCCCAAACCCGCGCTCGACCAGCTTTCCGAATTCAACGAAACCGAAGTCGGCGCAAAGCTCGCAGAAATCTCCGAACTCAGCTGCATCGAAGTCATCGACCACTATGGCTTCAAGCACCCGCGTGTACGCATGGCCCTGCTCAGCTTCCCGGCAATCTGGGGCATCCACCTGGCCGACCCGCTGGGCTTCCTCTACCCGCTCTACCTGGGCCGCATGATGGACGCTGCCTTCGTCAAGGGTGGCTCACATCGCCTGTCTTCCGGCATCTATCGTGTCTTCGTGAAAAACGGCGGTACGGTGATCGACGAGAACGAAGTCACCCGCATCCTGGTGGACAACAACCGTGTCACCGGTGTCGAGCTCAAGGACGGACGCCAGTTCAAGGGCGATGCCGTCGTCTCCACCCTCAACCCCGTACAAACCTTCAAGCAACTCCTGCCCAAGGACGACGTCCCCTTTGCATTGCACCAGGCCGTCGACAACTGGCGATGGGAAGAGCGTTCCCTGTTCGGCCTGCATTTGGGCATCCACGGCGGCGTGACCTACACGGCGCAGGACCCGCGCGTGAATGAAGCCATGACCGTCTTCATCGGCCTGGAAACCGAAGACGAACTGCTCGACCACCTCGACCGCGTGGACAGCAAAACCACCCAAGGCCCCGAGTGGCTGCACATCGCCCAACCCTCGCTGTTCGACAAAACCATGGCTCCGCCGGGGCACCACGTCGTCCGCGCCGAAGCCGTCGTCGCCTACGACCCCGAATGGCGCGCCCGCACCCCGGCCTTTGCCGAAGATTGCCTGGCCCTCATCCGCCAATACGCCAGCGTGGACAAAATCGTCCAGCAGCGCACCGTCTCTCCCATCGACATCGAAGAAAAGCTCACCACCATGCACCGTGGCTCCTACAAGCATGGAGCTTACTCCACGCTGCAACTGGGTTACCTGCGCCCGAACGATCTATGCTCCTGCAGCGAAACCCCCATCGACGGCCTGTTCCTCGGCGGAGCCTCCATGTACCCCGGCGGCATGATCCTCGGCGGCCCGGGCTACATCGCCTCGCAAGTGGCCAACGACTACCTGGGCGAACCGGCGAAGGAGTAAATCAGGCAGGAAAGAACAAGGAGGAGGAGAAAGGCAACAGGGCCGCCGGGCGAAAGTTCGGCGGCCCTGACTGCTATCGAAGGGCGGGTGTGGCGAAAATGGGCGAATGGCAAACAAGGAGCAATCGATGAAAACTTGTGTCAAACATGATGACTGGTTGATGGCTCAACTCGTGCGAATAATTGCGAATAATTGGGGTTAGGTTTTGCAATCATGCATTTTGAGGAAGAAGCGATTGAACGACTACCCAATAAACTACGATTGGACTTGAATGCAAGACCTCGTTCCGCTGTTTCGCTGTTCCATTCGCCCAGATTTTTACAAACTACGGGTTCAGGATCAGGTGTGCAGTGCTGCGTACTCCCGTGCAGTGGGTAGGGTTCGAGGGATCGAGCGGGGCTCGGGCTTGACTGCCTCCCAACCCAGGCACGCCAACCAGGTTTGACGCGGAATTAATTTGTGGGCGGTACGGTAATAGCTGACCATGCGCCGGCTAATGCCTAGTGCCTCTGCTGCGCTCGACAAGGACAGGCTGTTGCGAATCATCCAGTCGTTGAACATCTCGCATGTGTGGTTGGGGTCAGGTCTTGCAATCCTGCATTGATTTCTCTACCATGAGCACTCATCATTCTTTTGGGGAGGTGGGCTATGGCGCGACCTCTTAGACTGGAGCTTTCTGGCGGTCTTTATCATGTCACCTCGCGCGGCGATGGCCGTGAGGATATTTATCTGCGTGACGAAGACAGGGAAAGCTGGCTCGAAATTCTTGGGCAGGTTTGCGAACGGTTCAACTGGGTCTGCCACGCCTGGTGTCAGATGAGCAATCACTATCACCTGCTGATTGAAACCCCTCAAGCCAATCTGTCGCAAGGAATTCGGCAATTAAACGGGGTTTATACGCAGCGATTCAATCGTGCTCATGAACGTTGCGGCCATGTATTTCAAGGACGCTACAAGGCCATCCTTGTCGAACGCGACAGCTACCTGCTGGAACTGGCGCGCTACGTCGTGCTCAATCCCCTGCGCGCAAAAATGATCGAACGTCTGGAAGACTGGCCGTGGAGCAGTTATCCGGCAACCTGTGGTCAAGCCCCCTTGCCGTCGTGGCTGCAAACGGACTGGATCCTGGCGCAATTCGGCGAATCCCGCACCAGTGCTATCGCGAAATACGTCGCCTTCGTCCACGAAGGTGCGCGCCTGCCCGGCGTGTGGACAAATCTGCAAGGGCAGGTTTTTCTGGGGTCGGAAGATTTTGTTACCCAGATGCAAACACGCATTATCGAAAGCCCGACAATCCAGGAAATCCCACGCGCACAGTGGCGCGCCATGGCTCCCTCGCTCACAGAGCTGGCCGAACAATACCCCCGCGACGAAGCCATGGCACAGGCCTATCGCTCCGGCCAGCACACGATGTTAGAAATCGCAAAGCATTTCGGTGTGCATTACGCAACGGTCAGCCGTGCAGTGAAGCGGTTTGAGGGTGGGATGTTGCTGTGCAAGACCTGACCCCGCTTCCGGCTCTTTCGATCACCAAAAGTTTTTCCGAATTCTTCGATTCGGAGAAGGCCAGTGCCATCGTTCTCATGACCTGCACGGTGCTCTGTCTGTTCATCGCCAATTCGGCGTTCGGTTTGGCCTATCAACAGTACTGGCAGATCTATGTTGCCGGGCTAAGCTTGGAGCACTGGGTCAATGATGCTCTGATGACAATCTTTTTCTTGCTGATTGGCCTCGAACTCGAGCGCGAGCTGTATGTAGGTGAACTGTCCAGTTTGAAGAGTGCCCTGCTGCCAATCTTTGCCGCCCTCGGGGGAATCATCGTTCCGGCAGGCATTTATTTCGCGTTGAACAACGGCACCCCGACTCAAGCCGGTACAGGTATTCCTATGGCGACGGATATTGCCTTTGCCTTGGGTGCCCTGTCGCTGTTGGGGAGTCGGGTTCCCGCATCGTTGAAGGTTTTTTTGACCGCCACGGCGGTGATGGATGACCTCGGAGCCATCATTGTGATCGCCTTGTTTTATTCGACGCAATTTTCGGCGACGTATTTGCTCGCCGCACTGGGCGTGTTTGTCGTACTGGTGGTGTTCAATCGTGTCTTCCGGGTCATGATCCTGATGCCTTATCTTCTTGGCGGTGCCCTGATGTGGTTTCTGATGATGAAGTCCGGCGTGCATGCCACCATAGCCGGCGTGTTGCTGGCCTTTGCGATTCCGTTTTCGAGCAAGGTCGAGGATGAGCAATCCCCCTCGCATCGCCTGGAGCATTTTCTGCACAAACCGGTGGCTTTCGTAATTCTGCCCTTGTTTGCACTGGCCAACACGGCCGTAGTGTTTGCGCCGCAATGGCAGGAAAGTCTTGCTAGCACGAATAGCCTCGGCATCATCGGCGGTTTGGTGCTGGGCAAGCCAGTGGGCATTGTGCTGTTGAGCTTTCTTGCTGTCACCGTTGGTTTGTGTCGCTTACCAGCCGACCTGAACTGGAGTCACATCACGGGCGTTGGGATGCTTGGCGGCATTGGTTTCACGATGTCGATTTTCATTACCAACCTAGCGTTCGCCGGGCAAATGGAGATTATCAACACCTCAAAAATGGCGATCTTGATGGCTTCGCTTTGTGCGGGAGGGGTTGGGCTCCTTTGGTTGATAACGGCTCGCTCAAACAATAGCTGAAGAGGCCTTGACCTGCCCGGTGCTTTTCGAACCAGGCGAAACCGGAGAGGATGGCATCCTTCGAAGAAGGAGGCCATGAGAAAGAAGAACGCAGAGTTGGGGTCACCCATTAGCCTGCCGTGTCAATAGGGTCGAACAAAACACTGCGCCGTAAGGCGCACCCATTTTTGTTTCTTCCTTGCCCTTGCCCCCCGCGTAGCGGCACACTTGGTTCTCGATGTATCGGTTGCGCCCACGGCGCACCAGTCACCCATCAGGATCAAAACAAATTGGGGTCAAGTCTTGCAACCCTGCATTTTGAGGAAGAAGCGATTGAACGACTACCCAACAAACTACGATTGTGCTTGAATGCAAGACCTCGTTCCGCTGCTCGCTGTTCCTGCTGTTTCGCTGTTCCATTCGCCCAGTCTTTTACAAACTACGGGTTCAGGATCAGGTGTGCAGTGCTGCGTATTCCCGTGCAGTGGGGGCAATCCAGCAAACACCAACAGTCCCAATGGTCAAACCGGGGAAGCTGCCGCGAATAGAGCGCGCACCGGCGGTTGCGGATGCTTCATGGCCTGTGCCAAGTCATAGTTAGCCTGCATAGCCAGCCAAGCGCGGGCCGTGCTGACGCCTGCCAGTTCAAGCCGGATGGCCAGATCAGGACTGACAGCAGCCTTGCCATTCAGCACACGCGAAAAAGCCACACGGGACATGCCCAGGCGCTCGGCAGCATCAGTTACGGACAGGCCCAATTCGGCTATCACATCCTCGCGCAGCAATTCGCCTGGATGAGGGGGGTTCTTCATCATCTTCTTCACTCCTTTTCAGTGGTAATCCAAGTAATCGACCAGCTCCACATCAGCACCGGCAAAGCAGAAAATCACGCGCCAATTGCCGTTCACGCTGACTGACCAAAAGCCTTTCAATTCGCCCTTCAGCGGATGGAGTCGGAAGGCTGGAAAGTTCAGGTCTTCCGGCCCTGCGGCAACCTCAAGCGCGCCCAAGATGCGCCCCAGCTTGGCCGCATGGTTTGCCTGAATGCCCTTCGTGGCGCCGGTGCGGTAGAAGGCTTCAAGCCCTTTATGCCGAAATCCTATAATCACATACCCACTGTATCGCGTATCGTTGCGAGATGCAAATATTTTTCACCGACGTACATGATTGGGGTCAAGTCTTGCAATCATGCATTTTGAGGAAGAAGCGATTGAACGACTACCCAATAAACTACGATTGGACTTGAATGCAAGACCTCGTTCCGCTGTTTCGCTGTTCCATTCGCCCAGATTTTTACAAACTACGGGTTCAGGATCAGGTGTGCAGTGCTGCGTACTCCCGTGCAGTGGGTAGGGTTCGAGGGATCGAGCGGGGCTCGGGCTTGACTGCCTCCCAACCCAGGCACGCCAACCAGGTTTGACGCGGAATTAATTTGTGGGCGGTACGGTAATAGCTGACCATGCGCCGGCTAATGCCTAGTGCCTCTGCTGCGCTCGACAAGGACAGGCTGTTGCGAATCATCCAGTCGTTGAACATCTCGTGGCTGACTTCACCGGCTTGTTCCTTGGCCCAAGCGTAGATATTGTCGGCACCGAACTCTTCGTCGATCCATTCGATGCTGTTGCCCCATTCGCTGACATGGACACGGGCAAACACGGCCGGGTCGAGGATGGGCGCCAAGGCCGCGTGACGACGCAAACGATCCTCGACATCAACCTCCAGCACTTCATTCGTACTCCAGGTAGTACGCAGACGATACGGTTCAAGAGCCTCGACCGCTTGCAATTGCGGGAAGAAGTAGTCGCTCATGCTCGGTTCCTTTGCCATTGATGATGTAAATCGGCCTGGTTCGTCCTGATCCAAGCCAGTGCCTCACGGATTTCTCGCACGGCGACACATCCTCTGATCTCGAAGCTGTCCAGGTTTACGGTGCAGTCTCGTCCGTCGCGTAGTTTGACGTGTACATGCGGTGGCGGATGGTCGTCTAGATACATGACGACCCGGCTGCTATCGAAACGCATCAAAGTGCTCATTGCACTGAGTCTAGTGCAATGATTGCCCTAGCGCAACCTTGTGTAGATGTGGTAATTGGGGTCATGTGTGGTTGGGGTCAGGTCTTGCAATCCTGCATTGATTTCTCTACCACATGTGTGGCTGGGGTCAGGTCTTGCAATCCTGCATTGATTTCTCTACCATGAGCACTCATCATTCTTTTGGGGAGGTGGGCTATGGCGCGACCTCTTAGACTGGAGCTTTCTGGCGGTCTTTATCATGTCACCT
>CAZCOS010000079.1:0-8270 GCA_964500605.1 uncultured Sterolibacterium sp.
CGCCGCGTGAAGTCATCAACTTCCTCTTTCAGCTCGAAATGCAGGTTCGCGGCGGGGTTCCCATCCGCACGGCACTGGCCGACATGGGCGAGGATGCGGAATCCGCAGAAAGCCGCAATCTCGCCGCGGGCCTGACCGAAAAAATCAGTGCCGGTGCCACCCTCGCTGAAGCCATCAACAGCTACCCGGGCATCTTCTCCGAAGTCGTCCGCAGTCTCATCCATGCGGGCGAAGCCTCCGGGCAACTCCCCGAAGTCCTGCGTGAGATCGTCCGTTCGCTCAAGTGGCAGGACGAAATGGCCGCCGAAACCAAGAAGCTGCTGATGTACCCCAGCTTCATCATCGTCGTCATCAGCGGCGTGGTGTTCTTCCTGATGATCTATCTCGTCCCGCAACTGGTGGGCTTCCTTACCAACATGGGCCAGGAAATCCCGATCCAGACCCGCGCCCTCATCTTCCTCTCCGGCATTTTTGTTCACTACTGGTGGGCCATCATCACCCTCCCCGTCGTGGCCAGCGTCGGCATTGCCACCCTCGTCCGCGTCAATCCCAAAGCACGTTTTCAGCTGCACCGGCTGATCCTCGCTCTCCCTTATGTCGGCCTCATCATCAAGAAAATCATCCTGGCGCGCTTTGCCGACACCTTCGCCCTCATGTACCGCACCGGCATCCCCATGCTCGAAGGGCTCGTCTATTGCGAAAAGGTCACGGGCAACCTCGCCATCCAGCAAGCCGTCGCCCGCGCGCGCGACCGTATCGCCAACGGCGAGCCCATCTCGACCAGTTTTGCCGCCGAATCCCTCTTTCCCAACATCGTCATCCGCATGCTGAAAGTCGGCGAATCCACCGGCGCGCTCGACGAAGCCCTGAGCAACATCAACTACTTTTATTCACGCGATATCGAAGAATCCATCGGCAAGGTGCAGGCCATGATCGAACCGGCCATCACGGTCATCATGGGGCTCATCCTCGGCTGGATCATGCTGGCCGTCCTGAGCCCGATCTACGACACCCTCACGAAGATGAAGACGTAATTCTTCCATCGACATCATGACGACCCTCCTTCATCTGAGCCCCGACGGTGCGCATTACTGGACGCGCCAGCACGGAAACTGGCAGCCGCTTTCCGCCCCCCCCGACGCTCCGGAACCCGTCTGGCTCGTCACCGATCTGCCCGAAGAAACTTTGGCCGACATCGAAATTCCTCGCATCTACGGTGCCAACCGAAAAGCCCTCCTCGAACGCCAGCTCGCCACACGCTTTCCAGACACTCCTTACCGTCGCACACTGGACATCGTCCAGGGCACAACCCTGCTCGACCGCTTCGCCCCGGTCAAACACACCCTCTTCGGTCTGCCCGCCGCCAAACGCATCGAAGACGAACTCGACGCGCACCATCTGTCTATCGCTGCGCTATGCCCGACCACCCTGCTACTGACTCACCTGGGCCAGCACAAATCGCTGCCCCCCAACCTCTTTATCGTCTTGCCCACCAGTGCCGGCCTGCGCATTGTTTTCCTCAAAAACCGGCTGCCCGTCCTGACGCGTCTTGCCCCCATCATCGGTGACCCCAAAGCCCAGGCCGAAGAAATCCTGCGAACGCACCGCTATCTGGGCAATACGCGTGTCCTGCCATTCGGAGCCCCTCCACCTGCCCTTCTTCTGCTGGGCAAGGCCGACGGCTTCGCCGCCCCGCTGGCCACGGCAAGAATCGAGCTCGCCCCCCCGCCAGTCTCCTGGAAAATACCCGCCACAGACGACTGGCGACCGTTCCTGTTTGAACTCGCCTTCCGGAAGCAGCCTTACGGGCAACTCGCCCCCCTTGAGCGACGCATTCCCTGGATGACCCGTCATCTGCGTCGCATGACCCTGACCGCTTCAGCCCTGATCCTTTGCGCGGGGCTAACCGCTGGCGTCATCAGCCTCAAGGAATCTCTCGATAGCCGAGCTGAAATGACGCGCAAACAGGCTCAGACCCAGCAAACCCAAGTCCGCTTGCGTTCCATCGAAACCGAAATCGCCACCCTGGGTACGACACCCGATCAAGTTCGGCGCGCCCTTGAGCTCAATGAACACCAGATTCTCAACGCTCCGCCCTTCGCTCGACAGATCAAGCAACTTGCCCAAGCTCTGGGTGAGCGGCCTCCCGCCGCGCTCTCCAGACTCGAATGGCAGGTGCTCGCCCCCACGGCCACGGCCTGTCGGGAATATCTGCCGTCAGATTCCCCGGATAATCCTGCGCCAGCCGAAGCCCCTTCCCAGACTGGCCCCGAAACGGAAACGTCCTTGCCGCCTGCGCTCAAAGCCGAAATCATCCTTCAACTGGCCCTTCCCGGTGATGTCTCCCCGCGCTTCAAGGCAGACGCATTACGCCGCACCTCCGCCCGCCTGGCTCTCATTCCGGGCCTCACTCTGATTTACGACCCCGCCAAAACCATGGCCCAAGACACGCTGCGGGGCGGAGGCAGCAGCAATGAGTCCCTGGACAAACCCACCACCTGGTGTATGACCCTGGCCCGGCTGGATGCGACCGGCCCCTCCTTGTCCGTAGAGGCCAAACCATGAAGTCCTGGCGCAGCATTCTCCTGGCCATCCGTCCGCAGCTCATCCTCCTGGCCATTGCCCTCCTTCTCGCCCTGCTGATGGGAGGAGGCGGGTTATATCTGGAAGAACGATCCCACGAGGCACTCCGCCAGCAAACCCTCGAGGCCCAACGGCTCCAATCCGATCTAAGTACCCGCCAACAAGACCTGCTCTACCTGAGCCGCCACATCGAAGCCTTCGAGCGACTCAAGGAACAAGGCTTACTCAGTCTCCCTGACCGTGAAAACTGGGTTGAAAATCTTCTCACCACCCGCCATACCCTGCGCCTGCCCGAAACACTGGCCTACACCCTGACTCCGGCCCACCCGCTGGATGAACGCCCGCTCGACCCCAATGCACCCACCGCAAACGAGCCTCCTCCCGCAGATAGTCCACTCATCTACGATCTGCAAATCAGCCTGAATGAAATCCACGAAGGTGAGCTCCTCAATTTCCTGGCAGCCTTCCAGGCCTCGATCAAAGAACATTTCCGTGTCCAGTCCTGCCTGCTGAACCATCCGGAGCAGACCGGTCTTCAGGCACAATGCACCCTCCGTTTCTTCACCCTTCCTCCTCCTGCAGCCGAAACCACCGCACCGTAATCTCCTCCGGAATGGACGGCCTGTTCTCATGGTTCACCGTTTCACCGCTCGCTTCACCTCGTCATTGAAAGGCTTTCCCCATGTGTGGCATCGTCGCTGCCCTTGCCCGGCGCAACATCGTTCCTGTCCTCATCGAAGGGCTGCGCAAACTCGAATATCGCGGCTATGACTCTGCCGGTCTGGCCGTACTCAACCCTGGCCTGCACCGCCTTCGCAGTGTCGGCCGCGTGGCCGAGCTGGCCAGCCAGGCCGAAGGCCTGAGTGCCTCCATCGGCATTGCCCACACCCGTTGGGCCACCCACGGCGTTCCCGCCGAGCGCAATGCCCACCCCCACATTTCCGCCGGTCTGGCCGTCGTCCACAACGGCATCATCGAAAACTTCGCCGAAATCCGCCAACAGCTCATCGCGGCAGGCTATGTCTTCACCTCCGACACCGACACCGAAGTCATCGCCCACCTGATCCACGAACGGCTGAAAACAACGCACGACCTGCTGGAAGCCGTGCGGCAGGCCACCGCACAATTAATCGGAGCCTACGCCATCGCCGTGCTGTGCGAAAAAGACGAACACCTCATCGTCGCTCGCCAAGGCGCACCGCTCTTGCTGGGCGTGACCGACGACGGACTCTACGCCGCCTCGGATGCCTCCGCCCTGCTACAAGTCACCCGCACCATGGTCTATCTGGAAGATGGCGATCTGGCCGTGCTCGACCAACAGGGCTACCGCATCCTGCGCCCGGATAGCACTCCCGTTGAACGCGCCCGGCACGAAAGCAGCCTCAGTGCTGATGCCGTAGAGCTAGGCGCATTCCAGCATTACATGCAGAAGGAAATTTTCGAACAACCCGCCGCACTCGCCAACACTTTGGAAGTTCTGGGCAGCAATACGGCCGCTCAGCATTTTTCGCCCAATCTGTTCGGTGCAGCAGCCCCTGAGCTTCTGAAAACCACGAAATCGGTGCTCATCCTCGCCTGCGGCACGAGCTACCATTCCGGGCTGGTCGCCCGCTACTGGATCGAAGAGCTTGCGGGGCTGCCCTGCACGGTCGAAATCGCCAGCGAATACCGCTACCGGACCTCCGTTGCCGACCCGGAACAGCTCGTCGTCGCCATTTCCCAGTCCGGCGAAACCGCAGACACCCTGGCCGCCATCAAACATGCGAAATCCCGTGGCATGACTCGCACCCTGGCCGTGTGCAATGTCGCCGAATCCGCCATCGTGCGTGAGTGCGCGCTTCGCTTTTTAACAAGAGCAGGACTAGAGATTGGTGTTGCTTCGACCAAAGCCTTTACCACTCAACTGGCCGCCTTGTTCCTTCTGGCTGCAACCCTCGCCCGGATGAACGAACGGTTAAGCCATGAAGAAGAAACCCGCTTCCTGACGGCACTGCGCCACCTGCCCCTGGCCGTCAAGAAAGTACTCGAACTCGAACCGGCGATCGCCACCTGGTCACAACGCTTTGCCGACAAGCAACACGCCCTCTTTCTGGGGCGTGGCCACCATTACCCGATTGCCCTCGAAGGCGCGCTCAAACTCAAGGAAATCTCCTACATCCACGCCGAAGGCTATCCGGCGGGCGAGCTCAAACACGGCCCGCTGGCCCTGGTCGATCAGGACATGCCCGTGATTTCCATCGCACCCAACGACAAGCTGCTCGAAAAACTCAAATCCAATCTGCAGGAAGTCCGCGCCCGAGGCGGTGAGCTCTACGTTTTTGCCGATGCCGACAGTGAAGTCAGCGCGTCCGAAGGCGTGCACATCCTCCGTCTGCCCGAACACTACGGGCTGCTCTCCCCTGTATTGCACGTCGTTGCCCTGCAGATGCTGGCCTATCACGTCGCCCTGGTTCGCGGCACGGACGTCGACAAACCGCGCAATCTCGCCAAGTCGGTAACAGTCGAATAAACTCCGCTGGTAAATACAAGGAAAATCTGGCCCTAAACTACGATCCGTCCTTGGAATTCCCCCCCCCTTCGGATGGACATTCGCCGAACAGACTGACAGGAAAAAACAATGAAACGAGTGGATGACTTCCGCCTGAAGTTCGGCCAACACGAGCTGGTTCCCCTCATGATCGGCGGCATGGGCGTCGACATTTCGACGGCCGATCTTGCCCTGGAAGTCGCCCGTCTGGGCGGGGTGGGCCACATTTCTGACGCCATGGTGCCCACGGTTTCCGACCGTCGCTTCAAGACGCACTTCGTCCGTGACAAGCTCAAGCAATACAAGTTCAATGTCGCCAACAGCGACAAGTCCGTCGTGCAGTTCGACCTGGGGCTGCTCGAAGAAGCCTCGCGCCTGCATGTGGGCAAAACCATGGAAGCCAAACGCGGGCCGGGCATGGTGTTCGTGAATTGCATGGAAAAGCTCACCATGAACGCCCCGCGTGAAACCCTCCGGGTACGGCTCAAGGCCGCACTCGATGCCGGGGTCGACGGCATCACACTTTCCGCCGGACTGCACCTAGGCTCCTTCGCACTGATCGAAGACCACCCCCGCTTCCGCGATGCCTATCTGGGCATCATCGTCTCCTCCTTGCGCGCCCTGCAGCTCTTTCTCAAAAAGAACGCTCGTCTCAACCGCCAGCCCGACTTCGTCGTCGTCGAAGGCCCGCTGGCCGGGGGCCACTTGGGTTTCGGCATGGACTGGGCAGAATATGACCTGGCCACCATCGTGGCCGAAATCCAGACCTGGCTGAAGGCCGAGCAACTCGACATCCCGCTCATTCCCGCCGGAGGCATCTTCACCGGCACGGATGCGGCCACCTTCCTTGAAAACGGTGCGGCTGCCGTGCAGGTTTCCACCCGTTTCACCGTCGCGCAAGAATGCGGGCTGCCCGAAAACGTCCAGCAGGAATATTTCAAGGCCAACGAAGAAGACATCGAAGTCAATCTGCTTTCGCCCACGGGCTACCCCATGCGGATGATCAAGCATTGCCCGGCCATCGGCTCCGGCATCCGCCCCAACTGCGAAGCCTTTGGTTACATCCTCGACGGCTCAGGCAAATGCGCCTACATCACCGCCTACAACAAGGCACTCGAAGACAATCCGGACACCAAAACGCTCTCGGTCAAGGACAAAACCTGTCTTTGCACCCACATGCGAAATTTCGACTGCTGGACCTGCGGCCACTACACCTACCGGCTCAAAGACACCACGCATAAACGGGACGACGGCAGCTACCAGATCCTGACCGCCGAACACATTTTCCGCGACTACCAGTTCAGCACCGACCACCAGATCGCCCTGCCCGACCTACCCAAGTGAGCAAGCACTTTCACACAGAGCAAAGCCCGTCATGAAGTTTGATGAACGTGCCAACCGCCACGCCCCTGTTTCCCCCCCGCTGACCCTTCCTCATCCTGACCAGCATTCCTGGGACGCTGAAACCGATGTCGCCATCGTCGGCCTGGGACTCGCGGGCACCTCGGCGGCACTCGAGGCTGCGGCGCAGGGGGTGCGTGTTCTCGCGCTGGATCGGCTGGCCGGCGGTGGAGCGTCCCGCCTTTCCGGCGGGGTGGTCTACAGCGGTGGTGGCACACGGCAGCAGCGCGAAGCCGGTGTCGAGGACAACCCGGACAATATGTTCGAATACCTCAAAATCCAGGTGGGTGGTGTCGTATCCGATGCCACCTTGCGCCGCTTCTGTCAGGACAGCGTGGCCAACCTCGAATGGCTCGAAAGCTTCGGTGTGCGCTACAGCAGCCGCTACTACAAGGAAAAGAATTCCTTCCCCGGCGGCCACTGGGGGCTCTACCACTCCGGCAACGAAGCCTATGCCCCCTACAACGCCAACACCACGACAGCCGCGCGTGGCCACATTACCCAAGGCAGCGGCTATTTTGGTGGCCCGGGGCTGATGGATCCTTTATTCAAGGCACTGCAAACCCATCCCAAAATCACGCTCCAGACCTACGCCTGCGTTCATCGTCTGATCGTTGATCCGCAAAATCGCATCATCGGTATCGCCTATCGGCTCGGGCCCCAGTCTGGCCCATTGCACGCCCTGCGTACCGGTTTGCACCGCCTCGCCAGCAAGATCAACATCGGCATGCCGCGTTTCGGCGCGCCCTTCCGCTGGCTGGCCCATCGCCTCGGTGCATTCGATCGCGAAATGCAGGTGCGCGTCCGCAAGGGCCTCGTCCTCAGTGCCGGGGGCTTCGTCTTCAATCGCGCCATGATCGAACAGGCCACCGGTCACCCCATGCGTACCCCCCACGCGCTGGGCGAAGACTGCAACGGCAGCGGCATCCGTCTGGGACTCCTGCAAGGTGCATCCTCAAACCGTCTCGAACGGCTGACCTACTGGCGTTTTTACGCCCCACCCCACGCCTGGCTCAACGCCGTCAGTATCGGGCTGAACGGCCAAAGGCTATGCAATGAAGCCCTTTACGGCGCGACAGTTGCCGATGACCTGCTCGAAAAAAGCCAGGGGCGCGGCTGGCTCATCCTCGACGCCCCGTTGATGAAAGCTGCCTGGGCGCAGCTTCGCAGCGACAGCAGTCTTGCCCTCGTGCAAAAGCTCATGAGCCTCATGTACATCTTCCGCTGCACCGCCCGGGCCGACAGCCTCGCCGGGCTCGCCGGCAAGATCGGCATCCCCGCTGCCGCGCTGGAACAAACCATTGCCCGTTACAACCAGGACATCACCACCGGCCAGCCCGACGAACACGCCAAGCCCGACAAATACCGCACCGCCATCGAAACCGGCCCCTACTACGCCATCGACATCAGCATCGGCTCGAAATTCCCCTGCCCCACGCTGACACTGGGCGGATTGAAGGTCGACGAAGATACGGGACAAGTCCTCGACGAACAGGCCCGTCCCCTGCCCGGCCTCTACGCCGCAGGACGCAACGCCGTCGGCCTGTGTGCACACACTTACATCAGCGGCCTTTCGCTCGCAGATTGTCTCTTCAGCGGCCGCCGCGCTGGGCGGCATGCCGCGACGCAATAACCCCCCTTTCCCACCATTTAACCGATTTCTACAGGATGCCCCATGACCACAACCCAAGACGCCACCACCTTTGATGTCATCGTCGTCGGCTCGGGAGCCGGTGCCATGCTCACCGCCGCGCGCGCC
>CAZCOS010000080.1:0-8144 GCA_964500605.1 uncultured Sterolibacterium sp.
CGTGAAAAACATGCTGGTCGGCAGGTTCGTCCTGCACCATGACGGGCTGGGGCAGACCGTGAATGGCATCTCCCTTGCGCGGGCTGTCCGGGTAGCCTGCTGCGGCGAGCACGACGCCCAAAGCCATGCGGCGATCCCATTCGGCTTCGACCTGATCCAGCTTGCCGTCGATGGCGGCATCGACCAGGGTGACGAGATTGCTCTTGAGACGCATCATGATGGGCTGGGTTTCCGGGTCGCCCATGCGGCAGTTGAATTCGAGCACTTTCAGCGAGCCATCCGGCTTGATCATGAGACCGGCATAGAGAAAGCCGGTGTAGCGGATGCCATCTTTCGCCATGCCGTTGATCGTCGGCATGATGACTTCGCGCATGACCTTGGCGTGGATGCTGGGCGTGACGACCGGTGCGGGGGAGTAAGCCCCCATGCCGCCGGTATTGGGCCCCTGGTCGCCGTCTTTCAGCCGTTTGTGATCCTGGCTGGTAGCCAGCGGCAGGGCGTGAACGCCATCGGCCATGACGATGAAGCTGGCTTCTTCACCGTCGAGAAATTCCTCGATGACGACGCGCGCGCCGGCATCGCCCATCTTGTTGTCGAGCAGCATCATGTCGATGGCGTCATGGGCTTCGTCCAGCGACATGGCAACGACGACGCCCTTGCCTGCCGCCAGGCCGTCAGCCTTGATGACGATGGGCGCGCCTTCGGCATCGACGTAGGCATGCGCGGCCTGGGCATCGCTGAAGGTGCGGAATTTCGCCGTAGGTATGCCATGGCGCGCCATGAAATTCTTGGCGAAATCCTTGGAAGATTCCAGCTGCGCTGCCGCCCGGCTCGGGCCGAAGATACGCAGCTCGCGGCTGCGGAAAACGTCGACGATGCCTGCCGCCAGCGGAGCTTCCGGGCCGACGAGGGTGAAATGCACCTTTTCCTGTTCGGCAAAATCAGCCAGGGCTTCGATGTCGGTGAGGGCAAGGTTTTTCAGCTCGCGCTCGCGCGCCGTGCCAGCATTGCCCGGCGCAACATAGACGGTCTGGATGCCCGGGGCCTGCGCCAGCCGCCAGGCCAGTGCGTGTTCGCGGCCACCGGAGCCAATGACAAGTAGTTTCATGTTCTGGAAATGGAATCAGTGACGGAAATGGCGGAAACCCGTGAAGACCATGGCGACGTTCTGCTCGTCCGCAGCGGCAATGACTTCGGCATCACGCACCGAGCCGCCGGGCTGGATGACGGCCGTGGCCCCGGCTTTGGCCAGTACGTCGAGCCCATCGCGGAAAGGGAAGAAGGCATCCGAAGCCACAACGGAACCGGCCACGGTGAGGCCGTTGTTCTCGGCCTTGATGGCAGCGATGCGGGCGGAATCCACGCGGCTCATCTGGCCCGCCCCCACACCGACAGTCATGTTGTCCTTGCAATAGACGATGGCATTCGATTTGACATATTTGGCCACGCGCCAGGCAAACAGCAGATCCGCCATTTCCTGCGGGCTGGGCGCGCGGCTCGTGACCACTTTCACATCAGCCTGCGTGATGATGGCAGCATCGGCGGTTTGCACCAGCAGGCCGCCGCCAACACGCTTGTAGTCGAGGGTGGCCGCCGCTTTGGCTGTTTTGTCCAGGGGGACGATGAGCACACGCAGGTTTTGTTTGGCAGCAAAAACGGCGCGTGCTTCCGGCGTGATTTCCGGGGCGATGATGACTTCAGCAAACTGGCTGGCGACGGCTTCGGCTATCGCCTGGTCGATCGGCCCGTTGAAGGCGATGATGCCACCAAAGGCGGAAGTGGGGTCGGTCTTGAAAGCCTTGCGGTAGGCCTCGACCGCCGTGCTGGCCACGGCCACGCCGCAGGGGTTGGCGTGTTTGACGATCACGCAGGCCGCTGGTGCATCATGGAATGCCTTGACGCATTCCCAGGCGGCATCGGCATCGGCGATGTTGTTGTAGGAAAGCTCCTTGCCCTGTAATTGCTGGTAGGTCGCAATCGAACCCGGAACAGGCGTGGGCTCGCGGTAAAAAGCCGCCGTCTGGTGCGGGTTCTCGCCGTAACGCATGACGTCGACCTTGTCGAAAGCCAGCTGAAGTTTTTCCGGATACGCACCTGGATGGTTTTCGGCATCGAGGCTGGTGAGCCAGTTGGCGATCATGCCGTCATAGCGGGCCGTGTGCGTGAAGGCTTTTTTCGCCAGGCCGAAACGGGTCGCATAGCTCAATGCGCCGCCATTCGCCTTCATCTCGTCGATGATGGCAGTGTAATCTTCCGGGTCGGTGACAATGCCGACACCGCCGGTTTCATTGCCGTGATTTTTCGCCGCCGCGCGCACCATGGTCGGGCCGCCGATGTCAATATTCTCGATGGCATCTTCCAGTGTGCAGCCAGATTTGGCGACAGTTTGCGCGAAGGGGTAGAGATTGACCACGACAAGGTCGATGCGCTCGATGCCATGCTTTGCCATGGTGTCGAGGTGTTCGGGCAGGTCGCGTCGCCCGAGGATGCCGCCATGCACTTTAGGGTGCAGGGTTTTCACGCGCCCGTCGAGCATTTCAGGAAAGCCGGTGTAGTCGGAGACTTCGGTAACGGGCAAGCTTGCATCGCGCAGGAGCTTGGCCGAGCCGCCCGTCGACAGGAGCTTGACGCCTAGTTGTGTCAGGGCACGGGCGAAGTCGACCGCACCACGTTTGTCGGAAAGGCTGATGAGGGCCTGGGTGATTTTCATGATGAGCCCGGAGGTCAAAGAAGTTGGTAATCGGTCAGTTTTCGGCGCAGCGTGTTGCGGTTGATGCCGAGCATGTCAGCAGCCAGCGTCTGGTTTCCGTCGGCATGCTGCATGATGGTTTCAAGCATCGAGCGTTCGACATTTTGAACAACCATGTCATATACTCCCGAGGGCTTTTCGCCTTCCAGGTCATCAAAATAACGGTTCAGCGTGTTACGCACACACACAGCCAAGTCGTTTGTACTCATGCAGCCAGAGCCTCGTCGGTCGTTTCACGGGTTGATTCGGGTGATTCGGTTTCATAGGCCAGATGCTCGCCCAAGGCGGCGTGGCCCAGAAAAAAATCGTCCGTCGCCTGCAACTGGGCCGCAACATCCGGAAGCTGGTTCATGGCATGACGGAAAGTCGCCGCACCGGAAAGCCCCCGGGTGTACCAGGCGATATGTTTGCGGGCGATCCTCACGCCGGTGTGCTCGCCATAAAACGCGTAGAGGTCGGCCAGGTGTTGACGCAGGATGGCGTGAATTTCGGTCACTTTCGGCGGCGGGAGAAACTCGCCCGTTGCCAGATAATGTTCGATTTCGCGGAACAGCCAGGGGCGACCCTGGGCAGCGCGGCCGATCATCAAGCCGTCGGCGCGGGTGTAGTCGAGGACCTGACGCGCCTTTTGCGGCGAGTTGATGTCGCCATTGGCGATGACAGGGATGCCCACGCGGGTTTTGACGTGGGCGATGGTGTCGTATTCTGCTTCACCACGATACTGGTCGGCACGGGTGCGGCCATGAATGGCGATGGCGCGGATGCCACTTTGTTCGGCGATACGGGCGATGGCCGGGGCGTTTTTGTTCTCGCGGTTCCAGCCGGTGCGAAACTTCAACGTGACGGGTGTTTGCGGTACGGCCGAGACGACGGCTTCGAGAATCTTCGCCACCAGCAATTCATCCTGCATCAGGGCGGAGCCGGCCATGACATTGCAGACCTTCTTGGCCGGGCAGCCCATGTTGATGTCGATGATCTGCGCGCCATGATCGACATTGTGTTTCGCGGCTTCGGCCATCATGCGCGGATCGGCCCCGGCGATCTGGACAGAAATCGGCTCGACTTCGCCATCGTGATTCGCCCGTCGCAGCGTCTTGGCACTGCCGTAAAGCAGGGAGTTGGATGTCACCATCTCGGAGACTGCCAACCCCGCGCCGAGCTTCTTGCAAAGCTGGCGAAAGGGCCGGTCCGTCACCCCGGCCATGGGGGCGACGAACAGATTGTTCCTGAGCGTGTAGCCAACGAATTCCATGGAAAGGCCAGGGAAAGAAAAAAGGGGAAGGGCGGAATTTTACCGCAAAGCATTGCCCACCATCGCCGCCCGTCCACAGAACTACAATCCGCGCATTCCGTACATCATCCTTCTGGCTAGAAAACCCCGCAGCGGCGGTAACAGATCGAGAGCCAGCAGGGCCAGCCCACGTCCTTCTCGCAAAACAGGCAGATCGTTGCTAAACAGGCGAACGAGGCCATCCGTCAGGCCAATGACGCCTTGCCGGTCGATGCGCCGGGCGGCAGCGTAACGGGCAAGCACCTCCGGCTGTCCTGGGTCGGCTTGCCCGGCCAGGGTTTGCGCCAGGGCCATGACATCACGCAAGGCCAGATTGAAGCCTTGCCCTGCCACCGGATGCAGCGTTTGCGCGGCATTGCCGAGCCAGACACAACGCTCGCCCACCGGACTGACGCGGTAACGCAGGCCCAGCGGAAAGACATGGCGGTCGCGCACTGCTGAAAAGGAGAGCCGGTGGCCAAAATGGGCCTGAATGGTTTTAAGAAAAACGGCCTCTTCCTGTGTCTGGCATTGCGCCGCTTCTTCGGGTGAGCAGGTATACACGACTGAATACGCGTTCGGCGTGTGCAGGGGCAGCAAGGCCAGCGGACCTTGAGGCGTGAAGCGTTCCCAGGCGGTATGCGCATGAGGTTGGTCGGCAGTTACCGTGCAAATCAGGGCATGCTGACCATAGTCCCGATGACGGATCGGATTTTCCTCTGCTTCGCTGATACCACCTTCCGCATAAACAGCGAGCGGCGTGCAATGCGGCTGCGCCTGCGCGTCAATGAGCTGTATCTGCAAAGCTCCTGGAGCCATTTGAACGCTTCGAATGATGTGACTTTCCCCAAAATAACGGACACCTGCCGCATCCAGGGCATCATCCAGTGCTGCGGCGATCTTTGAGGCCGGGACCACCTGCCCCAAAGCGGACACACCTTCTTCCGCAGCACGGATACGGGTGCGCCCGAAACCATTTTTCTGTGAGATGTGAATGGTATCGATGGCTGTCGCAGACGGTGCAATGGCCGACCAGCAACCCAACCACTCAAAAAATTGCTGCGAACCGTGGGAAAGCGCGATGACTCGCGGGTCACGCCGTGCCGCGCCGCGCGGGCGCAGATCGTGAATACCGCTGGCAAACCCCTGACGTGCCAGTGCCAGTGCCAAAGCCATGCCCACCAGTCCTCCGCCGATGACGCGGATGGGGGCCTGTGTCTTCGAGGGAGAGCAGAAACCATTGGCCAGATGGGCTCCAAAATAGGTGGCCTCAGCCATGTCGCGCCTCGGCCATCAGGGCCTCTATTTCCGCGATGGACTTTGGCGCGTCCCGGGTCAAAATCTCGCAGCCTGTGGTCGTGATCAAAGCATCATCTTCAATACGAACGCCGATGTCGTGAAAGGCAGCGTGAATATCATCAGCCGCACGGATGTAGCACCCGGGTTCAATGGTCAGCACCATACCCGCTTCGAGCGCGCGCCAGCCTTCCCCCTGCTTGTATTCGCCTACATCATGCACATCGCGGCCCAACCAGTGGCTGGTTCGGTGCATGTAAAAACGTTTATAAGCTTCTGATTCGATGACTCCGTCGAGTGATCCTTTCAATAAACCCAGATCGATCATCCCTTGTGCGAGTACACGCACCGCAGCCTCGTGCGGTTCATTGAAGCTCGCGCCAGGATGGAGTGTGGCGATGGCGGCGAGCTGGGCATCGAGAACAAGGCGGTAGACATCGGCTTGAGCACCGAGAAATTGTCCGCCCACCGGAAAGGTTCGCGTAATGTCTGCGGCATAGCCGTTAAACTCACCCCCAGCATCAATCAGCAGCAAATCCCCCGCACGCAGCGGCTGATCATTGGCAACGTAATGCAGGATGCAGGCATTTTTTCCTCCGGCCACAATGCTGTTGTAGGCCGGAGCCTGGCAGCCCTGCCTGCGAAATTCGTGCAACAGCTCGGCTTCGATTTCGTACTCATAACGGCCCACTTGCGTTGCTCGCATGGCTCGACGATGGGCGGCCGATGAAATTTCGGCTGCGCGACGCATGAGATCAATCTCGGTCTCATCCTTGAACAAGCGCATTTCATCGAGTCGTGACTGGAGATCGTGAATCTGCGCAGGGGCACGCTTGCCCTGACGAGACTGAGCCCGCACCGCGTTAAGTGCCGCTGTGATTCTCTCGTCCCACTTCGGATCCTGTCCCAGCGTACACCAGAGTACAGGCTGATCGGCCAGCCGTTGAGCCAGCTGCGTATCCAGTTCATCGATGGGAAAAGCGGCATCCAGGCCAAAGGTTTCCCGGACGGCTTCGGGCCCCCAGCGGAATCCATCCCAGATTTCCCGTTCGGCATCCTTCACACGGCAAAACAGCAGGCTTTGCCCGATGGATTCCGCCGTGCCGGGTGGCGAAGCGATGAGCATCAGAACCGCCTCGGGTTCATCAAAACCGCTCAAATAATGAAAGGAACTATCGGGTCTGAAGGGGTAGTGTGCGTCACGATTTCGCTGTTTTTCTGTCGCAGTCGGAATGATGGCGAGCCCGCCACCCTGTTTGCGCATGTGTTCAAGCAGCCGGGTTCGACGATCGGAAAAAGAGCGGATATCCATGACAGACCGTGAGAAATTCTTAGAAAAAGAGGACGAAGCACCCGAGGTACTCGAAACACCCGAAGCCGCTAAGCGCGGTTACGCAAATGTGCATCAAGCTGCGCAAGTTGCGACGGCGTACCCAAATTATCCCAAGTCGCCTCCAGCTTTGCGCCCTGAATACGCCCTGCAGGAATCAGGCGGTCGAGCAAAGGCCGAAGCGGCAGCTTTTTGCCCGGTGCAAGCTCGGGAGCTTCGAGCAACATTTCAGGCCGAAAAAGCCCCAGGTTGGCATAGGTCAGGCGTGGGGCACCCTGCAAACGCAAATAACCTTCCTGCAAGACAAAATCCCCAGCGGGGTGCCATTCGGGGTTTTCGACCATCCAGAGTAGAGCCTGCGCATTTTCTTCGAGCGCATGGGCATCAAGAAGTGCGCGGTAATCACATTCACAATAGATGTCGGCACTCAGCACAAGAAACGGTTCCGCCCCCAGCAGCGGCAGGGCCTTGAAAATCCCTCCGGCGGTCTCCAGTGCTTCGGATTCCGGCGACCAGTAAATGCGCGCACCCCAAGCACGGCCATCACCCAAGACAGCCACGAGTTGCTCACCGAGGTAGGCATGATTGATGACGATCTCGTGAATGCCAGCGGCAACGAGGCGTTCGATCTGCCAGACGATGAGTGGCTTTCCGCCGACGGACAACAACGGTTTTGGTGTTTCATCGGTCAGCGGCCGCATACGCTCGCCCCGACCAGCAGCGAGAATCATGGCTTTCATGGCAGCAGGCTGTCCGGGGCTCAGAGCTGCCCAGGGGAAGTCGAACCCCCGGAAGAAGCGGAAGGCACGGATGACACCGGGCTCGCCTGGTTTTTTGCATTGCCTCGTGCGGGATATCCCGTTTCGTCGAGCAAACGATTCCAGGCTTCTTCCTCAAAACCCTTCGAGGTTTTGCCCCCCGCCTGAAGCACAGGCACGAACAATTCCTGACTGCCAGTCACCTTGCGGAATTCATCTGCATCGGCCTGTGTCCGAATTTCCTTTTCCTGATAAGGCGCACCGCGCCGATTCAGAAGTTCGCGCGCCTGCCGGCAGTTTTCCTTGCAATTTTCAGCGGTGTAGAGCGTCAGAGGAAATTTCCCTTTTGCCTTTCGCATTTCGTAATCAAAAGCACCGCCCGTATCGATGACATTGGGGCCCTTGAGTTTTTTGGCTTCAAAATTTTTGACGGCCTCGGGCGGTGGTGGCTGGTCGGAATAATGCACCTGACCGGTTTTATCCACCCAACGGTAGGTGGTCTGCGCATGTGAGAAAGAGGGCAGAAGGAGTGAAAGGAGTGGAAAGAGTGCCAGACCACAGAATACGGGACGAAGGGGAGACACGAATACCTCCTATCTGATCTCTAGTCGGATGACATGCCATTGTGCCGCAAGAGCGCATCAACGGTGGGTTCTCGACCACGATAGGCGCGGAAGGATTCGAGAGCCGGGCGGGAGCCGCCCACGGCGAGAATTTCCCGCCAGAACTTCGCACCGGTGG
>CAZCOS010000081.1:0-7795 GCA_964500605.1 uncultured Sterolibacterium sp.
AAAAATCAATAGGTTATCATTGGTTTTGAGCAAGAAGACCACGGATTCAGGGAATATTCAACCGACAGCCGAACTCTTTGAAAAGATTGCAGCCTGTGAGGATAAAACCACAAAGACTTATGCATGCACGCTGGTTACGCCGATGTACGGTGGCGGGGTCGAGGCAGGCACGGTCGACCTGGAAATGCCCATTCGCGCCAGTTCGATTCGGGGGCAACTACGTTTCTGGTGGCGTCTGATCCATGCTCAGGGGCTAAGTGCGGACGAGATGTTTGCGCGTGAAGTGGCGATCTGGGGGGGCATCGGAGACACGGGAGCCACAGCGAGCAAGGTTGTTATTCGCGTAACTGGACATCCTGCAAACAAACAGGGTGATTTGCAAAACTCATCGGAATTCACGGATTTCGCCGTCAAATATGCCTTTGGTTCAGCCGCCATCAATGGCGATGCCAAATGGTTGAAGTCCAGTTATGAATTTGCACTGCACATTCGCTATCCGCAAGAAGTTGCCGAACAAGTCGAAACCACATTGCGCTGGTGGGCCAGTTTTGGTGGCCTGGGCGCACGCAGCCGGCGGGGCTTTGGTGCCATCCAGATGAGCGAGTTGAAATCAGTGACTGAAAACGAAGTTGCTGACAAAGGCGGCCACCTGCAATTAATGACCTCGGGGAGCCAGAAACCTGATCGTGCATGGAAAGCATCCATCGAGCGTCTGCGTTTATTTCGTCAAGGTAACGGTTTTGCTCGCACCCAAGGCGACCCCAGACCAGGACGCAGCTTCTGGCCAGAACCCGACCAGATACGCCGCTTCACCAACCGTAATGACAACGGAAGACATATGCCAGTACATGCCGCAGGCAATGTGTTCCCACGCGCGGCTTTTGGCTTGCCGATCACCTTTGAATTCCGCGGCACGCCGAATGATCCACAAAAAACCGAACTCCACCCTACAGGGGACTCGGATCGCATGGCTAGCCCTTTAATCCTGCGACCGTATTGGGACGGCAGCCACTGGCGAGGGGCAGCCTTGCTCTTGCCGGGTTGGGAAAAGGCTCTGCAACAAACCCTCAAATTCAAGGATAACGATCACTATGCCCCCGACCCATGGCCCACAGATCCCGCCAAACGAAAAAAACTGGCGCAGGAAATCAGACCCATGCAAAACCGTGGCGATGATCCGTTGACCGCATTCATGAACTATTTTGTGGAGGGTCAGTGATGGCGCGCTATCTGGTCACTCTTTCCATCGGCCCCGTACAAAGCCTGATTGGCGCCGCCCGCCGCACCCGCGACCTGTGGTGTGGCTCCTGGCTGCTCAACGAAGCCGCCAAGGCGGCCGCCAAAGTGCTGTACGAAGCCCAGCCCGGCTGCCTGATCTTTCCCTGCCCGCAAGATGCCAATGAGCTGATGCCCGAAGATCAGCCCAAAGACGATGATGCCAACATCGCCAACATCATCCGCGCCGACATTGAACTGCCGGATGCCAATGCAATGCGTCAACTCACCGAGCAGGCCAAGCAGGCCGCGCATGCCCGCATTGCCGTGCTTTGCGACAGTGCCAAAGAGCAACTCGGCAGCCTGCCATTTCACCTTGACCTGTGGGAAATGCAGAAACACGACATCCTCGAAATTTTCTCCGCCTGGACACCTATAGAAAGCGGCCAGCAAGCCTATATGGCCGCATCTACTCGCCTCGGCAGCTTATTGGCTGCCCGCAAGGCCACCCGCGACTTTCAACCCGCCGCCAGCGCACCGGATGGACTCGGCTATGGCATTCCTAAATCCTCACTCGATGGTGCGCGTGAGTCGGTCATCGACCTACCCCACAAGGAAAGGGCAAACCGCCGTTACAAAACGGCACTACGCAAACTGGGTTTAAGCCAAGGTGAAGAACTCGACGCCCTCGCGGTAGCCAAGCGCATGGCGGGCAATATCGACCAATTCACCGCCTATTCTCGCCTTGCCGCCGACGCCTGGATCGAAAGCCTGCCCGATGCACAGGCCAAGGAACTTGCTCAGGCCTACGAGCCACTGGTCAAACTGGAGCTGGCCACGCGCGTGAGCGGCAATGGCGGGGTTTACAACAAATTGCCGTTTGATGCCCAACTCGTGTTCGACTTCCGGCTCAACAATGCACTGGCGAACGCCGATGATTTCGACCCGGAAGAAAAACGGGCGCTCGAAGCATTGCGGAAGGTGATCGGCGGCATCAAAGACAAGGCCGTTCCCTATGCCGTAATTTTGCAGGCCGACGGCGACCGCATGGGCGAACTACTCAGCAAGGCAGAAACAGCGGAACAATCCCGCGCCATCTCGCGGGCTCTGCATGGCTTTGCCCGCTCCGTGCGAGGCACCGTGCGCAAGCATCGCGGTCATGCCATCTATGCCGGTGGCGATGACGTGCTGGCCATGCTGCCGCTGCAAAACGCCGTCGCCTGCGCACGGGAACTCGCCGCAACATTCAAGACTGCGCTGGACGCCGTCGCCACTGAACGTGGCCTGCCGGTGGAAGAACGTCCCACCCTCTCTGTCGGTTTGGGTATGGGTCATCTGGTCGAACCCCTCGGCAATTTGCGCAACCGCGCCACCAGCGCGGAAATGCTTGCCAAAGGCAATGGCTTGCCCACACCACGCAATGCACTAGCCATCCAGCTCGGTGTGCGTTCCGGTGGCGAAATCACCTGGCGCGGCAACTGGGGCGACCTGGCAGCGTTTGATTCGCTCAACTACCTCACCGAGCAATACCGCAGCGAAACCTGTCCCTCCCGACTGGGCTATGAACTGCGCGATATTGCCCAACGTCTGCAGTGGGCCAAGGAGAGTGGAACAGCATTGCCTGGAATCCACGCCGCTGAACTGAATCGCAGCCTCGATCGCGCACGCAAGCCGGATGGCAACACGCTGCCAGCTGATTTTCAGGCAGCACTGCGTCGCCGTGCGCAAAGCGTTGGTCTGTCGCAACTGGCCGACGAACTCATCATCACCCGCTGGCTGGCCGCCCGCACACAATCGGATATCGGAGCCCTTGAATGACCACCCACGCCTATCTGATCGAACCCAAAGCACCACTCATCATTCGTAGTGGTCGCCCCTTCGACGGCCAAGCCGGTGCCGACGAAGCGCGCTTTCCGCCGCCCTCCACACTGGCCGGCGCATTACGCACTGCGCACGCCGAAAGCACTGGCAAACCCCTTGGCCCCGAGCTGGCTCAACTGGCCGTGTGTGGCCCCCTGCCTTTTTGCATCGACAGTCGGCAACTCCTCGTACCCAAGCCCGCCGATGCCCTGTATTTCTGGCACGACAACAAAACCGACCGGCGGCTGGTGCGCGCTGTGCCGCAAGCTCTGAGCAATGGCGACGAAGGCTGCGGTCTGCCGGACGGGCTGCAACCCGTGCTACTGAGTGAAGCCGTGCGCAGCAAGCCTGCCGGCGGCCCGCACTGGTGGGCGTTTGACGACCTCATTGCCTGGCGCAGCGCGAACAACGCCGATCCAAGCTTTGCAAAAATCTCCCAACGCGGCTGGAGCCCGCAGCGCGGAGAAACCCGCACCCATGTCGGCATTGAACCTCATACCCAGGCCGGCGCCGATGGCAAACTTTTCCAGACCACCGGCTTACCCTTCTGGCAGTACGACCAGAAAAATGACGAAAAACACAGCAAGCTACCCAATGAAGCCATCGGCTTGCTGGGGCGCATGCAAGGGCATATCGATCCTGGCCTCATCACCCTGGGCGGGGAACGTCGTCTCTCCGCTTTGCGCGCAGCTGAAGAAAGCTGGTGGCCCAGCATGCCTGCCGACCTGCCCAGCCGTATTCGTGATGCAGGAGGACTCACGCTGACTCTACTTACCCCGGCACTATTTGCCCGAGGCTGGCGACCGCCAGAAATCCCCGGCCTGCAACTCATCGCAGCCGCGCTCGACCGTTGGCAGCCGCACTCCGGCTGGGATTTAGCCAACTGGAAACCGCGTGCCGGACGCAAGCTGATCCCGGCCGGTGCCGTGTACTGGTACCACCTCGATGGCTCAGTGGATGAGCGCACGCTCGCCAATCTCTGGCTCAGCACACTGGCCGACCACGAACAAGATGGCCGCGATGGCTTTGGCCTGATCCTGCCGCAACCCTACACCCCAAAATGAATTCCACAGGAGCTCACCGATGAAATCTCGTCTTTACCACTTGCACGCCCTTTCCGCCCTGCATTGCGGCACAGGCCAATCCGCTGGCGTTGTCGACCTGCCCATAGCCCGCGACCGCGCCAGTAACCTGCCCCTCGTCCCCGGCTCCTCGGTACGCGGCGTGCTGCGGGCCGAAATTGAAGCCGATGCCACCCATGACCATCTTGCCAGAACCCTGTTCGGCCCACGCAACATCAGCGGAGCTGACGACACCCATGCCGGCGCACTCGCCATGGGCGATGCTCATCTGCTACTGCTCCCTATCCGGGCATTGGCGGGTATTGTTGCCTATGCTACTTGCCCATTCATCCTGAAACGCTACAGCAAGGACTTGCCGCAGCCCCTCGCCGTCCCCGAGGTAAAAGAAACGGAAGCCCTGCATGCCAGCCACAACTGCAATCAACTGGAAGGCCGGATCATTCTTGAAGACCTCGACCTCAACCCCAAAGCCAGCTCGGAAGCCGAAGCCTGGGCGGCGCACATTGCCAAAGCCATCCATGCGGAAGACACAGAAGCACGGCAAGACCTGCAAAACCGCTTCATGATTCTCTCGGATAGCGTATTCTCCTTCCTCGCCGAAACCGCCACCGAAATCCGCACCCGCATCAAGATCAATCGGGAAACCGGCATCGTGGCCAAAGGCGCGCTTTGGCACGAAGAAAACCTGCCCGCTGAAAGCATCCTCTGGGGGGTATATGCTGTTTCAAACTCTCGGGTCAAAGGTGACACCACCCCTGGTGAAGAGCTCGCCCGGCAACTCCAGAAAGCCCTGGGCACCCAGCCGCTCCTGCAACTGGGCGGCAAAGCTGGAGTGGGGCGTGGCCTCACCCGCCTGCTGACGGGAGAAGCCTGATGAGCATCCGCAGCCATCGCGTCGCCCAGGCGGCATACCAGAAAATCGAGAAGCGCAAAGACCAGAGCAACGCCAAGGAATACCGCTCGCTCGCCCTCAACCTGCCCACCATGATTCTGCAGAACGGCCTGGCGCAGGCCACCGGGTTTCTCATCGCCAAAGGCAAGGCCGAACACCAGGCACTGCTCGATGACCTGGCCAGCGTCCTGCAGCAAAGTGGCGAAAAAGGCTGTGACAGCGGCAAGGAACTGCATCACAGCAGCATTCAGGCCGACGTCATGCGCACCATGGTGCTCACCCGCCGCAGCCTGGATGCCGCCGCCTGGCTCAAGCGTTACGTCCAGGCCATGATCAAGACCGAGGAGGAGCAGCCATGACTGCGCTCGTTCGTGAAGCACTGCGTCCCGCGTTCAAGGCCGCCAAGGATGCCCACCCTGGCCTGCTGTTGCAACGCGGCTGGGCGGATTTTGTCCAGACCAACAGCGAAAACGCCGGGGCGAATGGTACACCTGGCAAATCGGCGCATATCGCACGCATTTGCGCCATTCCCGCCAGCGAACTCTATGAACGCGCCTATCAGCGTTGGGCAAGCACAACCAGCAACTCGCAGCGCTTCAGCCAATTGATCTTCAAAATCGACGGTCGCCTACTAATCGGCCTGGCCGGCAGCGGCTCGCTTGAAACCGGCTGCGCCATCAGCCACAGCCACGGCATGCCCTATCTGCCCGGCTCCAGCATCAAGGGTGTTGTGCGCGCCTGGGCCGAAATCCACATGCCCGACTGGCAAAGCCAGTTTGACGAACTCTTTGGGCGGGAAGACCGCTCAGGCCTGGTCGCCTTTCACGATGGCTGGTGGATTCCCCACAGTGGCAGTGCCAGTCACAAGAATCGCCCCTTCGCCGCCGACATTGTGACCCCCCATCACCCCGAGTACTATGCCGGCAAAAAAGCCGCGACGGATCTGGACAGCCCTGTTCCCAACAGCCTGATCGGCGTGCGTGGCAGCCTCATGCTCGTTCTCGAAGGAGAAGAAAACTGGCGCAGGCTGGCTGCCCAGATGTTGACGAAAGCCCTCGCTCAGCAAGGTATCGGTGCAAAAACCCGCGCCGGTTACGGCTATCTGCAACTGGATGAAAAAGAAACCTGTACACTGACCCAAAAAGCCAGCCAGCAAGCCAGCGAGCAGCAATTCATTCCCGCTACCCTCAAATACAATCCGGGGACACGAGAATTGACCGCAACGCTGCAGGATGGTGAAAAACGTAGCACCGCACCTGTCAAGGGAGCGCAGGCCGAACAGTTGCTGGCAAAGCTCGATGAAGCGGCGCGCACCGGCAAGAAGATCAAGGAAGGCAAGCTGAAGGTCGAAGTACAGATCCGGCATGCCGGAGAAAATTGCATTGAACTCAAGGATTTACGCCCGCTTCAAGAGATCATGAGCGGGTGAGCGTCTGTTAAAATGCCATAGTAATAAAAATAGAAATGCGCAGCATGTTGATTTTAAATAGAAAACCATGGAATTAAGGAGTTTGCCTATGCAAAAAACCCACCCCAAGCCACCTTGCGCCGCTAAACACCCCGCAAACCCTTGCGGGGCGCGGCTTCTGGAAGGCAGAGCTTTATTGACCGGATTTCACGAACGGGATTAAGACGTACTACTAGGCCCTCGATTATTTTTCCTTCCCGCTTTATTGACCGGATTTCACGAACGGGATTAAGACGGAAAGAAATGACCAGCTGTTGCAAATCTTGCAAGCTTTATTGACCGGATTTCACGAACGGGATTAAGACGCTTGCCTAGGTTTGTTTCTTCTTCCGTTTCCTGCTTTATTGACCGGATTTCACGAACGGGATTAAGACTTTTTAAGTTCTTCGAACAACGGGTCCTTACGGAGCTTTATTGACCGGATTTCACGAACGGGATTAAGACCGAATAAAGGGTCCTTACGAATTTCCTCAATTCGCTTTATTGACCGGATTTCACGAACGGGATTAAGACTCATGTTGCACAAAGTCTGCTGCCATACTTATGGCTTTATTGACCGGATTTCACGAACGGGATTAAGACTAAACGGGAGGCTAATGAATATCTCCTCCCCGTCGCTTTATTGACCGGATTTCACGAACGGGATTAAGACTACTAATTAACTGTTGCAGGTCCTGCAACAGCTGCTTTATTGACCGGATTTCACGAACGGGATTAAGACATACTTTTTGTGTCTCTCATAATTCTTATTTTATGCTTTATTGACCGGATTTCACGAACGGGATTAAGACGCAAACATCCCCCCCCTCGAACGTCTGGAACCCAGCTTTATTGACCGGATTTCACGAACGGGATTAAGACTCCAATGCCTTGGGGAAGAGTTTGAATTAATTGGCTTTATTGACCGGATTTCACGAACGGGATTAAGACTGGTACGGTCTTCTGTTACTACATTGGTTACGGGCTTTATTGACCGGATTTCACGAACGGGATTAAGACATTTTTCCAATGCCTGGGGGAAGGCCGTTAATTAGCTTTATTGACCGGATTTCACGAACGGGATTAAGACTCCAATCCGTTTACTACCTCCCCAATGCCTTGGGCTTTATTGACCGGATTTCACGAACGGGATTAAGACCGTTTACGATCTTTCCTTCTCCTTCGGGAAGAGCTGCTTTATTGACCGGATTTCACGAACGGGATTAAGACACTGAAGCCATTGACCTGAATCCGTGGTCATTAAAGCCAAAACCTCTCCTGTGACCATCCAGCATGAAA
>CAZCOS010000082.1:0-7553 GCA_964500605.1 uncultured Sterolibacterium sp.
ACCGCTCTGTACCGTACCGCGCCGCATCGTCGTGTCAGAATGTCAGCCGCAACGGCTTGGAGACAGACCTTCAGGGTGGGGCTTCAAATCCGGGGCGGTTTTACGATCAGACTACGATGAAGAATATCAGGACGGATTTCACGAATGGCATGAGCGACGCCCGTTTGCACCGATCACCGCTGCTGCGTGCGCTGCTTTTCATGGCGGGCGCGCTGTTTCTCGTTCTTGGCATCGTGGGAATCGTGCTGCCCGGTTTGCCGACCACGCCCTTCGTTTTGTTGTCGGCGGCCTGTTTTTTGCGGGCTTCTTCACGCGCCCATCGCTGGTTGCTGCAACATCCTGGCTTCGGGCCGATTTTGCGTACTTGGGAAACGCAACGGGCGATTTCGCGACGTACACGCAATATCGCCCTCGTTTCCATGCTACTGACCGGCAGCTTTTCCATCGTGTTTCTTGCCGGAAAACCCGTCCTGCAAGCCGTGGTCGCGCTGGCCATCCTGACGGGCTCCATCGTCGTGCTGCGCTTGAACCTGGAAACCCAGGGTGACCGCCAAAAGGAATGATCCTTGAACCTGGAAACCGCAGTCGTCCGCTGGGCTCCTGTATGAAGCGTTTGCCTCCGATAGCTCTCTTTTCTGAACAGGCCGCAGCGTGTTGCCGCCTTTCTGGTCAAGGTTGGGCGGTGGATTACGCGGACGTGTTGCTGACTTCGCTCGGGTTAAAGGTGGAACGGGAGCCGGGCGTAGAAGGGAGGCATCCTGCTTTGTCTTGGGCTGCTTCGGGCGGGATGGCATTGACGGGAGCGGCACTACCCCAGATGGTGCCCTGGCCATTGGCAAGTGCGGTCGATGGGGTGGCTCTGGCCCTTCGTGCATTGGGCGAGGCTTTTGCGCAACCTTTCTCCTCACCCTTGCCGGATGCCCGCACGCTGGGTGAACGGGCGGCTTTGGCGGGTTTGCAGCGGCAAGGATCGCTCACGGCGGGGGGAGGCGGTCGGCTTTTGGCAATGGGAGACGGGGTTCTGGCCTTGAGTTTGCCGCGCGAGGAAGATTGGGCTTTGCTGCCCGCCTGGCTGGAGACAGAGGTGTCTTTTTCACCGGATGAGGCAGGATGGCATCAGCTGGCTGAAGTCCTGGCCCATCGCTCGCTTCCTCCTTTGCTTGAACGCGCGCGCTTGATGGGGCTGGCTGCGGCACAGGCGGAGGATGCGATGGAAACGGGGTATTCGACGGGCGCGTCTTGGTATCGGGTGAAACGTGGCGTGCAGGGTGCGGAACAGTGTTCATCTCCTCAGCCTGTGATCAGACCACCGTGTGTCGTGGATATGTCCTCCTTGTGGGCTGGTCCTTTGTGTGGTCACCTGTTGCAGCGCATGGGGGCGCAGGTCATCAAGGTCGAGAGCCTGCAGCGGCCAGACGGCGCACGACAGGGGCCGAAGGCTTTTTTTGATTTGATGAATCAGGGCAAGGCCAGTGTGGCTCTGGATTTCGGGACGGCAAAAGGTCGAGCACAGCTTCAGGCTTTGCTGGAACAGGCGGATATCGTTATCGAAGCGTCGCGGCCACGCGCTCTGCGCCAGTTGGGAATGGATGCTGAAAGGCTGATCGTTGAACATCCGGGGCTGACCTGGCTGAGTCTTTCCGGTTATGGCCGGGGACAGCCGCAGGAGGACTGGATCGCCTATGGTGACGATGCGGGGGTGGCAGCCGGTTTGTCGGCACGCTTGCAGGCTTTGTGCGGGGAATGGTTCTTCTGTGGCGATGCGATTGCTGATCCGCTGACAGGGTGGCATGCCGCGCTGGCCGGACTGGCGGGCTATTACAGCGGTGGCGGACTGATTTCTCTTTCATTGGTCGAAGTGGTGCGCCATTGCGCACAATTTCGTGCTCCACGCGATGCAGCAGCTTGGCAGGCACGGTGGCAAGACTGGCAGTCAAGGGTTCAGGCCGATGCCATTGAACCGCCAACAGCGCGTCATGCCGATGAAGCCGCGCCAGCCCTGGGCGCGGATACGGTGCGGATTCTTTCCAGCCGGGGTATCCCGTGCTGATTCAGAATGTGGAGCTGGAGATCGGGAGGCAGGCCGGAGCGCGCTTCGATGTGCGGTTTGGCAATGATCGTGCTGGACGAATTGAACAGGTCGCTCCGGCGGGGACCTTGAGTGCGGGGCTGGATGAAGTGTGGATGGATGGGCAGGGGCATCTGCTTTTGCCCGGTTTGCAGGATCATCATCTTCATCTGGCGGCACTGGCGGTTGCGCTGGATTCGCTGCGCTGCGGCCCGCCGCAGGTGAGGACGGCGGCGGAACTGGCGGTGCGGCTGGAAGAGGCGGCTTCAGCGGGTGAGCCGGGAGACTGGCTGCGTGGCGTGGGTTACCACGAATCCGTGGCCGGGGAACTGGATCGTCACTGGCTGGATCGAGTCGTTGCACACCGACCAGTTCGCATCCAGCATCGTAGTGGCCGACTGTGGATGCTTAATTCGGCCGGTCTTGCGAAGCTGCTCGAAGGGCAGGCTTTGCGTTCTACCTGGCCAGCAGGTCTGTTATGTCAGGGAGGCGAGCCCACGGGCCGCATTCTGGATGCCGACGACTGGCTGGCCCGGCGATTGCCGCGTCGTTTTCCCGATTTACGTCGCGCAAGCCGTTTACTGGCCGGGTACGGGATTACGGGGCTGACCGACACCACGCCGCGTAATGGCCCGGAGGAATGGAATTTTTTTCAGGCTGCGCAGGCTTCGGGGGCCTTGCTGCAGTCCGTGTGCCTGATGGGGGATCGTCGCCTTGACCGGCAAAGCAGCTTGCCGGACTTGCAGCGTGGCGCGTTGAAAATTCATCTGCATGAGCATGATCTGCCTGATCTGGATACGCTGACCGCGCAGATGGCGCAAAGCCATGAGGCTGATCGGCCTGTTGCGCTGCATTGTGTGACGCTGGCCGAGCTTGTTTTCGCGCTGGGTGCGCTGGAGATCGCAGGGCCGCATCCGGGGGATCGGATCGAGCACGCGGCGATTGCGCCACCGGAAGTGCTGCCCTTGCTGGCCGCGCGAGGGGTGACGGTAGTGACCCAACCCAATTTCATTTTTGAGCGAGGGGAGGCTTATCGACGTGATGTACCCGAATCGGAACGGCCCTGGCTGTATCGCTTGCGCGGCTTGATGGAGGCGGGCATCCCGCTGGCGGGTAGCACGGACGCGCCCTTCGGTGAGCCGAACCCTTGGGCAGCCATGCAGGCGGCGGTGACACGATGCACGACGGCGGGGGTGGGTCTGGGTGAGGCGGAAAGGCTGACGCCGGAAGCCGCACTGGCCCTTTTTCTGGGGCGCGCCGATGCGCCGGGGGCGGGGTGTCGCCAGGTCAAGCCGGGCGGCGTGGCCGACCTGATCCTGCTTGACCGATCCTGGAAGCCGGCAAGCGCGGATCTGTCGCAGGTGAGGGTGCGTGCCACATTCAAGGCTGGCAGGCTGCTGGTAGACTGACGCGCTTCACAATCGTTCACAATCGGGATGACGGATCGCTCAATGGCAAAGTGGTTGTTTTGGGGGCTGGTGATATTCATCGTGTATCGACTGCTGCGGGGTTCGGCCCGCAGGAGCGATGCTCAGGCCCATGCCCACACTTCGCCGAAAACACCACCGGTCCAACAAATGGTGGCTTGCGATCATTGCGGAGTGTACTTGCCCGAGATGGAAAGCCTTCTGGAGGCCGGGCAGCATTATTGCTGCGAAGCGCATCGGCGGGCAGGACGCGGGACGAAGCGGCCTTGAGCACAAACGCTGAATTTGCCGGGCGTGATATCTGGGCACGCCTTGCCAAGGAACCGCCCGAGAATTTCTGGCGTTCGCTGTCTTTTTTTAACGGCTACCGCCTGGTCGTTGCCGCTGTTTTTCTTTTGACCTCGCTGTTCTTCAATACGCCGCTGGATTTTGGGTATCAGAACCCCGGGGGCTTTCAGAAGCTGGCTCTCGTTTATCTGGTTCTGGCGGCCTGTTTTGTGCCGCTGCGCTATTTTCGTTGGGGATTCAGCCTGCAACTGACGGTACAGGTCGTGATCGACATCCTGATCCTGACCTTACTCATGTATTTCAGCGGTGGGGTACGAAGCGGGTTGGCCTTCATGATGTTGATCGTCCTGGCGGGAGCCGGCTTGGTCGGTCAGGGTCGCCTGAGTCTTTTTTTCGCGGCACTGGCGACCTTGGCTGTGTTGGCAGAGCAGTCTGCCCGCATCCTGAAATTGAATGCGGACCCCGGCGATTTTGTTCAGTCGGGCATCATCTGCATCGGCTTTTTCGCAACCGCCATCAGTGCCCGTCTGCTTGCGCGACGGGTCATCACCAATGAGCGTCTTGCGCAGGAGCGCGGACGTGAGCTGAACGAGCAGTTGAAGCTCAATGCCCAAGTGATCCGTGATCTTGAAAATGGCGTGCTGGTGGTGGATGAACAGGGGGTGATCCAACAAACCAATCCTTGCGCCAGACGCTTGTTGAACCTGGAGATATCGACCGGGGGGCGGGCCTCGATGCCGCTCGCCTTGCTGGAGGCGTATCGTCAATGGCGGGAAGCGGGCGCGCGCGAATATCGTCGAGGCCAGACATTGACACTGGATTCAGGCCGCATGCTGCAACTGCGATTCGTACCCGCCGGAGAATCCGGAAATGCGCTGATCTATCTGGAGGATATGGATCGGCTGCTCGAGCAGGCACAGCAGGTCAAGCTCGCCGCCTTGGGACGGCTAACGGCCAATATGGCGCACGAAATCCGGAATCCGCTTGCGGCCATCAGCCATGCCGCCGAGCTGTTGGTCGAGGAACAGCGGGAATTAACCCGCCAGCGATTGACGCGCATCATCAGCGACAATTCACAGCGTTTGAACCGTCTAGTGACCGAGGTGCTCGAACTGGGGCGGCGTGACCGCGCTTTGCCCGAATTGCTGAATCTGAGAACCTTTCTTCAGAGTTTTCTGGAGGAATACGCGATTCATGATCCTCGGGTGATCGGGGCGGTTCAGTGGCAAGTGGATGAAAAAATCATGTTGTTTTTCGACCGGGGCCATTTGAACCGGGTGCTGGCCAATCTGCTGGGCAATGCCCTGCGTCATGGGCTCGGTACGCCGGGTGGCATTCGCATCGAGGCCTGTGCGCGGGACGGCGGTCTGACGGCACTACATGTCACCGACGATGGGAGCGGGATTGATCCGGCAGTGGTCTCGCAGATTTTTGAGCCTTTTTACACTTCTCACGCCCAGGGAACAGGGCTGGGACTGTATATCGCCCGTGAGCTGTGTGAGGCAAATGGCGCGCAGCTTCAGTATTGTGGCAACGCGCCGGGCGCGCATTTTTGTGTGACGGGCAAGGGAGACGTTTCATGAGTGCGAATCGCGGAGAGCGTGGAGAGCGCCGACAGAATCGTTCAGAAGCACAGGTACTGGTCGTCGATGACGAACCGGATATTCGCGAATTGCTGGAGCTCACACTGCTGCGTATGGGCCTGACCTGTCTGTCTGCGGGGACGGTGGCCGAAGCGAAAAAGCTTCTTGAAACCCATCGCTTTCAGCTTTGCCTGACGGATATGCGTTTGCCCGATGGCGAGGGCTTGCAGCTGGTTGCGCACATCAACGAGCATTGCCAGGACTTACCCGTCGCCGTCATCACAGCGCATGGCAGCATGGAAAACGCGGTTCAGGCCCTGAAATCCGGTGCGTTCGATTACCTTTCCAAGCCCGTTTCGCTCGAACAGTTACGCGCGCTGGTTAAGTCGGCCATCAATCTGCCGCGTGGCGCGACTCCGGAGCATTCCACGATCAGCCGGAGTCTGTTGGGACAATCACCGGCTATCGAACAGGTCAGACACATGATCGAGCGTGTGGCGCGTAGCCAGGCCGCCGTCTATATCTCCGGCGAATCCGGTAGTGGCAAGGAGCTGTGTGCCAGCCTCATCCATCGACTGGGTGCGCGTCGGGAAAAGCCTTTCGTTGCAGTGAATTGCGGTGCGATTCCGGAAAACCTGATGGAAAGCGAGTTTTTCGGATATCGCAAGGGGGCTTTTACGGGAGCCGAGGCCGAGCGGGACGGTTTTTTTCAGGCTGCACATGGCGGAACGCTGTTTCTCGATGAGGTGGCGGATTTGCCACTGTCCATGCAGGTCAAGCTTCTACGCGCCATACAGGAAAAGAAGGTCCGAAAGGTGGGGGCGACTGTCGAAGAACCGGTCGATGTCCGCATCATCTGTGCAACCCATCAGGACTTGAAAGCATGGGTCGAGCAGGGCCGCTTCCGTCAGGACCTGTTCTATCGCCTGAACGTCATCACCCTGCGCATGCCGGCCTTGCGAGAATGCAGGGAGGACATTCCGGAACTGGCCCGGACCTTTCTGGACAGGTTGGCCGCGGAGGCGGGGCTTCCCTCTCCTGTGCTGACCGATAGAGCAATGTCTGCGCTGTGCAACCACACTTTCCCTGGCAATGTGCGCGAACTGGAAAACACGCTGGAACGCGCGCTGGCCCTGATGGAAAGTGATGTGATCGATGTGGCGGACTTGCAGCTGACCCCTTCATCGGTGGAGATGGGCACTGAGTCGGAAGCGATGCAGGACAGGGAGCGTGAGGCCATCGCTGAATTTTCCATTCCGGCGGGTCGCTTGCCCTTGCAGGATCACCTCGATCAGGTCGAAAAACAGGTCATCCTCGATGCCCTTCAGAAAACCCGCTTCAATCGTACGGCAGCCGCCCGCTTGCTGGGGGTGACCTTCCGTTCACTGCGCTACCGCATGGAAAGACTGGGGCTGAACGAATGAGCGCCTTTTCTTCCGGCCCGTCCTGGCAGCTCGATGCCGAGGGGTGGCTTGAAGGGATTACGGACCAGTGTGACGTTGAGTTTCAACGCATCGCTTCACCGAATTTCGATGCCCGCCCACCCGGCGAAACCGTCTCGCTCATCGTTCTTCATGCCATCAGTCTGCCGCCTGGCGAATTCGGCGGGCCGGGCATTACGGCACTATTTACCAACACGCTGGATCCCTCGGTACATCCCTACTATGCAGATATTCATACCCTGCGTGTTTCCGCGCACTTTTTGATCCGGCGTGACGGCCAGCTTTTGCAGTTCGTCGCCTGCCATGACCGCGCCTGGCATGCCGGGGTTTCGCAATGGGAAGGGCGAGAACGTTGCAACGATTTTTCCATTGGCATCGAGCTTGAAGGCTGTGATGATCGGCCTTTCGAGGACGAGCAGTACGCGACACTGAACGCCTTGTTGCAGCTGTTGCGAAAGACGTGGCCCCGGGCAGCAATCGCCGGGCATTCCGACATTGCGCCGGGCCGGAAAACCGACCCGGGGCCTTGTTTCGACTGGACGCGGGTTGCTGTGTAAAGTCCAGTGCGCAAGCCTGCTGTACCGGAGCTTTCGGAACAGATTGCGTATTTGTTTGACAGCGTTTGTCCGAGTTACATATAATGCGCAGTTTCCGCAATGATTTCGCCTCCTGCCGGCCCAATCCGGCAAGGGCTGTCGAGGGTTCTATGAAAACTTTTTCCGCCAAGCCGCATGAGGTCAAGCGC
>CAZCOS010000083.1:0-7544 GCA_964500605.1 uncultured Sterolibacterium sp.
TGCCGAACAGGCCCACGAAGGGAGCGGTCGAGCCGACCGTGGCAAGGAAGGAGAGACCATCCTGCATGCGTCCCTGAACGGAATCGACGGCACGCTGAATCGCCATGATGGACCAGGAATTCAGATCGATCGTGCCCGGATTGGCTTTCTGGTATTGATTGACCGCATTCACACCGGTTTCGGCGATGTAGCGGAAGGGGCCATCCTGCGCCAGACCTTCGATACCCTTTTCGATCGAACCGGCCGTCCAGAAGGTTTCCTGCATGTGCTTGGCCTGGCTACGCAGCTTGAATTGCTCATAGAGCTTGATGGCCAGGATGTACCACGAGCCGAAGGACATGATGAGGAGGATGAGCAAGGTCCCCTTGGCAACGAAATCGCCCTGCTTCCAGAGTGCATCCAGCCCGTAGGGGTTGTCGACCGTTTCCTTGCTACTTGCCGTGTCTGCTGCGGGGGCGGCAGGCGTCGCGGAGGCGGCCGACGCGGGAACTGCAGCCGCGGAGGCGGCCGAATCTGCACCCGCCGGGGCCGTGGCGGTTTCCTGGGCTTGTGCGATGCCGGAACCGAGGAACGCCGGAAGTGCCGTACCCGCAATCAGGGCGGCGACAAAAAGGGACGAGAGGGATTTCTTGATGGACATGATTTCTCCGATACGCTCAGTGCAAGGGGTCGTTTTGAGGCCAGGTGTGCAGGAATGGATGGAATCTCCGGGTGTCACTGTTCCAGACGCCAGGTGTATTTGATGCTCGCCCAGCTTTGCTCGGGTTTGCCATCAACTGTGCCAGGCTTGAATTTACACTTGCCCAGTGCAGCGCGCGCTGCCTGGTCGAGACGGTCAAAGCCGCTGGATTTTTCGATCTTGCTATCCACAACGTGACCATCCGTATTGATGAGGAAGTTCACCACCACGGTGCCCTCTTCCTCAAGTCGCTTCGAAGCCGAAGGATATTCCGGCTTTTCGCAAGAACGGGCTGCGTCGATGACCGGTGCGGTTCTCACACTCGGCTTCGGCGGAGCCACCGGTACGGGTGCAGGTGCAGCGGGAGGCGGCGGTTCCACCGGCTTCGTCGTCGTAACCGCCGTGATGGTATTGACCGGCGCGATGGAAGGTTGCGCGATATTGATCTCAGGCGGCGGAATATAGGGCGGCGGTGGTGGTGCAAGCTTGGGCGGCGGTGGTGGCGGCTTGTCGGCTTCCGGCTCTTTCTTGATTTCTTCGATGATCTTGGTTTCGATCGGCGCGCGCACGACTTCGACGACCTTACGCGCCAGGCCCGTCAAAAGGGCGTAAGCGACCATTACGTGCAGCAGCACGACCATGGTGAAGCCGACCAGATGGTTGGTCGGTCCTTTCCGCTGCCCGGTATATTTCATGCTTGCACCTGCTTCTTTCTCCAGAATGCCTGTCAGATTTGGACGTCCCAAAACGGGGGACGCTGTAACGTATTATGGCCGATTCTGTGAAAATGACGCCCCTTTCAGGAAAAGGTTTCAGATTCTGATGGGTCAGCCGGCGTCGACGATGCGATCCGATAGCTTTCCGTCGCCCAGGCCCCAAAGTCCATGGTCTTGCAGCGTTCCGAGCAGAAAGGGCGATAACGGTTTTCGACCTGCCAGGCGACCGGCTTACCACAGCTCGGGCATGCGACTTTGCGTATTGCGGAAGAAGGGGGGGGGGAAAGTGTTGTGTTATTCACGGAAAATCCCGGTAGCGTTCGATTCCCTTACAGATTGCAGAACGTCAGCTCGAAGGGAATGTCTTCAGTGGATTGACGCGTGCGGTGATCCGCACCGTGCTCGGGGCTGACGAAGCGGATGTTCAGTGCGTATTTGTTGGCACTGATTTCCGGGATACAGGGGGCTTGTCGGTCGACGCGCAGGCGGAGCATGACGGCTGTTCGGCCGGCCAGCATGAGTTGAAATGCACCATGCGTGGCAAGCTGCTGCTCGGGACGGCCCGAGGCTCGCAACAGGCGCAAAACGATGGCCAAACCGGCATGGATGGGCTGCATCGGGGCCAGCCAGCCGCTGAGAGCTTCACGACGGTTCTCCGGGTCGCGGTGCAGCCAGTAGTGATAAGCAGGCAGGTCGAATTCGCAAACGCCTCCCGGAATGGCGGCACGATTTTTGATCGACATCAGCCATTCGTTTTCACGCAGATACTGGCCGATCTTTCCTTGCATGGCGAGCATTTGCGCACTGGCCAGTTCGATTTCGTAGAGCGCGCCAGAAAGAGCTTCTTCGGAAATATCCGGGTTATTGCGGAAGGAGAGGAGGGTTTGACGCTGTCGTTCGAGTTCCTGAACCAGGTCGAATTTGAGGTCGGCCCGGGCGGCCACTTCGAGAATCTCGAAAATGGTCAGCAGGGCAACGTGGTGATCTTCGTGGACATCGGAATCAATGAAGTACTGGGCCTTGACGAACAGATCCTCCAGACGCAACAAGGTGCGAATGTGCTCTTTAAGAGGATATTCGTAGGTAATCACGCGGCACGCTGGAGGCTGTCAGGCATCAGGCAAGGGGAGGCGAACCGACCGGCAGGGAAAATATCCGGGGATTCTGAACGATTCGTGCATAAAGCTCAACCATCCGTCAAGGATTTTTTTGCAGCGACCATCGCGAGGTACTTCTGGTGCAGGTGGGCAACCTGTGTGCGCAGGTGATCCAGATCACCATCATTGTCGATGACTTCATTGGCCACGGCCCGCCTTGCCTCGCGCGTGGCCTGGGTGGCCATGATGCGGCGAACTTCTTCGGCTTCGAGTCCGCTGCGCTTCATGACGCGGCTGACCTGGGTTTCTTCACTGCAATCAACGACGAGAATGCGAGCCACACGATTACGATAGGTTCCGGACTCGACAAGCAAGGGCACCACCAGCACGACGTAGGGCGAGCCCGAGGCGTGGGCAGCCCGGCAACGCTGGCGACTTTCGTAGCCAATCATGGGGTGGAGAATGAGCTCCAGACGTTTTTTGGCGGTGGGGTCGCTGAAAACCAGTTTGCGCATGGCGGCCCGGTCCAGTGAACCGTCGGGCGCGATGAGCGTATCGCCAAATGTTTTCCGGATGTCTTCCATGGCGGCCCCGTTGGGGGCTGTGAGTGCGTGGGCGATGCGATCGACGTCGATGACGGCCACGCCCAATTCGGCGAACAGTTCGGCAGCTGCACTTTTTCCGCTGCCGATTCCGCCGGTCAAGCCCAGAATGCGTGTGTCGTCGGTGGTGGCGATGGTCATGGGTTTGGACAGTCTTCTTGAGGTTTTTCGGTCAGATTCAGGGTTTCGAGCAGGGCGGGCAGTGGCCCGGCCAGCAGCGGCTGCGGCCCGCGTACCGTAATCCGGGCCTTGGACATGGCTCGCGGGTGAGCAGAGATGATGGCGGAACGAATGCCGTGCCGGGTCAAGTCTTGCAGACGAACCGACGCCGCTTCGGGCGTGCTGAAAACCCCGAGGGAAATGGCAAAGCGGCCTGTGCTGTCGTCACGCATCAGGGCCGCATCGGTAATCCCGAGCCGACGGATTTCCTGCATCTTCCGTTCTGTCGTGGCCTTGTCGGGCAGAGCCGGAATGTGCACCCAACGCGCCGAACCGGCTTCCTCAACCACACGGGTGAACTTTAGGTCCTTCAGGCCAAGCTCGGCCTGGGCGCGATCCATCAATTTCTGCGCCTCGTCCGGGCTGAGCTCCTTGATCAGCCGACAGGCTTGAACCACCGGGGGCGGTTTCAGGCGTTCTGCGGCTTCTTCAGCGGTCAAAGGAGATATCCGCAGCTTTTCCGGATCAAGCTGCCGACCGACGCGCAAAGGCTCACGGCCATCATCCAGACGGCCGAAATACTCCTGGCTCCAGGCGAAAACGAGCAGATTGACCAGAAGCAGCAACAGAAAAACGCTGCGCCAGAAAATTACCATGAACGTCGCAAGCCCTGGAAGGTTCAGCCCACCTTGGGCAGACGGTGCAGCGCGGCTTCGATGGCTTCGGCTGGGTAGGCGTAGTTTTCGAGTTGGCCGGCAAAATACTTGTCGTAGGAGGCCATATCGAAGTGGCCGTGACCAGACAGACAGAAGAGCAAGGTCTTCGGCTCGCCGGTTTCCTTGCAGTGCAAGGCTTCATCGATACAGGCGCGAATGGCGTGATTGGATTCGGGAGCGGGGATGATGCCTTCGGCACGGGCGAACTGCACGCCAGCATCGAAGGTCGCAAGCTGATTGACGGCCAGCGCTTCGATGAGCCCTTCCTTGTAGAGCTGTGACACGAGCGGCGAATCACCGTGATAGCGCAGACCGCCCGCGTGAATGCCAGGGGGCACGAAGTCGTGACCGAGGGTATACATCAGCATCAGGGGCGTGTAGCCCGAGGAATCGCCGTAGTCGTAGGCGTAGTGACCCCGGGTGAGGGTCGGGCAGGAAGCCGGTTCAACTGCGACGAGGCGCACCTTCTTCCCCGCAGCCTTGTCGGCAAGGAAAGGGAAAGCGATGCCGCCGAAGTTGGAGCCCCCACCGCAGGCCGCGAAAACGACATCAGGATAAGCCCCGATCTTTTCAAACTGCTTCTTGGCCTCCAGACCGATGACGCTCTGGTGCAGCACAACGTGATTGAGCACCGAGCCGAGCACATAGTTCGTGTCGGCACGCGAGGCGGCTTCTTCGACGGCTTCGGAAATGGCGATGCCCAACGAGCCCGGGCTTTCCGGATCCTGTGCAAGGATGTCCCGCCCGGCCTGCGTGTGCGGGCTGGGGCTGGGGAAGACTTCGGCACCCCAGGTTTGCATCAGCGAACGACGAAAAGCTTTCTGCTCGTAGCTGACGCGCACCATATAGACGCGCACTTCCAGTCCGAACATCTGTCCAGCCAGGGCGATGGACGAGCCCCATTGGCCCGCACCGGTTTCGGTGGTCAGCCGCTTGATGCCCGCTTGCTTGTTGTAATACGCTTGAGGCACGGCGGAATTGGGTTTGTGCGAACCTGCGGGGGAGACGCCTTCGTACTTGTAGTAAATCTTCGCCGGGGTGCCGAGCAGTTGCTCTAGCCGACGGGCGCGACACAGCGGGGCCGGACGCCACAGACGGTAAATTTCGCGAACCTCTTCCGGAATCGCAATCCATCGTTGCGCCGACATTTCCTGCTCCAGCAGGTTGGCCGGGAAAATCTCCAGCATTTTTTCAGGCGCGACCGGCTTGCCGTCTCCCCCCAGCGGCGGAGCGGGTGGGTTGGGCATGTCGGCGACAACGTTATACCAATGCGTCGGAATGTCCGATTCATCGAGCTGAATGCGAAGATTGTCCATGAAAACTCCGGAAGAAAAAGGGGCGCGAAGCCCAGGCGATCAAGTGTTCAAGCGGCTCATCAATTGACCTGGCTATCTCGTTACCTCGTCGTCAGACAAGGCAATGCGAAGCAAGCCTTCAAGCACGAGATTTTCAACGCGACGCACGGGAATGTCCAGCAAAGGAACGACACTTCCCGCCGCACCGCCAGAAAGCAGACAGATTGCGCCGGCTGATGTGGTTTGCGTGCTCAATAGTCGGAACATGCGCTCGATCGCTCCGGCGGTCGCTTGCAGACAACCACTGACAATGGCCGCATGGGTGTGGCGCGGCAAGGCCTGGAAATCGCTCTCGGCCAAAGGAAGCTGGGCCGTCCCTCCCGCAAGCACACGTCGCATCAGATCCACGCCCGGCAGGATCAAGCCGCCCTGAAACCGTCCGGCTGCATCCAGATGATCGACCGTCGTGGCCGTCCCCGCATTGACGACCAGACAAGCCGTGCCCGGCAGGAGGTGATGTGCGCCGATAAGAGCCGCCCAACGGTCGGCCCCCAGCCGTTCCGGCTGATCGTAGCCGTTCGTCACACCGCATTGTGAGTACCTGCTTTCATTCCAAAGCAGGCGTAGACTCACTTTTTCTGAAACACGCTCAAGATCGGCGCGCGCGGTGGAGGCCGCAACGATGCAAGCCGTGGCCCGGGTCGGGCGGATTTCTTCGGGCAGATTCTCAAGAATACCGCCGAGGCGGGCAAGATCATCCAGCGGCAGGGCATCCTGACCCAACCAGCGGTTTTCCACGCAAGACCACAGCCCCCACTTCAGACGTGTGTTGCCACAATCCAGACAAAGGTGCGTTTTCTGTTTCTGCTGTTCCTGCTGTAACTTCGGAGCCTTCGTCGTCATGTTGTCACACTCCTCCTGCAAGAGGACGCAGGCTAAGTTCGCCACTAAGCAGATGCTCCACCCCGTTTCCGGTTTCCAGCAGGAGGCGGCCTTCTTCATCCACACCCCGACAAATCCCCTCCCGCACGGGCCCTTCGTCGCCCAGCAGACGAACCGGTTGATTCTGAAAGGCGTGGTGAGCACACCAGTCTGCTTGCAATACGGCAAACCCTTGCCGGGAAAAAATTTCCAGGCGGGCCTGCAAGGCGGCCAGCAAATGCGCGAGCAGCGTGGCGGTGCCAGGCAACGGTTGAAAAAAATCATCGAGGGTGGCGACCTGTTGGCGCAGGGCATCGGGTAAGCCAACGGGCAGTCGCCGGTTCAGGCCAATACCAATGACCGCCGCTGTGCCCCCTGCCGCGCTGCCGGACACGAGCTCGGTCAGGATGCCAGCCAGCTTGCGCGAACCGACGAGCACATCATTGGGCCACTTTAATTGCGCAGGCGTTGTGCAAGGACCAGACGAAGAAACCGCAGCCAAGGCATTCAGCGCATCGATCACGGCCAGCCCGGCCGTAAGCGAAAGCCCGCTCAGAGAAGTGCCGCGCGGAAATCGCCAGAGAAGGGAAAACATGAGCGTATCGCCCGGCGCACTGTGCCAGACTCGCCCACGGCGACCCCGTCCTGCCGTCTGCTGCCCGGCCACGATGACCGTCCCCGAAGGTGCTCCCGCCTCGGCCCGCACCATCAGGCGAGTATTGGTCGAATCGCAGCGTTCCAGCACATCGACATCAAATCGGCAAGCCAACCCGCCACAAACCCCCAGCGCAGCTGCGATGTCAGCAACTTCGGGCAGATCGGCGTGGATAGACATGCGGTAGGAAAAAGAATGACCTAAAGAAGGCAGGATTATCCTTCATTCGGTCACCTGCTCATGCGCAAGATGCAACACGCCGACAGCGCACCACAAATCAGCCCGGACACTGCTTCCAGTTGGTAAATGAATTCGGACAACTTGCCGCCATGTCGAGACGTTTCATGAGCTCAACAATAATCCTCTCTGGCATGGGCGGGTTCAAGGAATACCCCGGCCAACGGGCCATGACACGACTGGCTGCAGCTTTCAAAAGGATTTTTCGGTCAAATCCAGCAGGAACGTTTTGGTCAATAACATTTTCTTTGACTGTCAAAAAGCCGTTACTATCACCACTGCAGGTTAAATCAATAGCCAAACTGTAGCTGTCCGGATAAAACCCTCCACCCTTGGATACAAAACACATAAGATTGATTGTGCTACCTATCAAAAAACCACACCAGGTCGGTGTATTTAGTCGCCCCTGATATATCAATAACCCATTGATATTACTAAGATAACGCAATGTTTTATGTTATAATTTC
>CAZCOS010000084.1:0-7419 GCA_964500605.1 uncultured Sterolibacterium sp.
ATGATCCAGTCGATCCGCAATTACATGGTCAATCACGGCTTCCTCGAAGTTGAGACACCGATGATGCACCCCATTCCCGGCGGTGCGGCCGCCAAGCCTTTCAAGACGCACCACAATGCCCTCGACATGGAATTGTTCCTGCGTATCGCACCGGAGCTCTACCTCAAGCGTCTGGTGGTCGGCGGATTCGAAAAGGTATTCGAGGTCAACCGCAACTTCCGCAATGAAGGCATCTCGCCGCGCCACAACCCCGAGTTCACCATGATGGAGTTCTACGAGGCCTATGCGGACTACCGGATGCTGATGAACTTCACCGAAGGCCTGCTGCGCCAGTCGGCCCGGGAAGCTCTGGGGACAGAAGTTTTCGAATATCAAGGACGCACGCTCGATCTTTCCAAACCCTTTGCGCGGCTGACCATCGTCGAGGCGATCCAGAAATACCACCCGGGCTTCCAGATCCTCCAGCTCAACGATGCCGATTGGCTCAAACAGAAAATCAAGGATTTCGGTGAACCGGTCAAGCCCGGTGGCCTGGGTTCACTACAACTCCAGCTCTTTGAAGCCTGCGCCGAAGCCGAACTCTGGGAGCCGACCTTCATCATCGACTACCCGGCCGAAGTCTCGCCGCTCGCGCGCCGCAACGACGCCAACCCCGAGATCACCGAACGCTTCGAGCTTTTCATCGTCGGGCGCGAAATTGCCAACGGCTTCTCGGAATTGAACGACGCCGAAGACCAGGCCGCGCGTTTCCTCGAACAGGCCAAAGCCAAGGACGCTGGTGACGAAGAAGCGATGTACTACGATGCAGACTTCATCCGCGCCCTTGAATACGGCCTGCCGCCCACCGGCGGCTGCGGCATCGGCATCGACCGGCTGGTGATGCTGCTCACCGACAGCCCGAACATCCGCGACGTCATTCTCTTCCCACAAATGCGGGCAGAATGAACCGACCAAGGGGAGAATGAACCTTCGGCACGATGGATCTGATACGGTGATGTATGAACCGTTCGCCTGGCAGGGGCGAAACATCTTTCGCCCCTGCTGTTGAATGGGCTAAACGGGCGAAGGATGATTCCCCCCTGCGGAGAACTTTTGCATCCTTGTCTGGGCGAACGCCCCCCTGCGATGAAGCCCTTTCAACAGACATGACGCGATTGGCGAAGCCCTCCCAACCCTTGGATCAAAGCCCCACCCTCTCCCCCGCCACCCTCGCCTGGGCTGTCGATGGCACGCCCTGGTCGGTGGATTACGGCGATATCTACCATTCCACCGATGGTGGCCTGGGGCAGGCTCGCCATGTCTTCCTCGCGGGCAACGGGCTGCTCGAATCCGGGGAAGAAAAAGTGGTGCGCTGGCGCGGACGGACTCGCTTCGTCATCGTCGAAACCGGCTTTGGCCTCGGCCTCAATTTCCTGGCAACCTGGCAGGCGTGGCGCGACGACCCTCAACGCTGCGACCGCCTGCACTTCATCTCCTTTGAGAAACACCCCTTCCGCACCGATGATCTGGCGCAAGTCCATGCTGCCTGGCCAGAACTTGCGGGGCTGGCGGCGGCATTACAAAAGCAATGGCCCACGCTCCTTCCCGGCGCGCATCGCCTCTGCTTCGACGATGACCATGTCATCCTGACCCTGTTCTTTGGTGACGCAGCCGAACTTTTGCCGAAACTGCGCGCCCGGGTTGACGCCTTCTATCTCGACGGTTTTTCCCCGGCGAAAAACCCCGATCTCTGGTCACCCCGCATTTATTCCAGCCTGGCGCGGCTGGCCGTCACGGGGGCGACACTGGCCACCTGGTCTGTCGCCGGGGCCGTTCGCAAAGCGCTTGCCGATACCGGTTTTCTGCTGGAAAAATCCCCCGGCTTCGGTGGTAAACGTGAAATGACCCGGGGCATTTTCCGCATCGGCAACCGCCAGGCTGCGAGCTCGCCAGAACGCCACGCCATCATCCTCGGTGCGGGCATGGCCGGTTGCGCTGTCGCACAACAGCTCGCTGCGCGGAGCTGGCGGATCGAACTCATCGACGCCGCCGAAGCACCAGCCAGGGGAGCATCGGGCAACCATGCCGCAGTATTGCGCCCTCTTCCCAGTAGCGACGACAACTTGCTGGCCCGCTGGACGCGGGCGGGCTTTCTGCATCTTCGCCGTCATCTGCAAAATCTTGAAGCCTTTGGCCAGCACCCGCGCTGGCAGGATTGCGGTGTGCTGCATCTGGCGCGCGACCCCGGACACGAAGCCAGCCAACGCCTGCTGATCGACGCGCAGCAGCCTCCGGCCGACTATCTGCAATTCGCAGACCGCGAAACCGCATGCCAACTGGCCGGATGGCCGGTAGCCCACGGCGGGTGGTGGTTCCCGGGCGGCGGCTGGGTCAATCCGGCCAGTTTGTGCCAGGCCAACCTGAACCGCTGCGGCGATCGGCTGACAACACACTTCGCTCAAGAGATCGTTCGTTTTGAGCGTATCGATAACCACTGGCAGGTCTTCAACGCGACGGGAAAAATTGTCGCATCGGCTCCGACACTGATTCTGGCCAATGCCCAGGGAGCCCTCCCCCTGCTCGCCCCGCACGGCATCCGCCTGCCCCTGCGACCGGCACGCGGGCAGGTCAGCCATCTGGACGCTCAAGTGCTGGATGCACCCGATGTGGTCGTGTGCCGTCTGGGTTATGTCACACCGATCATCGACGGACTGCGAAGCATCGGAGCCAGTTTCATCGCCGACGATGCCGGCCTCGAACTGCGACCAGAAGACCACGCCGACAACCTCTCCCGCCTGGAATTCAGTCTGCCCGGCAGCAGTACCCGCATCCACGAGCCCACCGAAAACCTCGCCGGTCGTGCGGGGGTGCGTTCGATGACCCAGGATCGCTTGCCCCTTGTGGGTGCTTTGCCCGCACCCGAGGCTTTCCTGCCGGGAAAACAGGATGAACAAACCGTCAACCTGGCCGATATTCGCCGCGCGCCAGGGCTTTACGGCATACTGGGTTTCGGCGCACGCGGCCTGGTCTGGTCTGAACTGGCTGCGGAATTGCTGGCCAGCCAGATCAATGTCGAACCTTTGTCGCTGGAAGCTGATCTGGTCGAAGCGATTGATCCCGCACGATTTTTGCTCCGGCGAACCCGACGAGCCCTTGCCGTTTCTTCGAAAACGGATCAACAGAAGGAAGTCGTTTGATACAATGAACCCGGTATTCATGAGAGCTTGAGCATTCCGGTCTCTCCAGTTTTCCACCGATTTCTCATCACACACGAGGACGCCATGAGCGAACATATCCATCACGTCACCGACACCACTTTCAAGGCAGAAGTTCTTGAAGCCAGCCAGCCCGTTTTGCTTGATTTCTGGGCCGAATGGTGCGGCCCCTGCAAGATGATCGCCCCCATCCTCGACGAAGTCGCGAAAGAATATGCAGGCAAACTCAAGGTGGCCAAGATCAACATCGACGAAAACCAGAAAACCCCTGGTGAATTCGGGATTCGCGGGATTCCCACCCTGATGCTCTTCAAGGGCGGCAATGTCGAAGCGACCAAAGTCGGCGCAGTTTCAAAATCGCAACTGACAGCGTTTATTGACAGCCATCTCTGAGTCGAATAGAGTTCGGCCTCACGTTTTTCCGGACGACGCATTTTTCCGGGTACGGGTTCAGTCGCAGCCTGCTTTGCACTGCCGCGATCAACACACGAAAGTGTGAAATCAGTGAAGTCGCTGAAGTTTTTGAAGTTTGATCCGCCTGATTTCTGAACCCGGTTAATTTTAATTGCGTCGTCCATCTGGATTCCTGCAATCCAGGTCTCACCCCCCAAGTCTCCCTGCTTCCCAAGAACACCCAAAGCATTTTCCCACCGGCGCACCGCGCTGGCGTGAATCGTGTGCGCAGCCTCACTGCACACACGACAACCCGGTTCAACGGCCAAGACGCCCTCCTCCCCCCCTCCCTCTTACCCACTTCACGTCCAACAGGCTTTTTCACATGCACCTATCGGAGCTCAAGGTTCTGCACGTCAGTCAATTGATCGAAATGGCCATTGCCGCCGAGATCGACGACGCAAACCGAATGCGCAAGCAGGAACTCATCTTTGCCCTGCTCAAGAACCACGCCAGAAAAGGCGACGTCATCGTCAGTGATGGCGTGCTCGAAGTCCTGCCGGATGGCTATGGTTTCTTGCGTACCCCTGAAACTTCCTATCTGGCCAATACGGATGACATTTTCGTTACGCCTTCGCAGATCCGCCGATACAATCTTCACACGGGCGACACGGTTGAAGGCGAATTGCGGGTTCCCCGGGATGGCGAGCGTTATTTCGCACTGGTCAAGGTTTATAAGGTCAATGGTGAATCACCGGAAGCCTCGAAAAACAAGATTCTTTTCGAAAACCTGACCCCGCTGCACCCCGACGAACATCTTTTCCTCGAACGCGACATGCGGGGCGAGGAAAACACAACCTCTCGTATCATCGACATCATCGCGCCCATCGGCAAAGGCCAGCGCGGCCTTCTGGTCGCCAGCCCCAAGAGCGGGAAAACGGTCATGATGCAGCACATTGCCCATGCCATTTCCGTCAATCACCCGAATGTCGAGTTGATCGTTCTGCTCATCGACGAACGTCCTGAAGAAGTCACGGAAATGCAGCGTTCCGTCAAAGGCGAAGTTGTGGCTTCGACCTTCGACGAACCCGCCACACGCCATGTTCAAGTCGCCGAAATGGTGATCGAGAAGGCCAAAAGATTGGTCGAACACAAAAAGGATGTGGTGATCCTGCTGGACTCTATTACCCGGCTGGCTCGTGCCTACAACACCGTTGCCCCCGCCTCGGGCAAGGTGCTCACTGGCGGTGTGGATGCCAACGCCCTGCAACGTCCAAAGCGTTTCTTCGGTGCGGCACGCAACATCGAGGAAGGTGGCTCGCTGACCATTATCGCCACCGCCCTGATCGACACGGGCAGCCGCATGGACGATGTGATCTACGAGGAGTTCAAGGGCACGGGCAACATGGAAATTCATCTTGACCGCCGCATGGCCGAAAAGCGTGTCTACCCGGCAATCAACGTCAACCGCTCGGGCACTCGCCGCGAAGAACTCCTGCTCAAGCCGGATGTCATGCAGAAGATGTGGGTGCTTCGCAAGCTGCTCTACAACATGGACGACATGGAAGCGATGGAATTCCTGCTCGACAAGATCAAATCAACAAAGAACAACGGCGAGTTCTTCGATGCCATGCGGCGCGGGTAAAACCTGAAAAACCAACCTGAAAAACGGGGCAGTGCGTTCATTACGCCTGCCTGCCAGCCGGTTTTTTCAGCTTATTAGCCTTCGTTCGTGCTTCCGTTCAGACGACCCAACAAAAAACCGCTTCGCCAGACAAACTGACGAAGCGGCGGATCAATCAGAAATACGATTTGTTAATTGTAAGGAAACTGATCAATTCCGTTCGACCTGAGCCCTTCGTCAATGCTCGGGACAGACCTGTCGAGGGCATCTCCAGTAACAACAAGCACTCAGCGTACTCCGTACTCAAAGCGGAAGCATGACCAGGGAAAGCAACAAGCCCCAAACCATCAATCCCGCACCGAAAACGACCTGCGTGACTGCACCGGCCTCCACATCTTCAGTTACACCGCTCATCGAACGAATGCCTTGGTAAATCAAACCACTGGAAAGACAAAGCGCGATAAAGGAAACACCCGCATTCAGCGCGATACTCGGAGCCAGCAACCCTAAAGAAGAAAACCAGAGTGGAACCGGGGCAATGGCGGCAAGCAGATAGGCATTGCGGTAACTGATGTTTCCATTCCAGTTCTTCACCACCTGTTTGATCAGCCAGCCCATCAAACCCACTGAAAGCATCTCTCCGATAAAAAAGAGAACCGCAATCCGGGCCCAAGGCTTCGAACCCAGGCCTTCGAACAAGGCATCACCATAATGATTTCCTGCCAGGTAAATCATCGCTGGTGGAAGCAGGGAGAGCGGCACAACCAGAGACAGGAAAATTCTGGCGACTTGCGCATCAACCTGACTGGACAATTCACGCCACGCTTCATTGGCCGAAAACGGCATTCTGGCAAGATTGGACAATTTCATGATACGAACTCCTTTTCGTCTGTTATGCATCTATACATTTATAGCGACTCTCTTGTGTAAGGCAGCATGTACGCGTTCCACCTTCCACCTTCCACCTTCCACCTTCCACGATCCGGCCACCCTTCCCAATTCCTGACAGCCTAAACATATCATAGCGTGATATGATTTAAGCCGATGGATCCTTCATTGTCAAGATGAAAATGAAAAATTCTGAAACGCTCGCGCTCAACGATTACAGAAGGCTGGCTCATTTCAGGCAGCAGTTGCGCCGATTTCTGCGCATCAGCGAATCCATCTGCCAGGAAAATGGCGCAACACCTTTGCAATACCAGTTACTGCTGCAACTGAAAGGAGGCTCCGAACGTGAATGGGCCACCATCGGGGAACTGGCAGAGCATCTCCAGTCCAAGCATCACGGGGTGGTTGCATTGGTTGATCGATGCGTCAAGGCTGGGCTGGTCGAACGGCGGCCTAACCAGGAAGACCGAAGACAGGTCGAGGTACATTTGCTGCCCAAGGGCGAAGATCTGGTCGCTCGTATCGCAACCTTGCATCAGAACGAGCTGCGCCTGTTGAGTGAAGAGTTCACCACCTCCGGGTGGCTCAAACCCTGAAACAGAACGAAGGAGAAAGACATGGCTGCGGGTGCATGGAGTTGTCCCCATGAAGAAAACGGTCTATGCAACAAAGTGGCGCAAAAGCCCTGCGATCCAGGCATGAAAGGCTGTGTGCTGGCGGGGCGGTATGCCTTTTTCAATGACGACAGCAAGAACGAGCGACTACGCGTGAAAAAGGCCAGAGAGAAAGCAGAATCCGAAAAAAACTCACCCGAAGAGTCGACAGACTCCGATTCCTGAGGAAAAGCCATGCGCAAGGAACAAAGCAAAGGTGTCGAAAGAATTCTGGCCTGGCAATGCATCGGCTGCGGAAAACTTGAAGCCTCGCGTCCCTGCATCGGAGTTTGCCAGGACCGCCCCGTCGAAGTCGTGGATGCCCAAGCCTACGATGCGCTGCAGGCCAGGCTGCAGGAAACGACCGCCCTCTTGCGTCAACTCGCTCTGGTTACACCCCGGGAAGGCGAATGGGAACGTTCATGGCGTCATTTTCAGCAACAGGCGCGCCATCTGCTGTCCTCACCGGGAGGGCCGGACATCACCGTTTGATGGCAGACACACGGCAGACATCACGGCAATGTCAGCAGTATTTTCGCGCCCTTGGGCGTGTTGTCGCGATAAAGGTAGGCGACCATATCCCCGCTTCCAGATAATTGCTGGATGGCTTCTTCAGTCGTCATTTCCCTTGGCGGTGTCTGGCGTGTCGCGAATACCAGACGCGCCC
>CAZCOS010000085.1:0-7355 GCA_964500605.1 uncultured Sterolibacterium sp.
TGACCCCCTTCACCGAAAACGGCATCAGCATGACCCGCTTTGAATCCCGCCCGGCTCGCAATCCAGCAAGTGTAGGTAATGGCCAATGGGCTTATGTGTTCTACATCGATGTCGAAGGCCATGCCCAAACTCCCGGCTTGGCCAACGCACTGCAAGCCCTGGACAAACGGGCCAGCTTTCTCAAAATACTCGGCAGCTACCCAGTGAGTGCATTTTGAGTGCATTTTGAGCGATTTCTGACTCCTGCCAAGCGGGATGTGCCAGACAAACTCTCGCCCCTTTGAAACCCCTCTCGAAAATCGCCCCTCCCGCTTCAACTCACAATTTCCGTCCCGATTTCATCAAGGTTTCGCCTCATGTCGCTTAACTCCCTGGTTCCGGATCACATTCGTGCCATAGCTCCCTACCCGCCCGGCAAACCCATCACCGCACTCGCAAGGGAAATGGGCCTGCCGGTCGAACGCATCGTCAAGCTCGCCTCTAACGAAAACCCCCTGGGCATGAGCCGTCTGGCGCGTGCCGCAGCGGAGCGCGAAATGAGCGGACTCGCCCGTTACCCCGATCAATTCGATCTGATCCACGCACTGGCCGAACGCCACGGTCTGTCTGCCGACCGCGTTCTGCTTGGCAACGGCTCCAATGATCTGCTCGACCTGATTGCCCGCGTTTTTCTCGGGCCGGGCCTCTCCTCGGTTTTTTCCCAATACGCCTTTGCCGTCTACCCGCTGGCGACCCAAGGCGTGGGCGCGACCTCGATCGTTGTCCCTGCCTGCGATTACGGCCACGATCTCGAAGCCTTTCGTCTAGCCATCCGCTCCGACACCCGTGTCGTCTGGATCGCCAATCCGAACAATCCGACGGGCACCTGGATATCCGTCGAAAAGATCGAAACCTTCCTCAAGGCTGTTCCTGAAAATGTGCTCGTCGTCCTTGACGAAGCCTATGACGAATATCTCCCGCAGGCCCTGCGTACGGAAACCCACACCCGCAACTGGCTGGAAACCTTCCCCAACCTGATTGTCACCCGCACCTTCTCCAAGATTCACGGCCTGGCGGGACTACGCATCGGTTACGCGCTGGGTTCGGCAGAAGTCATCGACCTGCTAAACCGCCTACGCCAGCCCTTCAATGTCAACAACCTCGCCCTGGCCGCTGCCCGTGCCGCGCTCGACGACCACCTATTCCTGGCCGAAAGTTTCGAGCTCAACCAGCGCGGCATGGAACAGATTCTTGCCGGGCTCAAACGACTTGGTCTCGCCCATATTCCGGCCCACGGCAATTTCGTCACCTTTCAGGTCAAGGATGCCTCGGAAATCAATCAAAAACTGCTCAAGCAAGGCATCATCGTCCGTCCGCTGGGCAATTACGCCATGCCGGATCATCTGCGCGTCACCATCGGCCTGGAAAGCGAAAACGCCCGATTCCTGGTTGCCCTGGAACACGCACTCTGATGCCTGGAGGTCAGATCGTTCTCTCCTCTCATCTTCATCGCGCACAAACCCATGGACTTTTTTCTTCAACTTGATTCCTGGCTCTCCGGTCTTGTTTTCTTTTTCCTGATGTTCATTGGCTGGGGATTGGGACTTGTTGTCCTGCGATTTGTCGACCACGGCCACCGAGAAGATTCCTCACGCATCGAGGACGCCGCCCTCGCCCTGTTCGGTCTGCTGCTGGCCTTCTGCTTTTCAGGAGCAGCCAGCCGTTATGAAGCCCGGAAATCCCTGTTATTGACAGAAGCCATCGCGATCGGTGACTTCGCCACCACGGCCTCCATGTTCGAACCAGACATCAGCGAATCGTTAAGAAAAGAGCTGATCATTTATGTTCAGCAGCGTCTCAAAACCAGCGACATGCACATCGATGACCCGGCCATGTCCCAGGAATCGGCCCTGACTCAGCAGAGCCAGGAAAGAATGCTCAAGATCATTCATCGCGCCATCACGGAAAAGAACACGCCAACCCTGCACACCCCGCTGATGAATGGCTTCAACGGTCTGACCCAGGCGCATGACAACCGCTATTACGGCAACCGGAACCAGGTCCCAGGCAGCATCGTTTTCGTCCTGGTCATCTTCGGCATCTTCACCACCTTCAACATGGGTCGGGCGGGAGGCTGCCCCGCTGGAAAACGTTTCGCCACCTGGCTACGCATCATGATCTACGCCGCCATGGTCGCCATGGTCTTCACCGTCACCATCGATCTCGAACAACCCCGACGCGGCTTCATTCACGCCTCCAAGGCTCCCCTGCAAGAACTGCTGTCTTCGCTAACCCACGCAACACCGGCCAGTTTGCCTCAGTAACCACATTTACGCCCCGCCAGCAAACCATGCTCCCACTCAACAAAATCGTCATCTGCGGCGTCGGCCTGATCGGTGGCTCCTTCGCGCTGGCCCTGAAGCAGGCCCATGCCGTCAGTGAGATCGTGGGCATGGGGCGCACCGCCGCCTCACTCGAAACCGCACAACGACTCGGAGTCATCAACCGCGCCACCACGAACGCCGCCGACGCGCTGCGTGGAGCCGATCTCGTCATGCTGGCCATGCCGGTGAGCCACACCGAAGCCGTCTTGCGCCAGATTGCCCCCTTCCTGGAACCTCAAACCGTCGTCTCCGATGCGGGGAGCACCAAACAGGATGTCATCGCCGCAGCACGCGCCGTGCTGGGTACGAAAATCGACCAATTCATTCCCGGTCACCCCATCGCCGGTGCAGAAAAAAGTGGGGCAGCCGCCGCACAGCCCGATCTATTTCAAGGCCGCCGCGTCATCCTGACCCCGCTAGAAGAAAACCCGACCGTATCCATCGAAAAAGTCCGCGCAGCCTGGCAGGCCTGTGGAGCCCTCGTCAGCGAATTGACGGCCCCCACACACGATGCCATCTTCGCCGCCGTCAGCCACCTGCCTCATCTGCTGGCCTACGCTCTCGTTCACGAATTTGCCGGGCGCGAGAATGCTCCCCAGCTTTTCGACTTTGCCGCAGGCGGCTTTCGCGATTTCACCCGCATTGCCAGCAGCCACCCGGAAATGTGGCGCGACATCTGCCTGGCCAACCGCGCTGCCCTGATTCGTGAGCTCGACGCCTACCAGGCCGAACTGATGCGTACCCGCGTCCTGCTTGCCAGTGCCGATGGCCCCGGCCTCGAAGCCCTGTTCGACAAGGCCCGTAACACACGCGATGCCTGGCTCTCCAGCCAGCAGACTGCTGCCGTCAGCACCCCCGAATAAGCCCATTTTCAGGACGAGACACGATGGAAAAACACGCCAAAATCTATGTCGCCGGCCACCGTGGCCTGGTCGGTTCCGCCATTGTCCGCGCCCTGCAAGCCCAAGGCTACGATAACCTCCTGCTTCGCACCCATGCCGAGCTCGACCTGATGGAACAAGCCCCGGTTCGCGCCTTCATGGAAACCGAGCGGCCCGACTACATCTTTCTTGCTGCCGCCAAGGTCGGCGGCATCCATGCCAACAACAGCTATCCCGCCGAATTCATTCACAGCAATCTGGCCGTCCAGACCAACGTCATCCACGAAGCCTGGCGGGTCGGTGTACAGCGTCTGCTCTTTCTCGGCTCCTCCTGCATCTACCCGCGCAACTGCCCGCAGCCCATCAAGGAAGACTACCTTCTCACCGGCCCGCTCGAAGCCACCAACCAGCCCTATGCCCTGGCCAAGATTGCCGGTATCGAAATGTGCAGAAGCTACAACCGGCAATACGGCACAAAATACATGGCCTGCATGCCCACCAACCTTTACGGCCCGGGCGACAACTACGATCTGGCCAATTCCCACGTTCTGCCCGCCCTCATCCGCAAGATGCACGAAGCCAAAACGCGGGGCGACAAAGAAGTCGTCATCTGGGGCACGGGCACGCCGCTGCGCGAGTTCCTCTCCAGCAATGACATGGCCGATGCCTGTCTGCACCTCATGCAGCTGTCCGAAACACAGCAAGCCGGGTTATTGACACTGGACGGCCCGCCGCTCGTCAACATCGGCTGCGGCACGGACCACACCATCCGCGAAATGGCCGAAATCGTTGCCAAAACCGTGGGCTTCACAGGCGAGCTGCGCTTTGATGTCTCCAAGCCCGACGGCACGCCACGCAAACTGCTCGACGTCTCCCGCATGAAAAAACTCGGCTGGCAAGCCAAGACTCCGCTGGAAGCGGGGCTGGCCGAAGCCTACGCTGACTTCCTCAAGCATTACGCTTGATCTGAAAGGAATTTCCCATGAGCAAAATTGCACTCATCACCGGCATCACCGGCCAGGACGGTGCCTATCTGGCCGAATTCCTGCTGAACAAGGGCTACACCGTCCACGGCATCAAACGCCGCACATCCCTGTTTAACACCGACCGCATCGACCATCTCTACCAGGACCCGCACGAACCCAACCCGCGCCTGATCCTGCACCATGGCGATCTAACGGACAGCTCCAGCCTGATCCGCATCATCCAGCAGACGCAGCCCGACGAAATCTACAACCTCGCCGCACAAAGCCACGTCGCCGTGAGCTTCGAAGAACCCGAATACACCGCCAACTCCGATGCCCTGGGGGCACTTCGCATCCTCGAAGCCATCCGCATCCTCGGCCTGGAAAAGAAAACCCGCTACTACCAGGCCAGCACCTCCGAGCTCTACGGTCTGGTGCAGGAAGTGCCGCAAAAGGAAACCACGCCCTTCTACCCGCGCAGCCCCTACGCCGTCGCCAAACTCTACGCCTACTGGATCACCGTCAACTACCGCGAGGCCTACGGCATCTACGCCTGCAACGGCATCCTCTTCAACCACGAAAGCCCGATTCGCGGCGAAACCTTCGTCACACGCAAAATCACCCGCGCCCTGGCACGCATCAAGCTGGGCCTGCAAGATTGTCTCTACCTGGGCAACCTGGATGCCAAACGTGACTGGGGCCACGCCCGCGACTACATCGAAATGCAATGGCTGATGCTGCAACAGACCCAGCCTGAAGATTTCGTCATCGCCACCGGTGTGCAATACAGCGTGCGCGACTTCGTCAACGCCGCTGCAAAAGAAATGGAAATGGACATCCACTGGGAAGGCTCAGGCATTGACGAAAAGGGCTACTGGGCCAATCCCCCCGAAGGCAAAACAAGCCCCATCGTTGCCGTCGACCCCCGCTACTTCCGCCCCGCCGAAGTCGAAACCCTCCTGGGCGACCCGAGCAAGGCCAAGCAAAAACTCGGCTGGACGCCCAAAACCACCTTTACCGAACTCGTCGCCGAAATGGCCCGCGAAGACCTCAAATCCGCACAGCGGGACGAGCTCATCAAGCATCACGGCTACCAGACCATGAATTACCACGAATAAACGGGAAACCCGCCCGCTGCCGTGTCCCTCACCAGCCTCCCCGGATACACCGCTTTTCTCCTGGCGGTGTTCGCCGCCTCTGCCCTCACGACCGCCCTGGTGCTGCATCGTCTGCGGATCATCGACATCCCGAACGAACGCAGCTCCCACACCCGCCCCACCCCACGCGGCGGCGGACTGGGCATCGTCCTGGGCTACCTGCTCGCCCTATGCCTGATCCGGTATTTTGGCGACGCGGGCGAAATCACCGCCTTGCAAAGCCTGCCCCACCTGGGCCTGCTCCTCGCCGTCCTGCTCATTGGTGGTATTTCGCTGCATGACGACATTGCCGCGCGCGGCTTTGCCAGCAAACTGCTGGTCCAACTCATCGCCGCCGCCCTCCTCATGATCTGCGGCCTCTCCATCCCCTCCGACCTCATCGCCCCCCTGCCCGGATGGCTGGCCTGGCCCCTGACCCTCATCTGGCTGGTCGGCCTCACCAATGCCTACAACTTCATGGATGGGCTCGACGGCATGGCCGCAGGTACAGCCCTCGTCGCGGCCGCATTCTTCGCCCTCATCTGCCACATGAACGGGCAAACCCTTCCCGGACTCATGGCCAGCGCACTATGCATCGCCTCCTGCGGCTTTCTGCTCTTCAACTGGCCACCGGCAAAAATCTTCATGGGCGACATCGGCAGCACCTTCCTGGGCTTCCTCTTCGCAGCCCTCCCCCTCCTGCTCCAGAGCAACCCCGCCCCGGCCACAGTGCCCTGGCTACTCCTCACCATGCCGCTGCTACTGCTGCACTACCTCTTCGACACCCTATTCACCTTCACCCGTCGGCTACTGGCCGGTGAAAACGTCACCCAGGCCCACCGCAGCCACCTCTACCAGCTCCTCCAGCGAGCTGGATGGAGCCACCTTCGTGTCAGCCTCCTCTATGCCGGGCTTGCCGCCATGCAAGGTGTTACCGCGCTCTGCATCCTGAAAACCGCCGCCCCGACTCTCGCACTTCTCCTGGCCCTGCTCGCCTTCCTGTTGCTCTACACGCTGCTGGCCTTCGTGATTCTTCGCCGTGCCCGCAACCTGAGCCTGATCTGACATGAACGCGCCCATGCCGCTGAATGAAGGTGAAATTCACCTCTGGCTCACTCACGACCGCGAGATCCGCGATCCGGCCCTGCTAGAAACCTATCACCGCCTGCTCAGCCCCGAAGAAACCCGGCAACAACAACGCTTCCACTTCGAAAAGGACCGGCATCAATACCTCATCACCCGCGCCCTGGTGCGAACCACCCTCTCCCGCTACGCCCCCATTGCCCCAGAAGACTGGCAATTCGAAAAACTCGAACACGGCCGCCCCCGCATCCTCAACCCCCATCCTCAAGCCCAAAGCCTCACCTTCAATCTGACCCACACCGCCGGGCTCATTGTGCTGGGAATACAACGAGATGGCGAACTAGGCATCGACACAGAAAACATCCAGGAGCGCGAAGCCCCGCTGGATGTCAGCCACCGCTACTTTTCCCCCCGCGAACGCGCCGACCTGCACGCCCTGCCCAAGGCCGCTCAAAACGAACGATTCTTTCACTACTGGACACTCAAGGAAGCCTACATCAAGGCCCGCAGCAAAGGACTATCGCTGCCTCTCGACCAGTTTTCCTTCACCTGGCCAACCGAAGACCGGCTCGAACTCCACTTCGACCAAGGCTTGCCCGACAACCCCGAACGCTGGCAATGCTGGCTACTCCAAGCCACGCCCGCCCACCTGCTCGCCCTGTGCAGCAGCCGCAAGGCCATCGAGCGAAAACTGACGCTCCTACAGGTCGTACCACTTTCTTCCGCTCCACCTCTGCCCAAAGAGATTGTCGTCTTACGAAGTCACTGAAACGGCCGCGCGCCGCATCGCCCGCCAATGCCGGACACCCCCGATGAGAGCCGGCAACAGGGAAATCACTACAATCCCCAGAATGGCGACGGTTAGATTGTTCTTCACCAAAGGCTGATTACCAAACCAGTAACCCGCCAGCGTGAGTGAGCCAATCC
>CAZCOS010000086.1:0-7148 GCA_964500605.1 uncultured Sterolibacterium sp.
GCATTACCGCCGCCTCCGTGCTGATGGGGGCTACCGAACGCATCCACATGCTGACCTTCGTTCTGGTGCTGCCTTATCGCCACCCGCTGCTGCTGGCCAAGCAGATCGCGACCATGGAATTCATCGGCGGTGGCCGATTCACCCTGGGCACGGCGGTGGGCCATCTGCAACATGAATTCGACTGCCTCAATGTCCCCTTCGAAAAACGTGGCCCGATGGCCGATGAATACATCGCAGCCCTGAAGGAAGCCTGGACCGCCGACAAGCCGAATTTCAACGGCGAATATGTCAAGTTCAGCGATGTCATCATCGAACCCAAGCCTGTTCAAAAACCGCACCCACCCATCTTTATTGGCGGTAATTCCAAGCCGGCCATGCGCCGCGCGGCCAAGCTGGGCGATGGCTGGATTCCATGGCTCGTCACCGCCGCCGATCTGCCGGACTGCATCAAATACATGAAGAGCCTGCCTGAATTCGAGGCCAAGAAAGACACCTTCGAATTCATGTGCACGACCACGGCCTACAACGTGAACGACGCCCATATCGACAAGGGCGAAACGCACATTTCCGCCGACCGTGACAGCGTGATGCGCGAAGTCGAATCACTGCAGAAGGCCGGGGCGACATCCGTCCAGGTTCGTCCGCCGCGCCTGCCGACCTTCGAAGCCTGCCTCGAATGGATCGAGTGGTATGACAAGGAAATCATCCCGCAATTCCGTTGATCGAACGCCGCTGCGCCGCCTGTTTTCTCCGGTGGTGCAGCGATTTGCGGCATCCATCATCCCCCAAAACGAAAGCCCATCATGGCCGAAGATTACAAGTACCTGAAATACCAACTCGAAGAAAATGTCGGCATCATCACGCTGAACCGCCCGGACAAACTCAATGCCGTGAGCTGGGAGCTGGCCGAAGAACTCGCCGCTCTGCTGCTCAAGCTGCGCTACCAGGACGAGGCACGCACCCTGCTCCTGACGGGCGAAGGCCGGGCTTTCTGTGCGGGGGGAGATGTCGATTTCCTCTCCGGTGATGGCGACCGGCCCATGCCCGGAACTTCCTCCGCCGACCGCCCCATCCCGCGCACGCAGCGCAAGTCGCCCGGCGGCCCCTTCTTTGAAGTGATGCGCCAGCTGGTGCAAGTCGACAAGCCGGTCATCGCCGCCATCCACGGCCCCGCTGTCGGCGCGGGCCTGGCCTACGCGCTCGCCTGCGACCGCCGCTTTGCCGATACCACGACAAAAATGTCCGCCATTTTCACCAACGTCGGCGTCGCCCCCGACTGCGGCATGTCCTACTTCCTGCCGCGTATCGTCGGCTTCTCGAACGCCTTGATGATGGTGGAAACCGCCAAGGTCTTCAAGGCCGAGGAGTGCAAGGAATTAGGCCTCATCGACGAGCTCGTGCCAGAAGGCAAGGATTTCGAGGCGGCTTTCGAATACGCCCGCATGCTGGCACAACGGGCCAGTGTCGCCGTCGATGCCGCACGTCGCCTGATTCACATGTCGCAATACATGACGCTCGATGAAATCCTCGAATTCGAAGGAGCCATCGGTGTCTGTGTGGCGGGCAGCGCCGATGCCAAGGAGGGGACAACGGCCTTCCTGGAGAAGCGCAAGCCTGTTTATCGCGGCGTCTGAGGCCGTCCTCCAAACCGGCCTGCACCAAAAATACGAATGAGCGTGCGCGAAACACCAACGCCTCGCCCCCCCCGGAAGCGGGCTGCTGCGAAAGCCGCGGCTCCTTCCATTTCTTCCGCGTCTCCTGTTTCCTTTACTCCGCCAACGACCTTGCCCTTGTCTCTCGAACAGTTCAGCGAGTTATTGGGGCTAGTCTATGAAGGCCCACTCGAAGACGTCCCCTGGGCCAGTGCCATGCGTCAGGTGCGACAGTATCTCGATGCCAACTGGGTCACCTTGATTCTTCGCCCTGCCTCGCTCAATCAACAAGCTTTATTGGTGCGTGCCGGCGAACATGGCGAAGACCTATACGGAGCTTCTTACAACCAGTTCCAGATGTTTTCGCTGGACCCCTTCGTGGGTCTGCCGCCCGATCGCATTCTGTCCATTGACGAGGTGGTCGATGTCCGGAAGTGGATCAGCGGCGAGTTTTACAAGCAGTTCATCGAACCCAACGACATCCGTTACATCATCGGTGCGGATATCCGCATCGAAGGGGGCGGCGAGTGTCGTTTGCGAATCACCCGTTCTTCGAAAGGGCGGGATTTCAACACAGAGGACAAAGCTTTTTGCAGCCAGTTGCTGCCCCACCTGAAACGCTCCGTCAAGCTGCGCTCCCGGGTGGAAGGCATCGAATCCGAACGGCGGCTATATGCCGTGGCGATGGACCGAATGCAGATCGGGGCAGTCGTCCTCAACGAACAGGGCTTGGTCGTGCGCAGCAACAGTGTGGCGGAATCCATCCTGGCTGAAAAGGATGGCGTGCAAGTCATCAAGGGAAGGCTACGCGCCGAATACGCGCTGGAAGATCGTGAGCTGCAACGCCTCATCAAAAGCGGATTGACCCATCATGCCTCAGGAGCTTCACCCGTTGTTACGGAGGCCATTTCCCTGACCCGTCCATCCGGCCAGCCCAAGCTCGGCGTGCTGGTTCGCTCGATTCCCAGCAACGAGCTTTCGGACGGGAACGACTGGCCACAAGTCGCCGTGTTCATCCGCGACCCCCGTCACCAACCCGCTCCCTCGCACGAACTGGTGCGCCGACTCTTTGGCTTCACTTCCGCCGAAGTTGCCCTGGCCTTGCTGCTCACCAACGGCCTGACTCTGGATGAAGCCGCCGCTGAACTCAATATCCGCAAGAACACGGCCCGCGCCCATCTTCGCTCGATTTTTTCCAAGACGGGTGTCACCCGCCAGACCATGCTGGTGCGACTGCTACTCAACAGCGTGGCTTCGGTTTGCTGAGTGTCTTCCAGGCAGTTTCCGATCTGCTGCGGCTGCCATAACCAGCCTATAATCCTCCGCTTTCATCTGATTTCATCTTTACGGGAATCCGCTCATGAGCATCTTCAAACACCACGTCTTCTTTTGTACCAATCAACGTGACCCCGGCATCGTCTGCTGCGGTGCGCGGGGCGCGGATGAACTGCGCAATTACGCCAAGGATCGGATCAAGGCCCTGGGTCTGAACGAAGGCGGGCCAGACAAGAAAATCCGCATCAATTCTTCGGGTTGTCTTGATCGCTGCGACAATGGACCGGTGATGGTCGTTTATCCCGAGGGAACTTGGTACACCTATATTGACAAGGAAGATATCGACGAAATCATCGATTCTCACCTGGTCAGTGGCAAGGTGGTTGAACGCCTCAAGATTTGATCTTTCATGACAGAACACTGGCTGCTGGACGGCCCGGATGGTCGCATTGAAACCTTCGTTGACACGCTGGATGACGCAAGGGGCATCGCCCTGATCGCTCATCCGCATCCGCTGTTTGGCGGGACGGCAGACAACAAGGTGGTGACCACACTAGCGCGTTCGCTGCGCGGCCTGGGCTACCACACCCTGCGACCCAATTTTCGGGGCGTGGGCGGTAGCGAAGGAGAACACGATCACGGCGTGGCCGAAACCACTGACCTGTTGTTTCTGCATGAAACGACCCGTCAGCGTTTCGGTGCACTGCCTGTCGTGCTGGCCGGATTTTCTTTCGGTGCTTATGTTGTCACCCGTTTGGCACAGGAACTTGTGGCGCGAGAAACGCCCGCCGAACGTCTCGTCCTGGTGGGTACGGCGGCCGGTTATGTGGAAGGTGCGCGCACTTATGTCACTGAGGCGGTCCCGCCAGATACGCTTGTCATTCATGGTTCTGCTGATGTCACCGTGCCGCTGGCGAATGTCCTCGCCTGGGCCGAACCGATCGAATTGCCCGTGACCGTCATTCCCGGTGCGGATCATTTCTTTCATCGCAAGCTACACATCATCCGAAACATCATCCACGGCGCATGGCACCGTTGAACTCACCGCTGTTGAGTACCCCACTGCTTGTTGATGGACTGCGCAAATCCTTTGCGGGCCGCGAGGTGGTGGCAGGCCTGAGCTTTCGGCTTCAACGTGGCGAATGCTACGGTCTGCTGGGGCCCAACGGAGCAGGCAAGACCACCACGCTGCGCTGTTGTCTGGGGCTGACCACACCCGATGACGGCTCGATCCTGTTGAATGGCGAACCGCTACCTACCCGGGCCCGCGAAGCGCGCGTTCGCGTGGGGGTCGTGCCGCAATTCGACAATCTCGACCCCGATTTCAGCATTGCGGAAAATCTGCAGGTCTTTGGCCGTTACTTTGGCTTGAGCGATGCGGAATCACGTCGCCGGATTCCCGGCCTGCTTGAATTCGCCGGTTTGTCTGGCAAGGAAAACGCGCCACTCGCCAGTCTTTCTGGGGGGATGAAACGGCGGCTCACCCTTGCCCGCGCACTCATCAATGACCCGGATCTTCTCCTGCTCGACGAACCCACGACAGGACTGGATCCGCAGGCCCGGCATTTGATCTGGGAGCGATTGAAACGCCTTATGCAGCAGGGCAAGACGATTTTGCTGACCACCCATTTCATGGACGAGGCGGAACGCCTTTGTCATCGTCTGGCCATTCTCGATACAGGCCTTATCGTTGCAGAAGATACGCCGCAAGCCTTGATTGCCGCCCATATCGAGCCGCATGTGATCGAAATTTACGGCGAAAACGCGCCAAATTGGGCCTTGCAGCACGCAACTCCCTTGGTCAAGCGCGTCGAGCAAAGTGGAGAAACCGCCTTTTGCTACGCTGATGACGACCAGGTCGCCCCGCTTCTGGCCGCGTGTGCCCCGGCTCCCGGATTGCGTTCCTTACACCGGCGCGCCAACCTCGAAGATGTTTTCCTCAAACTCACTGGACGCGAGTTGCGCGACTGATGCCCTCCTCCTTATTCCTTTCTTTGCATCCCCCCCATTTCTCCCGCCGCGCGCTGGCCGTTTGGCGACGTAACTTTCTTGTCTGGCGAAAAATGGCGGCGACTTCGATTCTGGGCAATCTGGCCGACCCGATGATCTATCTTTTTGGACTGGGCTATGGCCTGGGCCGCTTGCTGCCTGAAGTAGGTGGGGTCAGCTACATCGTCTTTCTCGCCAGTGGCACGGTGTGCTCCAGCACCATGAATGCCGCCTCGTTCGAAGCCCTTTATTCGGGCTTTTCACGCATGCACGTCCAGAAAACCTGGGAAGCCATTCTGAATGCGCCGTTATCACTGGATGATGTTCTCTTCGGCGAATGTCTGTGGGCCGCCTCCAAGGCCACGCTCTCGGGCTGTGCCATTCTTGCCGTTGTTGCCCTGTTGGACTTAATTTCCTCTCCATTGGCCTTGTGGGCCATTCCCGTTGTTTTCCTGACCGGGCTCACCTTCGCAGCTTTGGGTCTGATCATCACCGCAGTGGCGAAATCCTATGATTTCTTCATGTATTACTTCACGCTCTTCATCACACCAATGACCCTTATGTGTGGTGTGTTCTATCCCATTGAACAGCTTCCGGACAGCTTGCAAAACCTCGCCCGTCTGCTCCCTCTTTCACACGCCGTTCAACTGGTTCGGCCCATATTACAAGGGCAAATTCCGGAACACATCGCGCTTCATATCGGCGCACTACTGTTGACGGCCATTCTGGCCTACTGGGCAGCCCTGCTAATCGTGCGCCGGAGACTTTTGCGGTAAGCGGGCTGATTGCTGCCTATCCCACCAGAAGGGTGTACAGCATTTTCGTTGCCAGCAAAGCCAGGAATCCACCAAACGCTCGCTTCAGTGGTTTGACCGGTAAACGATGTGCGCACTTCGCACCCATTGGCGCAGTCAGGACTGAAAACGCGACCACACCCAGCAGCGCAGGAAGGTAGACGAAGCCCAAAGCATGCTCCGGACGCTCGGAAACATTCCAGCCACTCAGGATGTAGCCCACGGTTCCGGCAAGTGCAATCGGGAAACCCAATGCGGATGAAGTTCCAACAGCCTGATGGATGACGACATTGCACAACAGCATGAAGGGAACGGACATGAAGCCCCCTCCGGCGGAAACGAGACTGGAAATGCTGCCAATGACCATGCCCGCCGTAAAAAGCCCCAAAGGACCGGGAAGCCGGTGGGAAGGTTTAGGGTGGAACCCAAACGCCATCTGCCATGAAGCGTAATAAACAATCACAGTAAAAAGAACCCCCAGCGGTTGCGTCGGAATGTGGCTGGCCATGATGGTTCCTGCCAGGGTTCCCAGCATCAATCCCGGAGCCATGTACCGCACGATCTCCCAACGAACTGCGCCGTGTGCATGATGCGCACGCATACTGGAAATCGATGTGAACAGGATGGTGGCCATGGCGGTTCCCAAGGCTAGATGCATCTGATGGGCTTGTGCAATGCCCTGCTCCGCGAACATCATGAAAAGCAGGGGCACGAGCATCAAACCGCCCCCGACCCCAAAAAGCCCCGCAATAAAACCTGTAAATACCCCAAGCAGAGGGAAGGCGACCCAGCCTGAGATCACGCGGCATCCCCGGACTTTGCCAGGTTTTCGCAGATATATCGCCATTCCACCGGATCAACCGGAGTGATCGAAAGTCGACTGCCCTTCTGCAACACGCGCATATTGGCCAGTTTGGGATGGTTTCGCAAAGTGCGTAGTTCAATGACCGGAATCTTGCGAAGGATGCGCACATCCACATTCATCCAGCGTGGCTTTTCTGGTGTCGCCTTTGGGTCGTAGTATTTGCTGTCTTTTTCAAACTGCGTCTGATCCGGATAAGCAAGACAAGTCACTTCCGCCAAACCAACGATACCGGGTATTGAACAATTCGAGTGATAGAAAAATACCTGGTCCCCAGGTCGCATCTGGTCGCGCATGAAATTTCTCGCCTGGTAATTGCGCACACCATACCAAGCCACAGTCTGATCCGGCATAGCCAACACATCGTCCACACTACACTCGGAAGGTTCAGATTTCATCAACCAGTAACGCATTTCAGCAAATTCTCCACAACAAAAACAGGACATCAAACCCAAGCAAACCCGCGTTGATCTATCCCTTTTGATGTTACCGCAAGTGGCTCCTTAGGGCAGAATCAGGACAGGGGCGGTCAGGATACCTGACCGAGCCCCTCCCACACCACTCGGCATGCGGGTC
>CAZCOS010000087.1:0-6664 GCA_964500605.1 uncultured Sterolibacterium sp.
CTCATCATGACGGGCGAGGAAATTCTCGATGCGGGGGTGCAGGTGCAGGCCCAGCCGCCCGGCAAGAAAAACAGCAGCATCCATCTGCTTTCCGGTGGCGAAAAGGCTTTGACGGCGACGGCACTGGTATTTGCCATGTTCCAGCTCAATCCGGCCCCGTTTTGTCTGCTCGACGAGGTGGATGCACCGCTCGACGACAGCAATACCGAGCGTTTTTGTAATATGGTTAAGCGCATGTCTTCCCAGACCCAGTTTTTGTTCATCAGCCACAACAAGATTGCAATGGAAATGGCAGAGCAACTGGTGGGTGTGACGATGCAGGAGCAGGGTGTGTCGCGGGTCGTGGAGGTCGATATGGAAGAAGCATTGCGAATGACGGAAGGCAGCGACGTGGAAGGAGTGACAGTCGAATGACACACGGAATCACGGATCTTCAACTTAGTCTTATCGTCATCGGCATCGTGTCGGTGGCCGGGGTCTGGGCTTACAACGTCTGGCAGGAGCGCAAGCACCGCAAGGCTGCACAAGTCCTTTTCGGAGCTTCCCGAAAGGATGTTTTGCTCGATCAGCCGCTTTCCGGGGAGGAAATCTCTGTCTCTGGCGTAGCCGTAGCCGAAGACAAAACGCCTTTTCATGCGCTTTCCGATTCCGATGAGCGGGTCGAGCCCGTCATTCTGGATGGAACGGAGGCTTTGGCGGATGCGCAGGGCGTGGGCCGTATAGAGGAGCCGAATGAAACGGACGGGTCCGAAAACGGAGAACATGAGGAGCACGAGGAGCACGAAAAATGCGAGGAACAGGTTGGAACCAGCAAATCCGTTGAACTCGCTGGACTTACCGATGTCGCCGGGATTGAAGGTGCTGCAGGTGTTATCAAGAGGGACGGGGCTGTTTCGCAAGTACCGCCTCCCGTAGATAGGCCGCCGCTAAATCCTGCGCTTTCTTCGGATGAACTGCCGGTTCTGGAGGCGGAGGCCATTGTTCGTTCTTCTCCCAGGCTTGATACCGTGGCCCCAGTGCGACCCATGGTGCATGAAAAAACAGGCTTGCCGGAGATGTGTTCCGTGCCGGAGGACGCGTCGGAGTCGATTCAGGAAGGTGGTCAGGAAAGCGCGCCGGGGCTTGATCTGGTGGATCCGATCATCGATTGCGTGGTGCAGATTCATGCCAGCGAGATGATTTCTGCGCCCTTGCTCTGGGCGGGGCAACGTCAGCTTTTTGGTCGTCTGGCCGGGCGTTTGTGCTGGAGCGGGTTCAATGAAAACACGGGGCGTTGGCAGCGATTGCATGTTCACGACCCCAATAGTTATCAGCATCTTTACGCGGCCTTGCAGCTTGCTGACCGTAGCGGGCCGGTGGGGGGGGATGATGTCGCCCTGTTTTGCGACGGTGTGCGTCAGTTGGCCTCACATTATCATGCACAGGTCATTGTTCCCGTGGTGTCGGAAGTCATGGCGCGAGCGCGCAGCCTGGACGCTTTTTGTGCTTCGGTTGATTGGCGCTTGGTGATGCACCTGGCGGCCCGGGGGACGAGCGGGCATGGTTTGTCCATCGGGGAGGTCGGGCAAATGGCGTCTGTGGCAGGCTTGCAAAAAAATCCGGTTCGGGATGATGGCGATCTGCATGCCTTGGACTCGCAGGGCCAGACGCAATTCACGCTGGGTTTGCCACCCAAGGAATCGGACAAGGGTACGGCTGATGCGCAAGAAGAATCGGAAGTCGCTTACCTCGTTTTGACATTAGATGTACCGCGTGTGGCCGATGGGGTGGCGGCCTTTGATCGTATGACGTATCTGGCCCGCATCATGGCGGAGCGTCTGGATGCCGAGCTGGTGGATGACCGGGGCAAAACGTTGGCTCAGGATGTGCTGGAAATGATCCGTGAAAAGATTGCCGAGTTCCAGCAGAAAATGGTGGCCCATCAGATTCCGCCCGGCAGCCGTCGCGCCTTGCGTCTGTATTCCTGACCCGATAAATCGGCAATATGACGCAGGCGGAACTGCTCGAACGGATTGCGACATTGCGTGCGCAGATCGCGCGCCATGAGCACGCTTATTACGTTCTCGACCAGCCCATTGTGCCGGATGCAGAGTACGACCGCCTGTTTTGCGCATTGCAAAGACTGGAGCAGGAACACCCCGAGCTGTTGACGCCTGATTCCCCGACACAGCGGGTGGGTGGCAAGCCATTGCCGGGATTTTCGCCGGTGCATCATGTCGTTCCCATGTTGTCGATCCGTACCGAAACCGATACTGAGGCGACGGGTGCGCAGGCCTTCGATACTCGGGTGCGGCGTGAGCTGGGCTTGAATGAGGCCGATGCACCCGTGGAATATGCAGCCGAGCTCAAGTTCGACGGGCTGGCTATCAATCTGCGTTACGAGCAGGGCGTGCTGGTCCAGGCCGCCACGCGCGGCGATGGCCAGACGGGCGAGGATGTCACACAAAACACCCGTACCCTTCGCAGCATTCCCCTGCGTTTGACCGGCGCGCCAGACACTTGGCCGATGGTGCTGGAGGTGCGCGGGGAGGTGTTTATGTCTCGACCCGATTTCGAGCGTTACAACGCGCGCCAGCGGGCCCTGGGGCAGCCCACGCTCCTCAACCCGCGCAATGGAGCAGCAGGCAGCCTGCGCCAACTGGATTCGCGCATTACGGCCCGTCGGCCCCTTTCGTTTTACGCTTACGGGTTGGGGCAGATCGAAGGTGGGTCTTTGCCGGCCACTCATTTTGCCGTGCTGCAATGCCTTGAAGCCTGGGGCTTGCCCGTTTGTGAGCATCGCGCCGTGGTACGAGGTGCGGCGGGGCTGGTCGATTTTCATGAACATATCCGGCAGATTCGGGATACCCTGCCTTTCGATATCGATGGCGTGGTCTATAAGGTCAATGCGTTCGATTTACAGCAGCGGCTGGGTTTCGTGACCCGAGAACCGCGTTGGGCGGTGGCCCATAAATATCCGGCGCAAGAAGCCCTGACGACGGTGGAAGCCATCGAAATCCAGGTGGGGCGTACCGGGGCACTGACGCCGGTGGCACGGCTTGCGCCGGTGTTCGTCGGCGGTGTGACGGTCACCAATGCCACTTTGCACAACGAGGACGAAGTCCGTCGCAAGGATGTGCGCGTGGGCGATACGGTCATCGTGCGCCGCGCGGGGGATGTGATTCCGGAAATTGTCGCCAGCTTGCCTGAGCGTCGCCCCATCCTGAGCCCCGAATTCGTGATGCCGAAAGCCTGCCCGGTTTGCGGTTCGGACATCGAGAAGCCGGAAGATGAGGCCGTGGCGCGTTGTACGGGAGGGCTGTTTTGCCCAGCGCAGCAAAAACGTGCCCTGCTGCATTTTGCCTCCCGTCGGGCGATGGATATTGAAGGGCTGGGCGATAAGCTGGTCGATCAACTCGTCGAAACCGGGCTGGTTCAAACCCCCGCCGATCTTTACACGCTTGCGCTCTCCCGTTTGGCCGGGCTAGAGCGCATGGCCGAAAAATCGGCGACCAATCTCATCAAGGCCATCGACCAGAGCCGACAGGCCACCTTGGTGCGTTTCATCTACGCTTTGGGCATTCGCAATGTGGGAGAGGCAACGGCAAAGGCTCTGTCGCTGCATTTTGGAACGCTGGACGCACTGATGGCTGCGGATGAAACCCGGCTGACGCAAGTGCCCGATGTCGGCCCGATCGTGGCGGCTTCCATCGTTCATTTTTTCGGTGAATCGCACAATCGCTCAGTGATCACGCAACTGCGCGAAGCCGGGGTACATTGGCCAGAGTCGGAGGCCACGCAGAGTGTCCCGACAAACACCCCTTTGGCAGGCAAAACCTTCGTTTTGACCGGAACACTGCCCGGCCTCACGCGGGAGGCCGCCAAAGAGATGATCGAGGCGCAAGGCGGAAAGGTGGCAGGTTCCGTCTCGAAAAATACGGATTATGTTGTCGCCGGTCGTGAAGCCGGTTCCAAACTCGACAAGGCCCAGGCTCTGGGCGTTCCCGTTTTGGATGAAGCGCAATTTCTGGAGATCCTGAAAACATGAAAAAAGTGACCAAGGCCGTATTTCCCGTGGCAGGACTGGGGACGCGTTTCCTGCCAGCCACCAAGGCCAGCCCCAAGGAAATGATGCCCGTCGTCGACAAGCCGCTGATCCAGTTCGCCGTTGAAGAAGCCGTGGCCGCGGGGATCACCGACATGATTTTCGTGACAGGGCGTTCCAAACGCTCCATCGAGGATCATTTCGATAAGGCTTACGAACTGGAAAGTGAATTGGAGCGACGCGGCAAGAACGAAATGCTGGAATTCGTCCGCAATCTCCTGCCTAAAAACATCAATTGCATCTATATCCGCCAATCCGAGGCCCTGGGGCTGGGCCATGCCGTCCTTTGCGCCAAACCAGTCGTCGGGAATGAACCCTTTGCCGTGTTGCTAGCCGACGATCTGCTCGATGGCGAACCGGCCGTGATGAAACAGATGGTCGATGCGTATGACTATTACCAGTGCTCCGTGCTGGGCGTTCAGGATGTGCCGCGCAGCGACACGCGCAGCTATGGCATCGTCGCCGCCCGTCCATTGGCCGAACGGCTTGAACAGGTCCATGCCATTGTCGAAAAACCCAAGCCGGAAGACGCGCCTTCCACGCTGGCCGTGGTGGGGCGTTACATCCTCACCCCGCGCATCTTCCATTACCTCGAAAACGTCAAACCCGGCTCCGGCGGAGAAATCCAGCTCACGGACGGCATTGCCGCCTTGCTGAACGAGCAACAGGTGCTGGCTTATCGTTACGACGGCGTGCGCTACGACTGCGGATCGAAAATCGGCTATCTGCAAGCCATGGTCGAATTCGGCCTGCGTCACCCGGAAGTCGGTGCGGAATTCGCGCAATACCTCGCCCAGCGCAAATCCTGATGGAAGCGACGAAACAAAAGGCGCGGCAGATTCTTGCCGAGGCTGAGCTGATCCATTCCGCCGAAGCGGTCACGGCCGCGCTGGATCAGCTTGCCGCGGCCATCACCACCCGGCTGGAAGCGGCGTATCCGCTGGTGCTGACTGTCATGGGCGGCGCGGTCGTTTTTGCAGGACAGCTCATTCCTCGACTTCCTTTCCCACTCGAATGCGATTACGTCCACGCCTCGCGCTACGGCAAGGCCACACGCGGCAATGCGCTGCAATGGGTACGCGACGCCCACGCCCAGGTCGCAGGCCGCACTGTGCTGCTGCTCGATGACATTCTTGACGAAGGGATCACCCTCGCGGCAATTCACGCTCGTTTGCTCGAATGCGGTGCAAGTCAAGTGTTGATCGCCGTGCTCGCCGACAAACAGATCGGCCGCGCAAAGCCCATCACCGCCGATTTCGTGGGTCTTACCCTGCCCAATCGTTACGTTTTCGGCTGCGGCATGGACGTCGAAGGCCTCTGGCGCAACCTGCCCGCGATTTATGCGATGCGGGAGCGAGGTTAGGCGACTTACTGCCCGCGCATGAACAGCCGATCCAGCTCTGTCATGGAAAGTTGGGTCCAGGTTGGGCGGCCGTGGTTGCATTGGTCGGCGCGTTCGGTGGCTTCCATGTCGCGCAGCAGGGCATTCATTTCCGGCAAGGTCAGGAGGCGACGGGCGCGGACGGCTCCATGACAAGCCAGGGTGGCGAGGAGCTCATTACGCCGGGTTTCGATGATCTGGCTGCTTGGAAACTGCTCTAGCTCGGCGAGCAGTGCGCGGATGAGTTCGACATGCGGTGCGTTGGCGAGCAGGGTGGGGGTTGATCGGAGGGTTAGTTGCTGCGGGCCGCTGCTGCTCAGTTCGAAACCAAGGGTGGTGAGTGCGGGTGCATGCGTTTCGGCCGCGGCTATTTCGCGGGGGGTTGCATTGAAAACGACCGGAATCAGGAGCGGTTGAGTCGAAACGGTTTGTCCTTGTACGGTCTGTTTGAGCCTTTCATAAAGGATGCGCTCGTGCGCCGCGTGCATGTCGATGAGCACTAATCCTTGAGCATTTTGCGCGAGGATGTAGATGCCATGAAGCTGCCCGATTGCGTAGCCTAGAAGCGGTGTGTCCGTATCAATCTGGTCGGCCGGAGCGGGGAGCCCATCATGGTTTGGTGTTTCTTGCCGCGCGGTGGAAACAAAGTTGAAATAGGCTTGTGCCGAGACTGGATCCTGACGGATGGAAGGCGAATGCTGAAACTGGCCCGGTTTTGTGGCGGAAGGGTAGGGCGAGGAAGCAGGGAAGGCGGCACCCGGAGCCGGCGCGAAGGTGTCTGCTTGTGAAAATTGCGTGGAAAGCGGTGTGGAAAGTGGCGTGGCAAGCGTGCGCTGCAAGGCATGAAATATGAACTGGTGAATCCCCCGTGCATCCCGGAAGCGGACTTCGGTTTTGGCTGGATGCACGTTGACGTCGACGCCTTGTGGGTCCAGCTCAAGAAAAAGTACATAGGCCGGGTGGCGGCTGCCGTGCAGGATGTCGGTATAGGCTTGCCGTGCGGCGTGGGTGAGTAGTTTGTCGCGCACGAAGCGGCCATTGACGTAGAAATACTGTTCATCTCGCGTGGCGCGGGAATAGGCGGGCAGGGCGGCGTAACCGTAAAGCTGCAGCCCTCCCGCCGTTACTTCAATCGGCCGGGCCTGGTCGATGAAATCCTTTCCCAGCAGATCCTGCAAGCGACGAGTCGAATCGCAAGC
>CAZCOS010000088.1:0-6262 GCA_964500605.1 uncultured Sterolibacterium sp.
CCTTGGGCACGAGATAGAGGCCCGCTTCCACTTCGGGTGCAATGGCCTGATAGGCCGTGCGGCGATCGGTTTCAGTCACAGCATCCTCACGCAGGCGTTGCGCGAGCTGCCCGGCAGCGACGGCGTGTGACATCGGCTCGATGCCGGTCGTGTCGACGGCTTGAAGTTGTTCGATCAGGCCAAAAATGGCGTTGAGCCGCGCACCCGTTTCGGTGGCTTCTTCGGCGGAAATTTCGATTCGGGCAAGGCGGGCGATGCGCCTGACCTGTTCAGGATTCAAGGACATGCGATTTGGGCGGGCCTTGGGGTTCTTAACCTTGAGGCACTTAATTTACCAAGCTCGATAGAGTATCATAAGCGGCTTTGGCAACGAAGCCCCCGGCGAGTTTTCCGGCGGGACATTGCCTCACGATCGTCCTGGATTTTGCGATTCGCTGGCGATGCCCGGCGCGGTCGCGTTTGCCGTTACCCCTTACCCGTTACCGAACTGATTTGAAAGAATTGAACGGATTTCCCGATGCTGAATTTTTTGCGCTCCTATTTTTCCAATGATCTGGCGATCGATCTGGGGACGGCCAATACCCTGATCTACGTTCGTGGCCAGGGCATCGTCCTGAACGAGCCTTCCGTGGTGGCCATTCGTACCGAAGGCGGGCCGAGTGCCAAAAAAACCATCCAGGCCGTCGGCATGGCGGCCAAGCAAATGTTGGGGCGCACGCCGGGTAACATTACCGCCATCCGCCCGATGAAAGACGGCGTAATCGCCGATTTCACCGTCACCGAACAAATGCTCAAGCAGTTCATCAAAAAGGTGCACGACTCCCGGATGTTCTCGCCCAGCCCGCGCATCATCATTTGCGTGCCCTGCGGCTCGACTCAGGTGGAACGCCGTGCAATCCGCGAATCTGCACTGGGTGCCGGGGCGAGTCAGGTCTATCTGATCGAGGAGCCGATGGCGGCCGCCATCGGTGCAAACATGCCCGTGGCCGATGCAACGGGCTCGATGGTGGTCGATATCGGCGGCGGCACGACGGAAGTCGGCGTTATTTCGCTGGGCGGCATGGTTTATGCGGGTAGCGTGCGCGTTGGGGGTGACCGCTTCGACGATGCCATCATCAACTACATCCGTCGAAACTATGGCATGTTGATCGGCGAAACCACCGCGGAGGCCATCAAAAAGGAAATCGGCTCTGCCTTTCCGGGCTCGGAAGTCAAGGAAATGGAAGTCAAGGGCCGCAATCTGGCCGAGGGCATCCCGCGCAGCTTCACGATTTCGTCCAACGAAATTCTGGAAGCCCTGACTGAACCGCTCAATGCCATCGTTTCCGCCGTCAAGTCCGCGCTGGAACAGACCCCTCCGGAACTCAGTGCCGACATCGCTGAGCGTGGCATGGTGTTGACGGGCGGCGGTGCGTTGCTGCGCGACATCGACCGTCTACTGATGGAAGAAACAGGGCTGCCTGTTGTCGTGGCGGATGATCCGCTGACCTGTGTGGTGCGCGGTTCGGGCATGGCCCTGGAGAAAATGGATCATCTGGGCAGTATTTTCGCCAATGAATGAGGGCTGAGCGGTGGAGCGTCCCGGCGGGTTTCCTCTGGGCCGCACGGTTTGCCCGTGCGAGGTGCGCCGTTTTCGTGTCAACCCTTTTTTCTCTACGACATCCCAAACCGGACGTATCCCAAACGTCTTGGTGCTGATGCCGGTTTCGCGTCTTCTTTCCTCACCTTACTGACATCCGATGGCCGTCGTCGATCAATCGCCACCGCCATTTTTCAACCGTGGCCCGGCTCCCTTGGTGCGGCTGTCGATCTACGTTCTTTTATCGCTGATGTTGCTGGTTGCAGATCTGCGTTATCACATGCTTGAGTGGGTGCGTCAGGGGATCGAAATGGCCACCTATCCCTTGCAAATTCTCGCCAATGCGCCGGTACAGGGACTCGAGGAGGGAGGCGGCTATCTTTCGAGCATCGTGCAGCTCCGTCAGGAGAACCAGCGTCTGCGAGAACAGCATCTGGCAAACGCCAACCTACTGCTGCGTCAGGAACATCTCGAGCTGGAAAACCAGCGTCTGCGCGCATTGCTCGATATGCGGCAACGCCAACCGGTGGGTGGGCAGATTGCCGAAATCCTTTACGCAGCTCGCAATCCCTTCATTCGTCGGGTCATTCTCAACCGTGGGCAGCAGCAGAACGTCGATGCCGGTCAGGTGGTCGTGGATGAATCCGGTTTGATTGGGCAGGTGACCCGTGTTTATCCCATGCTCTCCGAAGTGACCCTGATTACCGACAAGGATCAGGCCGTGCCGGTCCAGGTGGTGCGAAACGGTTTGCGCGCCATCTTGTCCGGAACCGGTGATGGAAACCTCGAATTGCGTTTTCTGGCAGCCAATGCCGATGTTCAGGAAGGCGATGAACTAGTCACTTCCGGCCTGGACGGCATTTACCTGCCGGGTTTGCCCGTAGCACGGGTCAAGCGGGTCGATCGTGAAGCGACTTACGCTTTTGCACGCATCGTGTGCGAGCCCGTGGCGGGTGTGGAACGTCACGGTATGGTGCTTTTGCTGGGGCGGCGCGAGCCACCTCCCCCTCTTCCGCAGGAAATCGAAGAGAGCGAAAAGGAAAAATCGGTCAAACCCCAGAAGTCTGCACGCTAAAAGCCCCATGAATCAACCGACCCACTCCTCGAATCGCATTCTCCGGCCGGCCACCAATTGGTTCATCGGGCTGACCTTGCTATCGGCCCTGTTGGCCAATATGTTGCCGGTTGGCCCATTGCCGGGTTTTCCGGACTGGCTGGCCCTGACGCTGGCCTTCTGGTGTGTGCGCGAGCCGCTCCGGATCGGCATGGGTGCTGCCTTTGTGCTGGGACTGGCGATGGATGTCATCGATGCCAGCATCGTTGGGCAGCATTCCTTGGCTTACGTCTTGCTGGCCTATGCTGCCAACAGTCTTTCCCGCCGTATTCTCTGGTTTCCCCTGATGAAACAGGCCTTGCAGATTCTGCCGCTTCTGTTGATGGTTCAACTGGTCATGGCGGTGATCAGTCTTGTGACCGGTGCGAAATTCCCGGGATGGGGCTATTTTGCGGGCAGCTTTGTCGCTGTCCTGTTCTGGCATCCCTTCAGCTATCTCCTTCTTCTGCCGCAGTACCAGCCGCAGGAGAAAGACGAGAACCGGCCGATCTAACCGTTGATCCGTGGAATTCAAGAACCCTGAACAGGAACTCCTGCGTTACCGGCGTCGTTTGCTGGTCGCGCTAACTTTCGTGCTTCTGGCATTTGGCCTGTTATTTGCACGGTTTTTCTGGCTACAGGTGATTCAGCACGAGTATTACCAGACTCGTGCTGAAGAAAATCGCATTTCACTCGTGCCCATCCTGCCTAATCGGGGTTTGATCGTCGACCGGAACGGTGTGGTTCTGGCACACAACTATTCAGCTTACACACTGGAAATCACCCCCTCTCGCGCCGGGAATCTGGAAGCAACGATCGACGCTCTCGCGCAACTCATCGAAATTCGCCTGAAGGACCGAAAACGTTTTCGCAAGCTGCTCGAAGAAAGCCGGAACTTTGAATCCCTGCCAATTCGCACTCGCCTGACGGATGAAGAAGTCGCCCGCTTCATCGCCAACCGCTTCCGTTTTCCCGGCGTGGACATCAAGGCCCGCCTGTTCCGCCAATATCCACTTGAAACATCGGCCTCGCACCTGCTCGGTTATATCGGGCGCATCAACGATCGTGATATCACACGCATCGTGGAACAAGAGCAGGAAGACAACTATCGAGGGACGGATCACATCGGTAAAACGGGCCTCGAACAGCATTACGAATTCGAGTTGCATGGCCGAACAGGTTTCGATCAGGTCGAAGTCGATGCAGGCGGGCGCGCCGTGCGTGTGCTTTCACGCATTCCGCCTGTTGCGGGCAACAATATGACGCTGACCCTCGACACCAAGCTGCAAGCCGTGGCCGAACAAGCCTTTGGCGACCGGCGCGGCGCACTGGTCGCCATCGAACCTTCGACGGGCGGCATTCTGGCCCTGGTTTCCATGCCGGGATTCGATCCCAATCTGTTCATCGACGGCATCGACACCCAAAGTTGGAACGAGCTCAATAACTCCCCCGACAAACCGATGGTCAATCGCGCGCTCAACGGAGCCTATCCACCGGGCTCGACCTTCAAACCCTTCATGGCACTAGCCGCCCTGGAAATGGGCAAGCGAACGCCATATCAGACGATCTCGGATCCGGGTTATTTTAATTTTGGAGGCCACCGATTCCGGGACGACAAAGAGGGGGGGCATGGTTCGGTGGATTTATACAAATCCATCGTCGCCTCCTGCGACACTTACTACTATCAGCTGGCCAATGACCTCGGCATCGACAACATCGCCAGTTTCATGGCACCATTTGGCTTTGGCAGCAAGACCGGCATCGACATCGAAGGTGAATCGGTCGGTGTTCTACCTTCACCTGCCTGGAAGAAAAAACGTTTTCGCAAGCCTGAGCAGCAGCGATGGTATGCGGGGGAAACCATCAGCATTGGCATCGGCCAGGGCTACAACACCTACACGCCGATCCAGCTCGCACAAGCCACGGCCACACTAGCCAACAATGGCGTGATGTATCGCCCGCATCTGGTCAAATACATTACAGACACCAAAACAGGTCAAACCCGCCTGATAGAACCTTTTCCTTTGCGCCGGATACCGCTGCGTCAGGAGAATATCGATGAAATCAAACGTGCCATGGTGGGGGTGAACAAAGAAGGAACCGCAGCACGGGCCTTTGCCGGTGCAGAATACATTTCTGCGGGCAAGACCGGAACAGCCCAGGTTTTCAGTCTGAAAGGTGAAAAATACGTCGAGCACAAGATCAATGAACGTCTGCGTGACCACGCCCTCTTCATCGCCTTCGCCCCGGCGGATCAGCCAAAAATCGCGTTGGCTGTTCTTGTGGAAAATGGCGGCTTTGGCGCACAGGCCGCCGCACCAATCGCCCGGCAGGTTTTTGACTACTATCTTTTAGGCAAAGAGCCGAAGGGCCCGGCCCCCACTGAAGGTGCCATCCCAGAAACCCCGTCCGCCACCGAAGAAGCCGATACCGTGTCGGCCACAAGAGAAGAGTGATGCAAACCCATCCCCGTATTCTCTGGCAAAAGCTTGTCGAACCCATCGACACGCCGCTGATGCTATTTACCGGTTTGCTACTGGCAACGGCCCTGCTGGTCATCAGCAGTGCTTCCCCGGACCGGATTGGTGCACAACTGTTGAACACTGGAGTCGCACTGATTGTCATGCGAGTGGGGGCGCAGTTCCCGCCGCAAAAACTGCTACGCTTTGCGTTGCCGCTTTTTCTGTTGGGCCTGGTGCTGCTGCTCGCCGTCGCCCTGGTGGGAGATATCGCCAAAGGGGCGCGGCGTTGGCTCGACCTGGGCTTCATGCGCGCTCAGCCTTCTGAAATCATGAAAATCGCCATGCCACTCATGCTTGCCTGGTATTTTCAGAAGCATGAAGCTCACTTGCGATTACGTGATTACGGTGTCGCAGCCATGCTGCTGCTGATTCCTGTTGGACTGATCGCCCGTCAGCCAGATTTGGGTACGGCCATACTGGTATTTGCTGCCGGGTTCTACGTCATCTTCTTTGCCGGCCTGCCTTGGTGGATCATCGGCGGCATGGCTGCCAGTGCCGCTGCTGCTGCACCGCTGGTCTGGACCCATGTGCTGCACGACTATCAACGCCACCGGATACTGACCCTGATCGATCCGGAGGCCGACCCCTTGGGCAAGGGCTTTCACATCATCCAATCCACCATTGCCATCGGATCCGGTGGGATATTTGGAAAAGGTTGGGGGCAAGGAACCCAGGCCCAACTTGAATTTCTCCCGGAGCGTCATACCGACTTCATTTTTGCCGTTTTTTCCGAAGAACTCGGACTGGTCGGCAACGGGGTACTGCTGATCCTCTATTGCCTGCTGATTGGCCGCTGTCTGATGATCGCCGCTAACGCTCCGACACTCTTTACCCGTCTGCTGGCCGGCAGTTTGACCATGATCATCTTCACTTATGCCTTCGTCAATATGGGCATGGTCAGCGGCATTCTGCCTGTCGTGGGTGTCCCATTGCCGCTGGTCAGCTACGGCGGAACGGCACTGGTGACCCTCTCTTTCGGCATTGGCATCATGATGAGCATTCAGAAACATCGGATGTTGGTGCAGAAATGAGACCTCTCCCCCCAACCCCCTCCCAAGAGGGGGAGCC
>CAZCOS010000089.1:0-1517 GCA_964500605.1 uncultured Sterolibacterium sp.
GCGCGCTGCCGGGAAGCCCTGGAGTTTTCTGCATATTTCCAAGCCGGAAATCGACCTGCCGGAAGATACTGATCCCTACGCCCCGGCGGTGTATGCCAAGGCGGTCGAGAATCTCCAGAAAATGCTGGAGGCGGGTATCCTGAAACGGGATGAATCCGACTGTTACTACGCCTATCGCCTGAAGATGGGCGAGCATGTGCAGACGGGGCTGGTTGCCGCCGCCTCGGTGGCGGATTACGACACTAACCGCATCCGCAAACACGAGTTCACCCGCCCGGACAAGGAGGACGACCGGGTTCGCCAGATCGACGCCCTGAATGGCCAGACCGGCCCGGTGCTTCTGGCCTACCCTTCTTCCGCCGCGGCCGACGCTCTGATTAACCAGGCCAGCAGCGGTGCGCCCGATGCCGATGTCACTGCGGATGACGGCATCCAGCACACGATCTGGGTCATGCGTGATGCAGCCCTGATCGAAAAAATCTCCGCGACCTTTGATGCCATGCCCGCTTTGTACATCGCGGATGGGCATCACCGTTCCGCCGCGGCTTCGCGCATTTCTGCCGCACGCGGAGCCAAAGGAGAAGCCGCGTATTTCCTTTCCGTGATTTTTCCGCATCACCAGATGCGAATCATGGATTACAACCGTGTCGTGAAGGATCTGAACGGCCTGGCTGACGATGTTTTGCTGGCGCGTATCGGTGAGAAATTTTCGGTGACGCAGGAGGCAGGCCAGGTACGTCCTTCCTGTCCTGGCGAGTTTGGCATGTATCTCAAAAACCGCTGGTTCAGGCTCACGATCCGCCCGGAGTTGATCCCGGTGAAAGACCCTGTGGCGCGTCTGGACGTCAGCCTTTTGTCTGACCATCTGCTGGGCCCCGTGCTGGGCATCCAGGATTTGCGTCGCGACAAGCGTATTGATTTTGTCGGCGGTATTCGTGGCCTGGATGAATTGGAAAAGCGTGTTAATAGCGGGGAAATGTCCGTCGCTTTCGCGCTTTATCCGACGCAGATGACCGATCTCATGGCCGTGGCCGATGCTGGCGAAGTCATGCCGCCCAAGTCGACCTGGTTCGAGCCCAAGCTGGCCGACGGGCTGGTGTCCCACATGCTAGATTGATGCAAAGGAGTTCCACCGTGGCGCGTACCATCAAAATTCTCAATGTCGATCCTGCAGCGGATGCCGGAGGCTGCGGCACTTCGCCCCAACTACTTTCTCAAGACTTTGCCGCGGGCATCGATACGGACATTTTCGAGGCAGACACTCTGGAACTGGGCGGTGAGCGTTTCTGGGAGGCGTTCTGGCGAACCCAGCACACTTACGGCGGGGTGAGCGAAGGGCAGGGGCTGGCCGAAATTTTCGCCGCGCTGGAGGATCGTGTGCTGGACAAACTGGTGCAGGATGTCACGCGCCTGCAAAGCGAGGCATCGGCCATGAGCGATGAGGAAAAGGACGATGTGCTGGGGATGGTGATGTTCCTCCTTACCCTCGAACGAGCCGATCCGGACTACAACCCTTT
>CAZCOS010000089.1:1617-6227 GCA_964500605.1 uncultured Sterolibacterium sp.
TTGCCTTCGCCGTCGTCGGTGTCGATCCAGGTCAGCGGTAGTTCCGGGAAGGCGGCTTCGACGATGGCCTGGTTGTGGCCGACTTCGACGGCCAGCAGCCCGCCGGGGTTCAGGTGTGATGCGGCTTCGGCGAGGATGCGCCGCACGATGTCCAGCCCGTCTTCTCCGGCGGCCAGTGCCATGACGGGCTCATGCTGGTATTCCGGCGGCAGGGCTTCCATCGCGGCGCGGGTGACGTAGGGCGGGTTGGAGAGAATCAGATCGTAGCGTTTGCCGTGCAGCGCGTTGAACAGGTCGGATTCGACGGGGTGGACGTGATCTTCGAGGCCGTAGTCCTTGATGTTGTGGCGAGCGACGGCCAGCGCATCCTGGGAGAGATCAACGGCGTCGACCTGGGCATTCGGGAAGGCCAGTGCCATCAGGATGGCCAGACAGCCGGAGCCGGTGCAAAGATCCAGGGCCTGGGTGATGTTTTCGGGTTCTTCGACCCAGGGGGCGAGGCCGTCTTCGAGCAGCTTGGCGAAGTAGGAGCGCGGGACGATGACCCGTTCATCGACGTAGAAACGATGCTCGCCCAGCCAGGCTTGTTGTGTCAGGTAGGCAGTGGGCAGGCGTTTGACGATGCGCCGTTGCAGGATGTTGTGCACGGCCAGTCGCTCGTTTTTGGTGAGTTGGGCGTCGAGGAAGGGGTCCAGCCGGTCCAGCGGCAGGTGAAGGGTGTGGAGGATGAGCCAGGCGGCTTCGTCAAAGGCGTTGTCGCAGCCGTGACCAAAATAGAGGCCCGCTTCACGAAAGCGGCTGACGGCGTAGCGCAGCCAGTCCCGGAGGGTGTGCAGTTCGTCGATGGGGGTGTTCATGCGCGTGAAGACTCCAGACAAAATAGACGGTCCAGCACGCCCTCATAGCAGCGGGCGAGTGGTTCGAGGTCAGCGACGGCGATGCATTCGTTGACCTTGTGGATGGTGGCGTTGATGGGGCCGAATTCGACGACTTCATCGCAGATGTCGGCGATGAAACGGCCATCGGAAGTGCCGCCGGTGGTGGATAGCTCGGTGTCCGCCTGGGTGGCGGCCCGGATTGCGTCGGTGAGGGCCGCAACGAGTTTGCCGCGCGGGGTGAGGAAGGGTTTGCCAGAGAGGTTCCAGTCGAGTTCGTAATCTAGCTGGTGTGCGTCGAGCAGGGCATGAACGCGGGCTTTGAGCCCTTCCGGTGTGCTGGCGGTGGAAAAGCGGAAGTTGAAGAGAACGTCGAGATGGCCGGGGATGACGTTATTCGCGCCGCTGCCGGCATGGATGTTGGAAATCTGGAAGGTGGTGGGCGGGAAGTATTCGTTGCCTGCATCCCATTGTTCGGCCACGAGTGCGGCCAGCGCGGGGGCGGCTTCATGGACGGGATTGCGGGCGAGCTGCGGGTAGGCGACGTGGCCTTGAATTCCTTTGACGCGCAATTTGCCGGAAAGCGAACCACGTCGGCCATTTTTGATGGTGTCGCCTAACCGTTTTGCGGAGGTGGGCTCGCCGACGATGCAGCCGTCCAGCCGGATACCGCGTGCCTTGAGGGTTTCGACAACGTGCACAGTGCCATCGACGGCATCGCCTTCTTCGTCGGAAGTCAGAAGCAGGGCGATGGAGCCCGCCGGGGTCGGGTGGCGGGCGAGGAAGCGTTCGATGGCGACGACGAAGGCGGCCAGCGAGGATTTCATGTCTGCCGCGCCACGACCATAAAGATGGTCTTTACGAATTTCTGGCTGGAAGGGGTCTGAAGCCCAGGCGGCTTTGTCGCCGACGGGGACGACGTCGGTGTGGCCGGCAAAGCACAGCAGCGGGCCGGATTCGCCGCGCCGCGCCCAGAGATTGCTCACCCCGTTGCGATCCAGGCGTTCTAGCTGGAAGCCTAGTGGGGCAAGCCGTTCGCCAAGGAGGCGCAGACAGCCGGCATCGTCGGGCGTGACTGAGGGGCGGGTGATGAGCTGGCAGGCCAGGTCGAGTACGGCGGTGTCGTTTTTCATGGGGTGGATCCGGTCAATCCATCTTGAGATTGAAGTCGCTGAAGCTGGTGGAGGGCATGCTCAAGGGGTTGGCCGGGTCGGGGTTTTGACCATGGCTGCTGGGCGCGGGGGTGTTGCCGCTTTGGTCGTTATTGACAAGGAAGAGGAAGTTGTTGGCCGAATCGGCAGCGGCGGTGGCGACTTCGAGGGTAATGGCCCCGGATTTGTAGAGATGGAACAGGGCTTGTTCAAAGGTTTGCGAGCCGGGGGACATGCTTTGGTCCATGGCTTCGCGGATGCCGTCCATATCGCCTTTTTCGATGAGTTCGGCGATGTGACGGGAGTTGATCATGACTTCGACGGCGGGAATGCGGCTGCCATCGGGCTTTTTGAGCAGGCGTTGGGAAATGATGGCCTTGAGGGTGACGGCCAGATCAGCCAGCAGGGCGGGGCGGTTTTCCAGCGGGTAGAGGCCGATGATGCGCGAAAGGGCGTGGTAGCTGTTGTTGGCGTGGAGGGTGGCCAGGCAAAGGTGGCCGGACTGGGCGTAGGCGATGGCCTGGCCCATGGTGTCCTTGTCGCGGATTTCGCCAATGAAGATGCAGTCGGGGGCCTGGCGCAGGGCGTTTTTCAGGGCGAGCTTGAAGTCGTGCGTGTCCGAACCGATTTCGCGCTGATTGACGAGGGATTTCCGGTTCTTGAAGATGAATTCGATCGGGTCTTCCAGCGTCAGGATGTGGCCCGTCCGTCGCTCATTCCGGAAGTCGAGCATTGAGGCCAGCGTTGTCGTCTTGCCGGCCCCCGTCGCGCCGACCATGAGGATGAGACCGTGCTTTTCCATGATGACATCAGCCAGCACGGCGGGGACATTGAGGGTTTCCAGGCGAGGGATTTCCGCCGGGATGAAGCGCACCACCAGGGCGGGCGAGCCTTTCTGGTGAAAGGCGGAAAGCCGGAAATTGCCAATGCCTTCCATGCCGTAATTGCAGTTAAGTTCGAGCTTTTCTTCGAGTTCGTTGAACTGGGCTTCGGTCAGCACTTCGAGCAGCAGGCCCCGGATGATGTCCGGAGTCATCATCTGCTGGTTGATGGGCATGGCCGTGCCGTTGATCTTGATGTTGATCGGCGCGCCCGTGGTGATGAAGATGTCGGAGGCTTTTTTGTCCGACATGAGCTGGAAGAGTCGCTGCATTGCCGCCATGGCGGTTCTCCTTCGCGGTAAAACGTCAGTCTGCGCGCAGCAGTTCGTTGATGCCGGTCTTGGCGCGTGTCTGGGCGTCGACCCGCTTGACGATGACGGCGCAGTAAAGGCTGTATTTGCCGTCGGCGGAAGGCAGGTTGCCGGAGACGACGACGGAGCCGGGGGGGACCTTGCCGTAGTGGATTTCGCCTGTGGTGCGGTCGTAGATCTTGGTGCTCTGGCCGATATAGACACCCATGGAAATCACCGAGTTTTCACCGACGATGACGCCTTCGACGACTTCGGAACGCGCGCCGATGAAGCAGTTGTCTTCGATGATGGTCGGGTTGGCCTGGATGGGTTCGAGTACGCCGCCAATGCCCACGCCACCGGAGAGGTGGACGTTTTTCCCGATCTGGGCGCAGGAACCGACGGTGGCCCAGGTGTCGACCATCGTGCCTTCGTCGACGTAGGCTCCGATATTGACGTAGCTGGGCATGAGCACGACGTTGCGGCCGATGAAGCAGCCGCGACGGGCGACAGCCGGTGGGACGACGCGGAAGCCACCCTTGGCGAAAGTGTGCTGATCGTAATTTTCAAACTTGGTGGGGACCTTGTCGAAATACTTCATCGGCCCGGCCGTCATCACCTTGTTGTCTTCCAGGCGGAAGGAAAGGAGCACGGCTTTTTTGATCCATTGGTGTGTCACCCATTCGCCGTCGATTTTTTCGGCCACGCGCAGACGGCCCTGGTTGAGTTCTTCGAGAATGTGGGCGACGGCCTCTCCGATTTTCGCGGGGGCACTGCCGGGCTGGAGTTCGCTGCGGGTTTCCCAGGCTTGGTCGATGATTTGCTGAAGATCGTTCATGGTCGTTCCTTAAAAAGTGAGTTCAGATTTTTTGACAGAAATCGGCGATACGCCCGACCGCTTCACGGCATTCGTCGAGTGATGCGACCAGGGCAATGCGGATGAAACCCGCACCGGGATTGATGCCACCGGCTTCGCGGGAGAGGAAGCTGCCGGGCAGGACAATGACGTTTTGTTCGTGTTGCAGGCGACGGGTAAATTCCGTGTCGCTCAGGCCGTAACGCTTGACCGAAGCCCAGAGGTAGAAGCCCGCGTCGGGTCGGGCAACGTCGAGATGCCGGGCGACTTGTGGGGTGAGCTCCTGGAATTTGGTGGTGTAGAGCCGCCGGTTTTCGCGGACGTGGTCTTCGTCGTTCCAGGCGGTAATGCTGGCCGCCTGCACGACCGGGCTCATGGCACTGCCGTGATAGGTGCGATAGAGCAGGAATTTCTGAATGATGGCGGCATCACCCGCCACGAATCCGGAGCGCAGCCCGGGGACATTGGAACGTTTGGAGAGGCTGGAGAACATGACCAGCTTCCGGTAGTCGTCACGCCCCAGTTTCCGGGCGGCTTCGAGCCCGCCCAGCGGGGGG
>CAZCOS010000090.1:0-6174 GCA_964500605.1 uncultured Sterolibacterium sp.
CCGGGGCCAGGAATTTGGTGGCGTTACGCGCGTAAAAGCTCATCACATCGCAGGAGGCGAAAATTTCCATGGCCAGCGCGTCGGCGGGTGGCTTTCCGGTTTCACGAATGACCGTCGCCATGATTTCGTCCTGACGGGCGAGCACGATGTCCCGCGCTTTCAGCACAACCTGTGCACGTTCGGCAGGCGTTTTCTTTGCCCATTCGCGCTGTGCGGCGCGCGCCTTTTGCATGGCGGCGGCAATGTCTTCGGCACTGGCACATTCGATGACGCCAAGCTCCTCGAATGTCACCGGGCTTTTCATCAGCAACTTGCGGCGTTGGCCGGCTTCAGTCGGCAGTCTTTCAAAAATGGCCATGCTGTCAGTCCTTTGCGTTCAATGAGTTCAATGAAAAGTGGAAAGCGGAAACGCTTGATTCTAGCGTACAGCGTTAAGCGGCAAGGGACGAATTCCCTGAAACAGGGAATCTCCGCTTGGCTTTCAAAGCCCGTGAAAAATCACGGATTCCTCTAACGGCGCGCGGGCGGTGCGCAAGGTATTGACCGGGTGAGAGGGGTCGGCATAACCCATTGCCAGCCCACAAAAGGGCATGAGATGTTCCGGGAGCGAGAGGAATTCCGCCACAGTTTTGTGCCAAAGCGTCCAGAACTCCTGGGCACAGGTATCCAGCCCGGCTTCGCAGGCCAGCAGCATCACTGTTTGCAGATACAGGCCCAGATCGACCCATTGGGTTGCACCCAGTCGCCGGTCGATGCAGATAAACAGAGCAACAGGGGCGTTCCAGAAGTCGAAATTCCCTGCGATGAAATCCAGCCGCGCAGCCTTGTTTTCACGAGGGATGCCCATTGTGGCGTACATATCCTCGGCACACTGCCCGCGTCGGGCGCGATAAGGTTCAACGAGAGATTCAGGGTAGATCGGGTATTCCGGCCCTTCGCCAAAAGGGTTGCTTGCCCGCCGCTCGCGCAGCCGCGCCTTGAAACGTACCAGCTCTTCACCGCCCAGAACATGCACAACCCAGGGCTGGAGATTGCCCCCCGAAGGGCTGCGCTGCGCCTTGTCCAGTATCGCCCTGACGACCGGCGCCGGGACAGGGGTATCGAGAAACGCACGTTTCGAACCGCGCCGGGCCACGGCTTCGGTGACGGAAAGGGGAGAGGGAGGCATGAAGATGCACCATCTAAGTGAATACCTCGGGTTTTACTGCAGGATCGCCGGATATTGCAAACCCTCCCGAAAGCGGCCAGAATCCCCGTGCTTCGCACACATGCGATGTGCAAAAAATACGTCAGTAACGTTAAACCAAGGAGAAGCCCCAGATGGCAACCGATAACCGCGACAATCTTCCCAAGCCCGATTTCATGACCGAAGAGCAGTTCGAGTGGCTGAAAAAAGCGACCGATTCGCTCGACAAGATCCGTGGCGATGCCAAGGCCGACGTGGAACGCTACCGCGCCAATCCGGAAGGCTGGTCGACCGGCAAGGGTTCGCCCTCGGGTCTCCCCACCCTGCTGCTGACCACGCTGGGCCGCAAGTCGGGTGAAAAGCGCACCACGCCGCTGGTCTTTCTGCAGTGGGGCGAACACATGGTCATCGTCGGCTCGCTGGCCGGCTACGACCAGGACCCGACCTGGTACACCAACATGAAAACCAACCGTACCTGCTGGGTGCAGAAGGATCACGACCAGTACGTCTGCATCGGCCGCGACGTGACGGACGAAGAGCGCAAGGCCCTGTGGCCGCAGCTCGATCAGGTCTTCCCGGCCTGGGGCTACTTCCAGAAAACCACCGACCGTCCCTTCCCGATGGTCAGCCTGGAAATCCAGAAAAAGCTGTAAGCCAGCAAAATCCACGACAGGCCCAGGCAATCCCTGGGCCTGTTGCTTGTTCAAGACCTGATTCGAGCCCACTCGATCCAACGCGCCCAACCGCCGCATCCCTGGAGAAGCAAGACATGGCCAACGTGAATTTCGATCACCTCTTTTCGCCCCTGCAAGTCGGCCCGATGACCGTGCCCAACCGCATCTGCGAAACCACCAACACCATCAACTCGTCCATGGCCCCCGGCCTCATCGACGAGCACTTCATCGCCCACCACGGCGCGAAAGCCAAGGGCGGCACGGGCTGGATCGGCAGCGAAACCTGGCTGCTCAATTCCCCCTTCCCGCCCGTCACCGGCCCGGAAATCGGCCTGGCCGTGGGCTTTGCCACGCCCTTTGCCAGCTACCAGAACCCCGCCTTCCTCGAAGGTAAAAAGAAATTCTGCGAAGAAATCCACAAGCAGGGCGCCGTGGTCGTCGTCCAGCTCACCCACCTCAACGCCGTCTGGGCGCCTTCCGCCGTGCCGCTGATCGGCGCGCAGGACTACACCCCGCATGTGCTGGGTGAAGAAGAAATCGAATTCCACCTCAATGTCTACGCCGATGCCGCCGAAGCCGCGCTCAACTGCGGTGCGGATGGCGTCGAGATCCACTGCGCGCATGAGACGCTGGCCTACAGCTTCCTCTCGCCCGTCACCAACCGCCGCACCGACCGCTGGGGCGGTGAGCCGGAAAACCGCATCCGTTTCGTCGTCGAAGCACTCAAGCGCGTGCGCGCCCGTGTCGGCAACAAGCTCGCGCTGGGCATCCGCATGGCCGGCATGGAATTCCGCGAAGGCGGCTACGACAACCTGCAAATGCGCGAGATGCTCTATCTCATCGCCGAATGCGGCCTGCTCGATTTCGTCGATCTGGACGTCGGCCACTGCTGGGGCGCGCCGTCCTACGTGCCCAATTCCTACTACGCCCACGGCCAGTTCCGCGATGTCGGCAAGGGTGCGCGCGTCGACCTCGACCCGAAGATCAAGGTGCTGTTTACCGGCCGCATCAACGACCCGGTGGTCGCGGAAGAACTGCTCAAGGGCGGCTATTGCGACCTCGTCGGCATGGTGCGCGCCGGCATCGCCGACCCGGAATTCGCCATCAAGGCCAAAGAAGGCCGTCTGGACGAAATCCGCCGCTGCATCGCCTGCACCCGCTGCATCGACGAAGCCTCCGAGCCCGCCACCTTCCCCTACACACCGACCTGCTCGATCAACCCGGTCATCGGCTCCGAGCTGCGCTGGGAAGAACAATACAAACCCGCCGCGCAGAAGAAGAACGTCGTCGTCGTCGGCGGTGGGCTCGCCGGTTGCGAAGCCGCGCGCATCGCCGCCAAGCGCGGCCACAAGGTCACCCTGCTCGACCAGAACAAGCGTCTTGGCGGGCAGCTCTTGATCTCCTCCAAGGTCGCCGGGCGTGACTCCTTCGAAGACCAGATCTACTTCGAAGAAAACGAAATGACCCGCAGCGGTGTCACCGTCAAGCTCGAAGCCAAAGCGGATTTGGCCACCATCAAGGCGCTCAACCCCGACGCCGTGGTGATCGCCACCGGTTCCACCCCGCGTGTGCCGCACGATGTCGAAGGTCTCAACCAGCCCCACGTCGTGCAAGGCTGGGATGTCATCAGCGGCAAGGCCAAGGTCGGCCAGCGCGTCGCCATCATCTCGCAAGAGGATTACTACGAAACGCCGTGCGTGGCCGAATTCATCGCCGCCCAGGGCAAGGATGTCACCGTCTTCCACAAGTCCGTACATCTGGGCTCGGAAATCGCCCGCTACTCCATCGGCATGGTGCATAAGCGCATGGAAGAGTTCAACGTGCAGGTGAAAAACAACCTGGTGCTGACCAAGGTCGACGGCAACGCCATCGAGCTCGCCTCCGCCTGGGGCGGCAAGACCTACCGCGAAGAAGGCTTCGACACCATCGTGCTGGTATACGCCTCAACGGCGCAGTGCGAGCTCTACGACCAGCTGAAGGCCGAAGGTGCGGTGAAGGAACTGTATCTCGCCGGTGCGGCCTGGCTGCCGCGCCACATGGCCGAATCGACACGGCATGGGGCGAATATCGGGTTGGCGATTTAAGCGTTACACCGCAAGCAAGTCAAACGGCCTGCCTCCGCATTGGGGGCGGGCCGTTTCGCTTTGCAGGTGAAGCGCTGCGCCTCTGGGCGTGCGTGATACGCTTGCAGAAAATGCTTGCATGGCATTTGTCAGTTCGCTACCACTTCATCAATGAAAACAAAGCATACCCGGACGTTACGCGCCATCTTTGGCAGGCCAACGGCGGCCAACATCATTTTTACGGACATCGAAGCGTTGGTGATCGCCTTGGGCGGAGAAGTGAAAGAAGGCGATGGATCGCGTGTAGCGCTGAGGCTGGGTGCGGCCGTGAAACATGCGCATCGGCTGCATCCGGGCAAGGAAGCGAAGGAATACCAGATCGAAGAAATCCGCGTCTGGTTCACGGCACAAGGAATCGAACCATGAACAGCATGAACTATCGGGGCTACACCGCCCGCATCGACTTTGACGATCGCGACAACATTTTCGTCGGGCGCGTGCTTGGCTTGCCGGCGACGGTGAAGATCAGTTTCCACGGCGAAACCGTCGCCGAACTGACGCGCGACTTTCATTGCGCCATCGATTTTTACCTCAAGGAGTGCGCCGAGAGCGGCCACGCGCCAGTCAAGCCAGCCAGCGGTCGTCTGATGCTGCGAATCCCGCCCGAGGTCCATGGTGCCGCTCTGGTGGCCGCGCAAGCAGCAGGCAGCAGCCTGAACCAATGGGCCGCCAAGGTACTGGCTGAAGCAGCGCATGTGGGGTGATGGGTGGGCGCAAGACCTGATACTGCAGGTTCTCAACCCTCATCCAGCGGCGACACCACCCCGCGCCCGCCCTTGTTCAGCACATGGGTGTAAATCATCGTCGTCGCCACATCGGCATGGCCGAGCAGCTCCTGCACCGTGCGGATGTCGTAACCCGCCTGCAGCAGATGCGTGGCAAACGAATGGCGCAGCGTATGCGGTGTTGCCGGCTTGGCGAGCCCCGCCGCCTGCACCGCCTTTTTCATCGCACGCTGCAGCAGCTTTTCATCCATGTGATGACGCCGCTCGATGCCGCTGCGCGGATCAACCGAATACCCCTTGGCCACAAAGAGATACTGCCAGCCCCATTCCGTCGCCGCGTTCGGGTATTTCCTCTCCAGCGCGTCCGGCAGATATACAGAAGCCCGGCCCCGGGCAAGATCGTCCTCATACAACAAGCGACGCCCCTGCACCTGCTCGCGCAAGGCCGGGATCAGGCTTTGCGGCAACATCGTCACCCTATCCTTCGCCCCCTTGCCATCGCGCACCAGAATCTCGGCGCGCTCGAAATCCACATCCTTCACCCGCAGCCGCACACACTCCATCAGCCGCATCCCCGTCCCGTACAACAGCCGCGCCATCAAAGCGTGTGTCCCCGTCATCCGCCCCAGCACCGCCGTCACCTCGTTGCGCGTCAGCACCACCGGCAGACGCGCCGGACGCTTTGCCCGCACCACGTTATCCAGCCAGGGCAAGTCGATCTCCAGCACCTCGCGATAGAGGAACAACAGCGCGGAAAGTGCCTGATTCTGTGTGGCTGCCGCCACATTTCCCTCGACCGCCAGATGCGTCAGAAACGCCTCGACCTCCCGCGCGCCAATTTCGCGTGGGTGGCGTTTGTCATGAAACAGAATGAAACGCCTGATCCACTGGACATATTGCGCCTCCGTCCTTATGCTGTAGTGCTTTAGACGCAACCGCTCCCGCACCTGATCGAGCAGCTTCGGTGGGTTTGGCGGAGACAGAGGTGTGATTGAATTCACGGGTGTATTTGAAACAATGGGTTAGGATGGTTGTTGTTTTTTATGCACCTTTTTTGAAAGAAGTCTACACCGGGGACGGTGTAGACTGAACGTTAGTCCCGCTTAGAAATCCGCTCTATTTGCACCATGTTTTTTCAAACGGCATTCAGTTTCTCAGGCGTTATTCAGCGCCTTGCTGGCCGTTTGTCCGGGCTTCGCCTGCGGGTGGCTTGCTTGTTTCAAGCCCTTTTGGCCGCTGGCCCTTGCGTAGCAAGCGCAGCCAGCTATCATTTTGCAAGCGTTGCACCGCCTCGGTGGCGTTGTGCTTTTTCGCAGTTCGCGCCCGTCGCCAAGTTGGGGTTTCCCGTTTTGGCCATCGGGTCTAACTGTTCGTCGCAGCCGACCGCCTACGGCGTCGGCTGAACTCAGGGCGTTAGCCATTTCAACAGGGAGCCTTTATGAAGCGTACCATCGCACTCTTGATCG
>CAZCOS010000091.1:0-6135 GCA_964500605.1 uncultured Sterolibacterium sp.
TTGAATCGCGGGGTGTTCATCAACCCGACCGATGCTTTCATGCGAGGCTCTTATGCGGTGAATCTTTACACCGTGACCCTCGACTTCGTATTCTGACCTAGCCAGGAGACAAGCATGAAGAACTTCAAATACGGGATGTTCGCTGGCTTCCTCATGACGCTGGCTCTGCCGGCACTGGCCCAGTCGGTTGCGGTGATCGTCAATCCCAAGCATGCCGGTTCGGTTTCCGCCGAACAGGTCAGCAATATTTTTCTGGGTAAGTCCTCGGAACTGACGGGGGTGGACCTTCCGGACGGCAATGCAACGCGCGATGCCTTTTATCAGAAAGCCACGGGCAAGGATGCTGCCCAGGTCAAAGCCTACTGGGCCAAGCTGGTCTTTACCGGCAAGGCGCAACCATTGAAGGAAATGGCCTCCGATGCCGAAGTGAAGAAATTCGTCGCGGGTAACCCCGGAGCCATTGGCTATATCGACAAGGGCGCGGTGGATGGTTCGGTGAAGGTGGTTCAGACGCACTGATCCTGCGCTTTGATCTCACAGCCCGGGGTGTGGTTCGCTGCCGCACCTCGGGCTGTTTTTTTGCAAGACCGGTGTGTGTGATCCCCGCCCTATGCCGGCCTGGTTGTAGGACATTTTCCGACAACGATCGGATATCCCCCCGCCTTTGTGTCACCCAGCTTCGTCTGGTGACGACATGGTGTCCTCATGAGAATACCCGTCATTTCAAGTTGACAGGTATACATCATGGCAGAACTCCCAAAGCAAGCGGGTACGGCCTGTTTGGCATTGCCACCAACGGGCGCGGATCGATCGGCAATTTCTGACACGGTGACCCCGGACATCATCGTTCAGGATGTTGGGACTGATGCCAAGAAAAAAGCCAAGATGGGTGTGCCTCAACTGCTTACCCGCAGTTTTCTCTGTACTCCCTTTTTGGCCTACGCTGTGGCACTGGTGGCTTTGCTGGTGAGCCAAGGCGTCCCCAGTTCGGTGGCGGGGCTATTGTTTCCGGCAGGTTACGTCATGCTCTCGGTACTGGGTCTGGAAATGGCAACAGGCAGTTTTTCTGTCATGCCCATTGGCTGGCGGCTTGGGTATCTGAACACTCGCGCCGTATTGTGGAACTGGGGCTGGACGTTCTTTGGAAATCTTCTGGGCGGTATCTTTTTCGCCTGGTTACTTTGGTTCTCTCTGACCAAAGGCGGCATGCTGCCTGCGGAAGGCATGCTGGATGTTCTTTCCCATCTGGCCGAAAAGAAAATTTCATACCAGCACTATGGACTTAACGGCTGGCTTGCGGCTGTTGGCATGGGCGTTTTGTGTAACTGGCTGGTGAGCCTCGGGCCCATCATGGCCAAGTCGACGCACAGCATGTTCGGGAAGATCGCCATCATCTGGTTGCCGATTGCTACCTTTTTCGCGCTCGGTTTTGAACATGCGGTTGTCAATTTGTTCGTTTTTCCACTCGCCATCCTTTCAGGAGCTCAAGTTTCGATGAGCGACTGGTGGCTGTGGAATCAAATCCCGGTCACGCTGGGCAATATTCTGGGGGCTGTGCTGTTCAACGGGGCCCTTTGGGCCGGGACCCATAGTGTCAGGGTGAAAAACGAGAGCGAGCCGGGCAACGAAGATGGAGGCGGATACGCGCGCGGCCCTGCAATAGGCACACAAGCCGCCACGGTGCAGTGATTCGTCACCTGTCACGGTTTCATCCCTTCTGTCTTTTCAATTTTCCTGCATGGGGTCCGGCATGAGCCTTTCACATGATCTTCCGCAGCCTGTTGTCAATGGAAACCTTCGTGTTCTATGGTTTTCCTTTCTGGCGTTCTCGCTTGGTTTTGCCATCTGGGGGATGTTCTCAGCCTTGGGACCGTTCCTCATTAAGTGGTATCACTTCACTCCGAGTCAGGCCCTTCTTCTGGCGGCCATGCCGCCGCTTTTTGCCACGGTGGTCAGCATTCCACTGGGTATTGCGGCGGATCGGTTCGGCGGGCGTAAGGTTTTTAGTCTGACTTTGATGCTCATCGTCCTGCCCTTGGTGGCAGGGCTGTTTGTTGAGAATTATTTTGGATTTTTGGTGATGGGACTGTTGCTGGGACTGGGAGGGGCGACCTTTGTCATCGGAAACGCGCATGTGTCTGCTTGGTATCCGAAATCAAGGCAAGGAACTGCACTGGGTCTATATGCCTTGGGAAATCTTGGAATCAGCATTGGCATGATCCTCGTCCCCTATCTGGTCACCCAGGTCTTGGGCGGGCCGGAAGGAAACGCCGATTTGCCTGCAAAAGTGCATTTAGGTGCATTTTCAGGATGGCGGCTGGTTTTTCTGTTTGCCGCCGTTCCGACCCTCATCATGGCTGTTTGTTACTGGTTGTTTACATCTGATCCGGTCGTAAACAAGAAAGCGGTAAGTTTCCGCGAAATTGCAGGCGTCTACAGATCAGGTTCTTTGGTGTGGATTGTGGCTTATCTCTACTGGACGTCCTTTGGCACGCTGACATTCTTTTCGGCCTTGACACCGACCTATCTGGTGGACCGTTGGGGTGTGGACAGCAATACAGCATCCATGGTGTTTACCTCCCTGCTGGTGATGTTCGTTGCTTTCATGCGTCCAGTTGGCGGATGGCTTTCTGATCGACGCGATCCCTTGAAAATGCTTTCCTGGATGTTTGGGGGGAGCGTGGTGTGTACGAGCATCCTGATGCTGGAAGTTTCTCTGACGTTTCAAATTTATGCCATCTACGCCATGGGGATGCTCTCCGGGGCCTCTTCTGCAACGGTGGTGAAGCTGATTCCCACTTACTTCAAAGAAGTCGGCGCGGTCAGTGGTCTGGCCAAGGCAGCAGGAGCAGCCTGTGGATTCATCATGACGGTCACCATGGCCATGAGCAAGAAACTGACAGGGGATTACACCCTTGGTTTCGCCATCTGGGCCGCGATGAATGTGCTGGCGTTTTACTTTGCTTTCACGCGTCGCGGGTTTCCGAAACTAAACGAGAGTGACTCGTTTGCAAGCTCCCCGCAGCCGGCTTGAAATGAGCCCGTCTTTCTGAAGAATTCCCTCTCTCTTATGAACAAAGACAATCTGAGCCGGACTCAAATTCGGGCGACTCCTTCCTCTCTCGGCTCTACAAGTCGACAAGGCAAGTGTCAGGAAAAAGTATTTCTGACGCCGGGGCGTATCGCAGTCATCAATGGCTGGTTGATTGCCATGCTGGGTGTGGCGTTATATTGTGCGGCGACGTTATGGGGTGGAGTCAATGACGATAGCCATTTTTCTGGACAGGGCTGGATGGGAACCGGTGCATTGGTTCTACTGGGTCTGGGGGTGGGGCTTTGGTTCTACGGGGCTTATCTTTTCTTGCAGGATATGGATGCACTCCCGCCTGATGAAGGAGAGGAAAACTCCTTCTGAGGAGCGGGAGTGCTGAGCCGGGCAGAAACACCAGGCCATCTCGCGCCATGCCTGCCCTGATTCCCTTTCAGACACTGCGTGGCAAGTTGGCGTTCTTTGCATGTCTTGCCACCTTGCCCGCCTTCGTTTTTGTACTCTATGTCGCGGCCAGCGAACGGCAAGCCACCTTGCAGCGGGTGCAGAATGAATCCCTTTATGTCGCTGAAAGTGCTTCACGGGAACATGCCGCCCAGGTTTATGGTGCAAAACGCTTGCTGGATACACTGGTTTCTCATGGCGCACGCGACGGGGAAATTTCTACCCTACCGGTGCTCCTTCCCGCCCTGTTGAGCAGTTTTCCTCTGTTTGCCAACATCGGTGCCTTGACGCCCGAGGGTGAAATTGAATTCAGTGCGATTGCGCCACCCCGCCACATCAACATGGCGGGTGTTCCCGCATTTCAGGAAGCTTTGCGATCGGATGAAGTGGTGATCGGCTCCTATCTGGTCGGACTGATTGTCGAACGTCCCATCCTCATCATGACCCGCGCACTGCGTTCTTCTCGTGGGCATGTTCAAAGGGTGTTGTTTGTCGCACTGGACCTGCAATGGCTGGATCAGCTGGCCAAGCAGACCGGCCTGCCAGTCGATAGCGATCTGCTGATCGTCGATCAGAATGGGAGCATCCTGGCCAGTTCACTGGCGGCTTCAACAGAAAGTGGCGCACAGAGCGGACATCTCACGGTGGCAGGGGCAACGCGTCATGCGGTGCTGCGTGGTATGGCGCAGATCCGGCAGACACCGAACAGGTTGACCCGCTGCCAGACGGGAGATGGTATTCCCCGTTTGGCTGTTGCCCGTCCGCTCGTTGGTCTGCCGGGTCTGTGGGCGGTAGTGGGCGCACCGGAAACCAAAAGTGATGAAACCGTCAATGCGGTGTTCATCCGTGACGTGCTTGCGCTGGTTTTTCTGACTTTGCTGGCCATCATTTCTTCCCTGATCGCGACGGATTTTTCCGTACTAAAGGACATTCGCACATTGGCGCAGGCGACCCGGCGTTTTGGCCGTGGTGAGGCTCACGTTCGGGTTCCCTTGCCACCGTCGCAGGGTGAAATCAGGAATTTGATCCAGTCGTTCAATACGATGGCCGATACGCTCATGGATCAACAACAGCACATGCTGTTCGATCAGGATCGACTGCGGGCATTGACGCATCAGTTGCAGAATGCCAGGGAGGAGGAAGCGGCTCGCATTGCACAGGAACTGCATGACGATCTTGGACAAGAGCTCAGCGTCATGCGTCTGGAACTGGATCGACTGATACGGCGGATGGCTTCAGCGAAAGAGGAATCAGACAAGGCTTCACTGATCCAAGAGCTTCAGGAATTCGGGGGGTATGTGGATGCGGCTGTGCGTAAGGTGCGTCGTATTTCGTCTGAGCTCCGGCCTGGCGTGCTTGATCGGCTTGGGCTGGGTGCTGGAATCGAATGGCTACTCAATCAGTATGGCCAGCGTACCCATATTGAAACCCGGTTCCGGGTCAATGGCGTCGAACGGCGGGTGAGCACCGATATGGCCACGGCATTGTTCCGTCTATCACAGGAAGCACTCAGCAATATTGCCCGCCATTCCCAGGCCAGTTGCGTCGAGGTGGAACTGCAATACGAAAATGAACAAATTCGCCTTACCATTGCGGATAATGGCGATGGCTTCAATCCGGAGATCGCTCTGTCGGCCCCCTCTCTGGGGCTGCTGGGCATGCAGGAGCGCACCCAGCGTCTTGGGGGGAGTCTGGAAATACACAGTGCTCCCGGTTGTGGCACGAAACTCGTTGCCCTTGTCCCGGATGCCATTGCGGCTCCCTTCTAATGAAAAAATGACGATGGACAAGCAGGAAAGCTCAGGATGAAGATACTGCTGGTGGATGATCATGCCCTGTTGCGCGCGGGACTGTGCCGGATCCTTGTGGATGACCTCAATGCCTCGGTAGGTGAAGCCGCCAACGCAGCGGAGGCCATGCAGCGGATGGCCGAACAATCCTGGGACCTGGTATTGCTGGATATTTCCCTGCCGGGGCGAAGTGGATTGGATCTGTTACCCGAATTGCGTGCTACCTATCCGGCTACGCAGGTCATCGTTATCAGCAGCTTTGACGATCAGCAGTTCGCTGTCCGCTCCTTTCGCGACGGAGCCCAGGCTTTTTTAACCAAGGAAAGGGCCGCCCGCGAACTGCTGCATGCCATCGAGGTGGTCATGAGCGGGCGTCGCTACATCACGGCCGATCTGGCCGAACAATTGGTTTCCCTCCTGAGTCTGGATGCCCCCAGAGCCCCGCACGAAAGTTTATCCAGCCGGGAATTTGAAGTTTTTCGCCTGATTGCCTCGGCCAGAACACCGAAGGAAATTGCCTGGCAGCTGGACATTAGCGCGAAAACCGTGAGTACCTACCGCACACGCATCCTCGAAAAGATGAAGTTATCCTCCAATGCGGAGCTGATGCAATACGCCGTGCGTCATGGGCTGGTGGTTTGACCTTGACGATTCCAAGTGTTTGTTTGTGACGGCGCATTGCGGGGATGGAGACTCAAGTCCACACATCCTTTTGATACCGCCCTGTCCGCCCGAGATGGTTCAGATAGGCGCGGGCAGCTTCAACATTCAGGCGGCCCTGTTCGGCGATGACTTCCAGCAGGGCTGTTTCCACGTCATGCGCCATGTGCGTGGCATCGCCGCAGAGGAAAA
>CAZCOS010000092.1:0-5823 GCA_964500605.1 uncultured Sterolibacterium sp.
ACCAGGTCAAGATACGCGGCTTTCGCATCGAGCTGGGCGAAATCGAAGCGCGGCTCGCCCAACTGGACGGCGTGCGCGAGGCCGTGGTCATCGCACGCGAAACAGGAACAGGAGAAAAGCGGCTGGTGGCTTATGTCACTTCCGTCCCCGCCGCCGCCACGCAAGCATCGAACGATGCCCTGGCTTCCTCCGAAGCAGCCCACCAGTCGGCGGATGTATGGCGCGATGGGCTGCGTGAGAAGCTTCGGGCCGTCCTGCCCGAATTCATGCTGCCTTCAGCCATTGTTGTGCTCGAACGTCTGCCGCTTAACCCCAACGGGAAGCTCGACCGCCGTGCTTTGCCGGAACCCGAGGAATACGCGGGAGCGCGCCAGAATTTCGTCGCCCCCCAGGGCGAGATGGAAGAAGCCGTGGCCGATCTCTGGCGCGACCTGTTGAAGCAGTCCATCATCAGCCGTCATGACAATTTCTTCGACCTGGGCGGACATTCCCTCCTCGCCGCCCAGCTCGTCGCCCGCATCCGTCAGACGTTCGGTTGTGAATTGCCCCTGCGTGAGCTGTTCGACCATCCGCAGCTTCAGGATTTCGCCCATCGTCTGGCAGAGTTTGTCCAGCAAAGCGGCGATTCCCTCGACGATTACCCCCTCGTGGCCCTGCCGCGTGGGGAGGCTCAGTCCGAACCCTTGCCGCTTTCCCTGTCGCAGCAGCGTTTGTGGTTCATCGACCAGTTTGAACAGACTGGCAGTGCGTTGGCACGCAGTGCCTATCACATCAGTGGCGTGCTCACGCTCCGAGGCGCGCTCGATCGCACGGCTTTGCGTGCCGCTCTCGATGCAATCGTGGCCCGGCATGAAAGCCTGCGGACCGCCTTCGTGATGCGGGACGGCGAAGCCGTGCAGCAGATCGTGCCCTCTTGCGCCTTTCCGCTGACCGAGGTGGATCTTTCCATCCTGCCCGACACCCCGGGAGCCTCAACGGATGAAACCTTCCGCGAGGCGGAATCGGCCCGTCTGCTCGAAGCCGAAGCCCGGGCATCCTTTGATCTTTCCTGCGCCCCGCTGATTCGGGGGCTGCTCATCCGCCTTGCACCGGACGTTCAACAACTGTGCATCGTGATGCACCATATCGTCTCCGACGGCTGGTCGATGAGTATTCTCACGCGCGAATTTGCCCAGTATTACGCGGCCTTCCGGCAGGGAGAAACCGCCACCTTGCCTGTGCTGCCCATCCAGTACGCTGATTACGCCGTCTGGCAACGCCGGTGGCTGAGCGGGGAGCGGCTGGCGCAGCAGCTCACCTTCTGGCACGAAAATCTGAACGGTGCTCCGGCCCTGCTGGAGCTGCCGACCGACCATCCCCGGCCAGCCCACCAGAGCCATGCCGGAGCCTATCTGACCGTCCGTTTCGATGCCACCCTCACGGCCGGGCTTCGTCGTCTGGCCCGTCAGCAGGAGGTCACCCTGTTCATGCTGCTGCACTCGGCCTGGGCACTGCTGTTGGGCCGACTGAGCGGTCAGGACGAAGTCGTCATCGGTGTTCCGCTGGCCAACCGCCAACGCGCCGAAACCGAAGGGCTGATCGGCTTCTTCGTGAATACGCTCGCCTTGCGTTCGCGCCTGCGCTGGGACGCGCCTTTCTCGGAACTGCTGGCAGAAAACCGCTGCAATACGCTGGCGGCCTACGCCCATCAGGACGTACCCTTCGAACAGGTCGTTGAAGCCGTCAAACCCCCGCGCAGCCTCAGCCATAGCCCCATTTTCCAGGTTATGTTCGCCTTGCAGAACACGCCCTCGGCTGAATTCACCCTCCCGGGTTTGACGCTTTCGGCCCAGCCGCTGGCTCGCACGACGGCCCATTTCGACCTTTCCCTCATTCTCCAGGAAACGGGGGATGAGATTCAGGGCGAGCTGGAATACTGCACCGATCTTTTCGAACGGGACACCATGGAACGGTGGATGGGCCACCTGACCACGCTGCTGGGCGCGCTCGTAGAGCCCGATGCAAAATCAGCCAGCCTCCCCATCGCTCATCTGCCCTTGATGGATGTGGCACAAGGCCGGATGCTGCTCGAGGGCTTCAACGACACCCGCGTGGCTTTCCCGCAGGAACAATGCTTCCACGCGCTATTTGAAGCCCATGCACGGAAGACGCCGGACGCGCTCGCGCTGGATTTCGAAGGTGAAACCCTTAGCTACGCCGAACTCAATACCCGTGCCAATCGGCTCGCCCGCCACCTGAGGACGCTGGGGGTCGTGCCGGATAGCATTGTGGCCATCTGCTGCGAGCGTAGCCTGGACATGATGGTCGCCGTGCTGGCGACCTTCAAGGCGGGCGGGGCCTATCTGCCTGTCGATCCGGCCTATCCGCTGGAACGCATCGAACACATGCTGACGGATGCCGCGCCTTGTGTGGTGCTGACACAATCCGCTCTGCTCAATCTCCTGCCTTCCACCTTGCCTCGGGAGGCCATCGTCGCTCTGGACCGCGATCAGGCGGACTGGTCGCGTCTGGGCAAGGGCAACCTCAAGCCCGCAGAACTGGGCTTGACCGCTGAACACCTCGCCTATGTCATCTACACCTCCGGCTCGACGGGCAAGCCCAAAGGCGTGATGCTGGCCCATCGTGGCCTGGTCAGTCTCGCCGTGGCGCATCTGGATACCCTTGGGCTCGGGCCCGACAGCCGGGTGCTGCAATTTGCCTCCTTCAGCTTCGATGCCTGCACCTGGGAAATGGCCATGGCGTGGGCCAGTGGCGGCTCCCTCCATCTGGCCCGCCGCGAGTGGCTCATGCCGGGCGAACCCCTGCTCAACTATCTCGAAACTCAGCGCATCACCCACACCCTTCTGGCTCCGGTGGCCCTGTCGGCCTTACCAGCCCACCGTCCCCTGGCTTCCCTGAAAACCCTGCTTGTCGGTGGCGAAGCCTGTTCGGCCACACTCGTCCAGCAATGGGCTCCGGGCCGGCGGATGCTCAATGCCTACGGCCCGACCGAATCCACGGTCTGCGCCACACTCCATCACTGCGATGCCGCAGAAACTGCCCCGCCGCCCATTGGCCGTCCCATGGCCAACACCCAGATCGTCATCCTCGACGAGCGCGGACAGCCTGTGCCCATCGGTATAAGTGGCGAAATCCACGTCGGAGGTGTAGGGCTGGCGCGGGGCTATCTGAATCGGCCCGAACTCACTTCTGAGCGTTTCATCCCGCATCCTTTCTCGTTGCAGTCAGGTGCGCGGCTGTACCGCACGGGGGACCTGGGGCGTTGGAATGCACGGGGCGAAATCGAATATCTGGGCCGCAACGACCACCAGGTCAAGCTGCGGGGCTTCCGCATCGAGCTAGGTGAAATCGAAGCCGGTCTGCTGGGCTGCGAAGGTGTGCGCGAAGCCGTTGTACTGGCGCGGGACCATCTGAACCGGCCCGGTGACCAGCGGCTGGTTGCCTATCTAACCGCCCGGGACGGCGCGGAAATCCGCATCGACACCCTGCGGAACACCCTTCGCGCCCATTTGCCCGAATTCATGATGCCTTCGGCTTTCGTGGTGCTCGATGCGCTCCCACTCACCCCGAACGGCAAGCTCGACCGCCGCGCCTTGCCTGCGCCGGAGCAGGGCGGGGACTATGGGCAAGAGGACGACTTTGTTGCCCCCGAAGGCGAAATCGAAGAAACCCTGGCCGAGCTCTGGCGGGAAATTCTCCAGCTCGACCCCACCGTGAAAATCGGTCGCCACAGCGATTTCTTTGCACTGGGCGGGCATTCCCTCCTCGCCGTGCAATGCTGCACCCATGTCCGCGAACGTCTGGGGCGCGATCTGGCACTGCGTGATCTTTTCGAAAAGCCGCAGCTGCAAGACCTCGCCCGTCTGCTGCAAGGGGCCGGCAGCACACAGACCCAGCCTCTGAGCCTGGCCGACCGCAGCCAGCCCCTGCCGCTGTCCTGGTCGCAGCACCGGCTCTGGTTCATCGACCAGCTCGAAGGTGCGGGGGCGGCCTACACCATTCCCGGAGCCTTGCGCCTGAAAGGAGAGCTCGACCGCGCCGCCTTGCAAGCCGCGCTCGATGCCATCCTCGTTCGTCACGAGGCCCTGCGGACCACCTTCGTCACCGTTTCCGGGGAAGTCACCCAGCGCATCACCCCGCCGGAACAGGCGCGTTTTGTACTGGAAACGGCAGATCTATCGGCCTTGCCGACTGAACGTCGCGAGGCCGAAACCCGTCGACGCATCGCCCAGGAAGTCGACACGCCCTTCGATCTTCAGCAAGGTCCGCTGGTGCGAGGGCTTCTCCTGCGTCTTGCGTCGGATGAGCATCTCCTGTGTGTCGTCATGCATCACATCGTTTCCGATGGCTGGTCGGTCGGCATCCTCACCCGTGAGTTCGCCGCGCTCTACAGTGCCTGTCAGGAAGGGCGCGACAATCCGCTGCCGCCCCTGCCGGTTCAATATGCCGATTACGCTGTCTGGCAACGCGAATGGCTCGCTCCCGGCAGCCCCGTGCTGCAGCAGCAGACCGCCTATTGGCAGAAACAGCTTTCGGGCATTCCGGCTCTCCTGGAACTGCCCACCGACCGTGCCCGTCCGGCCCTGCAAAACCATGCCGGCAGTGTCTTCCACTTCAATCTCGGTGCCCGCCTGACGGAACGGCTGCGCAAATTCTCACGTCAGCATGAGGCGACACTCTTCATGACCCTCTATGCGGCCTGGGCGATCGTTCTGGGACGTCTGGCCGGGCAGGAGGAGGTGGTGGTCGGCACACCCGTGGCCAACCGCCAGCGCACGGAAATCGAAGGACTCATCGGCTTCTTCGTGAATACGCTCGCCCTGCGGATTGCCCTGCCTGCCGACCAGACCGTGGCGGGCCTGATGAGCGAGGTAAAGGCCATGACGCTCGCGGCCTACGCTCACCAAGACTTGCCCTTCGAGCAGGTCGTCGAAGCCGTTCGTCCGCCGCGCAGCATGAGCCACAGCCCCATCTTTCAAACGCTGATCGCCTTGCAGAACACCCCGCAGGGCGCACTCACCCTGCCGGGCCTCACCCTATCGCCGCAGGACGTGCCTGTGACTGCCGCGCAGTTCGATCTTTCCATGATGCTGCACGAAACCGCCCACGACGGGCTGGCCGGTGATCTCTATTACGCCACCGATCTCTTCGAGGCCGCCACTGTAGAGCGGTGGGTGGGGTATTTCAGGAATGTGTTGAACGCCTTGCTGGCCAAAGGCAGCGAGAAGCAACCCCTTGCCCGTCTGCCCCTGCTCGACTCCGCTGCCCAGCGCGACATCCTCGCCGGATTCAACGCCACGCAGGTCGACTACCCGCAAGGAGAAACGATACACCAGCACATCGAAGCCCAGGTGGCCCGTACGCCCAATGCACCGGCCCTGCGTTTCGAAGGCCGGACACTGAGCTATGCCGAACTGAACGTCCGTGCCAATCAGTGGGCACACCGCTTGAGAGAAGAAGGCGTCGGGCCGGATGCTTTGGTCGCCGTCTGCATGACGCGCAGCATCGAGATGGTGGTGGCCCTGCTTGCCATCCTCAAGGCGGGTGGCGCGTATGTGCCGGTCGATCCCGCCTACCCGGAAGACCGGATTGTCTACATGCTGGAAGACGCTGCTCCGGCTGTTCTTCTCACACAAGAAGCCCTCCAGCCCCGTCTGCCCTCCGGCCCGTGGATGTCCATCGCCCTTGATGCCCCGCAGGAGCAGGCTCGGGTGGATGCCCTTTCAACGGATGCCCCGTCGTCTGGCGCATCAACACCGATGCCGACGAACCTCGCCTATGTCATCTATACCTCGGGCTCGACGGGGAAGCCAAAGGGCGCGA
>CAZCOS010000093.1:0-5761 GCA_964500605.1 uncultured Sterolibacterium sp.
CAACGATCTCGGCACCCGCCGCGCGATAGGCCTCATCATCGCAATTCGCACCCAGGCCCGCACCGCTTTCGACAGCAACGGCAAAGCCCAGCTTGATGAGTTTTTCAACGACCTCGGGTACGGTGGCTACGCGTTTTTCGCCCGCCAGCACTTCCCGTGGAACACCGATTTTTAGAGCCATCCCACTCCCCTTGAACAATGAAACAGAAACAAATAAAAGGAATCATTTAAGCATGAATTGTATCCCGGACGAACCCTTCGGTTCCTCCCTTCAGGGCAATCGCCCTGCTCCACCCTTGGCACAAACATCTTAATGATCCGGCGCGAAGAAGGTTAAATTTTGCCTCTGAACTACGGGCCGTCGTAAAAGCTGCCCCTACAGGCGGCTCATACCTCATCTCGCCGGACCAACAGGAACGCTAAGCGTCAGCGACCATCGGCCGAATCGTCCCAGCTGCAAGCGAAACTCAGCCACGTCCATAAAAATACCAGAGTGCCACGGCGGCCGCCGCAGCGACCCCGGCAGCAACGCCCAAGGCGCGCACCAAAAGACGGGAACGCCCCCCTTCATCCTCGGCCACCTCGCCGATTGCGGTTGCGGATTGCACCAAAACCTTGCCGGTCAGTGCATCGCACAAGACATAATGCTTACCCTCTTTTCCGGAAACCGCCGCCAGATAAGCGGGGTAAAGCCAGGCAACCGCCGCGCTCTGCGAGCGGATACTTGAAGGATCAAAACGGAAATTTTCGACCCGGGAATACTGAGTCAAAGTCTTCTTTGCCTGATCCTCCAGAGCGCAAGCCAGACGATTCTTGAAAGCATCCAGCACGACCGAAGGATAAACCCCGGCCGGACGCAAGCAGCTCAAACGGCCCCGAAAAGCCTCGGGCAAAAGAAAAAGAAGCGGCTTTTCCTTCGCCCAAGCGGCATCGACCGACCAAGCCCCCCCCGCCCCCTCATTGGCCACGGATTCCTGCAAGGTTGTCTCATCTCTTCCCTCATGAGGATGACGATGTTTGCGCGTCTGCTTTTCCTTCCCACCTCCCCAGCAACTCGAACACTCACGTTGCTGGACGCCGATCCCGACCTTGCCACTCCCAAAGCAATGAGGACAATCCACTTCCCAATTTTCGCTTTCAATCCCGTCGGCCTGCCAACGGCCGCTGATTTCACCCTTTAGCCACCAGCGCGGCAAAAAAACCGGGCACAAGGATTCGGCTGCCCGGTCAGCCCGGATCCCCGTCAAACGCTGAGGATGGGTTTGTGCAAGCGAAGTCGCCACCGCATCGCGTGCCGCCGAAAGGTCCAAAGAATGAAGCGTCACACAGACCGTCACTTTCGGAAACGGAAACGCGCTCACACTCGACTCCGGCAAAACCGTGGGGCGAGCCGACCGCTCCTGAATCAAAGCCTCCAGACGCGCCATATCCTGCGCCTCTGGCACAGGCAAACCCAGAAATTCAGTTTCGACATGCTCGGTCTGTGTTTGCATGAAATCGCCTTGAATCATTGAGTTTTTGAGTTTTCTTGAAATTTTCTCGGGTATTTCTGTGACTGATATCCCGCCAAAGCGGCAAGGATGCGCAAGAACGGTGGATTGTATCGCCATTTCCCGGTGGCACTTCCTTCTCAGAATTGCCGAATACAAGCCTTGCCGGGCGTGGAAGCATAAGGCCATTCCTTCCAAAACCTGTACATTGCACGGGACTTGCACGAAATCAAAGTGCAGCCACCCTGCTTGCTTGCCCTGCCTTCAACCCCGCGCGATAATCGCCGGTTCTGGCCTGTCCGGCAAACCATCATGACTGGTTATCTATTCATTCTGCTCGGCGCGGTTCTCGTCAACAACGTCGTCCTCGTTCGCATTCTCGGTCTTTGCCCCTTCCTCGGCGTTTCCAAGAAACTGGAAACAGCCCTGGGCATGGGTGCGGCCACGACCTTCGTGCTCACCGTCGGCTGCGGTGCGAGCTTCATCATCGACCACTGGCTGCTCACCCCCTACGACCTGCAATATCTGCGCACCCTCTCCTTCATCATCACCATCGCCGCCATCGTCCAGCTTACCGAACTGGTCATCCAAAAAACCAGCCCGGTGCTGCATCAGGTCCTCGGCATCTACCTGCCCCTCATCACCACCAACTGCGCCGTGCTGGGTGTCCCCCTGCTCAATGTCGCACTAGACAACGACTTCATCGAATCTCTCCTGTTCGGCTTCGGCAGCTCCGTGGGCTTCACCCTCGTCCTCATCCTCTTTGCCGGCATCCGTGAGCGGCTCGAGGGCGCGGATATTCCCCTTTACTTCCGTGGCAACGCCATCGCGCTCGTCACCACCGGCCTGATGAGCCTCGCCTTCATGGGCTTTGCCGGCCTGGACAAATACCACTAATGCTCAGCGCGATCCTTGTCATGGCCCTGGGCGCCGTCCTACTCGGTGCGGCACTAGGCTACGCCTCGATCAAATTCAAGGTCGAAGGCGACCCACTCGTCGAAAAGATCGACGCCATTCTTCCCCAGACCCAGTGCGGCCAATGCGGCTACCCCGGCTGCAAACCCTACGCCCAGGCCATCGCCTCGGGCGAAGCGGAAATCAACCAATGCCCACCCGGCGGCGAAGAAGGCATCCGCAAGCTGGCCGATCTGCTTGGCCGCGAATTCAAGCCCCTCTCCGCCGAACACGGCGAAGAAAAACCAAAAAGTGTCGCCTTCATCGACGAAAACACCTGCATCGGCTGCACCCTCTGTCTGCAAGCCTGCCCGGTCGATGCCATCGTCGGTGCCGCCAAACAGATGCACACCATCGTCGCCGACCAATGCACCGGTTGCGAACTGTGCATTCCACCTTGTCCGGTCGATTGCATCACAATGATCCCGACCGACGAAACCGTCGAAACCTGGAAATGGAAATATCCGGTCATCGAAATCCGGAAAATGGACTGAACTGATGCTCGGCAAACTGTTCCGCTTCAATGGCGGCGTCAAGCCCGCCTACCACAAGGAAGAATCCACTCACCTTTCCATCACGGCCGCCCCCCTGCCGCAAGAACTCGTCATCCCGCTGCACCAAAGCGTCGGCGGCCCGCCTCGCCCGCTGGTTGCAGCGGGTGAAAAACTCCTCAAAGGCCAACGCATTGGTGCGGCCGACGGCAATAACTCCCCGGCCGTTCACGCCTCGACCTCCGGCCTCGTCAAAGCCGTCGAAATGCGCCGCATGGCCCACCCTTCCGGCCTTTCCGCCCTTTGCGTCGTCATCGAACCGGATTTCGAAGACCGCTGGATCGAACGCCTTCCCTTTGACTACCGCCGTCAGCCCCCTGCGGCCACACGCGACTATCTACGCGATGCAGGCATCGTCGGCCTGGGTGGAGCCGTCTTCCCCAGCCACATGAAACTCAACCCCGGCAGGGAAGGCCAGCTCGACACCCTCGTCATCAACGGGGCCGAATGCGAACCCTACATCACCTGCGACGATCTCCAAATGCGCGAACGCGCCGCGGGCATCATCGAAGGAGTGGCCATCCTGCGCGAAGTGCTCAACGCAGGGCGTGCCCTCATCGGCATCGAAGACAACAAACCCGAAGCCATCGCCGCCATGCAAGCTGCCGTTCGCCAGCAAGGCGACGACAAACTGCACATCGTCCCCATCCCCACCCGCTACCCGGCAGGCGGCGCAAAACAGCTCATCCGCGTCCTCACCGGCATCGAAGTCCCGCACGGAAAACGCTCCACTGACTACGGCGTCCAGTGCTTCAACACCGGCACAGCCCACGCCATCCGCGACGCCATCCTCCTTGGACAACCTCTCGTCTCCCGCATCGTCACGGTTGCCGGCAATGTCGCCACCCCGCGCAATTTCGAAGTCGCCCTCGGCACCCCCATGCGCGACCTGCTCGCCCTGTGCCAACCCAAGGCCGATACGGACCGCATCATCATGGGCGGCCCCATGATGGGTGTGGCCATGCCCGGCGATGAAGTACCCGTTGTCAAAGCCACCAACTGCATCCTGGCCGGCTCCCCCGCACTCTTCCCGCCCCCGCCGCCCGAAATGCCCTGCATCCGCTGCGGCGAATGCGCCAAAGTCTGCCCAACCGACCTGCAACCCTTTGAAATGTACTGGTACGCCAAGGCCAAACTCTTCGGCAAGGCCCAGGAATACCACCTCTTCGACTGCATCGAATGTGGCTGCTGCGCCTACGTCTGCCCCTCAAGGATTCCCCTGGTCGACTACTACCGCTTCGCCAAGAGCGAAATCTGGGCCCGTGAGCGCGACAAAGCTGCCGCTGACGAAGCCCGCGACCGCTACGAATTCCGGCTCCTGCGCGACGAACGCGAAAAGCAGGAAAAAGCCGCCAAACTCGCCGCCAAGGCCGCCGCCACCCGCGAAAAGCTCGCTGCCGAAGCCGCAACCCCAACTGCAACAACGCCCCCCGCCACGGCCCCTGCTCCCGCAAGCGCATCAAGCGCATCAAGCGCATCGAACACATCGAACACATCGAACGCCCCCGCAGCAACGCCCACCGCCCCCAGCCCCGACCCAGCGGAAGCCGAAAAAAAAGCCCTCATCGCGGCGGCACTGGCCCGCGCCCAGAAACAGCGTGAAGAAAACGCCCCCCGCAACACCGAAACCCTAACCCCCGAACAACGCGCCCAGATTGCGGAAATCGAAGCCCGCCGCGCGCAAATTGCCGAAATGGCCAAGACCCACCCGGCGAAAGAAGAATAAACCGCCATGTTCAACTCCCCCTACCTCCGACAACCCGCCAGCGTCCAAAGCGTCATGCTGCGCGTGATCGTCGCCCTCCTGCCAGGGCTGGCCGCCTACGTCTGGTTCTTCGGCCCGGCCATCCTCATCCAAATTGCACTCGCCAGCTTCGCCGCCCTTGCAGGAGAAGCCACCTTCCTCGCCCTGCGCGGCAAACCCCTCCGTCCCTTCCTGACCGACGGCTCCGCCCTCGTCACCGCCTGGCTGATCGCCCTCACCTTCCCCCCCATCGCCCCCTGGTGGCTCACCGTATCCGCCGCCCTCTTCGCCATCATCATCGCCAAGCACCTCTACGGCGGGCTAGGCCAAAACCCCTTCAACCCCGCGATGGTCGCCTTCTGCCTCATGATCGTCGCCTTTCCACAACTCATGTCCCGCTGGCCCGACACCGCCGCCTTTGCCGGCATGAGCCATTTCGACACCGCCCTTGGCCTCATCTTCGGCGGTACTGCAAGCCAGGCCATCGACACCCTCACCATGGCCACCCCACTAGACACACTACGCACCACCTTGCACACCGTCGGCCCCCACGCATCTCTAAGCCAGCTCACCCAAAGCCACCCCGCCTTTGGCCACTTCGGCGGCAAAGGCTGGGAATGGGTCGCCGCAGGCTACCTACTAGGCGGGCTCTGGCTCATCCAGCAACGCATCATCACCTGGCACATGCCCTTTGCCTTCCTCGCCGCACTCACCGCCATCGCGAGCCTCTTCCACGCCCTCTCCCCGGAACAACACGCCAGCGCAGCCTTCCACCTCTTCAGTGGCGGCACCCTGCTCGCCGCCTTCTTCATCGTCACCGACCCGGTTTCAGGCACCACCACGCCACGCGGCAAGCTCATCTACGCCGCCGGCATCGCCCTGCTAACCTGGGCCATCCGCAGCTTCGGCGGCTACCCGGACGGCATCGCCTTTGCCACCCTCATCTTCAACATGGCCGCGCCACTCATCGACGCCTGGACCCAACCGCGCGTCTTCGGCCACAAAACACCACCTCCAACCCC
>CAZCOS010000094.1:0-5477 GCA_964500605.1 uncultured Sterolibacterium sp.
CCTTTCGTCTCCCAATAGGTGAGTGCCTCAATAACCTCAACTCTATCGGATCGCCTGCGTGGCGGGGCTTTTTCAATCTCTATGCAAAATCAATCGCGGGCCTTGGGTGAATGGTCATTCGCTCCGAACCCTTTAGTCACTTTGCGCGATGCTTCGACGTGCGGCTTCATTTTCAACGCTGCCGGGACTCGCCCCGGCGGGCGCACTGGACAAGCTGGAGGGCAATCCATCATCGAAAATCAAATGCGATTGCCCTGGGAGCGGCAAGATGCGGAGGGTGGGAGGGTGGGAGTGTGGCAGCGTGGAAGGTTCAGTAGCCAGAGCTGTTCATCAATAGAATGGCGGTAATGCGTTCTTTTTCTCCATGGAGCAAGCTGCCATGAAAATTTATACCACCGCACCGCTGGAAGATCCACGGGCTGCCCGCACGATTTATAAATCACTTGAGGAAATTGGCTATGACGGTGCATTTTCCTTCGAGGCCAAGCATGATCCCTTTTTGACGCTGGCTGTGGCCGCCGAACATACCCGTACCCTGCGATTGGGAACCGCCATTGCGATTGCCTTTGCTCGTAATCCGATGAATCTGGCCAACTTGGGTTACGACCTGCAGTCCATCAGTGGCGGGCGTTTTGTTCTTGGCCTGGGCTCGCAGGTCAGGCCGCATATCGAAAAGCGGTTCAGCAGTGTCTGGTCGCATCCGGCTGAACGTATGCGCGAAATCGTGCTGGCCATCAAGGCCATCTGGAATTGCTGGGAGGGACGGGCAGCACTCGATTTCGAAGGACGTTTCTATCGCCATACCCTGATGATTCCTGCTTTTGATCCGGGGCCCAATCCTTACGGGCCACCACCCATTTTTACAGGGGGCTTCGGGGCGAAAATGGTGGCCGTTGCAGGAGAGGTCGCAGATGGATTCATTGCTCACCCCTTCAATTCGCGTCATTCGATGCTGACGCACACCTTGCCGGCACTGAATGCGGGGTTGATCCGTTCCGGGCGAAAGCGAGAGGATGTCGAGGTTATGTGTGCCACGCTGGTCGTCACGGCGGACACGGAAGAGGCTTTTGCGGCCTCACGCCTGGCAGCAAGGAAGCAGCTCGCTTTTTATGGCTCCACGCCCGCCTATCTACCCACTCTGGCAGCGCATGGCTGGGAAGATTTGCATCGTGAATTGAACCGTCTTTCAAAGGCCGGACGGTGGGATGAGATGTCGGGGCTGATTGATGACGACATTCTGAATGAGATTGCCGTCGTTGGGGAACGCCACGAAATCGCGGACAGGCTGAAGAGGCGTTTGGCGGGGATTGCGGATAGCGTGAGTCTTACGCATAACCGCTGCCCGGACCCTGCCCATTGGGCGGATGTGGTGCGCGCCTTGAGCCTTGAAACCACAGTTGAACACTGAGTTTCAGTGTGAACCTATTGTTTTCAAAGGGTTCTTGGTTGGGTAACGGACGTTGGCGTTTCGTTGTGCGCGATAGATTGTTCGCCCTGTTTTGACAGGGCGATGTAACGCGCTGGCCGGGCCTCAGGAATTTTTCCGGTGGATGGTGATGACAGAAGAAGACGCGCCCATCATGCCTTGAGCCAGTGCAGAGCCGGAGGCTTCTTCGTCGGGTAGGTCCGGGTGTGGTTCGGGGGCGGGTAGATGTGCTGCTTTGAGTTCCAGGGCGCGACGCTCAAGCTCGATGTAACGTTCCATCAGTTCACCCAGGGCGAGGTAATAGGCCGGAGCTTTGTGGGTCTTGAGGCTGGAGTTCAGTACGGAAACCCAGGAGTAGGGGTGTCGGTTGATGAAATCGCGTTGGGCACGAATGAAATCGTCAGCGGATTCATTGGCGGCGTGATGCTCCAGTTCTTGCTGGATCAGGTAGTACATGAACTCGAATTGAACGGTCAGATGATCCGGTAATTCGTTGGCTTCAGTGCCTGCTGCCGTCAGGCCGAAATAGTTGTAAAAACGAACCAGCTCTTCCAGCAGTCCCATGCGGGTGTCGCCCTTCGCGGCTCCGCTGTTTAGCGCGCAGGGGGGGCCATTGGCTCCGCCAACATCGAAAATTCGGGTGTATTCAATGGAGAGCTCGTCATCTTTCTCGGCTTGTGCCAAGGCATCCCAGTCAATTTTTGATTCCAGTTCCGGATAGATTGCACAGAACAATTCACGGGCCTGACGGGCGATCTGGCCTGAGCGGATAATTTCGGTGAGCTCGCCTTCCGGATATTCCATGGCCGCAGCAAAAAAGCCGTAAGCCTGGCTACGTTTTTGGTCAAGAACCGGGTCGGTGGTGACGGCGGGGTTGCTCATGAGGCTTCCAATCAGAACGGAGTTGGGTGAATGTGGGGGGGGCTACGCCAGAAAACAAGGCCCGGTACCGTTTTATTTGACGGGGAGCCGGGCCTTTTTGCAGCGCGAGTCGATCAGCTGGGGGCTTTTTCGATCTCGACGGCCGCACCGCGCGGGGTGTGGTGCACACTACCGTAATAAACCCGGAAGTGTAACTGGGTGTAACCGCCAGCCAGGTGCAGGCCCTTGATCGGGGCTTCGGTGACGTCCTGGTTGCCTTGCCACTTCTTGAATTGCAGCGGCTCCCAGGCATGGTAGACAATGATTTCACCCGGCGCGGTCGAGGGCGAGGATTTAACGTTGCACTCGAAAGTGGCGTGGTCGTTGTAGACCCGGATGGTATCGTTGTCTTTGAGGCCGCGTTGTTCCAGTTCCTTCGGGTTGACCCAGGCCGTCGGCTTGCCACGTTGCAGACGGAGCAGGAGCTTCACGTCGCGCCAGATGGAGTGGATCGACCAGCGGTTGTGGCCGCCATACATCCGTAGCGGGAACTTGCTGTCGGCCAGCGGGGGGGCCTTGTGGGTCGGCAGGGCTTCCTTGCCATCGATGAACCAGGGGTGGTCGATGTAGAACTGCTGACGTCCGGTGATGGTGGGCCAGGCGACTTTTTTCTCGATGAAGTCCCGGTGCGGCCAGTAGGTGTCCTTGCCGTCAAAATCGCTGTAGTTCTGGTTGATGAGGCTGGGGCGTCCCGGGCCGGTGACGGGCACAGCACCGCGTTGCAGGGCTTCGCGGGCACTGTTGCAGGCGACGTTCGGACTGCCTGCGAAAATCTCGTCCATCAGGCGGACGGGATCTTCCGGGTCGGTCGGATCGTATTTGCCGTTCATGGTGAACTTGTCATAGAGCTTGCTGACATCGAAGGGAACGTCGTTGAGCCCCTTGACCATGGTGATGTTGCGCGCCTTGGCACGTTCGGCAACATACTTCGCCAGCAGGCCGAAGGTTTCCCAGTCAGACTTGGCCTCACCCAGCGGTTCGGTCGCCTTGTCCGAACTAATAATGTAGGGCACATAGCTCTGGGCGTATTTGATACCGTACTTCTCGTAATAGGCAGCTACCGGCAGAACGTAGTCTGCGAACATGGTGGTCGTGCTCATCTTGAAGGTGGCCGAGACCGCCAGTTCGAACTTCGGCCAGAGCACCTTCTTGGCGATCTGCGGGCTGGGCCAGCGACGCAGGGGGTTGCCGCCGGTGAAGATATAAGCCTTCGGGTCGCGTCCAACGGGCGGATGCATCTTTGTCCAGCCCTTTTCCAGCGATTCGCGCATGTACTCGGAGAAATTGCGCGGCAGGTTTTTGTCCTGCAGATGGGGCTTATCCCAGAGCTCTTTGTAGCCGCCGTGGATGTACAGGAAGGCCATCGTCGGCGTGTGGCCTTCACGGTTGCTGTAATCGGTGTACAAACCTTCGTAATCGCGTGGGGTCAGGCCACGAATGGCTTTGGGGATGATTTTCACCAGGTCTTCCATGGGTACGGTGCTGTCTGCCATGGCATCCAGACCGTCCATGCCCCACCAGGCTGCAATGCGCATGCCGCCACCGGGTTTGCCCTGGTTGCCTGTCAGGTTCATCAGCAGGATGAAGGAGCGCTGGAAGAGGTCGCTGTGGTAATGCTTGCAGGCTCCATAGGAGGCGATGATCATGGCACTGGGGGCAGCTGCCATTTCGCGTGCGAAGGTGCGGATGACGTTCGGGTGCAGTCCGGTGATCTTCGAGGCCAGTTCTGGTGTGTATTCCTTGTCGATCTTCTCGCGGATCATGTCGAAGACGGTAACGCACTCGACGGTTGAACCATCCGCCAGTTTGACGCTGCGGGTTCCGGACAGGGCCGGCTTGATGCCGTTGAGTTTGAGGCTGCGGCCACCGTCGCCATCGCCTTCACAGCCGGGAGCCATGACAATGGCGTTTTTGGCTTCGTCCCAGAGATAGAAGGCATTGTCAGCACCGCCCTTGATGACGTCGGCTACACGCAGGAAGCGTTGGTTATCTTTGCGAACGAGGAAGGGGAAGTCGGTCTGTTCGAGAACGTAGTCTTTTTTGAACAGGTTTTCGGAAATCATAACCTGGGCACAGGCCAGGCCCAGCGCGGCATCGGTTTCCGGCTTGACGTTGAGCCACATGTCGGCGTGAACCGTGGATGCGTTCAGGTCAGGGGCGACGACGACCAGTTTGGCACCACGATAGCGGGCTTCATGCAGGAAGTGGGCTTCCGGGATGCGGGTGTAGTTGGGGTTGCCCAGCCAGATGACGATGTAATCGGAACGGAACCAGTCGTCGGATGTGCCTTCGCAGTTGAAAGCTCCCCAGGTCTGGATCACGCCCAGCGGCATGTCGCCCACGCCGGACCAGCCGTCCAGACGGGTGACTTGCAGAGAGGTTGAAAAGCGGAAGTCGCCCGCTGTTTCGGGGCCGTAACCGGTGTTGGACAGGTCGTCAAAGCAAATGGTTTCTGTGCCATGGGCCACGGAGATGTCGAGCAGCTTGTCGGCGATTTCAGTCAGGGCCTGATCCCAGCTGATGCGTTTCCATTTTCCTTCGCCGCGCTCACCGGCACGCTTGAGGGGGTAGATCACGCGTGTTTCGGAGAGTTGCAGGGCGGTATAGCACGCGCCTTTTTGGCAGCCGCGCGGGTTTTGATCCGGAATGCCGGGACGGGGTGGTTCGTAAATGGTGTTCTGCTCTTCGCGCCATGCAATCCCGTCACGCACATACACGTCCCAAGAACAAGCTGCGCAACAGTTGGCGCGAGTGTGCGTGCCCTTCACGACCTTGTCCCATTTCCACTTTTCGCGCCAGATGTCGGAATAGTCGTTGTACTTGACCTTCTTGGCGGGAACCTTCGCTGGCATGGTGATGCCGGGCTTGGGGTCCTTGAGTTTGGGACGTAGGCTGTAAAGACCAATACCTGCAGCAGCGGCAGCGGAGCCTGCGATGAAATGACGGCGTGAGAGTTGCATGGTTTGTTCCCCCTATTTTTTTCGAATGTGTTTCGTTGGGCCGAAACACGCCAGCCCGTCTTTTTGACGGGTCCCCCTGACAACAATGAAACGGGCCTGATTACGCTTTATCAGGCCCAAGCACTGCTCAAGCCCAGCTCAGTGTTTGCGGATTGACGTCGAAGCCGCCG
>CAZCOS010000095.1:0-5387 GCA_964500605.1 uncultured Sterolibacterium sp.
TCTGCGCCTTATGGAACCCGGATCGATATCGAAGGGGACACCGGTTTCATCAGGGCAGGGGCGGCGCAGTAATGCAGGACCGATATCAGCCGTATTCCCAAGGCAGAAGGGCTCTTGCATCTGCAGATTCCACAACGAGGCCATGCAGCTCTCGTATGTCTGCAGCACGTTGCAGCCGAAAGAAACCGATTGCAGCCCTGACTTGCTTGATGTTCCTCATTGCGGCGGGCAGTTTCGCTGGCGGTGAAGCGCATGCCAAGGCACCTCTGCAAATGAGCGTGACACTCAGGCCGCTCGCGGAATCCGGAAAGATCAAGCATGTACAAGTCATCGAAGTGGTACGTGGCGCAAGCGCCAAAGCGGGTGATCCGCTCTTTCAGGTGCCTGCCAGAGTGACCACCGTCCAAGGTCAACCCTACAAGGACGGAGATGTCCGCGCGCGCGATGATGCAGGCGAGCTGCAGCTCGATGTCACTGTCGACTCGGAGCCCTCCGGGTATCCGCTTGACATGCGATCCTTCATATCGAAGCGTGCTTCCAGGGGCGATATCCATCTTCGCTATATCGCCGACGTTGCCGACGCCATGGCTCCGCGGTCGCCAGGGCCGTCCTATGATCTGCGGAGCGCCAATGGCGGCTTCGGAGGCGCACCGTTCACCTTCCTGTTGATGCCTGCGACGGAAGAAAAGGATGTGGATTTCAGCTGGTCATGGGATCTGTCTGCACTGCCTCCGGGATCACGAGGTGTGACCGTACACGGCGAAGGAAACCAACGATGGCAGGAATCGCCCGGCAACATAGAGACACTATTTTTCCTGGCTGGAAACGTTCAAGGGTTTGCACCGGAGCATGGTCTCCTCAAAGCCTATTGGATCGGCAATCCGCCCTTTGATGTGCCAGCGGCAGCAGCATGGTCTGTAGAGTCCTTCGACGCCTTGAAGACCTTCTTCAGGCAACCCGACATTCCGTCTTACACATTGCTGATGCGACCTTACCCACGACCGCGAGATGGTGGCGGGGCAACAACAGGTGGTTTCATGTTGGAGTATGGTGAGGGGTGGTTGAGCGACACGTCGCGTCGCATCATGTTCACACATGAAATGGTGCATCACTTCCTGGGACAATTGGAAGGCGATTCCGGCGCAAATGCCTGGTTTGCGGAGGGCCTTGCCGAGTTTTACAAGATCCGGATTCCACTCCGCCAGGGTTTGATCGACCTGCCGTCCGCCGCACGAGAGATCGCTTTCATGACGGACGCCTACTACACCAGCCCGTTTGTCGGCATGTCATTTGCGGAAATTGGCAAGCGCCGCTGGTCGGATCGATCGATCCAGAACGTACCCTATAACCGTGGTTTCATGTATTTCGTAAACCTCGATGCCTCAATACGCCGCCACTCGCATGGGCGCCGTTCTCTGGACGACCTCGTCCTCACCATGCTGGAAAGCCGGCGCAGCGGCCAAGGCTATGACGAGCCAAAGTGGCGCCAACTGCTGCGCGACGAATTGGGCAGGTACGGCGAAGTGGATTTCAACCGCATGCTCAGTGGTGAGCTGATCGAACCGCCCGAAAGCGCCTTCGGTCCCTGCTTTACAAGGCGCAGAGTGAAGCGACCTCGACCCGTGCTCGGATTTTCCGAGGACAGCCTTCTCATGAAACCTCACGTGATCAAGGGCCTATTGGCATATTCCAACGCATCGCGGGCAGGCTTGGCTGAGGGTGACGCAGTAGTCAGCTTTGACGGGGTCACGCCACGCATTGCTCATAGTGCGGCGAATGTACTCTTGGACAAAGAGGTGCATCTCATTGTCGATCGCGGCGGCAATCGCAAAGAGGTCTCCTTCTCATCCGAGGGACCCGAGATCACCGAAGACTATTGGGAATTGACCCAATGCACTTCCAGGAAGTGAGCGGCCGGGCAGATGCGGCACATGAGGGCGCATGACCATGACCTCAATCCTCCTGAAGTGCCTGTTTGATGAACGCGGATATATCGGCAGGAACGGACTTGCCGCCATCGCCCAGGTAACACATGTGACCGGACCAGTAGGATTTGATCGTCGTATGAGCGTCCTTCAGGCGGCTTTCGACGCCGAGCTCCGCCGCACCGATGGTGCCTGCGAGCACGTCGAACCAACCTCCCATGAACATCACCCGAAGTGAGTGGTTGCGACGCGCCTCATTGACGAGAGTCATTCCCGGATCGATGCGAGGTCCCCGGTTCTTCCAGCTCTCATCGATATCCACCAGCAGACGGTATTGCACAGAAGCATCGATCCCGATTTCCTGCGACATGTAGGCATGAAACGCGGCGGCAAAGGGCGCCGCGATCTGACTCAGGAGCGCATCATTCGCGACGTTCGGGTCCATGCCGACCGGCATCAGTCCAACTGCATCCGTGCTCGGCTTGCTGGGCTGTGTATAACGCCCGTCGAAGACACTCATTTCGAGCCCCGATGACGCCAACAACGCACGACTGAACTCAACCGCGGAAATCCGGAAATTGCGGATGCGGATGTAGTCGGGCGGCAGCCCGATGAATTCCGACATGTGTCCTGCCAATGTCTCGGCCTCCTTCGAATCGAGCGGGCCGGCGGAAGACCTGGCGATGCCGGGGCCAAGTTCGTTGGCGGCGAAGGTGCGAGCGGCATCAATGAATTGCTCGAAGGTCCGCCCTTCATGCGATACCCGGCTGTGATACCAGGCGGTGGCCGCCATGGTCGTGAAGTTGGTCCGGAATCGCAGATCGCTGTCCAACGGAACCAGTCCGCCATCATGCCCGATGAGAATGAGGCCCCGGAATGAAACGCCGAGAAGTGGAGACTTGTTGGCGCCGCCCATGAGCACGTCGGTGAGAAGGCTGGCACGGACCGTTCCATAGCTCTCGCCCAGCAGGAATTTCGGGGACTCCCAACGCCGATTCGCCTTGAGCCAGGACTCGATGAACTGACCCACCGATGCCGCATCCTGGTTGCTGCCGTAAAAGTCGGATTCGCGCCCCTTCCCGACGACTCGGCTGAAGCCCGTGCCGATGGGATCGATGAAAACGAGGTCAGCCACCGCCAGCGGGCTGTCCGGATTGTCGATGAGCGCTGCGCTGCTGGAGCGTGGACCAGAGGGGTCACCGAAGGCCAGCTTCCGGGGCCCGATGCCGCCAAGGTGCAGCCACGCTGAGGAAGACCCGGGACCGCCGTTGAAGACAAAGAGTACCGGGCGCGTTCTGGACGCGCCGCGATCCATGACGTACGAGAACGAAAATAGTCGTCCGATCACGTCGTCTTGATCATTCTTGATCGGTGTATACCCGGACACCACGGTGTACGAGAGGTTTTTGCCGCCAAGCATGGCTTGGCGGCGGGATACGAAGCGCTGTGCCGGCACATCAGCAGCACCCTCCTTGGGGCTGGAGGATGGAGACGTGCCATGTGCAGCAGCAGCGGTCACGAGCATGACTGCATTGAGTGTGATGAGACGAATCGACATCGAGCGCATCAGTTTCATTTTCACGGATCCCTTGATGTACCTGTTTGTCCGGATATCAGGGCCAAACGGTTCCTGATGTGCCTGTGACCTCGATCCTGGTTCCAAATCCTGTCGACAGTCTCTGCATCTCCGCGAGAATATTCCGCGAGTGCGCCGCCGATGCCAGGTGCGGGATTCCGCGGCGGCCGGGTCCGCCCTCCTGGCCCAAGTCCAGAGGATGGAGGCGAATCCACTGTAGCTTCCCGTCGTGGAAAGTGGTCTCCATGACGAGACCCTCGTACCAACTCTTCGGGTTCAATCCTTGCGGACGGGCGGTGGCGGTGGGAGCATCCGGTTGCACCGTGGGTTTGGGTCCGAAGAAATTGGTGCGCTCATCCTGTGTCAGCCAGATGCGACCCGTCAGCATGAATACGCCGAGTCCGTAGAAAATCGGCTTGCCCTTGTAGATTTCGATCCCTCGCAACGAATGGGGACCGCCTCCCATGACCATATCTGCGCCCACGTCGATGGCCTGGTGAGACAAATCCACCAGAAAATCGGCCTGCTCTCCCGGCGCGTCATCGTCCATACCTTCGCGGTTTTCGTGTGCATGGATGGTGAACACCACGAAATCGGCCTGCTGCTTTGCGTCGCGAATCGAGGCGAGCAGGGCATGGTGATCAAACGTATTCAGCTCGTAGACGTATTGCGGAGGCGGGCCCTCGCGATAAACCCGTCCATCGAACTCAAGGTCACCCGACGAATTGGGCTTTCCGGCCGCGGCCCGAAGATGTGTCATCCTCTCGCGTGTCACCACCTGGATCTCACGCCGGCGAAGCGTGCTGATGCCCCGTCTTGCAGGCATGTTGTCGATGCAATCCTGTGCGCGTGCGCCTTCCTTGAAGGTCGAGGCGGTCGCGACGAGCGCGATCCGGCCCTTCGGCGTTTTCAGGAAGCGGGCGCCGCGTGCTTCTGCGAGTGCGGCACCATCGCCCGCATGCACGATTCCGGCGGAATCCAGCAATCCTTCTGTGGCAATCAGCCCCGCAGTTCCCCAGTCATTGGAGTGATTGTTGGCAAGAGACACCATGTCGATCCCCATCGAGTGAATATCCCGGGCCAGTTCCGCCTTTCCGACCAGCACGTAAGGGCCTCCAGGCGCTTCACCCGTGAATGTGGATGGCTCGAAGAACACGCCCTCTTGATTCCCAATGGCGACATCACCGCGCCGGATGATATTGAGTACATCGAGGAGACCAGGGTCTGGAGTCTGCGCGACGGCATCCGAATGGATCAGATCGCCGACGCTGACGACCGAGAACTCACCCTTGATACTCGCCGGTTTTGCAGGGAGCACCAGCACTTGATCAGGATCGGGAATCTCCCATCGTTCCGGCCCGGCGACGCATGGAGTCACCAGGAGCAGCGCCAGCGTTCCGAGGATGAGGTGTATGCAGGGCTTCCTCATGATCATCCCTTTACAGGTCCCGGGGTGCAACATTTGGGAAAGCGCCGGGAGGCATATACCCGCGGGACGATCTCGTGCATCACGCCATGCCAGGTTGCTGAATTCGGAATGCTGAGGATATGGCATAGCCGCTCCTTGATGGTCGATTGCGCGGCCGTAGATGCGCTGATTGCCGGATAGACTAACAAATCAGCTTCGGCAGCCTATCTGCGCGACATCTGGTTGCCGGCCGGCAACCGATGATTTGGCGGTGCAGAAGCCCACGCCGGCGGCGTGCGGCGGCTACGCCATGGCCAATGACATCAAGGCCCCCCGTCAGGCGCTAAAGCTGGAGAGCGTCTATTATCCAGCAGCGTGTCGCTGTCAGACTTGGCTCTGAAAAGATGGTGGTGAGGGAGGGAATTGAACCCTCGACCCCGGCGTTATGAATGCCGTGCTCTAACCAACTGAGCTACCT
>CAZCOS010000096.1:0-5334 GCA_964500605.1 uncultured Sterolibacterium sp.
TCGGCGAATCAATTTGTTACGCTCGCCTCGCCCGATGACGTCCGGACACTACTGACCTTGATGAGGTACTAAATAGCTCAACCATCAACAACTTGAGCTCAGCCGTCATGGGTGGATTCCAGATTCCAATCCCTTGCCCTGAAAACGGAGAGAGATCCCACGGCATCCAAGCTGAGATTGTTCGGGTTTTGGATAGCTTTACCGAGCTTACCGCCGAGCTTACCGCCGAGCTTACCGCCCGCAAGAAACAGTACAAGCACTATCGCGACCAATTGCTGCGCTTTGAAGGCGGAGAGGCTGAGTGGAAGGCACTGGGTGAGATTGGGGAGTTCATCCGCGGCAAGCGCTTCACTAAGGCTGATTTTGTCGATCACGGAATTGACGCGATCCATTACGGTGAGATTTACACCCGATACGGCGTTTGGACCGATCACGTCGTGTCCAAAGTCCGGCCCGACATGGAGGTTTCATTGCGCTACGCAGAGCCGGGGGATGTAGTGATCACCGACGTCGGCGAGACCGTCGAAGACGTGGGCAAAGCCGTGGCTTGGCTCGGTACGGGCAAGGCTGCAATTCACGATCACTGCTATGCCTTTCGGCATGCCATGAATCCGAAGTTTGTCGCCTACTGCATGCAAACCGCTTCATTCGTTGCCGAGAAGGCAAAATACGTGGCCAGAACTAAGGTCAATACATTGCTGATTAATGGCTATTCCAGAATAGCCATCCCGGTTCCGTATCCGAATGACCCCGAGAAGTCACTTGCTGAGCAGGCGCGCATCGTCGCCATTCTCGACAAGTTCGACGCCCTGACCCACTCCATCACCGAAGGCCTGCCGAAAGAGATCGAATTGCGTCAGAAGCAGTACGAGTATTACCGCGATCTGCTGCTGAGCTTCCCGAAACCGCAAGAGGCGGCGGCCTGAGATGAGCGCGACGCTGACCGACATCGCCCAGCAGCTGAAGGATGCCGGCAAAAAGGTACAGCTGATCTATGCGTTTAACGGCGCCGGCAAGACGCGGCTGTCGCGGGCGTTCAAGGCGCTGATTTCACCCAAGGTGGAGGGCGAAGAGGCCCAGGCGTCCGAGCTGGCTGACAAGAAGGTTCTCTACTTCAGCGCGTTCACGGAAGACCTCTTCTACTGGGACAACGACCTGGGTCAGGATGTCGAACCCAGGCTGATGATCCAGCCCAATGCGTTCACCCGCTGGGTTCCTGAAGAGCAGGGCCAGGACCAGAGCATCACCGCCACTTTCCAGCGCTACACCAGCGACAAGCTGACGCCGCATTTCAGCACTGACTTCTCGTCCGTCAGCTTCTCTTTCGAGCGTGGCAACAACGAGCAAGAGCGCCACGTCAAGATCTCCAAAGGCGAAGAAAGCAATTTCATTTGGAGCGTGTTCAGCGCCTTGCTGGAACAGGTGATCGACGAGCTGAACATCGCTGAAGTCGCCAACCGGTCCACCGATGCGTTCAACAATCTGAACTATGTCTTCGTCGATGACCCTGTGAGTTCGCTCGATGAAAATCACCTGATCGAGCTGGCGGTTGACTTGGCAAGGTTGATCAAGTCCAGCCAGTCCGATCTGAAGTTCATTGTCACCATGCACAGCCCGCTCTTCTACAACGTGCTGTTCAATGAGTTGAACAGCAAGGCTTGCTACATGCTGGGGCGCCTGGACGATGGCGGTTCCACGCTGACCGAGAAGCCCGGCGATTCCAACAAGAGCTTCTCCTACCACCTGCACCTGTTGCAGACCATCGAGCAGGCCATTGCCGAGCAGAAGGTCGAGCGCTACCACTTCACTCTGCTGCCCAATCTCTACGAGAAGACGGCCAGCTTCCTGGGCTATCCGCGGTGGTCGGAGCTGTTGCCCGATGACAAGCAGGTCTACTACAGCCGCATCATCAATTTCACCAGCCACACCACGCTGCCGAATGAGGCTGTGGCCGTGCCGACGCCGGCCGAGCAGGCGACCGTCAAGCTGCTGACGGATCACCTGAAGAGCCGCCACATCTTCTGGCAGCAGCAGGGAGCCTGAAGCCATGGGCAATACACCGGGCACGCCGACTACTGCCATGCCATCGCTGACACTGGCCCCGCAGATTCGCGACGATGAGAACCGCCGGAATGACTGACTACAAAGCCATCGCCGAGTCGAACAACTTCATCGTTCTCGACCGGTATACCAAGGAGTGGGAGGTCGCCGACAGCTACCAGAGCGAGGCCGACCTGGAACGTGAGCTGCTCCAGGACCTGGTCAACCAGGGATACGAACACCTGCCCGGCCTGAACACGCCCGAGGCTTTGCTGGCCAATGCCCGTGAGCAGTTGCAAGCCCTGAACGGGGCGTCGTTCTCGGACAGCGAATGGTCGCGCTTCGTCGAAACCTGGCTGGACAAGCCCAGTGACGGCATCGTCGAGAAAACCCGCAAAGTTCATGACGACTACATCCATGACTTCGTGTTCGACGATGGCCGCATACAGAACATCCACCTGCTCGACAAGAAGAACGTTGCCCGCAACAAGGTGCAGGTGATCAGGCAGTTCGAGCAAGCTGGCAGCCATGCCAATCGCTATGACGTGACCGTGCTGGTCAACGGCCTGCCGCTGGTACAGGTAGAGTTGAAAAAGCGCGGCGTCGCCATCCGCGAAGCGTTCAACCAGGTGCATCGCTACAGCAAGGAAAGCTTCAACAGTGAGCATTCCCTGTTCAAGTACCTGCAGCTGTTCGTCATCTCCAACGGCACCGATACGCGCTACTTCGCCAACACCACGCAGCGCAACCGGAACAGTTTCGACTTCACCATGAACTGGGCGAAGGCCGACAACACTCCGATCAAGGACCTGAAGGACTTCACCGCCACTTTCTTCCAGAAGCACACCTTGCTCAATGTGCTGCTGACCTATTCAGTGTTTGACGTCAGCAATACCTTGCTGGTGATGCGGCCTTACCAGATCGCTGCCACCGAACGCATGTTGTGGAAGATCCGCAGCGCATGGCAGGCCAGACACTGGAGCCGCATCGAGGGCGGCGGCTACATCTGGCATACCACTGGTTCCGGCAAAACCCTGACCAGCTTCAAAGCGGCGCGCCTGGCCACCGAACTGGAGTTCATCGACAAGGTGTTCTTCGTGGTGGACCGGAAGGATCTGGACTACCAGACCATGAAGGAGTACCAGCGTTTTTCTCCGGACAGCGTGAACGGCTCGGACAGCACCGCCGGCCTGAGGCGCAACCTGGAAAAAGACGACAACAAGATCATCGTCACCACCATCCAGAAGCTCAATAACCTGATGAAGAGCGAAGCCGACTTGCCGGTCTATGGCAAGCAGGTTGTCTTCATCTTCGACGAGTGCCATCGCAGCCAGTTCGGCGAGGCGCAGAAGAACCTGAAGAGGAAGTTCAAGAAGTTCTACCAGTTCGGATTCACCGGCACGCCGATCTTCCCCCAGAATGCCTTGGGCGCGGACACCACCGCCAGCGTGTTCGGTCGGGAGCTGCACTCCTACGTCATTACCGATGCCATCCGCGACGAAAAAGTGCTCAAGTTCAAGGTGGACTACAACGATGTACGTCCACGGTTCAAGGCCATTGAAAGCGAGCAGGACGAGAAGACGCTCAGCGCGGCGGAGAACAAGCAGGCCTTGCTGCACCCGGACCGCATCCGCGAGATCACCCAGTACATCGTGAACGGCTTCCGGCAGAAGACCCACCGCCTGCAATCCGGGGCCAGCGGATTCAATGCCATGTTCGCGGTGAGCAGCGTGGATGCCGCCAAGCTTTACTACGAATCCTTCAGGAATTTGCAGAGGAACAGCGACAAGCCCCTGAAAGTCGCCACCATCTTTTCTTATGCAGCCAACGAGGAGCAGGACGCAGTAGGCGACATTGCGGATGAGGGTTTTGAAGTCTCGGCCATGGACAGCAGCGCGAAGGAGTTCCTGGCTGCCGCTGTTTCCGACTACAACGCGCTGTTCAAGACCAGTTTCAGTGTGGATAGCAAGGGCTTCCAGAACTACTATCGCGACCTGGCCAAGCGAGTCAAAGAACAGGACGTCGATTTGCTGATCGTGGTCGGCATGTTCCTGATCGGCTTCGATGCGCCCACGCTCAACACCTTGTTCGTCGACAAGAACCTGCGCTACCACGGCCTGATTCAGGCGTATTCACGTACCAACCGCATCTACGACGCGACCAAGACCTTCGGCAACGTCGTCACCTTCCGTGACCTGGAATTGGCCACTATCGATGCCATCACCCTGTTCGGCGACAAGAACACCCGGAATGTGGTGCTCGAGAAAAGCTACCGGGAGTACATGGAGGGCTTCACCGATGTAATTACAGGTGAGGCGCGCCGTGGATTCAGGGACGTGGTGAACGAGCTGGAGCAGCGGTTTCCAGTTCCCGCCGACATCGTCAAGGAGTCCGACAAGAAGGCGTTCGCCAAGCTGTTTGGCGAATACCTGCGCGTGGAGAATGTCCTGCAGAATTACGATGAATTCGCCAGCCTGAAGGCTTTGCGTGGCATCGACATCAACGACCCGCTAGCCGTCGAGAAATTCAAGACGCAGCACTACCTGGGCGACGACGATCTGGCCGCATTACAGGCGATTCGCATCCCCTCCGATCGCAGAATCCAGGACTACCGTTCCACATACAACGACATCCGCGATTGGCTGCGTCGGGAAAATGCATCGGCGGACAAGGACAAATCCGGCATCGACTGGGACGATGTGGTCTTCGAGGTGGATCTGCTCAAGTCGCAGGAAATCAATCTGGACTACATCCTGGAGTTGATCTTCGACAAGAACAAGAAGGTCAAGGACAAGGGTGCCCTCGTCGAGGATGTGCGCCGGGTGATCCGCGCCAGTCTGGGGAACCGCGCCAAGGAAGGCCTACTGGTCGATTTCATCAACCAGACCGATCTGGATCTGCTGGGCGACAAGGCCAGTGTGATCGAAGCCTTCTTTTGCTTTGCCCAGGCGGAGCAGCAACGCGAAGCCCAGGAACTCATCGAGACCGAGCACTTGAATGCGGAGCCGGCCAGACGCTATATCGCTACCTCGCTGAAGCGGGAGTTTGCCAGCGAAAACGGCACGGAACTCAATGCCCTCCTGCCCAGGATGAGTCCGCTCAATCCGCAATATCTGACGAAAAAGCAGAGCGTCTTCCAGAAGATCGCCGCGTTCGTCGAGAAATTCAAAGGCGTAGGCGGACCAGTCTAGGAGGGCGGGACTTCGCCGATCATCGGAACAAACAGGGCCCCGGTGTGGCGCGATGATGCTGAATACGCCCCGCGAGCCAGCCCTGAACTTCCGACTCGACCCA
>CAZCOS010000097.1:0-5296 GCA_964500605.1 uncultured Sterolibacterium sp.
CAGCACTGGCATCTCGAAGATTACGTCAAGCGTGGCGGCTATGTGGCCTTGAAGAAGATCATTGACGAGAAAATCACGCCTGATGCCATCATCGATGAACTGAAAAAATCCGTCTTGCGCGGACGCGGCGGCGCGGGCTTTCCCACGGGGCTCAAGTGGAGCTTCATGCCGAAGAATTACAACGGCGAAAAATATCTGTGCTGCAACTCGGACGAAGGCGAGCCAGGGACTTTCAAGGATCGTGACATCCTGCGTTACAACCCGCATTCGGTGATCGAAGGCATGATCATCGGGGCTTATGTCATGGGGGCGACGCGGGGTTACAACTATATTCACGGTGAAGTCTGGGATTTGTATAAACGGTTCGAGGCTGCGCTAGACGAAGCCCGTGCAGCAGGCTTTCTGGGGCAGAATATTCTGGGCTCCGGCTTTGGTTTCGAACTGTTTGCCCATCACGGTTACGGGGCGTATGTCTGCGGTGAGGAAACGGGCCTGCTCGAATCCATCGAAGGCAAGAAGGGCCAGCCGCGCTACAAGCCGCCTTTCCCGGCCAGTTGCGGCTTGTACAGCAAGCCGACCACCATCAACAACACGGAAACCTTCGCAGCCGTGCCGTGGATCATCGTCAATGGCGGTGAAAAATATCTGGAGCTGGGTAAGCCCAATAATGGCGGCACGAAGCTGTTTTCGGTTTCCGGCCATGTGAATAAGCCGGGTGTCTATGAGATTCCCTTGGGAACGCCCTTTCCTGTTTTGCTCGAGATGTGCGGCGGGATGCGCAATGGCGCAAAACTGAAGGCCGTGATTCCGGGCGGTTCCTCTGCGCCGGTACTGCCTGCCGACATCATGATGGATTGCACGATGGATTACGATGCCATCGCCAAGGCCGGTTCCATGCTGGGCTCGGGGGCCGTGATCGTCATGGATGAGTCGGTCTGCATGGTCAAGGCCCTGGAGCGGCTTTCCTATTTCTATTTTGAAGAATCCTGTGGTCAGTGCACTCCCTGCCGCGAGGGGACGGGCTGGCTGTATCGTGTGGTGCATCGCATCGAAAATGGGCTGGGACGTCCGGAAGACCTCGATCTTCTCATGAGTGTGACCGAGAACATCATGGGTCGCACCATCTGTGCTCTGGGTGATGCGGCCGCCATGCCGGTACGAGGTTTCCTCAAGCACTACAAAAATGAATTCGAGTACCACATCGAGAACAAGAAATGCCTGGTCGCGCCGGAAGTGCAGCGCGAAGGCAGCCGGATTTATGTGAGGCCGTCATGCTAGAAATCGAAATCGACGGCAAGTCGCTGCAAGTCGCCGAGGGCAGCACCGTCATCGAAGCCGCTCAACAGATCGGCACATACATTCCGCACTTCTGCTATCACAAGAAGCTGTCGATTGCCGCTAATTGCCGCATGTGCTTGGTGCAGGTCGAAAAGGCCCCCAAGCCCATGCCGGCCTGCGCCACGCCAGTGACCAACGGCATGAAGGTCTTCACGCATTCCGATCTGGCCGTCAAGGCCCAGAAGGGCGTGATGGAATTCCTGCTCATCAATCACCCGCTCGATTGCCCGATCTGCGATCAGGGCGGCGAATGCCAACTGCAGGATCTGGCCGTGGGCTATGGCTGCAGCGGCACGCGTTACGATGAAGAAAAACGTGTCGTCGTCAACAAGAACCTCGGCCCGCTCGTGAATACCGACATGACGCGCTGCATTCATTGCACGCGATGCGTCCGTTTCACCCAGGAAATTGCTGGCCGGATGGAACTGGGCCAGGCGAATCGCGGCGAGCATGCCGAGATCATGCCCTTCATCGAAGGCGCGATCGAATCCGAACTGTCCGGCAACATCATCGACCTGTGCCCGGTCGGTGCGCTGACCTCCAAACCCTTCCGTTTCTCGGCACGCACCTGGGAACTGGCGCGCCGCAAGTCCGTCAGCCCGCATGACGGACTTGGCAGCAATCTGATCGTTCAGGTCAAGCATGATCGCGTCATGCGTGTGCTGCCGCTGGAAAACGAGGACATCAACGAATGCTGGTTGTCCGACAAGGATCGTTTCTCTTACGAAGGCCTGAATTCCGACGAACGCCTGACACGGCCCATGCTCAAGCATGGCGGTGAATGGCATGAAGTCGATTGGGCACGGGCACTGGATTACGTTTCTCACGCCTTCCGCGATATCGCCAAAACGCATGGTGGTGCGGCACTGGGCGCACTAGCTGCTCCTCACTCGACACTGGAAGAGCTGTATCTGGCCCAGAAGCTGATGCGTGGTCTGGGTGGCAGCATCGATGCCCGCTTGCGCCAGAGCGATTTCTCCCTGGACGGCAAACTTTCGGGCGCGCCCTGGCTGGGCATGAACATTGCCGAAGTCTCGTCGCTGGATCGTGTCCTCGTCGTGGGCAGCTTCCTTCGCAAGGATCACCCGCTGCTGGCCCAGCGTTTGCGCCAGTCGGCCAGGCGCGGCGCGCAGGTTTCCCTGCTGCATGTCACGGACGACGATCACCTCATCAAGCTCTATGGCAAGGCAGTTTCCGCTCCTTCGCAACTGCCCGCTCTCCTGGCGCAGGTCGTCAAGGCCGTGGCTGAACAAAAGGGTGCGTCAGTGGATGCCGCGCTGGCTGGCATCACGGTTTCGGCCGATGCCCGCAAAATTGCCGAAAGTCTCGTCACCGGGACGAATGCCGCTGTATTCCTCGGGAACTTTGCCCAGCAACACGCACAAGCCGCCACAATACACGCGCTGGCGCAGCAGCTTGCCGCCATGACGGGGGCACGCTTTGGCTATCTTGGCGAAGCAGCCAACAGCGTCGGGGCTTATGTCGCCGGTGCGGTGGCCAGGAATGGCAGCCTGAATGTATCTCAGATGTTGTCGAAGTCGCTCAAGGGCTATCTGCTCTTGCAGGCCGAGCCGGAGCTCGATTGTGCAATGTCGCAGCAAGCTCTGGCCGCACTGAAGCAGGCGGCTACCGTGGTTGTTCTGTCGCCGTTCAAATCGGCTGCCGCCATGGAATACGCGGACGTGATGCTGCCGGTTGCTCCCTTTACCGAAACCTCCGGCAGCTTCGTGAATACCGAAGGCCGTGTCCAGAGTTTCAATGCCGTCGTCAAGCCGCAGGGAGAAACCCGTCCGGGCTGGAAAGTCTTGCGGGTTCTCGGAAATCTGCTGGAATTGCCTGGTTTTGAGTTTGAAAGCAGCGAGGCTGTCCGCGCCGAAGTTTTAGGTGGCCAGACGGAATTCGTGACGGAATATCTGGACAATCAGGCGCAGGCCGTCCCCCTGGTTTTCCCGGCAGCGAGCCAGAAACTCGAACGTATCGCGGAAGTGCCGCCCTATTCTGCTGACGCCCTCGTGCGTCGCGCTGCCGCGCTGCAAAAAACAAAAGATGCCGCCGCTCCAGCCGCCCGCATGAACGCTGCCACCCTGGCGCGTCTTGGTGTGGCGGACGGGCAAGAGCTCAGTTTGCGGCAGGGGGAGGGCAAGACGGTTCTGCTTGCACGTCTGGACTCCACCTTGCCTGATGCTTGCGTGCGTGTTGCCGCTGCACATGCGACAACGGCAAATCTGGCTGCCCTGAGCGGCGAACTTGATGTGGAGCGTGCATGATGGAGATGCTTGCCATGATCCCTGAAATGTTTGGCCCCTTCTGGCCGGCAGTGTGGACCCTCATCAAGATCATCGGGGTAATCGTTCCTTTGTTACTGGTCGTGGCTTACATGACCTACGCTGAGCGCAAGGTTCTTGCTTACATGCATGTCCGTATCGGGCCGAACCGTATCGGACCGGTCGGTCTGCTCCAGCCCTTCGCCGACGCGCTGAAGATGATCTTCAAGGAAGTCATTCTTCCGACCAAGGCCAACAAGGCTCTGTTCATCGTCGGCCCGGTCTTGGCTTTTGCCCCCGCACTCGCCATTTGGGCTGCCGTGCCTTTCTCCGATGGCTATGTACTGGCCAATATCGACGCCGGTGTGCTCTACATCCTGGCGATTTCTTCCGTGGGAGCCTACGGTGCGATCATCGCGGGCTGGTCGTCCAACTCAAAATATGCCTTCTTGGGCGCGATGCGGATGACGGCCCAGATGGTGTCCTACGAAATCGCCATGGGCTTCGCGCTGGTGTGTGTCCTGATGATTTCGGCCAGCCTCAACCTGACCGACATCGTTCATGGGCAGGGCAAGGGGATGCTGGCGAACACGCCGGTGCAATTCCTCTCATGGAACTGGCTGCCGCTCCTGCCCATGTTCCTCGTCTATCTGATTTCCGGTGTGGCTGAAACCAACCGTTCGCCCTTTGACGTTGTCGAAGGCGAGTCGGAAATTGTGGCGGGCCACATGATTGAATACTCGGGGATGACCTTTGCCCTGTTTTTCCTCGCCGAATACGCCAACATGGTGCTCGTCTCGATCATGACGGCCATTTTCTTCCTCGGCGGCTGGCTCTCACCCGTGAGTTTTTTGCCGGATGGTTTCTTCTGGCTCGCATTGAAAACAGCGGCTCTGCTGTTCGGATTCCTCTGGTATCGCGCCACCTTCCCTCGCTATCGTTACGACCAGATCATGCGTCTGGGCTGGAAGGTGTTCGTGCCGCTGTGCATGGCGTGGGTTCTGGTCGTTGGCATCTGGATGATGTCTCCATTCAACATCTGGAAGTGATGTCATGGGCGCGCTGAAGCAATTCATCAATAGTCTTTTCCTCTCGGAGTTGCGGGCCGGCATGGCCGTAACGTGGCGTTATCTGTGGGGCCCGAAGATCACGATTCAATATCCGGAAGAGAAGACGCCGCAAGGTAATCGCTTCCGGGGGCTGCACGCTCTTCGCCGTTACCCAAATGGCGAGGAACGCTGCATCGCCTGCAAGCTGTGTGAAGCCGCTTGCCCGGCCATGGCGATCACCATCGAAGCTGCCGAGCGGGATGATGGCTCACGCCGCACCACGCGTTACGACATCGATCTGACCAAGTGCATCTTCTGCGGTTACTGCGAAGAGGCTTGTCCGGTTGATGCCATCGTACAGACACGCACCTTCGAGTACCACGGCGAAGCACGCGGCGATCTTTATTACACCAAGCAGATGCTGCTGGCAGTGGGCGACAAGAACGAAGCCCAGATTGCCAAGGATCGCGAACAGGATGCCCCCTACAGGTAAGGAGTGAAGGCAGAACCGGAAGGTCGCAAATCGCAGATTCCGGGGTTGTCGAAAATCATGGATTTCAAGAGCGCAATTTTTTATTTCCTGTCAGCGGTCATGCTTTTTGCGTCTGTCCGTGTGATTACGGCGCGCAATCCGGTGCATGCCGT
>CAZCOS010000098.1:0-5295 GCA_964500605.1 uncultured Sterolibacterium sp.
GAGGGGAATTTACAGACCTTATTTGCCTGGTGAATAGTCTCGATTGGCTAGTTGTTTCATCAGGAGCCGGGGGAGAGGGCGCTGTAAAAACAAAAACCTCAGCTCCCCCACTGAATTTTCAGCCCGAGATACAGGGTGCGATTTTGGAGTTGAAAGAGTTCGATGCTGGAGGTTTGACGGGTGTGTTCAAAGCGGGCGACACATGACCAGCGGGAGTCAAAAGCGTATTCGCCATTGAGTTGCCAGGTTTGCCGGTCGATGCGACGGGCGGTGTTGCCCAGGAGCGGGCTGTAGGCGTGCGCGTCGCGCAGACGGGTGCGCTGGGTGTAGAGCGCCCAGGTGATTGCGCCGGTTTTGTGGGCGATGCCGAGTTGCAGGCTGTCGCGTTGCTGGTCGCCGCCGAGTCGAATGGGATCATTGGCATCGTCGTCGCCATGATGCAGGTTGGCGGTGGTTTGCCATTCCGCACTGCGGCAGGAGAGGCCGAGCTGGGTGCCGCGATAGTCGCCGTTCTGGTAGGGTGCCTGCGGAAATCGGCGGTTTTCGGTGAATGCGCCCAGGCTGGTGGCGCAACCGGCGGGGGCGTAGGCGGGAGGCAGTTGGTAGGTGAGATTCCAGCCGTCGCTGATGTAGGTGGATTTGTTGTTGAGGGTGAGCCGGGTGTGTTCGAGTCGCCCACCGAGTTGTCCGCCGAGCAGGGGATGAACGTAGGCGGCAGTCAGATGGCCGATGCCTTGGTCGGTATCGGGGGAGGCGTGGCTGTTGCGGGCGAGGTATTCGCCGGTGAGTTGCATCACGCCATCGCCTAAGGTGTGCAGCGCAACGCCGGTGAGGTCAAGCCGCTGGGCGGCACCGGCTACGCGGTGTTCGCTGGCATCGAGCTCGATGGGGACGTTGCCGCTGGGCAGGGTGAGGGTCAGCGTTTTCAGGCCGGGGGCGCTGTTGAGGTTGGTTTCGCGCCCCGTGGTGAGTTCGAGTGCGCCTGAGAATCGCCAGCCCTTGCCCTGCCATTGGTCAAGCTGGGCTGTCAGCCAGGTTTGCAAGGCGGCAGGGATGTCCGGACGTTTGACGACTTCTCCGGCAAGACTGCGGGCGGAGGCGACTTCACCCAGCTCGGCCAGTGCCTGCGCGTAATCGAGCTGCGCACCCGCCAGTTCCGGGTCAATCATCAGGGCTTTTTCAAGCGCGATGGCGGCTTCTTGAGAACGACCCAGACTGATGAGCAGCGCGCCGTGATAGGCGAAGTAGTCCGCACGCGTCTGACAGGCATCGCCCAGGGGGGCAAGCCGCCGGTCTTCCTGCTGCCTCAGCGCGCGCGTGGCCGGCAGCACCACCGGAAAAGCGGCAGGGCAGTCGAGGCTGGCGGCAGACGGAGAGGACATGCCCCAGACTGACTGGGGAAGTACCCACACGCTGATGGCTATGAACAACGCATGCAGTGAGGGGGGGGGATATTTCAATGCTTGAATCTATCGAGTGCGTGAAAAGGCGGGAGATGTTGCTTCATGGGGAGGGGATTTAACGTGAAATACAAAAATCAGAGTCGCGATGTTGGATTGAAGCTTCGAGCGTAGCGAGCAAATTAGTAGCCGCCCCTTGAGGGGGCGTAGGCGGGGTTTCACGGAGCACTGCTCCGTGCCGCCGAAGCCGGACGGCTGTGCAAAGCCGTCCGTGGGGGATGGGTGGGGTAAGCGTATTTGGTATCGGGTAACGAATTTCATCCTCTGTGGGTGGAGACGGCCACCATGCACGTTAGTCGAGTAATCGCAGGGCGAGGCTGGGGTGAATCCCCGAAAACCACGCCCTACTCCGCCCTACTCCATCTTTATCCGCCCTTATCCACCCTACACCCTACACCCTACGCCCTAGCCCCCTTTGAAAATGGGACCGAGAAAGCGGTAAGCCATTGCCAGCACGGAAACCACGATGACCATAATCAGGAAGCTTTGCATTCCTCCCGATTTTTTCTTTTCTGTGCGCGCTGAAGGCGCGTAGGCAGAAGGTTGTTCCCGACGATGCTTGGTGCGGTGGGTATTGGTCACCTGCGCGGCACCGGGGTCACTCCAGACATCCGTTCCCGACGTGGGGGCGTTTGCCAGTTGGTCGCCGTTGTCGACGATCTTGAAGGCTTCGGCAAAGGAGACTTGCAGTTTTTCAGCCAGAGGGACGGCGCGAACGGTCTTGTTGAACTTTTGAAGGAAGAGGATTTCTGCCCCTGCTTCCATCGGAAAGCCCTGCCGTGATCCCCCACGCGAGTCCATGAACAGCTCTTGCAAAAATGCATCACATTCCTGGGTGCCCCACTTGGCCTGGATCTTTTCCAGGACTCTCGAAAAACCCTCCAGTTCGGCGCGAATTTCCTGTCCGGTTCCGGTGTTATCGGTCATGGTTTTTGCTCTCTATCAACATGCGACGGGAAGATGGTGTGCAGTATGATACTTTAATCTTTTACTCTGTGACGGCTCGAATGATTTGCATCACGCTGTCACGAAAGCCCTGTTCGCTGGAAATGGCGACCAGTTGGGGTGCCAGCTTGGCGATATCGGGGAAGTTTTCTAACGAAACACGTTCAAAACTGAGCGGGCGCGCGTTGGACGGGAGTTGTTCAGTGGCGACTTCTGAACCGAAGGCAATAAGCCGACGTTCTGCTTCGTTCATCAACACGACAGAGCCAATCATGTGTGCCATGAGCATGTGAAACAGTTGTGCGGCCTGCTCAGGCGAGAGCCCGGCCTGGTTCAACTCCAGCAGGATGCGATTCATGACGGCCAATGCCTTGCCGCCCTGATAGGAGGCATTGTCGAGCAGGGGCATCACCCCTGGATGGGCGCACAAGGCACTGCGCATTCCGACGTAAGTGGTATAGAGCCATTCGCGCCAGTCGGTTTCGTTGTGGTTGGTGACATCGTAGTCACCGACGACCAGATCAACCAGCTCGCTTTCGATTTCCGCCTTGCTCTTGTAGTGCCGGTAGATGGCCATGGCCGAAACGCCCAACTGCTCGGCCAGTTTGCGCACGGTCAGCCCGGCTAGACCATCGCGATCAATGAGATTGAGCGAGGTTCGCAGGATGAGTGCTTGCGACAGCGTGCCGCGTGGCACCGCTGCACGCGGTGTCGTTTTTCGGGGTTTGCCAGAAGGGGGCAAGGGTGTCTTGGCAGCCAGCATGGCTGGGCATCTCCAGTCGTTTCCAAGTTCAACGACTGAGCTTACATCGTAAGCCGTACACATGAATCTTTCATGAGCGATGCTTTTGCCTTCGTATTTGAAAGGCTTGCAGGAAGGGGAGGCATCACTACCACGCCCATTCCTGCAATTTCAGGATTCAGCGGTTTTTGGCGAGAAAGGGCAGCATCCGCGCCAGAATGTCATCGCGATCCTTGAAGTGATGCTTGAGTGAGGCCAGCGTATGCAAGACGAACAAGGTGCACAAGGCGTAATTGCTGGCTTCGTGCATTCCTTTCATGACCTTGCCCGCGGCTTCGTTGGGGCCCACGAGATCAGGGAGCTGGAACAGGCTGAACACCATGACCGGCCGTCCGGCAAAGGAGCTCATCAGCCAGCCGGTGAGCGGCGAGAGGAGCATGAACAAGTACAGGCCATGCACCATGCCGTGGGCAATGCGTTTTTCCAGTGCGGGCATGTTGGCGGGCAGTGCGGGCGGCTTGTGCGTGAAACGCCAGGCGAGCCGAACGAAGAGCAGCATCAGAATGCATGCCCCAATGGATTTGTGGCAGGCATAAAGCTCCAGCTTGGTGGGGCTATTGGGCAATTCGTGCATGTAAAGCCCCAGACCCAGATTGGCAATGATGGCAATGGCCATCAACCAGTGCAGGGCAATGGCAACGGAGGTATAGCGTTCTGAAGCGGCCAGACTCATGGCAGGTGATCCTTTCTAGGAAGTGAGTTAAGCGTGAAGCGAACAAAGGGATGATGGCGTTCAGCCGAAGGGATGAAGCAGGCTGCGCGTTACGTTTACTCCTGTTTTCCCAGACGGACTTCGAGGGCTGCCAGCCTTTCCTGACAACGCGCCAGAAGAGCGGTCTGTATCTCGAATTCCTCGCGGGTGACGAGATCGAGACGGGAAAAGGTGCTGCTCATCAAGGCACGCACATTTTTTTCGATGTCCTTGGCAGGCGTGGTGGCCGCCAGCTCACTGATGCGATACGCCAAGGGCTGAAGCATGGATTCAAACAGATTGGGATTGGACATGATGAGTCTCCTGAGCCTCCTGAGTATTTGACAATTCGACAATTCGACAATTCGACAATCCGCCAGTTTGCCAGATTCTTGAGTCGCTGGTTTGCGCCATGAGGTAATGTCAATCCAAAGCTGAAATGTCCTCTTCTCTGCAACGCTAAAATGTCCGCTGCCCCATTCACGACGAGGACGCGATAAGCCCCCTGGTTTTGAATTGGCTATTGATTTTGCGGCGAGAAGATCGAAAGGGAGGGCGGAGGGTGCAGGGTATAGGGTGTAGGGTGTATACCATCACCTCAAACATGGGCATCTTTACGACCCAAACCTTCAGCAATAAAGGCAAGAACCAGAGCATTCAGGCTAACGCCCTCGGACTTCGCGCGCTCGGCCAACTTGGCATGAATTGACTTGGGCAGGCGAGTCACAAAACGACCGGAGGCCATCGGAACAGGTTCGGGTTGGTAGGATGGTGCTGGAATAGACTTGCCGGCATCAGCTCTGGCTGAAATCCACGATGCGAAGGCGTCGCGCCCATTCGCGACGGCTTCTGCTTCAGTTTCACCATCGGACATGCAACCGGGCAAATCCGGGAAAGTAATCAGAAAGCCACCCCCATCTTCCGCCGACAGAGGACTGACGATGTGAGCATAAGACTCGAAGGGATATTCAGGCTTCACTTGAGTAACTTGCTTGATGATGGTGCTCATGATTGCAACTCCTTGACACTGTCGACCAGACTCAAAAACTGCCGGATATAAATCGGTTTGATCGGCCGGTGGGCTGGTACAGAAACATCGCTTTCCACACCTGGGTAGCCAAAAACATGATGGCTACCACCATGATTACGGCACTCGATGCGAAACTGGGCTGCTACTGAGAGCAAATCGTCAATCCGCCAGTCCCGGGGATTATTGCGCATTGCTTCGAGCAGTTTGATTCGCTTGTTCATTCTGCAAATAGTATCTCATTTGATACTACAGCACCAGCGTAGTTTCATTGCGCCACGATGTGACCGATCAAATTTATTTACACATCAATAGCCTGAATCCGTGGTCTTCTTGCTCAAAACCAATGATAACCTATTGATTTTTTGAT
>CAZCOS010000099.1:0-5254 GCA_964500605.1 uncultured Sterolibacterium sp.
GGCCAGCCGCCGGTCTACACCGGCTCGGGGGCCATGCACGCCGCCGTCATGCTGGCTTTCGGGGTGGTCACGGCACTGGTGCATCGTGTCGACTCGGGCGAAGGCCAGGAGGTCGATGTTTCCCTCTTTGGCGCGAACATGTACGGCGCGGCACTGGACATTCAGGCTTTCCTCGCCATCGGCCACGGAGACCGCCTGCTCAATCCGATTTCGCGTCTGGACGTCTCCAACCCCATGTCCGGCTCGCTTTATCCGAGTGCCGATGGTCGCTGGGTCACGCTGACCATGCCTGACACCGACCGCTGGTGGCCCATGTTCTCCGAAGCCGTCGGCATCGCCGCCGACGACCCGCGCTTCGACACGCATGAAAAGCGCACCAACAACAACCGCCTCGAGCTCATCAACGAACTCGAAGCCGCCTTCCAGAAGAAACCGGGCGCGCACTGGCGTCAAGTTTTCCAGGAAAAGCAGATGTCGGCGGATGTCATCGAACAGTTCGACTACCCGGCCAGCGACAAACAGGTGGCAGCCAACCGCTACATCATGGAACTCGACCACCCGAGCCACGGCAAGGTGCAGAGCCTGGGCTTCCCGATCTTCATGTCCGAGAGCACCGCGCGTCTGGACAAGCTCGCGCCGTGCACCGGCCAGCACAGCCGTGCCGTATTGCGTGACCTGCTCGGTCTGGGTGAAGACCGGTTTTATCAACTCAGTGCCGCTGGCGTCGTGGCTTAACGTAAGGGACGGAGAAAAACACCATGGCAAAAGCACTCGAAGGTCTGCGCGTCGTCGATCTGACCGTCTGGTTTCAGGGCCCCGTCGCTGCCCAGTATCTCGCCGATTTCGGCGCGGAAGTCATCAAGGTCGAACGTCCGCAAGGCGGCGACCAGGCGCGGGGCGTACGTTCCATCAAATCGCTGGAAATCGGCGACTGGAACCAGTATTTCCTCGTCATCAACCGTAACAAGAAAAGCATCGCCATCGACCTGCGTAAGCCGCAGGGGCAGCAGATTCTCTATCGCCTCATCGAGAAATCGGATGTCTTCTTGTCCAACCTTGCTCCTGAGCAGCTGGCGGCCTGGAATCTGTCATACGAGAAGCTTTCGGCGATCAACCCGAAATTGATCTACGCCACCAATACCGGCTATGGCCGCTACGGCGGCGCATCCAAGCCCTCTTTCGACATGACCGTGCAGGCACTGACCGGCGTCATGGCGCGCCTGGGCGAGCCGGGTCAGCCGCCGATCTACATCGGCATGGGCTCGGGCGATGCCTACGGCGGCATCATGTCGGCTTTCGGCATCATGATGGCGATCTACCAGCGCAAGCGCACGGGGCGTGGCCAGTGTCTAGATGCCTCGCTTTATGGCGCGCAGCTTTATCTGGCCGCCCCGCATCTGCAGGCTTTCCTCGCGGGCGACAAGGGTGCAGCCTTGCAAAAATCCCGCAAGCAGGTTGAAAACCCGCTGTGGAATCTGTACCCGACCAGCGGCAAGTGGGTGTATGTCTGCGAGCCCAATGACGATGCGCGTTTCACCGCGCTGTGCCGTGCCATCAAGGCGGAGGACATGCTGGCCGATGCACGCTTTAAGAGTGCCGAATCGCGCCAGCAGCACAACGAGGCCCTGATCGAAGTGCTGGAAGCGCACACGCAGAAATTCGACCACACGACCCTGATGGCGGCCTTCAAGGCGGCGGGCGTCGTTGCCCAGCCTGTCAACAACCTCGCCGATGTCATCCGCGACGAGCAGGCCTGGCAGAACAACTACTTCATGAAGACCTACTGCGAAGAAGTGCAGCGTGATGTCGACGTGCGTGGTCTGCCCGTTGCCCTTTCCAAAACGCCGGGTGAGATCAATACCCTCGGCCCGCAACTCGGCCAGGACACCGAAATCCTGATGATGGAACTGCTCGGCTACGAATGGGAAGAAATCGAAACCCTGAAGTCCGAGGGTGCGATTCCGTAAGTGCCGCATTTCACCGTTCGGCCTGGGGCATTCAACAGGTGCATCCCGAACGGACTGATCAACCAGAAAGCAAGGAAAACACTATGAGCTGGAGCAACTGGAGCGTCGTCGAAGGCGATGGCCTCAATGATTTCAAGGAAATCATTTACGAAAAGAAGCATCACTCGGTGCTGGGCGGCGGCATTGCCCGCGTCTCGCTCAACAAGCCGGACAAGATGAATACGCTGACGATTTCCACCGTCGACGAAATGTTCCGCGCCTTCTACGACGCCAACCACGACCCGGCCATCGGCGTCATCATCGTCGCCGGCAAGGGTAAGCACTTCGGTGCTGGCGGTGACGTGAACTGGGAACGCTGGGGCCTGCGCGAAGCCTTCTACAACCGCTATCCGCACAACCGCCTGATGCGGATGTCGAGGAAACCCATCATCGCGCAGGTGCAAGGCTATTGCATCGCCGGTCATAACCACATGGCCTACTGCTGTGACTTCACCATCGCCGCCGACAACGCCGTGTTCGGCCAGGCCGGTGCCCGCGTGTCCTCCCCGGCAGACGGTTTCTTCGTGCCTTATCTCACCAAGGTCATCGGCACCAAGAAGGCGCGCGAAATGTGGATGCTGTGCCGCAAGTACAAGGCTGAGGACGCGCTCGCCATGGGGCTGGTGAACACTGTCGTGCCGCTTGAGCAGCTCGAAGCCGAAGTCGATTCCTGGTGCGAGGAAATGCTCGCCAAAAGCCCGGGCTGCCTGGAAGTGCTGAAAGCGGCTTTCGATCAGGAAATGGATGGCTACAAAGAATCCTGCATCATCTCCGCCAACATGTATCCGGACTGGTTTGACAGCCCCGAAGGCAAGGAAGGTGGAGCCGCCTTCGTCGAGAAGCGTACACCGGAATTCTGGAGCATCCGCAACCGCGAGGCCGAAGCCCAGGCTGAGCTGCTCAAGGAATACGAAGAAATCCAGGCCACCCGCAAGGCGGGCAAGTAATTTCACGCCTCCCGTTCATCGGGAGCCTTCACCAGCAAGACAGGAGACAGCATGTTCAAGGACAAGGCCTGTATCGTCGGCATTGGGGATACGCCCTACTGCCGCAAACCGGGCTCGGGTATGTCGGAAGCTGCGCTGCAGCTCAAGGCCGCCCTCGCCGCCATTGAAGACGCGGGGCTGAAAGCCAGTCAGATCGACGGCATCCTGCCCTTCCCCAATCTCGGCAAGGCCGAAGCCATGGCCGCCAGCCTCGGCTGCAACAATCTGCGTTTTGCCGCCACGCTCCACATGGGTGGGGCCGCCCCCGTGGCCGGTCTGCGGCTGGCTGCGCTGGCCGTGTCTTCCGGCGCGGCAGATTATGTTCTGGTACCCGGCGCGTGGAACGGCTTTTCCGGCGCGCGTGTGCGCGAAACCACCAGCCAGGATGTTCATTCCATCCCCGGCGGCGCGATCGCCCGGGATTTCTACATTCCCTACGGCTACACCGCCCCGCCGCAGTGGTACGCGCTCATGGCACGTCGCCACATGCACGAATTCGGCACGACCCACGAGCAGCTCGGGGCTGTCGCCATCGCCATGAGGAAGCACGCCAATCTCAACCCGGCCGCCCTCATGCACGGCAAGCCGCTGACCATGGAAGACTATCTGGCTTCCATGATGATTGCCGACCCGTACAAACTGCTCGACTGCTGTCTGGAAACGGACGGCGGTGCGGCCTTTGTCGTCACCAGCGTAGAACGGGCACGCGATCTGAAGCAAAAGCCCATTTACGTCATGGGTGCTGCGGCTGGCCAGCCCTACCCCGCCGACGAGATTCCCAACCGCCCCGACATGCATCAGGTCGGTCTAAGCATCGCCGCGCCGGAAGCCTTCCGTATGGCGGGCGTGACCCCGGCGGATGTCGATTTCGCCCAGATTTACGACTGCTTCACCTTTGAAGTGATCCAGCAGCTCGAAGAAGCCGGGTTCTGCAAACGCGGCGAAGGCGGTGCCTTTGTCGAAAATGGCGGTATCGAGCTGGGGGGGCGTCTGCCGGTCAACACCCACGGCGGACTGCTTTCGCACGCTCACTCGCTAGGGGTTGGCCATCTGGTCGAAGCCGTGCGTCAGTTGCGCGGTGAATGCGGCGAACGTCAGGTCAAGGATGCCGAAATCGGCGTGGTCACCGGCTGGGGCGATTTCGGCGATGGCAGCATCGCCATCCTGCGCCGCTAAGAAGGGGAAAAACATGACAGAAACTGCTTACAAGAAGCCCTTGCCCTTGCTCGAAGGGCTGACCAAGGAGTTCTACGACTGGTGTGCAAAAGGCGAGTTGCGCTTCCAACGTTGCACCGACTGCGGCACCTGGCGTCACATCCCCCGCGAAATCTGCCCGCGTTGCAGCTCTTTCAAGTGGGAATGGGCCAAATCCAGCGGCCAGGGCACGGTCTACACCTGGACGGTGGTTGAACGTGCTCTGCATCCAGCCTTCGCGACCTCCACGCCTTACGCTCCGGTGGTGATCGAGCTCGAAGGCGGCGTTCGCCTTTTGACACAGCTCTCCGATGTCGCGCCCAAGGACTTGCAGATCGGCATGCCGGTGGTGGTTGATTTCAAGGCCGTCACACCGGAAGTCACCCTGCCCTACTTCAAGCGCGCCTGATTTCCCCTTTCAACCCAACATCCCACAAGAGGAACCCTCATGTCCCTGAATCTGCCTGCCACCTTTACCTACGAAAAGCGCGGCCGCATCGCCCTGATGACCATCAACCGTCCTGATGCCTACAACGCCTTCACGCGCGAAATGCTGGTCGGCATGGATGCCGCCTTTGACGACTTCAACGCCGACCCGAACCTCTGGGTCGCCGTCATCACCGGCGCGGGCAACAAGGCCTTCTGTACCGGCATGGACATCAAGGATGCCCTGCCCGCCATCGCCGCTGGCGACCAGATGGGTTATGAAGACCCGGCCAAGCGTCCCTTCCAGCACATCTTCAAGCCCATCATCGCTGCCGTGAATGGCTTTTGCATCGCGGGCGGGCTCGAATTCCTGCAAGGCATGGACATCCGCATTGCCTCCGAAAATGCCCAGTTCGGTCTGGGCGAAGTGAAGTGGGGCGTGATTCCCTCGGGGGGCTCGCACATCCGCCTGCCGCAGCAGATCCCCTGGGCGGTGGCGATGGAACTGCTGCTGACCGGCCAGAGCATCGACGCCAAGCGCGCTTACGACATCGGCCTGGTCAACAAGGTCGTCCCCGCTGACAAGGTGCTCGAAGAAGCCCTGGCCTGGGCCGAGAAAATCTGCGAAAACGGCCCGCTGGC
>CAZCOS010000100.1:0-5229 GCA_964500605.1 uncultured Sterolibacterium sp.
GGATCACGCGAGCATGATTGCCGTGCTGAGGGCGGCGTTCGCGGATTGAGTGCGGATTGAGTGCGGATTGAGTGCGGATTGAGTGCGGATTGATGAACTGGCGGCGGTTAGTTTGACCCTTCGGCGGGCAAGCCAATATAATTCCGCGATTATTCAAACCGAGGGATGACACGCTCCATGCGAACCAAGCTCGTTGCCGGTAACTGGAAAATGCACGGCTCACTGGCTGATAACAAGGCCTTGCTGGCCGATGTCCTGTCGGGGGTGGCGCAGTTGCCCCCAGGGCGTGTTGATGTGGCGGTGTGTGCGCCCTTTCCTTATCTGGCGCAGCTTCAGTCGATGCTCTCCGGTAGCCGGGTCGGCTGGGGCGCGCAGACCGTTTCCGAACATGCCCAGGGGGCTTATACCGGCGAGGTTTCTGCGGCCATGCTGCGGGAGTTCGGCTGTACCTGGGTGCTCGTCGGGCATTCCGAGCGGCGTGCCCTGTATGGCGAGAGCGATGCGGCCGTTGCGGCCAAATTCTTGGCGGCGCAAAAGGCAGGGCTGGCGCCGGTTTTGTGCGTGGGAGAAACACTGGCTGAGCGTGAGGGCGGTGTGATGGAACAGGTGGTGGCACGGCAGCTGGATGCGGTGATTTCCCTGGCGGGCGTGGCAGCACTGGAGGCAGCCGTGGTGGCGTATGAGCCTGTCTGGGCGATTGGTACTGGCAAGACGGCGAGCCCGCAGCAGGCGCAGGAAGTTCATGCTTTCATCCGGGCGCGTGTGGCAGCACGCAGCGCGCAGGTGGCCGGAAAACTTCGTATCCTTTACGGCGGCAGCGTCAAGCCGGGCAATGCACAGGAGCTGTTTGCCATGCCGGATATCGATGGTGGTCTGATTGGTGGTGCGGCCCTCGTGGCTGCGGATTTTCTGGCGATTTGCGCCGCTGCCTGATTTTTCAAGGAAAAAATATGTACCATTATCTTCATCCCTTGGTGCTGACGGTTCATTTGTTCGTCGGGTTGGCCGTTATTGGCCTGGTCTTGTTGCAGCATGGTAAGGGGGCGGACATGGGCGCGGCCTTCGGGAGCGGTGCTTCGGGCAGTTTGTTCGGCTCTTCGGGCTCGGCCAATTTTCTTTCCCGAACCACTGCGGTCCTCGCGGCTGTCTTTTTCGTGACCAGCTTGAGTTTGAGCTATATGGCAAGCACAAGCATCAAGCCCGCGGCCAGCGTCCTGGATACGGCCAGGACCGCTCCGGCTACCGCGCCCACTTCGACTACGGCCGACGTGCCCGTGCCGACGGCTCCATCGAATGCGCAGGGTGACTCCAAGGCAGGAAATATTCCGAAGTAAGGAAGTAGGTCGCAAAGCGGGGGTGCAGGGGAGGATAGATAGGTCGGTTCAAATTTCCTTTTGTGCTTTCTACTTTTACTTTGTACTTTGGTTAAAAAAATTCTGTTCCTTGCATTGAAAAAGATTATAGGAGTCGTATAATTCTCTCCTTTGACGAAGGGCGCAGCAGAACCGGTAGGGTGCGCATTTCGATCAATGCCGACGTGGTGAAATTGGTAGACACGCTATCTTGAGGGGGTAGTGGCGAGAGCCGTGTGAGTTCGAGTCTCACCGTCGGCACCAGAATTGGAAGTGCTTGAAGGGTTGAAGGGCCTGGATGTTTGGTGATGCCGAATGTTCGGGGTGGCGGAATGGCCACGTTTCCGGTATTGAGATGGGGTTGATGTAGCAGGTCAGGCGCGGATCACCTTGTGTTTTTTGTGTTTCCTGTTTCTGCTATCTACCGGTCTATCTGTGCATCGTTATGATGTGTGCCGGGGGCTGTGGGCTGTGACGATGTAACGACAGTCGGCGCAAGCGCGGTGATCATGCTGGAAAATTATCTTCCTGTTTTTATTTTCATTCTCCTTGGTCTGGTGATGGGTGTGGTGCCCGTCCTGCTGGGCTGGCTCATGGGGCCGCGTCGCCCTTATGCCGAGAAGCTCTCTCCCTATGAATGTGGTTTTGTGGCCTTCGAGGATGCACGCATCAAGTTTGATGTCCGTTATTACCTGATTGCCATCATTTTCATCCTTTTTGATCTTGAAATTGCCTTCCTTTTCCCCTGGGCGGCGATTTTCAAAGAGATTGTTGCGACGGATTCGATCAAGGTTTTCGGTTTTGTTGAGATGCTGGTGTTCCTCGGCATCCTTCTGATCGGCTATGTCTACGCCTGGGCCAAGGGCGCGCTGGATTGGGAGTGAGGTGGGGTCATGGGTATTGAAGGTGTTTTGCAGGAAGGTTTTGTTACCACTTCGCTGGATAAGCTGATCAACTGGTCACGGACAGGTTCGATGTGGCCGATGACCTTCGGTCTGGCTTGTTGTGCCATTGAAATGATGCACGCGGCCGCTTCCAGGTACGACATGGACCGCTTCGGTGTCATGTTCCGGCCGAGCCCGCGTCAGTCCGATGTGATGATCGTGGCGGGGACGCTGTGTAACAAGATGGCTCCGGCCTTGCGCAAGGTGTATGACCAGATGTCCGAGCCGCGCTGGGTGATTTCCATGGGTTCCTGTGCCAACGGGGGCGGGTATTACCACTATTCCTATTCGGTTGTGCGCGGTTGTGATCGTATCGTGCCGGTCGATGTCTATGTGCCGGGCTGCCCGCCGACCGCTGAAGCATTGCTTTACGGCATTCTTCAGTTGCAGAACAAGATACAGCGGACGAGCACCATCGCCCGGGTCTGATTACTCTCACGATTGATTGCCATGAGCGCGAAGCTGGATAAGCTGAAACAGAATCTGCAATACGCATTGGGGAGCCGCGTCGCCTCCCTGGTTGAGGCGCGTGACGAGCTGACGCTGGAAGTCGCTGCGGGGGATTACCTGCAAGTGGCGCGCATTTTGCGCGATAACGCTGATCTGCATTTTGAGCAGATGGTGGATTTGTGCGGGGTCGATTATTCGGCATACGGTGAAGAGACATCGGCGGCTTGGAAAGGTGCGCGCTTTGCCGTGGTGTCGCATTTGATGTCCATTCGTCACAACTGGCGTTTGCGTCTGCGTGTTTTTGCGACAGATGATGCGTTCCCGGTGGTCGATTCGCTGGTCAAGCTCTGGAACAACGTTGATTGGTTCGAGCGTGAGGCTTTCGATCTTTACGGCATCCATTTCTCCGGTCACCCGGACTTGCGCCGTATCCTGACGGATTACGGTTTCATCGGTCATCCCTTCCGCAAGGATTTCCCGGTTTCCGGCTATGTCGAAATGATTTACGACGAAGATCAGCAGCGGGTGGTTTATCAGCCGGTGACCATCGAACGCCGCGAGGTGACGCCTCGCATCATTCGGGAAGAAAACTACGGCCAAACCGAAGTGGGTGGGGCGAGCTAAAGATCATGAGTGAAATCCGCAATTACACCCTGAACTTCGGGCCGCAGCACCCCGCGGCGCATGGCGTGCTGCGTCTGGTGTTGGAGCTTGACGGGGAGGTTATCGTTCGCGCCGACCCGCACATCGGCCTGCTGCATCGCGCCACGGAAAAGCTGGCCGAGCAGAAGACCTGGGTGCAGGCTTTGCCCTATATGGATCGCCTCGATTACACCCCGGTGTTGATTAACGAGCATCCTTACGTCATGGCCGTTGAGTGCCTGCTGGGTATCGAGGTTCCGATTCGGGCACAGTACATCCGTGTGTTGTTCGACGAAATCACCCGCATTCACAATCACCTCCTGAGTGTCGGCACACACGCGTTGGACGTGGGTGCGATGGCCATGGTGCTCTATACCTTCCGCGAGCGCGAAGATATTTTCGACATGATGGAAGCAGTCACCGGTGCGCGCATGCACGGGGCCTATTACCGTCCGGGGGGGGTTTATCGCGATCTGCCCGACCAGATGCCGCGCTATGAAGCCAATCGTTTCAAGACGGCGGAAGATGTTCGAAAACTCAACGAGGCGCGCAGCGGTTCTCTCCTTGATTTCATCGAGGATTTCTGTAACCGTTTCCCCCGCTTTATCGACGAATACGAAACCCTGCTGACGGATAATCGCATCTGGAAACAGCGTCTGGTGGGCGTGGGTGTGGTTTCTCCCGAGCGTGCCATTCAGCTGGGCTTCTCCGGCCCGATGCTGCGCGGTTCCGGCGTCGAATGGGATCTCCGCAAGAAGCAGCCCTATGAAGTGTATGACCGCCTGGATTTCGATATTCCGGTCGGCAAGACGGGCGACAGCTACGACCGCTATCTGGTTCGCATGGAAGAGATGCGCCAGTCGAACCGGATCGTGAAACAGTGTGTCGATTGGCTCAGGAAGAACCCCGGCCCGGTCATCACCGATAATCACAAGGTGGCCCCGCCGCCGCGTGAAAAGATGAAGTCCGGCATGGAAGAGCTGATTCATCATTTCAAGCTTTTCAGTGAAGGTATTCATGTGCCGGCGGGTGAGGTGTATGCCGGGATTGAACATCCGAAAGGCGAAATGGGGGTGTATCTGATTTCCGACGGGGCTAACAAGCCCTACCGCGTCAAGATTCGCGCGGCGGGATTCAATCATCTGGCCGCTATGGATGAAATGGCCAAGGGCCACATGATTGCCGATGCTGTCACCATCATCGGCACGATGGATATCGTGTTTGGCGAAGTGGATAGGTAAGTCAGGTAAGCCATGCTCAGCGAAGACGTAACCCATAAGATCGACCGCGAGGTCGCAAAATATCCAGCAGACCAGAAACAGTCAGCGGTCATGGCTGCTCTGGCCATCGTGCAAGACGAGCGGGGCTGGTTGTCGCAGGAATCCCTCGCAGAAGTTGCTCAGTACCTCGATATGCCGCCCATGGCCGTGCATGAGGTCGCGTCCTTCTACAACATGTACGAGCTCAAGCCGGTCGGCCAGTTCAAGCTGACAGTCTGCACCAACTTGCCCTGTATGCTCTCCGGCGGCGTTCATGCGGCGGATTACGTCAAACAGAAGCTGGGCATCGGATTCAATGAAACCACGGCGGATGGCCTTTTTACTCTCAAGGAAGGGGAGTGTATGGGGGCTTGTGGCGATGCACCAGTGATGCTGCTGAATAACCGCACCATGTGCAGCTTCATGACAGAAGCCGAAATCGACAAACTGCTGGCTGAATTGAAGGCGAAGGCATCATGAGTTTCCAGCCCATTCTCATGGCCGGTATCGACCCGAAAACGGGCGATCAGCACTGGCATCTCGAAGATTACGTCAAGCGTGGCGGCTATGTGGCCTTGAAGA
>CAZCOS010000101.1:0-5155 GCA_964500605.1 uncultured Sterolibacterium sp.
AGCAGGGCTGTTTCCACGTCATGCGCCATGTGCGTGGCATCGCCGCAGAGGAAAATTTGTGCGCCCCGTTCGAGCCGTTGCCAGATCAGCGCGGCCTGTTCGCGCAGGCGGTGCTGCACATAAATTTTTTCGGTTTGCTGGCGGGAAAACGCTGTGAAAAGGCGCAGCTCGCCTGCAGCGGCCATCGCTTCCCATTCTTCTCGATACAGGAAGTCTTTATCCGGATGTCGGCAGCCGAAGAAGAGTAGCGGAACATCGCCGTTTGGCCAGATTTCTGCCAGCGTTTTCCCTTGAGCGACAGCCTGATGCGCCCAGTGCTGCATGAAAGCACGAAAAGGGGCGACTCCCGTTCCAGGGCCGATCATCACGCTGCCTACGGGTGCGTTGAGCGGAGTCGGGCGGAATTTCCGGTTCGGCTGCAAAAAGACCTCGAGGGTTTCGCCTGTGTCCAGCCTTGCGGCCAGATGGTTTGAGGCGAGCCCCGCCCGGGCACGGCCCTGTACGGTATAGCGCACCCGGGAGATGCAGAGGGTGAGCTGCTCAGTGCTTGTGAGCGGCGAGGATGCAATGGAGTAGTAGCGAGGCTGGATCGGGGCGAGAAGTTGCAGCCAGGCATGCCAGCACTGAGGTGAGAGACTGGCCGTGGTTTTCGGAAAATCCTCCAGCAGGTCGATGAGCTCGCGGCCCTGAGCGTAGTCCTGTAAGGCGGCTTTTTCGTTGCCGATGAATCGGACATGTTCTTGCCAGTGAGCTTTTTCTTCATCGACAAGATGGGCGATGAAGGCTTCGACACGGGCGCGGTTCAGCGGCTGGATGTCAAGGTGCTGTGTCAGTGCATCGCCCAGTGCCAGTCTTTCAGAGGAAAGGGAAAAGGGGGTATGTGCGGGTTGTCGCATGAGATGGAGCAGACGGGCCACGAGCACCGGGTCGTTTTGAGCCAGGACACCGAGTGCGTCGCCAGCTTGCCAGTCCATGCGTCGCGTTTCTCCCTCACCATACAGGGAGAGTTCCAGCGAGACGGTTTCCTGTTCGCCGCCCGGGTCGTTCGTGAGTCGCCTTCGGCTCAAGAGTCGAGCGCGACAAGGGTGCTGACGTGAAATGCGGGAGGGGCCATCCTGTCCGGTGTAATGTGCCTGCGCCAGCGCGTAGAGATAGTCCTCCCCGTCCGGACAATGCCATTCCTGCCGAAGAAGAAGGGTCTGCACCGCCTCGAACCAGCCGTCAAGCTGATCTTCGTTTTCCTGGTCGACTTCATGTAGTGGTAGCAATGGGACTGCACCAGCTTGTTCCAGTAGGGCCTGTAAATCATGGCCGGCCTGGCAGAAATCCGGATAGGCACTGTCGCCACAGGCCAGCACACTCAGCTTCAAATTGTCCAGCCGTCCTTTGCCCTCCAGCCATTCGACAAAAGATCGGGCATTTTCCGGAAATTCGCCATCGCCGGTTGTGGCACAAAGAAAGAGGGCCAGCGGTTCTTTTGACCAATCGACCAGGCTATGGGCAGAAAGATCAAGGACCCGCGGGGCGAGTGTGCCGTCTTCGAGGGGGAGCGCACGGAGTTGTTCGGCCAGACGCAGCGCGGCCTGTTTGCAAAAACCGTATTCGGAGCCGTAAAGAATCAGGATGGGAAGGCTTGGGCCCGCCGGGGTGGCGAAACGGAACAGGGCCTCGAACAGCGCAGTGCCATCCTTCTGCATCGCTTGATCCGAGAAGATCGGGGCGGGTGGCAAGGTGTTGTCGCGCAGGCAGACGGTGGAAAAGGAACTGGGACGCGCGTCGTTTTCTCCGGCTCGCCGATGATAGGCCGCTTCACCAGCGGGCTGGCGCAGAATTTTTTGGCGAAAGAAATGCTTGCCGACTTCGAGGGTCAGAGGCAGGGCAATATCCGGGCGGGCGTAGGTGGATTTGGGTTTGACGCCGGTCATGATCGCGCCGAACTCATCCATGAATCGTCCCTCCGTGCGTTCGGCCAGCGTGGCCGCTGCGTCGAGGAAGAAGGGGAAACGGTAAGACATCCGGGCCGAGAGTGCCGAGGAGGAAAAGTCTTTCCCGAAGGCGGTCATCCAGCGTTGGTGGTACACCGCCGTGGCGTCTTCGTCGAAGCGGTTTTCGGCGAACATTTCCAGTACACGCCGGGCGGCAAGACGCCCACCGATCATCGCGGTGTGGATGCCTTCGCCGGTGAGCGGGTCGGTTTGTCCGGCCGCATCGCCTACGGCTAGAAACTGCCGGGTAGTGCTGCAGGGTTCTCCTCCCATGCGCAGCGATGCGGTGCGCACGGGTTCGAGGAACTGGACGCGGGGCCCCAGCACCCGCTGGATGAAAGGGTCGTTGTAGACCTTGTCCTCATAGATTCGGGCAGCATCTTCCACACGCGCAGCACCGCCGGGGATGATGTAGGCCCCGAGGTCGATGTCGTCGTTGTAATGGCGGAACAAGGCGACATAGCCGGGCAGGATGTATTCCGGGAAGAGCAGGACGCCGCCTGCCTTGAAATTGTGCGTGCCCCCCTGGACATATTGACGCGCGGCCACCGCGCTGGGAGCCGTGCTCACCACCCCCAGCGAACGCGCCAGACGGCTGGTTGCGCCATCGGCAGCAATCAACATCCGGCTGCGGAAGGTCCGTCCGTCGGCACAGCGGATGCACCATTTTCCATCGGCTTCCAGCGTGGCCTCTTCGACACTGGCTTCCTCGATCAAGTTAGCACCCACTTCTGCTGCGCGCCGCGCAATTCTTTCGTCGCAGATCAGTCGGCGGATCGCAAAAGTGCGGTTTTCCTTGGAAACCGTCGCCTCGCCTTCCGTGCTGGTCATGTAGTTTTCGCCGCTGGGAGAGACGAAGCCTCCCGAGGTTGTATCCTGCACCAGCCCCTCGGTCACGAGCGGTTGCAGAATACCCAGGTCTTCCAGAATGTCCAGGGCCGGGGCGCACCAGGCATCACCGCAGTATTTGTCACGGGGGAATCGCGCCCGGTCGAGCAGGGCGACGGAGAGCGGGGAATCCCCTTGCCGCGACTCGCGAGCGAGGTAGCAGGCTGTGGTGGCACCCGCCGGGCCTGCCCCGACGACGATGACGTCAAACTCCTGCGCGGCCTGATACGGATGAACGGACACGTCTTTCTCCTGAAAACAAGGAAGAGTGTGCATTGTACGCAAGCAAGTTCATGGGAAATGACTAGTCAAAAAGAACTATATGGGCACGAATCTTTCGTCCGGATGGCCTAGCGCGGATTAGTCCTAAAAAGTGATCGTTCCCCAACCAGTGGCGGATAGTGCGGGAAGCATGGGTTGCCTAGACTGCACAACATTGCGGGAAAACCAGTCAAACCGCAAACAGGTTTCTAACTTTTGTAAAAAAAGGGGAACGTCGTGGCATCGCAAAAGACGAAGCAGTGGTCGGTCGTCGCCATGAGTACCATTGCCTTCACGGTATGTTTCATGGTCTGGATGATGTTTGCCGTCATCGGGATTCCGATCAAGAAAACACTGAATCTGAATGAAACCCAGTTTGGCCTGCTGGTGGCCATGCCGGTGCTGACCGGTTCGCTGATCCGCCTGCCGCTGGGCATGTTGACGGACCGTTTTGGCGGCCGTCTGGTTTTTGCTGCGGTGATGGCCTCGACCATCATCCCGATCTGGCTCATTTCCCAGGCCACCGAATACTGGCATTTTCTGGTGACCGGCCTGTTCGTCGGTTTGGCCGGTGGCTCCTTCACGGTTGGCATCGCCTATTGCGCACGCTGGTTTCCGAAGAGTCAGCAAGGCCTGGCGATGGGGATTTTCGGCGCGGGCAATTCCGGCGCGGCGGTGACCAAGCTGGTGGCCCCGACCTTGGTGGTTGCCTACGGCTGGCAATATGTGCCGCAGGTCTTCGCCGCCATCATGCTGGGGACGCTGATCCTGTTCTGGTTGTTTACTTATGATGACCCCTCGCACAAGGCCGGGGCCAAGGTGAGCGTGGCCGAGCAGCTCTCGGCTTTGAAAGATCCCCGGGTCTGGAAGTATTGCCAGTATTACTCCATCGTGTTCGGCGGCTATGTCGCGCTCTCCTTGTGGATGACCAAATACTACGTCGCCGAATACGGTTTCGACATCAAGGATGCCGCTTTCCTTGCCGCCTGCTTCTCCTTGCCGGGCGGGGTGCTGCGTGCCCTGGGCGGTTATTTCTCCGACAAGTTCGGGGCGCACAAGGTGACCTGGTGGGTGCTGTGGTTCTCGTGGATTTGCCTGTTCATCCTGTCCTATCCGCAGACCGACCTCGTCGTGCAGACGGTCTCTGGCCCGAAGAGCTTCCATATCGGCCTCAATGTCTGGGTGTTTACTGCGTTGATGTTCGGCATGGGGATTGCCTGGGCCATCGGCAAGGCCTCGGTGTTCAAGTACATCTCGGATGACTACCCGCACAACATCGGGGTGATCTCCGGTATCGTCGGCCTGGCCGGCGGCCTGGGGGGCTTCCTGCTGCCGATCATGTTTGGTGCGCTGGCCGACTGGACCGGCATCCGCTCCAGTTGCTTCATGCTGATGTATGGCGTGGTCTGGGTCTCGCTGATCTGGATGTACTGGACTGAAGTGCGCAAGTTGGACACGGTGGGCGGCCATTCCATCGCGGCTTGAAAGAGAATTTTTGGAGATCATGAAAATGGGCAATGCAACTTACGCGGCTTCAGGCCGTAGCGAACAGATTGCTACACCACAGGTGACGTCCGGCGTTGACATCATTGATTGGCGCCCAGAAGACAATGCATTCTGGGAATCTACCGGCCGTCGTATTGCCAACCGCAACCTGTGGATTTCCATCCCCAGCCTGCTGTGTGGCTTCGCCGTCTGGCTGATGTGGGGCATCATCACCGTGCAGATGGCCAATGCGGGCTTCCCCTTCAAGCCCGATGAGCTTTTCACCATTGCCGCCATCTCCGGCCTTTCCGGGGCGACGCTGCGAATTCCGGCTTCTTTCTTCATTCGTATCTGTGGGGGGCGTAACACCGTCTGGCTGACCACCGCACTGCTGATGGTGCCGGCCGTTCTGACCGGCATCGCGCTGCAGGATAAAACCACGCCGCTGTGGTTCTTCCAGCTGTGCGCCCTGCTCTCCGGCATTGGTGGCGGCAACTTCGCCTGCTCGATGGCCAATATCAGCACCTTCTTCCCCA
>CAZCOS010000102.1:0-2467 GCA_964500605.1 uncultured Sterolibacterium sp.
GGATATGGCGGTGTACCGTGCAGCACTGCACCGTCTGTTATCTGAAACTAAAAACTGCAGTTGAACGAATTGGGATTGTGGCGATCGTGCTTGATGGCATCTGAGCGGATGTTCATCAAGACATCATGCCAGCGCGAGGTTTGCCATGACGATTGCAACGATGAACAGCCGTACTTTTGCACGCGATGCGGCGGCGATCAAGCGGGCTGCACAGCAGGGGCCGGTCATCATTACCGAGCGGGGGAAACCGGCTCTGGCCGTACTGAACATCGAGGAGTATTACCGCTTGACGGGTCAGACGGGCGGGCCCAGTTTGTTGCAGGCCATGCAGGGGCTTCCTGCGTCTGAAGAGGTCGAACTGGAGCTACCTGAGCGCGGCCACGGCACTGGCACATGGCTTGACGCTGGTGACACGCAATACGGCTGATTTTGCGAATACGGGGGTGACGCTGCTCAACCCGTGGAAGGCGTGAGTTCTTCAACCTAGAAGCCGGTAACCTCCCAGCCCGAAGCTGGCGTTTTTGCCAACATGCAGCCATTGGCCAAGGTGGAGGAGCTCGGAAAAAGGGGAAAGGTCGCCGTGAAGATGCAAGCACCCCAGCAAGCCGCCGAGCTTCATTTCCTGTTGCTGTCGTTGCGAGTAACGCCCCCAGTCGAACCAACGGAGGTTTTCGGCTTCGAGCCGGATGTTTGAGGCAGCGGCGGTGAGGTGGGCGAAATCTTGCTGCGGGGCTTGTGCGCCGAGGTAGACATCCAGCAAGAGTTGCCAGCGTCGCGCCAGGGTGATGAGGAGGGTGCGGGCATCCAGCGTCTGTGATTTCACGGGTTTGCCTTGCTGCTGCAGGCGCAAGGGGGTCAGAAGCTGCAAGCTGGCCTGCTGCCCGAGTTGCGGGGCTGGGGGCAATGGTGAGGGTTTGAAGGCGGCCATCGGGCCGGCCTCGTTCATCGGAAGGATGTGGCCGTTTTCATCTTCGACATGGATCAGGGCGCAACGACTGTGCGCCGCGCCCAGCCCAGTCCGCAGGGCGCGTGTCCAGGCTTGCATGAGGATGGGCAGGTGTTCCAGTGCGCGCCCGATGAGCACCATGCCAAAGCCGAAGTGCTGCCCGGCGGCCAGCCGCATTTCGCCCTGCGGCGGTTCGATGATGAAGGCGGCGGGCATCTGGGTGAATTTTTGCAGGCCGTGTTCGGGGAGCGCGGGCGGCGCAAACACCTGACAGTAGGCGCAGCGGTCAAACAGCGCGCAGGGTTTGCCGCTGCTGTGCGGCAGGGGCGAGAGTGCCAGCAGCGCGTGGCCGAATGCGCCGCGCAGCATGGAACCGGCGTAAGGCGGCAGGCTCAGGGGTGAATCGGCCCGCACGGTGAGGTGCAGGCGGAGGATGGGCAGGGGCGGTGTCACGGTGATTCACGCTTCCTTGAGGGGGCCAAGCTTGAGTTTCTTGCGTTCGTCCTTGATGTCCACGCGTACCAGTCTGGGCAGCCATTCTTCGATGGCCAGCGCGGCGGCCCGCTTTTCTTCCGGCTGCCAGTCGCTGCCTTCGTGGGCGGCCTTGGCCAGAGCCCGGGCCTTGTTGTGGAAGGTGGCATTGGGACCTTCCCTAAAGGTGGGAAACTGTTCGTGCTTGGTACGCAGCTCGTCGATGAAGGCTTCGATGAGCTGCTGGGCGGGGGAAAGACTGGCGCGGTGTGCTGCTTGAGCTGCTTCCTGCTGTGCTTCTTCACGTTCGCGCCGGGCGCGTTCATCCACCTGCATCGCGCCATACCCCACGGCGGTTTTGGCACCAAAGCCCAGCCATTCAAAGGCATGTTCGAAGGCGGCAGTGAGCAGGATTTGCCAGCGATTGTCGTGGGCCAGATCCGGTGCGAGGCGTTCCAGATGCGGCAGATCGCATTGGACGTGAAAGCTGAAGCGGGTTTTGGGCGGCAGGGTCAGAAAGCTGATGGGATTGGGCTGGCCGCTGTCGTGCGGGGTGGAACTGTCGCCGCTTTTGCGATCCACCTTTTGCTGGTAGTAGTGGCTCTGGTGCGGGGTCATGATGTCCACGGCCAGGCTGTCGCCGGGGATTTGCGGCAAGGCATCCCAGAAACTGAGCGCGCCGCGTACATGTTCGCTGTCGCCATCTTCGGTTTCGCGGCCAAAGAGCACGTCGAGCACAGACAGGGTGATCGAGTTTGCGCCGGAAACTTTCAGCAAATGGATTTTCTCCTCCGTCCAGCCGTGTGCCTCACCCCACTCACCCGAGGCCAGCTCCCGCGCGGCCTGGCGCAGCACGCCCTTGACGCCGCTGCCGGGCAGATAAGGCAGGCCGTAAGGGTTGAGGAAGGCGAAGCCATTTTCCAGCGGATGTTCGTTGCCAAGGCCCGTGGTGAAGGGGGCGGTGGCAATGGCGTCGAGAGTCAGCATGTTGGCGGTGATGCTGGCCAGATGAGCCTGACGCTGGGCAATGGCGGCCATGCGGGCTTTGTC
>CAZCOS010000102.1:2567-5148 GCA_964500605.1 uncultured Sterolibacterium sp.
CCAAACCGCAAGCCGGGCGAGGCGGTGCTGAAGTCTTTTCCCAGATAACCGGGGACGGCGGCGATGGGCATGTCACTTTCCTCCCTGGGTCTTGATGCGGGCGGCGGCCATCTGACGCAGCCATTTGAGCCACGAGAAAGCCTCGGCGTTAATGGCCTGGTAGTCGGCAGGGGCAGATTTCATCAGTACCTCCATGAAGGCGGAAAACTCGCTTCCGCCCTTGAATTGCGCCGGAAAGCGGCTGGCCAGCCATTTGCGAAGATGATTGGCTACGTCGGCCTGTGCCTTGCCTTTTTCATGGCAGAAGGCCAGTACCTGCATGAGGCCACTGTTCATGATGAGTGCGGGCAAGCCCTTGGCGGCGTTCACATGATCCTGTGTGTAGTGTTCACAAACTTCCCAGGCATTCCGGGCGCGTTGTTGTTCGAGTGTCTGACGGGGTGCGTTCATGGTGTCAGCCCTCCACCTTGGCAACGACCAGCCCGCGCCCGGTGGTGGCATCGCCGCCGATCTGCAGCAGCCGCCCATCGAGCAGCGGGCGGATCCGCGCCAGCACTTCTTCGGCTTCCAGCCGTTCTTCCGCCTTGCCGCTGCGCGTCTGGCTGGTCATGAGCGGGGCAATGAGCAGGGATTCGGGGGGCAGGTTTTCGGTGTAGAAGAGGCCACCTTTATCGGCTGTGCCCGTTTCGTGATTGATCCGAACATGGGGCTCGACCAGCATGGCGTTCTTGGCGAAGTAGCCGAAATCGGTGTCGGAAAGCAGCACCAGATCGGTCTTGAGTTTTTCACGGAAGTAATCGTGGCTCCTCCCTGCCGGGAGGGCACGGTGGGCAATGTCGGCGGCAATCCCGGCCGCGGCTTCGGAGGCTTTGGCACTGTATTCAAAGGCTTCCAGATGCAGCCTGTCGCCCTTCTCTCCGGAAAGAAGGCCAGGGTTCGCGATCAGACAAAAGCCTTCGTCGACTTTTGGAATCGGCCAATCAGCCTGTGTGTTGGCCAGGGCCAGCAGCCGCTGGGCGCGGGCGAGAGCCTGCGGGCAAGTGGCATAGACGTAGCCGCCCTTGAGACTGCGGATCGGCAGGGCCAGCAGTTGGGCATCGCCAAAGCTGACCGCACCGGCGTGCAGGTTGCTGCTCCCCGAATCCGGCCCCAGCAGCAGGTTGATGTCGGATTCTTTGCCGCCCAGCGTGATGTAGCTGTGGCGCACCGCACCCTTGATGCCTGAACCCGCAAAGCAGGGATGCTGGGTATGACGCTCACGCTGGATGGGGTTGTCGATGACATCCACGGCTTGACCTGCCCCCATGTGGACGGGGCTGACGGCGTAGAGGAAAACAGCGGTGGTTTTTTCGAACATGGGGTCTTTCCTTTTCTGGACAGGTTTCTGATTCTTTCTTGATTCGCGGAATTTGGATCGGGATCGGGGCTGGGCCTGGATTCAGGGCCAGGCTGCCAGGGCCAGGCGGTTGTAACCTTCGGCCCGGCGTTGTTGTTGTCGTTGTTGCGAGGCATCTTCGCAGGGTTCGCCCCAAAGCCCGTGCGCGACAAGCTTGCCAAGGGCTTCGGCAGTCGTTTGCAGCTCTTCCAGCCAATACACGCTGCCGCTACCCGCCGCCTTGTGCGCAGGCTTGGGCCGGTGGCTGGCCAGATCCCAGCCGGAAATGGTTTCGGCGCGATTGATACTGGCGGCCACCACCCGCGCCGTCAGCCCCGGCAGCTTGAGAGTGCCTTCCGCCGACATGCCGGGCAGACGCCAGCCTTCGGGGAAAATACCCGGGCTCGTTAGCACGAGGCGGGCTCGCCCGGCACGAACCACGGCATCAAGATCGGCGGCAGGCCAGGTGATGTCGACATGATGCAAACGGGCAACCCGTCCATCTCCACCAAAGCGCAGACTACCGGAGGCGGGAAGCGATGCGCCCCCGACGGCGACGGCAAAGCCGACGCCTTCCTTGAATGCCACCGCACGGGCAGTGAAGAGCTTGCCATCGGCCGCGCTGCGCTTGTCCGCCTCCAGACCGATACCGATGCGTTCATCGAAACCCCAGAGGTCTTTGCTGTGCACGAGGTCTTGTGCCGAAACAGGCTGGCCTTGAAGATATTTCTGCCAGCCGGTTTGCCGCAACCACCAACCGCTGGCAGTCTTGCTGCGCTTGCTTTGCACCAGCACGGGTAAAAGCGGCAAGGGGCTGGAGGTGCTGATTTTCGGGTGGAGCTTCGTCGGGCGCAGGGTTGTAACACTGAGGGCATCGTCGGCGCATTGTGATTGTGCTTGTGATTGTGATTGCGTCACCTGCAGATCAGCCGGCAGGGGAAAAAGGAGTTCCAGGGCATGGGCGTGTCGGCGGGCCATCTGGAATTGTTGCAGCACGAAGCTGCCGGGCTGTTCGGGCGTGCCCAGTTGAGGATGGGGCTGCTTGCCGACGGCGAAGGCGGCCAGATCCATGCGCTCTTCCGCCAGCATGCACGAGCGCAAAGCCCCCGCTGCAACGGATGGCCAGGGCGGCATCAGGGCTTCGCCGTAGCTACCCGCTTCGCCAAAGAGCTGATTGCCGCGCAGGAACAGGACATCCAGCGGTTC
>CAZCOS010000103.1:0-5080 GCA_964500605.1 uncultured Sterolibacterium sp.
ACGCCGCCCTCGTCGAAGAGGCCGCCGCTGCAGCGGAAAGCCTGGAAGAACAGGCACGCGGGCTGTTGCAGGCCGTCAGCCAGTTCCGACTAGAGCAAGGTCGAGCCATGGCGAAGCCCACCCGGAACACGCCCCTCACGTCAGCTTCACGCTCCGCCCAGCAACGCCCCGCTTTGTCCTCCCCCCGAAACACGACCAAACCCGCACCCAAACTGCTTCCGGTCGCAGAGCCGGAAGACGAATGGTCGGAATTCTGATTTTTCTGCACCTTCTGCACCATGAGAACGAACACCCCGTCCGACGACGAAACGCTTAATCCTTCGCGTGAATTCGCCTTCACGTCGGCGGATTTCGAACGCATCCGCCGCCTCATCCACCGTTTCGCCGGAATTTCGCTCTCGCCCCAAAAGCAGAACATGGTCTACAGCCGTCTGGCCCGCCGTTTGCGGGCGACGGGGTGCGCCAGTTTTTCGGTCTATCTGGCCCGTCTGGAACAAGGCGACGCCACCGAGGTGGAAGCCTTCGTCAATGCCCTGACCACCAATCTGACTTCTTTCTTCCGGGAGCCTCACCATTTCGACATTTTGAGCCGTCATCTCCGGAAAATCGGCTCCCGCGCTACGGCCTCGAAGCCCTTACGAATCTGGTGTGCAGCGGCCTCGACGGGAGAAGAACCTTATACCCTGGCCATGACAGCTTGCGAAACTTTCGGAACGTCGACACCGCCCGTTTCCATCATCGCCAGCGACATCGATACCCGCGTGCTGGAAACTGGTCGGCGCGGCGTGTATCCGATGGATCGACTCGAAAAACTGTCTCAGGAACGCTTGCGACGCTTTTTCCTCAAGGGAACCGGGAAGCAGGAAGGGCTGGCGCGGGCTCGTCCGGAGCTGCAAAAACTGATCCGCTTCACGCAAGTCAATCTGCTCGACTCCCACTGGCCTGAAGTTCCACCGCCCTTTGACGTGATTTTCTGCCGCAACGTCATGATCTATTTCGACAAGCCGACGCAGTACAGCATTCTCGAAAAATTTGCGCCCTTGCTTACCCCCGATGGCCTGCTGTTTGCGGGGCACTCCGAGAGTTTCATGCACGCCGCCAATCTGTTCCATTCGCTAGGACGAACCGTTTATGAGCTCGCGCAGCCCCGGCGTTGATCCTCACGACGATCATCTGGCGAGCAATCGCTACTACGATCGCAAATTCGAGACGGAAGCCGTGAAACTGCTCCCCGGGGAATACTTCGCCACGACCTCCAATCTCGCCCTCGTCACCGTGCTGGGCTCCTGCGTTTCGGCCTGTCTGCTCGACCGCGAAAAAGGGATTGGCGGCATGAACCACTTCATGCTGGCCGAAGGGGATGGCGCATCAGCCCGTTACGGAACGTTTGCGATGGAAGTCCTCATCAACCACCTTTATAAACTCGGTGCGCGTCGCGGCAAGCTCGAAGCCAAGGTCTTTGGGGGGGGACGCATCATGTCCGGCCTGACAGCCACCCGTGTCGGTGACCGTAACGCCCATTTCGTGCTCGATTTTCTGAAAACAGAAGGAATTCCCGTTTTGGCGCAAGACCTGCTGGATATTCACCCCCGCAAGGTTTATTTCTTTCCAAACAATGGCCGGGTGCTCGTCAAAAAACTGGTGCGCCAGCACAACGACACGCTTTCCCGCCGCGAACGCGAATACGCGGCGCGCTTGGTCGAAGCTCCGACTTCCGGCGAAATCGAACTGTTCTGAACTGTTCCGAGGTACTTTCGTGATCCAGGTACTCATCATCGACGACTCGGCCTTCATGCGTTCCCTGCTGAAGAAGGTCATCGAATCCGATCCCGGCTTGCAAGTCGTCGGCGAAGCACCCGACCCCATCGCCGCCCGGGAAATGATCAAAGCCCTCAATCCGGACGTCCTCACCCTCGATGTCGAAATGCCGCGCATGGACGGACTGGAATTCCTTCGCCGATTGATGTCGCTGCGCCCCATGCCGGTCATCATGATTTCCTCGCTGACCGAGCAAGGCTCGGAAACAACCTTGCAAGCCCTGGAGCTGGGCGCAGTCGACTTCATGCCCAAGCCCCGCATGGACAGCCCGGCCCTGATTGCCGAATACACCGAAACCCTCTGCGAGAAGCTGCGGGCCGCCGCCACGGCTCGCTTCAAGCGACCCGCCTCTGCCGCACGTCCGGCTGCGCCAAACGCCCCGGCAACCGCAACTCTTTCTTCTGCAAATCTCACCCGTCCTGGCCCGGGGATCAGCCTGTCCGATCGCACCCTTCATGAAACCTTGATCGCCATTGGTGCCTCCACCGGCGGAACGGAAGCCATCAAGGATGTGCTCGTCGATCTACCTGAGCAAATTCCCGGCATCGTCATCACCCAGCACATGCCCGAGATGTTCACCGCCTCCTTTGCCAAACGGCTCGACCGACTGGCAAAAATCACTGTCGTCGAAGCACGGGGCGGCGAGCGCATCCAGCCCGGGCACGCTTATCTTGCGCCAGGCAATGCTCATCTGCGGGTGCGTAAAAGCGGCGGGCAGTTTTTCACCGAGCTTTCGCAGGCCGAACCGGTCAATCGCCATCGTCCTTCCGTCGATGTCCTCTTCCGATCCGTTGCGGAAATTTTTGGTAAGAAAGCCATTGGCGTACTGCTCACCGGCATGGGCCGGGATGGCGCGCAAGGTTTGCTGGAAATGCGCGAGGCCGGTGCCTGGACGATCGGGCAGGATCAAGCTAGCTGCGTAGTCTACGGTATGCCGCGCGAAGCAGCCTTGCTCGACGCAATCGATGAAACACTTCCTCTCTCGGGAATTCCGAAGCATCTGCTGGCCCGGCTACAGATCCTGAACAAAGCACACTAATTTTTTGCCCCTCTAAGGAGAACCCCATGGAAGTCAAAGTCCTCACCGAAGAAGGTTGTGCCGTGATGTACCTGAAAGGGCGTTTTGATTTCAATGCCCACCGTGATTTTCGTGCGGGTATTGAAACAGCCCTCCAGCAACCCTATGCCCGGAAGATTCGCGTCAATCTGGCCGAAGTGGATTATCTGGACAGCTCCGCACTCGGCATGATGCTGATCCTGCGCGACAAGGCCCAGGCTGCCAACAAAGCCGTCGAAATCTCGGGGGCTTCAAAAAATGTCAGACAGATTCTTGAAATTGCGAATTTTGGCGCACTCTTCAGCCTTCTTTGACCTTTCCTTCTGACCCTTGCCCTAGAGTCCGCCCCGATGGAACAGACAGAAAACGCGGAAACCCTGAAGATTCTGGCCGTCGACGATACCCGCTCCAACCTCTTGCTGCTCAAAGCCTTGCTGGGTGACTGTGGCCACACGCTCATCACCGCGACCGATGGTCTGGAGGCCATCGAGGCCTATACGCGCGAACAACCGGATGTCATTCTCATGGATGTGATGATGCCCCGCATGGACGGCATCGAATCCGCCACGCGCATCCGGGCCAGCAATCCTTTTCTTCCCATCCTCTTTCTTTCGGCCAATACCGACGAGGACTCCATCGAACGCGCCCTGAAGGTCGGCACGGATTACATCACCAAGCCCATCCAGCCCCAGCAATTACTGGACAAGCTGCGGGCCCATTTCCGTGGCGTGATGGCCCATCGGGCTCTCCTGCACCAAAAGGAAGAGCTGGAACGGCTGCACGCCCAACTCATGGACGAAAACGACATGGCGGCTCATGCGCTCGAGCGCATGCTTTCCCGCATGTTGCCGCCTGATGAGCATGTCCAGTACAGCGTCACACCCGCTGGCATTTTCTCGGGCGACCTGGTCCTGACCGGAAAAACGCCCTCGGGGCGTCTGCACGTCATGCTGGCCGATGCCATCGGCCACGGCCTGCCTGCAGCCTTCAAGCTGCTGCCCCTTATTTCCCTGTTCATGACCATGACCCAGAAAGGTTTTTCGATGAGCGACATTCTCATCGCCGCCAACCAGATGCTCAAAGAAATCCTGCCGGTCGGAAACTTCATCGCAACCACGGCGGTTTCAGTGGATTACCCAGCAGGGCAAGCCCACTTCTGGGTGGGCGGCAATCCCACCGCTCTGGTTCGCCGCGGCGACAAACTGCTGAAAATCCCCTCACGCCACCTCGCGCTGGGCATTGCACCAACCGACAATCCAGCCGAATTCGAGTGTGAACCCTTCGCACTGGAAAAAGGAGATGCCATCGTTTTCTTCTCGGACGGCTTGTCTGAAACCTGGGAGACAGACGAACTGGAGGCCTTCCTTCTCGCCGGCCCAGCCGACGCTTTATTTACCCGCCTGCAATCCGCCACCCAGAACCGGGTCGGGCATGATGACGCCTCTCTGGTGGTTTTGCCAATCACGGAACAAAGCACTCAAACCCTCGCTGCACCGACGCATCAAGGCAGCGGCAAAACCCGCGCTCGCCGCCTCGTCTTCGATCTGGACGCAGCGCAGATGGCTGACCCGAAGATTCTGGATGTCCTTCTCGACATGCTGCATCGACTGGGCATCGTCTCGTCGGACGACGGACTTTTTGGCATGGCACTGGCCGAGCTATTCAGCAATGCGCTCGACCATGGCGTACTGGGCCTGTCTTCCGAATCCAAATACGCGACCGAAGACGGCTTCGAGCTATACGCCCAGGAAAGAGAAAAACGACTGGCCGCGCTCCAGAACGCTTACATCAGCATACGCGTCGATGTGACTGAATTTTCTGGCCAGCCGGCCACACGCATCCGAATCATCGATTCCGGCCCCGGATTTGACCAGTCCTCATTCCACCACGCCCTTCAGCACGACACGGCCAAAGCGGGAAGAGGGCTGGCCCTGCTGAGAAACACCTGTCTGAAGGTCGCTTTCGTCGGAAAGGGGAATGATGTCACCGCCTATGTACCGCGCAAGGATTCAGTAGCACTTCGTCTGCCTGAATACGACCCCGCCTTTATCGCTCAAGGTATCTAAATTCAAAATCGTCGCTGAAGGAAATCACCATGCGTACCAACCTGCCCGTCACCAACAAGGAAATCGAGCTTCGGGACGACCAGTTGATCGTCTCGAAAACCAATCTCAAGGGCCAGATCACCTACATCAACAAGGATTT
>CAZCOS010000104.1:0-5075 GCA_964500605.1 uncultured Sterolibacterium sp.
TTTTTGTTTCGGCCACTCCGGCGGATTATGAGGCGCAACACCAGGGGCAGGTGGTTGAGCAGGTGGTTCGGCCAACGGGGCTTGTTGATCCGGTGCTGATCGTGCGCCCGGCGATGACGCAGGTGGATGATCTGCTGGGGGAAATCAAGCAACGCGTCGCCGTGAACGAGCGGGTGCTGGTGACGACGCTGACCAAGCGGCTGGCTGAACAGCTCACCGAGTATTTTGCGGATAACGGTATCAAGGTGCGTTATCTGCATTCGGACATTGAAACCGTCGAGCGGGTCGAAATCATCCGCGACCTGCGCCTGGGGGTGTTCGATGTGCTGATCGGCATCAATCTGCTGCGTGAAGGGCTGGATATTCCCGAAGTTTCGCTGGTGGCCATTCTCGATGCCGACAAAGAAGGGTTTCTGCGTTCGACACGTTCGCTGATCCAGACCATCGGACGTGCCGCGCGCCATCTCAATGGCACGGCCATTCTTTATGCGGATCGGGTCACCGGCTCGATGCAAAAGGCGATGGAGGAGGCCGAACGGCGACGTGCCCGGCAGTTGGCCTTCAATGCCGAACACGGCATCACGCCGCAGGGGGTGGTCAAACGCATCAAGGACATCATCGACGGTGTCTATGAACCCGCAAACGAACCGAAGGCCATTCTGGCGGCTCAGCAGCAGGCTCGTTACGAGGCGATGAGCGAAAAGGAACTGTCCAGGGAAATCAGACGGCTTGAAAAGGCGATGCAGGAACATGCCCGCAACCTCGAATTCGAAGAGGCTGCAGCCGCGCGTGATGAACTGTTCCGTCTGCGCGAGCAGGTCTTTGGTGCGGCTTGCCCCTCGGAGCCGAATTGACCTAGCCGCATTGCCTACGCCCGCTCTCTGGGCGCATCGAATAAAATGCGCGGCTTTCCGCTGAACAGCTTTCTGGTAACACGATATGAAACGAATCCACCTTTTTGACTCGACTCTTCGTGATGGCGCACAGGCGCAGGGCATTTCCTATTCGGTCGAGGATAAGCTCAAGATTGTGGAAGCCCTCGATGCGCTGGGGGTCAGCTACATTGAAGCGGGAAACCCGGGTTCCAATCCGAAAGACATGGAGTTTTTCCGCCGCGCCGCCGCGCTCAAGCTGAAAAACGCCAAAATCATCGCTTTCGGGGCGACGCGCAAAGTCGGTATCGACGCGGCCAGTGATAACAATCTGCAATCCCTGCTAAAGGCCGGAACCGACGCGCTGTGCATTTTCGGGAAGAGCTGGGATTATCAAGTCACCGATATCCTGCGCACCACGCTGGATGAAAATCTGCGCATGATTGGCGATACCATCCGTTACCTCAAGCAACAGGGTAAGGAAGTGGTTTTCGATGCCGAACATTTCTTTGACGGCTACAAGGCCAATCCCGACTACTCGCTTCAAGCTCTTGCGGCCGCAGCCGAGGCCGGGGCGGATTGTCTGGTGCTGTGCGATACCAACGGTGGAACGTTTCCGGACGAGATTTTCGACATCACGCGCACGGTGTCGCAACGTTTCAAGACCGCCATTGGCATTCATTGCCACAATGATGGCGAAATGGCTGTCGCCAATTCGGTGATGGCGGTGCAGGCGGGCGCAACACAGGTACAGGGGACGATCAACGGCATCGGCGAGCGTTGCGGCAATGCCAATCTTTGTTCCATCCTGCCCAATCTGCAACTCAAGCTCGGTTTCGACTGCATTCCACAGGAAAACTTGTGCCATCTGACACCGGTAGCGCGTTTCGTCAGCGAAATTGCCAACATCACCCACAACGAGAAGGCTCCTTACGTCGGTAATGACGCTTTTGCCCACAAGGGCGGGATGCACATCGACGCGGTCAATAAGAATCCAATTTCTTACGAACACATCAATCCGGAAGCCGTCGGGAATGCGCGTCACATCCTCATGTCCGAAGTGGCGGGGCGCAGCACACTCCTGGCCAAGATCAACGAGATCGACCCGACGCTGAAAAAGGATTCACCCGACACCCAGCGGGTGCTCGACCGTCTCAAAGCACTCGAGCACGAAGGTTACCAGTTTGAAACGGCGGAAAGCTCTTTCGAGCTGGTCGTTCGCAAGGAGCTTGGCAAATATCGCCCCTTCTTTGAACGCAAGGATTTCAAGGTCATCGTCAATGAGCCCACGGTGGGCGGCATCAATTCTTCCGCGATGATCAAGATCGCCGTCGGCGAGCAGGAAGAAATCACGGCCGCTGAAGGGGATGGCCCCGTCAATGCACTGGACAAGGCCATGCGAAAGGCTCTCGAACGCTTTTACCCGGCGATCGGCCAGATCAAACTGACAGATTACAAGGTGCGTGTCCTCAATTCTGACCAGGCTTCGGCAGCCAAAGTGCGTGTGCTGATCGAATCAACGGATCACCACGAGAGCTGGACGACTATCGGCGTTTCGACCGACATCATCGACGCGTCCTGGCGCGCGCTGGTCGATGCCGTTGAATACAAATTGCTACGAGACCAGAAAAAAGCCTTAGAATGAAAACGTCTGCCGGATATTCACTGCGGGTATGAAATTGGCGAGGGGGCCAGCGGCAGACCAGTGAGAGGGCAGCAAGGAGGGGCGCATGACGGACGAGCACAACAAAATCGGCAGTTTTCCCTTCCATTCCCGGGCGGAGATTCAGTTTCGTGATCTGAAAGGTGCGGGGACACTTTGCGACATCTCCCTCAATGGTGCGATGTTCTCCTTCGATAACACGCCAAATGATCCCCATTTTCTTCGACCCTGTCGTTTACATGTGCTCTACAACGGCCATGGATCAGAGGTCGTTGCAACCTTCAATGGCTTGGTCGTACATCACGCAGAAGATGCGCTGGGGATCAAATTCATCGGTGTCGGTGAAAAAGAGCGTCAGGCTCTCCTTCAGCTCATTGAGCTCAATCTGGCCGAAACCAGCCTGCTCGATCGGGATGTTCCCTCCCTCATCAAATCGCACAAACGTCCGGATAAAACGGTGCGTTGAACGAGCCTTCTTCTCGCGAATCGGGGCTTTCCGACTGCGGTTTCTAGGATAATCCGAGCCTTTCACTCTCCAAAGCGCGGGTTTCGTAACGCGCCGGCTTGTTCGTTCCGTTCAGCCCCTCGTCCTGCGAACCCTGCAAACCGCGCATACGCTTTGCGGTGATCCTTTTTCTTTTTCATCATCATGCTTCCGGATTCAGTCCCCGTTTCTCCCTTGCTTTCTTTTTCTGTACTAACCACGTTGCCCAAACCCGGACAGCGACTGGATTTGCCCTTGTTGGCCGGTTCGGCGGATGCCTTGGCCATTGTCAAGGCAGCGGAACTGGCGAAGGGTCGCTTGCTGCTGGTCATCACGGCAAGCCCACTGGATGCACAGCGTCTTCATGAAGAAGTGCAATGGTTCGCACCGGCCCTGCGCACCAATCTGCTGCCGGATTGGGAAACGCTGCCTTATGACAGCTTTTCGCCGCATCAAGACCTGATTTCCGAGCGATTGGCGACGCTTTATGCTGTTTCGCAGGGGTGTTGCGACATTCTGCTGACAGCAGCCAGCACGGCTTTGACCCGGTTAATGCCGTCTTCTTTTCTTGCTGCCCATACCTTTTTTCTGAAAAAGGGAGACCGGCTGATCCTCGACAAGCTGAGGGCGCAGCTCGCTTTGGCAGGGTATCAGTCGATGACGCAGGTCGTTGCGCCGGGTGAATTCAGCGTGCGGGGCGGTTTGGTCGATCTTTTCCCCATGGGGGCAGCCCTGCCATTCCGCATCGACCTGTTCGATGAAGAGGTGGAAAGCATCCGCACCTTTGATGTCGACTCCCAGAGAACGCTCTATCCCGTACCGGAAATCCGGCTGCTGCCTGCGCGGGAGTTTCCGATGGATGATGCTCCGGGTGGCGGGCGCAGCCGTTTCAGGGCGCGGTTCCGTGAGGTTTTTGAAGGCGATGCCTCGCGGGCGTCGATGTACAAGGATGTTTCCAATGGCATCGCCCCGGGTGGGATTGAATACTATCTGCCGCTGTTTTTCGAGGAGGGTGCGATGGCAACCCTCTTTGATTATTTGCCGCAGGATGCCTTGCTGTTTCAGCATCATGATGTTCCCGGTGCGATTGCTACGTTCTGGCAGGATTTGCGCGAGCGGCATCGCATGATGAGTGGCGAACGTAGCCGCCCCATTTTGCCGCCTTCTGAGATTTATCTGACGGAAGAGCAGTTCTTCACTCGGGCGGCGAATCTGGCCCGTTTGGTGTTGCCAACCCCGGTTGGGGAGGCCATGCAATCGGCCCTTGTTCCTGCGCCGCCCCCGGTTGCGGTAGACCGCCGGGCGCAGGACCCGTTGTCCCGTTTGCGGGCCCATCTTTCAGGTTTTCAGGGGCGAACCCTTCTGCTCGCCGAATCTCCGGGGCGGCGTGAAACCATTCTGGAGTATTTGAATGAACACGGGCTAAAGCCTGCACCCTGTGCGGATTTCGCCAGCTTCTTGAATGCAGCAGAACTCTTCATGCTGGCTGTCGCGCCCTTGTCGGGTGGCTTTGTGGTCGAGGCCGGATCACGAGGGCCCTCCCTGGCCCTCATCACGGAGAACGAGCTTTATGCCGCTACGGCGCGACCACGCAGTACGGGGAAACATCATGCGCGACGCAGCAATCTCGAAGGCTGGTTGCGTGACCTTTCCGAGCTGAAAATCGGCGATCCCGTTGTGCATGAGCAGCACGGTATCGGCCGCTATCTCGGTCTGGCCTTGCTCGATATGGGCGTGGGGCAGGAGAAAAATGAGTTCCTCCACCTCGAATATGCCGGGGGCGACACCCTTTATGTGCCTGTGGCGCAGTTGCAGCTCATCAGTCGCTACAGCGGGGCCGATCCGGAGGCGGTACAACTGCACAAGCTGGGTAGTGGCCAGTGGGAAAAAGCAAAGAAAAAGGCCGCCATGCAGGTGCGCGATACCGCCGCCGAATTACTGCATCTCTACGCCCAGCGGGCAGCGCGGCAGGGGCATCGTTTTGAATTCAACACTCATGATCTCGAAGCCTTTGCCGATGGTTTCGGTTTCGAGGAAACGCCGGATCAACAGGCGG
>CAZCOS010000105.1:0-3818 GCA_964500605.1 uncultured Sterolibacterium sp.
CTCCTCATCTGGATTCCGCTGGCCATCACCGTCTGGGTGCTGGCGATGATCGTCCGTCTCATGGATCAATCCCTGCTGCTGCTACCGGAAGCCATCCGCCCCGAAACACTGATGGGCATGTACATCCCCGGCATCGGTGCGATCCTCACGCTGCTGGTGGTGCTGGCCAGCGGTGTGGTGGCGACCAACATCATCGGCCAGCGTCTGGTGCGCTTCTGGGAGGGTGTCCTGGCGCGTATTCCCGTCGTCAAGTCGATCTACTACAGCGTCAAGCAGATCAGCGACACCCTGTTTTCAGGTAGCGGCGAAGCCTTCCGCAAGGTGCTGCTGGTGCGCTACCCCCACCCCAACGCCTGGTCTGTCGCCTTTCTCACCAGCACACCGGCGGCCACCATCGCCGACAACGTCGATGAAGAACATGTCGGCGTCTTCATCCCGACCACCCCCAGCCCCGTCAATGGCTTCTTCTTTTTCGTGAAGAAAAGCGACACCATCGAGCTCGACATGAGCGTCGACGAAGCCCTGAAATACATCATTTCCATGGGCGTCGTCGCTCCTGCCTCCCCGGTTTCCCTACCCACCGGCCAAAACGGCGAACGCTCCTCCGGCCACGCCCTGAACGGTTAATTTTCCAGCCAAAACTTCTCGCCGGCCCCGCCGGTTTCTTTTTTCAGCGATTCACGGAACACACATCATGCGAACCCACTACTGCGGCCAGGTCAACGCCAGCCATGTCGATCAGATCGTTACCCTTTGCGGCTGGAACCATCGCCGCCGCGACCACGGCGGCGTCATCTTCATTGACCTGCGTGACCGCGAAGGTCTGGCGCAGGTGGTCTGCGACCCGGATCGCCCCGAGATGTTCAAGGTCGCCGAAGAAGTCCGCAACGAATATGTGCTCAAGATCACCGGCAAGGTGCGCCGCCGCCCCGCCGGGACGGAAAACCCCAACCTGCCCTCGGGCGAAATCGAAATCCTTTGTCAGGACATCGAGGTTCTCAACCCGGCGGTCACGCCTCCTTTCCAGCTCGACGAGGACAACCTCTCCGAGAACGTGCGCTTGACGCACCGCGTCATCGACCTGCGCCGCCCGCAGATGCAAAAAAACCTGATGCTGCGTTACAAGACCGCCATGTCCTGCCGCCGCTTCCTCGACGACCAGGGTTTCATCGACATCGAAACGCCGATGCTCACCAAATCCACCCCCGAAGGCGCGCGCGACTACCTCGTGCCCTCGCGCGTTCATCCCGGCCAGTTCTTCGCCCTGCCCCAGTCGCCCCAGCTCTTCAAGCAGCTCCTGATGGTGGCCGGCTACGACCGCTACTACCAGATCGTCAAATGCTTCCGCGACGAAGACCTGCGCGCCGACCGCCAGCCCGAATTCACCCAGATCGATATCGAAACCTCCTTCCTGGATGAAACGCAGATCACCGCGATGATGGAAAAGATGATCTGCACCGTCTTCCGCGAAGCCCTCGGCACGGAACTGCCCGGCCCCTTCCCGCGCATCACCTATGCCGAAGCCATGCGCCGCTACGGCTCCGACAAGCCCGACCTGCGCGTGACGCTGGAGCTCACCGAGCTCACCGATGTGGTGAAGGATGTCGGCTTCAAGGTGTTCAGCGGCCCGGCCAATGACGCCAATGGCCGCGTGGCCGGCCTGCGGATTCCCGGTGGTGCCACCCTTACCCGTGGCGAAATCGACGCCTATACCGAGTTCGTCAAAATCTACGGAGCCAAGGGCCTGGCCTACATCAAGGTCAATGACGCCAGCCAGCCCAACGAAACCGGCCTGCAATCGCCCATCGTCAAGAACCTTCACGAAGCCGCGCTGAAAACCATCCTCGAGCGCACCGGCGCACAAAGCGGCGATCTCATCTTCTTCGGCGCGGACAAGGCCAAGGTCGTCAATGACGCCCTGGGTGCGCTGCGCGTCAAGCTCGGTCACGAGAAAAACTACCTCACGGGCGAAGCCTGGCGTCCGCTGTGGGTCGTCGATTTCCCCATGTTCGAATACGACGAAGAAAACAAGCGTTGGGCCGCCTGCCACCACCCCTTCACCTCCCCCAAGGATGGCCACGAAGACCTGCTGGAGTCCGACCCCGGTGCATGCCTGGCCAAGGCTTACGACCTCGCGCTCAACGGCTGGGAAATCGGCGGCGGCTCGGTGCGTATCCACCGCGAAGCCGTACAAAGCAAGGTCTTCCGCGCGCTGGGCATTGGTGCGGAAGAAGCCCAGGCCAAGTTCGGCTTCCTGCTCGACGCGCTCAAATACGGTGCCCCCCCGCACGGTGGCCTGGCCTTTGGCCTGGATCGCATCGTCACCATGATGGCTGGGGCCGAGTCCATCCGCGATGTCATCGCCTTCCCCAAAACCCAGCGCGCCCAGTGCCTGCTCACCGACGCGCCCTCGAATGTCGACGAAAAACAGCTGCGCGAACTGCACATCCGCCTGCGTCAGAAGGTGGAAACGCAAGTCGAAGTCGGCAAGAGCTAATCGCGGTCAAGGCTCCCGTGCGCCGTCTGCTGCTTGCCTGCTGGCTCACCGCCCTGATCGGGCTGGGGCTGGGTGCGAACCCCGCGCTGGCGCGCGGGCAGCACGGCACACCCCCTTCAGCCGGAAACATCGGCTGGATCGACCCCATCGACTTGCCCGAAGAAGCACGCACCACCTTGCGCCTCATCGAACAGCGCGGCCCCTTTCCTTACCCGCGAGACGGCATCGTCTTCGGCAATTACGAAAAACTTCTCCCCGCGCAACCGCGTGGCTATTACCGCGAATACACCGTTCCCACACCCGGCATCCGCCACCGCGGCGCGCGCCGCATCGTTCATGGCGGCGAGCCCCACAGCGGCGAGAACTACTATACCGCCGATCATTACCGCAGCTTTCGCAGGATACGCCCATGACCTCTGCGCCTTCTGAACGGCAGCAGCAACTCGAACGCACTTTCGCCAGCGTGGCGCACACCGGCGTCTACCACCTGCCTGCCGGAGGGGCCACTGAAATCATTGCGGCTGCCGAAACCTGCGGTTTTCAGGTCTTTCGCGTCGACCTTTCCCGCGCCCGCGACAAGGAAGGGCTGCTGGCCGCCGTGGGCCGTGACATGGCTTTCCCGGAATGGTTTGGCGCGAACTGGGACGCGCTGGCCGACCATCTCGGCGATCTGGGCTGGCGTCCGGCCGAAGGCTATCTGGTCATCCTCGAACACAGCGACCGCATCAACGCACGGGGGCACGACGATTTCATCACCGCCTTGCAAATCTTCTCGGCTGCCGCCGAGGAATGGCGGGAGCGCAACATCGCTTTCTGGTGTCTGGTCGACATGCAAGCCGATGGCATCGCCTGCTTACCCGGCCTGTAAATTCCTCGCGCAGCCATGCCCGGCACGAAAAACCCCGTTTCAGCCCTGATCCTGATCCACAGCCCGCAGCTGGATATCTTGCTGCTCGAACGCACAAGCCACCCGGGATTCTGGCAGTCCGTCACCGGCAGCCTGGAAATCGATGAAACACCGCTGGCCGCCGCCTGCCGCGAAACCCATGAGGAAACCGGAATAGCCATCTCGCCAGACCAGCTCATCGACTGGCACTGGTCGAACCGCTACGAAATTTTCCACGAATGGCGGCATCGCTACCCGGCGGGCGTCACACACAATCTGGAACACGTTTTCAGCCTTTGTGTCCCCCGGGAAACACCCATTACCGTCTCCCCCCGGGAACACCTCGGCCATTGCTGGCTCCCCTGGCAAGAAGCGGCCAATCGCGTCTTTTCCTGGAGCAACCGCGACGCCATCCTGATGCTGCCCCGGCGATGA
>CAZCOS010000105.1:3918-4990 GCA_964500605.1 uncultured Sterolibacterium sp.
AGCTGCTTGCCAAGATTCTCGCCACGCAGCAGGCCGATCAATGCGGACGGGGCATTTTCCAGCCCCGTCGTCACGGTTTCATGATAACGAAGCCGGCCAGCGGAAAGACAGGATTCGAGTTCAGCCAGCGCGGCAGGCCAGCGTGACAGCATTTCGGTGATGATGAAACCTTGCAGCCGGATACGATTGACCAGCAAGGAGCTCAGATTGTGTATAGGCTGGGGCGCACTGTTGTATTGGGCGATCATGCCGCACAGCGCGATTCGGGCATGGGCATTCATGCGGCCCAGCAGCATGTCGAAAAGCGTGCCGCCCACATTTTCAAACAGACAGTCAATGCGCTCCGGTGTTGCCGCCTTGAGGTGCTGCCAGAGGTTTTCTGCCTTGTAATCGAGGCAAGCATCAAAGCCCAGCTCCTCAACGACATGACGACACTTGGCGGCCCCCCCCGCGAAACCGACGACACGACAGCCCTTCAGCTTGGCCAGCTGCCCGACCACGCTGCCCACCGCCCCCGCCGCCGCCGTCACCACCACCGTTTCACCTGCTTTCGGCTGGCAAATATCCATCAGCCCCACCCAGGCCGTCACGCCAGGCATGCCAAGCACACCCAGATACGCCTGGAGCGGAAAACGGCTCGCATCCACCTTTTGCAGGCCATCCCCCCGGCTGAGCGCGAATTCCTGCCAGCCCAGCCGCCCAACGACGGCATCCCCCACATGGAACCCGGCATGATTCGAGGCGATGACGATTCCCGCCGTACCGCCGAGCATGACTTCGTCCAAAGGCTGCGGCGGTGCGTAAGAACGCGCTTCATTCATGCGCCCGCGCATGTAAGGATCGAGCGATAACCAGTGGTTTCTCACCAGAAATTCGCCCGGCCCCGGCACAGGGACAGGCGTTTCGACGAGGCGGAAGTTATCCGGCGTCAGCCAGCCCTGCTGCGGAGGGCGGCTGGCCAGCAAAACCTGTCGATTCACGGCCATCAACGCTGAAAACCGGTTCGCACTCAGTCAACGTGATAGTTCGGGGCTTCCTTGGTGATCTGCACATCATGCACATGGGATTCACG
>CAZCOS010000106.1:0-4973 GCA_964500605.1 uncultured Sterolibacterium sp.
TTGGCCGCCTGCAGCAAGTCGCCGCAGTCTTCGTCTGCCGCGGCGAATGGCGCGAGCGGGGCAGGAAATGCGGGCGGGGCGACGATTCGCATCGGCCAGGTTTCGCCCTTGACCGGCGGCATTGCCCATCTGGGCAAGGACAATGAAAACGGGGTGCGGCTGGCGATCGAGGAGGCCAATGCCCGGGGGATTGAGATTGGCGGGCAGAAAGTCCGCTTTGAGTTGTTGAGCGAGGATGACCAGGGGGATCCGAAGGTCGGGACGACGGTGGCGCAAAAGCTCATCGATGCCGGGGTAGCGGGTGTCGTGGGGCATCTGAATTCCGGTACGACCATTCCGGCTTCGGCACTTTATGAGCAGGCGGGCGTGCCCATGATTTCCGGCTCTTCGACCAATCCGCAATTAACGGAACAGGGCTTCCGGCATGTGTTCCGCATCGTCGGGCGCGACGACCAGCAAGGCCCGGCGGTCGCCAATTATCTGCTCAGCGAAATTCATCCCAAGACGGTGGCGGTGATCGACGATGCCACTTCTTATGGAGAAGGTTTGGCCAATGAGGTGGAGAAAACGCTGAAGGCCGCCGGGGTGCAGGTGTTGCCGCGTGAAAAGGGGACGGACAAGACCGCCGACTGGAAAGCCATTCTGACCAAGCTCAAGGGCAAGCAGGCCGATGCGGTTTTTTATGGCGGCATGGATGCCACGGCCGGCCCGCTGCTCAAGCAGGCGCGCGAGCTGGGGCTTGCGGTTCCCTTTGCTTTCGGCGATGGAGCTTGTACCGAAAAGATGATCGAGCTCTCCGGCGGGACGGCGGAAGGCATGTATTGCTCGCAGGCCGGGATTCCCGTGCAGGCGGCCAGCCGGGCTTTCCTCGATGCCCATCAGGCCAGGTTCAAGGTGGAGCCGATTCTCTACGGCCCCTTTACCTATGACGCGACCTGGCTGCTCATTCAGGCCATGAAACAGGCAAACTCGGCGGACCCGAAAAAATACCTGCCGGTGCTGGCGCAAAGCCGTTACGACGGGGCGACGGGACATATTGAATTTGACGCCAAGGGCGACCGTAAGGATGCCGAGATGACCATCTTCACGGCCAAGGCTGGCAAGATCACACCGCTGGCCGTCATCAAATCCGGCAAGCTGATCCGCTTCGAGGATTTTCTGGCCCGCAGCAATCAGGGCCAGGGACAGGCTCAGTCCCCGGGTCAGACCCGGAAATAAGCCGGGAGCGGTGGTCCGGGCGATTCGGCAATCTCGTGGATATTTTCCTCCAGCAACTCATCAACGGGCTGACGCTGGGCTGCCTCTACGCCATCGTCGCGCTGGGTTACACGATGGTCTACGGCATCATCCAGCTCATCAACTTTGCACATGGTGAAGTCGTCATGTTCGGCGCGATGACGGCCCTTTCCGTGGTCGTCGCACTGGCCGGGCAGGGTGTGCCGCCGCTGGCCTGTGTGATGGCGGGGCTCCTTGCGGCGGTTCCGGCCTGCATGGCCCTGGGATATTTTCTCGAACGGGTCGCCTATCGCCCATTGCGCCGCGCGCCGCGCCTGGCTCCGCTGATTACGGCCATCGGCATGTCCATCATCCTTCAACAAGTCGCGATGATTTTCTGGGGGCGCAATACCCTCGCCTTTCCTCAACTTTTTTCGGTGGAAACTCATGCCCTTGGCGGGGCCAGCCTCAGCACCCTGCAAATTGTCATCATGCTGGGCTGCTTCGGCATGATGGCCGCACTCGCCTGGCTGATCTACCGCACCAAACTGGGGGCGGCGATGCGCGCCACGGCTGAAAACCCCGACATGGCCCGCCTGATGGGGGTGGATGTCGATCGCGTCATCAGCCTGACCTTCATCATCGGAGCCTTGCTGGCCGCCATTGCCGGGGTCATGGTGGGCCTCTATTACGGCGTGGCCCACTACACCATGGGGGCAGTGCTGGGCATGAAAGCCTTTTCCGCCGCCGTGCTGGGGGGCATCGGCAATATTCCCGGTGCGATGTTGGGGGGCGTATTGCTGGGCGTGGTCGAGGCACTGGGGGCGGGTTATATCGGTGACGTGAGCGATCTTTGCCGATATGACACCCTGGCCCATGTTTTCAGCGGGCGTTGCGCCGATGGCGGGCATCTGGTGCTGTTTGGCAGCAATTACCAGGACGTTTTCGCCTTCGCCGTGCTCATCCTCGTGCTGGTGTTCCGCCCCTCGGGATTGCTGGGCGAACGGGTGGCAGACCGGGCCTGAACCACCATGACGCTTCCTCGCCTGCCTGCCCGTCTGGGGTTTTGCCTGATTGCCCTGGCCCTTGTCGCTCTGCCTTTCGCGCTTTCCGCTGCCGGGACGGCCTGGGTGCGTATCGCCAATCTCGCCGTTCTTTTCGTCTTCCTTTCGCTGGGCCTCAACATCGTCGTCGGCTTTGCCGGGCTGCTGGATCTGGGCTATGTGGCCTTTTTTGGCGTGGGGGCTTATGTCTATGCCCTGCTGGCTTCCCCCCATTTCGGCCTGCACCTGCCTTTCTGGCTGATTTTGCCCATCGGGGCTGCGGTGGCGGCCATTTGCGGGGCCTTGCTGGGCGCACCCACGCTCAAGTTACGCGGCGATTATCTGGCCATCGTGACGCTGGGGTTTGGCGAAATCGTCCGGATTTTCCTCAACAATCTTTCTCAGCCCATCAATATCACCAACGGCCCGCAAGGCATCGGTCGCATCGACCCGGTGCGTGTGGGAGAAATCAGCTTTGCACAGACGGATACGCTGCTGGGGCTGACATTCAGCGGCCCCATGAAGTATTACTATCTGCTGCTCGCCTTGCTGCTCTTGGTCATCATCATCAATCTTCGCTTGCAGGATTCGCGCATTGGGCGGGCCTGGGAGGCTATCCGGGAGGATGAACTGGCGGCCCGTGCCATCGGCATTCACACCTCGCGCATCAAGCTGCTGGCTTTTGCCATGGGGGCGAGCTTTGGCGGGGTGGCCGGGGGCATGTTTGCCGCGATCCAGGCTTTCATCAGCCCGGAGAGTTTTGTGCTGACGGAATCCGTCATGATTCTTGCCATGGTCGTTCTGGGCGGAATGGGGAATCTCTGGGGCGTGATCGCCGGAGCACTGCTCCTGTCTTTCGTACCGGAATTGCTGCGCTACACGGTTGAGCCTTTGCAAATGGCCCTGTTTGGGCATCTGCTGATCGAGCCGGAAGTCATTCGCATGTTGCTGTTCGGCCTGGCCCTCGTGCTGACCATGCGCTTTCGTCCTGCGGGCTTGTGGCCCCGGCAGGCACGGCATCGGATGGTGCGTCTGCCGGCAAGCGAGGCGGGCGGCGCATGAGCGAGAAACCGGTCCTCTTGTCGGCACACGGCATCGGCAAGCGTTTTGGCGGGGTGCGCGCGCTGCACGATATTTCGCTCACCATCCGGCAGGGAGAAATTTACGGCTTGATCGGCCCCAATGGCGCGGGGAAAACGAGTTTCTTCAACACGCTGACGGGCCTTTATCCCATCGACGCCGGGTATTTCGAGTTCGCCGGACGGCGGCTGGATACCTCTGCACCCCATCGGGTCGCCGCGGCAGGCATTGCCCGCACCTTCCAGAACATTCGCCTGTTTGCCAACATGACCGCGCTCGAAAATGTCATGGTCGGCTGCCATTTGCAATCCCGCAGCGGGGTATTTTCCGCCATTCTTCGCCACCGGGCCTGCCGCACCGAGGAGGCGGAAATCGAGCGGCGTTCGCTGGAACTGCTACATTACACGGGGATCGGCACTTGCGCCAACCGTCTGGCAGGGCAGCTTTCCTATGGCGACCAGCGTCGCCTCGAAATCGCCCGTGCATTGGCAACCCGGCCTCGCTTGCTGGCTCTGGATGAACCTGCAGCAGGCATGAATGCCACGGAAACGGCAGCTTTGCGCGAGCTGGTGCAAGGGCTGCGCGACGATGGCTTGACCGTGTTGCTGATCGAACATGACGTGAAGCTGGTGATGGGGCTTTGCGACCGCCTCGCCGTGTTCGATTACGGCGAAAAGATCGCCGAGGATGTGCCCGCCGTCGTGCAGCGTGATCCGCGCGTCATCGCTGCATATCTCGGTCATGGCGCGGAGGCAGGCCATGCTTGAGATTCGCAAGCTCGAAGTGCATTACGGCGGCATCGCGGCGGTCAAGGGCGTTGATCTCGATGTGGGGGCGCAAGAATGCGTGGCCCTCATCGGGGCGAATGGCGCGGGGAAATCGAGCACCCTGAAAGCCATTGCCCGGCTGCTCGACCCGGCGATGGCGCGGGTGACGGGGCAGCTCCGTTTCGAAGGCGAAGAAATCAGCACATTGCCGACCCATTCGCTCATTGGCCGGGGTTTGAGTCTCGTTCCCGAAGGGCGCGGCACGTTTGCCCGGCTGACGGTGGCCGAAAACCTTTCCATGGGTGCGTTTCACCGGCGCGACGCCACGGAAATTGCCACGGACCTCGAACGTTACTACACCCTGCTGCCCAGACTGGCGGAACGCCGTGGGCAGCTGGCGGGCACACTCTCCGGTGGCGAACAGCAGATGCTGGCTCTGGCCCGCGCGCTGATGGGGCGGCCTCGTCTGCTGCTGCTCGACGAACCTTCGATGGGCCTGGCCCCGCTCATGGTGGAGAAGATTTTCGAGGTCATCCGCACCGTGGCAGCGGGCGGCGTCAGCATCCTGCTGGTCGAACAAAATGCCCGGCTGGCCTTGATGACGGCCAGCCGGGCTTATGTGATGGAAAGCGGGAACATCACCCTGGCAGATCGCGCCGAAACGCTATTGGCCGATTCCCGGGTGCGGGCGGCTTATCTGGGTGAGTAGGTTCAGGCTATTGATCCAGCACGGTGATTAAATTCTGCGGGCAGCCGTAAAGGCCGCCCCTACGGTCGGAGCCAGGTGTGTTTCCAGCGATTTACCACTTGTAGTTCAGCCCCATCCCCACCATGCGAGGCTCGGTCCAGCCTGCGACGCGATAAAGGC
>CAZCOS010000107.1:0-4884 GCA_964500605.1 uncultured Sterolibacterium sp.
AATGCCTGCCGTTGCTAGACATTGCCAGCCAGTGCCCGTCACTCCCACTCAATTGCATTTTGACGAATTTAATCATTACAAATCAATAGCCTACACACAGACAGCCAACCGATGCCATGAAAAATACCATGATAAACAAGTCAGCTTCGCGCCCCACTCCACGGCCAATTAGAACTCGTACTTCTCTTTGCGCTGGATGAAGGCGTCGCGCCCGCCTTCCAGAATGCTGGCCACCTGATCCCGAATCACGGGAACGTCAATCGAGCCTTGCGCTTCCAGTCCAAGACGCCCTTGGTTTTCAGCGGCTGTGAACACGCCAATCCACTCGGCATCACCGAACACCGGAATGTTCGCGTTGTGTGTGGCGAACAAGAACTGCCGACTGGTCTTTGCCTCCCTCAACTCGGCGACGATCCGATCTGCGATGAAGGCATTGTCAAGGTTGTCCTCCGGCTGATCCATGAGAAGGGGATCAACGTTCTCAAGCAGCAGCATGTGCAGGATTGCAGTGCACTGCTGCCCCGTAGAGAGCTTGTTGAGCGGCCGGAATACCGCATCGGCTTGGCCGTGCGCGACATTCAAGAAGATGTCCACGCGATGCTCCAGCTCCAAGGCCTCCAACTCCATGAGCTGAGACGACTGGAGCTTGGTGAGTGCGTCGGCCACCATCTGCGTGACGCCCCAATCGAGTTGCACGTCGGCAGACCCTTTCTGAATCGACTGGGCCAGCGACAGCGGGCTGATCGTCTCAGCATCCTCAATGAACGCAAGCCGCTTTTCGCCAACACCGTCCAGCCTGCAACCCAGCAGGAAGGTCATCAAGGGCGTGCGGTCAGCCTCCGGCACGATCTCCACCTTGAGCTTGCCCTCAAGTCGCTTGTTTAGCCTCTTCGCGGCCTTCTGCAACGCCTGTATGCGTTGCGCACGCAAATCAGACAGCTCGGCCAACAGGTTGCGCCGTTCCTGACGCAAGGTGTCGCGCTGGGACTCGTGCGTAGTCGCCCGCGACTTCATGGGCTTGATGCGCTCGATCTCCCCCATCAACTTCTGATAGGCAACACCGACCTCCTGCCCGCTCTTTCCAGCAGTGGCGGGTAACGTGCGCAGCGCCTTCTCCAACTCGACATCGTGCGCCTGAATCGCCTGCTGCCATGCGTCATGCTGGGTGGAGAACTGTCCTGCCTTGTCATCAAGCAAGGCCTGCATCGCGGTCAGATGGCCAGTGAACCCCTGCTTGAGTCCATCCAGCGTCGTACGCATAGCGAGCAACTGGGCGGCGTCAGGCAAACCTTCAAGCGCCTCATCGTTGATGAAGTCAAGGTTAGGCAAGCTGTCACGCAGGTCTGTCAGCGCATCGCGAAAGCTCTGTACGCCCTCGGTCGCGGTCTTGGCAATCTCTCGCTCGCGCGCGAGCAATGAGGTCTTGGCCAGCTTCTCCTTGATCCCCAGCTCATCAAAACCGCGAAGCTGCTCTTCCAGCTTGGGCAAGCGCTCAACTTGTGCATTCAGCTCGTCGAGATCGGTCAGGGACTTGGTGAGCTTCTGCTGGTTGTCCTTCAAGCGCCTATGCACGTCGGCGCTCTTGGACTCGTACTCTCCGTCTTGAGGAAGGAACCGATCCAGCAACTGCACCCGGCTGGTTTCATCTTGGGCCAGCTCGTAAATCTCGTTCTGCCCATAAATGTCGATGCCAGGCAGCAAGTCGCGCGGGAGCAGGGTCGAGACGTTGCCATCCATGTCACGCACCATCGGCGGCTCGCCATGACGGCGCGAGATGGTGTACTGCTTGCCGTTCTGGGCAGAGGACACCACTGTCAGCTCAACCCGACCGGCCGAGCGACCAAGGTTTTCCTTGATGATCTCTTGGTGGAGCTTCTGCGCCTGCTTGCCTTTGGGTGGCAAGTCCAAGGCGAAGCGCAGGCATTCGAGCAAGGTTGACTTACCCGTTCCACGGCCGCCGATCACCGTGTTGAGATGGTCTGAAAAATCCACCCGGACGCCATCAAGGTAGCCACCGGCCACCGTCATGCGTACCACCTTGCCAATCGGGCTTTGGGCCTGCTGCGAGTTGAGACGGACACGCGATCCCGGATCGAGGAAGGCCACCTTGAACGCCGCGAAAGTGGGCCGTGTCATTTTGATGAAGCACGTTGCGCTCGGCTGATCCAAGTCATCAGGCTTGGCAACATCCTTGGCATTGATCGCTGCCACAGGGCGCTCACGCCGGTAGCCGTCGTCCTTGTTCAAGAACACCTTGCGATAGAAGTCCCCCTCGATGCTCGTCAGGTCGTCTATCGACCCCGGAATCTGGGCCGCGCGCAGCTTGGGATGCTTCCAGACGTGGTTCAGGCGGTTTTTCAGCAGCCCGCTGTCCTGCGTGCAATGTGCAGCGTAGATGAACCCGCCCAGTAGATCGACCTCTTCGATCAGCTCTTCCGAACTCAACCGAGAAGGCCGGATGCCATCCGCTGGGTCATGCAGCTTGAGGTTGCCAAGGTAGCGATCAAGCTGCTGCACCGTGGTGTCCTCCGGGAAGAGACAGACGTAATGCGTCTTGTCGTTCGAGGCGATCTCGAAACCCGGAAACACCACGATCCCGTGCGGCTGTAGCACCTGACGTAAGGCATCGACGCTGGCCACGCTGCCGTGGTCGGCCAAACCAACAACCTTGATACCCAGATCAAGGCATTTTTGAAGCAGGGCTTGGTTGTAGCCGCCCTCATCCAGCCCGTGGTCGGCTCCCCTGTAGGTGCCGTTGTAGCCGACAGGATTCACCTGTAGAGCGCAGCGCCAAAATCTCGCGTAGGTGTATTGATCGCTCATATTCCTCCCTGATTTCTACAGTTGCGATGCATGGCGACGCGCTACAGGACTATCGGCTGCACCTGCTATTGGTTTTCCGTCATCGAACTCATTACTGGCGAAGTGCGATTTCAGCTTCAATGATCTCAGCAGCAGCAGCCCTGACCTTGGCGACGATATTGGCCCGCTTCTTAGAGTCATGCTCTTGATGGGCCTGCTTCACCAGCTCAGCAAGCGCCTTGTGCTCAGCCAAACTGGCGTCATACTCAGGCAGACTCACATGCTTGAAGATGTCGCCCATATTGGTTGCCACGTTGTGCGCCTCGATCATCTCCTTGACGATCTCTGAGTGCAGCAATCCGCACAAGTAAAAAGCTGGCTCCGGTTGGTCGAAGTCGGCAAAGTAGAGCTTGTGGTCAGGAACATAAACACGCGGCCCGTAGCCTGGTACCGAGCCTGACGCCACTACGGCCGCCGAGAAGTCGCCCGTCATCTCAGCCCAAATGACCTTGTACGGCGCGAAGGTGTAATCGCCCACGTTGTAGATAGCGAAGAAAGGAGCGGCCTTCATACGGGTCTTGAAGGTGGAACGGGACTCCAGGAAAGACTTATACGCCTTGAAAAACTTGAAGGTCTTCGGATTCGTGTGGCTGCTATAGCACGCCGCTGCAGTGTCCAATGAGGCCCGGTCGATGCCCTTATTGGGCACGAACGCATATAGCGTGTTCTCCGGCAGGAAGTAGCAGGGATGCAGGTCGCCTGCACCCTTTGCAAGGGGAAACAAGCTCTCGGCTTCAACCCAGAACTCGCGCGGCTGACCCAAGTCAGTCTTGCCCTCATGCGGCCGGGTGCGCACCTTGACCGTCTGCGTCGCTGGGTTCGAGTCGATGACGTCCACGAAATAAACCCCGTTGAGGTCGGTCGTGATGCCCTTGCGACCGTTGACCCAAGTCGAAGCTCCAAACATCGGTTGACATGCTGCGAAGTGCCCCGGCTTCATGATGGCCCAGGGTGCGCCCTCCATCGTCTGAGAGACGGGATTGGCCTCCATCTGGATCACATCCACAAGGGCGGTCACCTCGGCACGATTCAAGCGTGGGTCGATGGCCTTCAAGCGTGCAACCTGACCGCCGCGCCCTTTCTTCGGATTGCCAGCATCGTCCGTCTTAGGTTTGCCAAGCCAGACCCGGTAGTCCAGCGGATAACGGGTCGTCCCCCGCACCTTCTTCGTGAACATGGCGACAGCCGTCTTGTTGGCCGCGTCCGGGAACGGCTTTAGCTCTTTCATGTCATCAATGGAGATTGGCACCAAACGGTCGGTCGCATTGATGCGGAAACGCCGGAAGCCTTGCGACGAAGGGGACTGGAAAACCGTCTGCGTGATGACGAACACCAACCGCCCATCCTCTACCAGCCACTTGTCCGCTGTCGTGTAGGTGATGATGGCGGAGATGTCTAGCTCATTGCCCCCGTGGAACTTGGTGTCCGAGAAGATGGCGTACTTCTCGCAGGTCGGCTTGGCTCGGTTCCGATACGCTTCAGGGAGATTCGACCATCGCACCCAAGGCGGATTGCCAACGATGGCGTCAAACTGCCCGGCCGTGGCTGACCAGAAGAAGTTGCGCACGATCCTGAACCAGATTCCATTCCAGTTCTGCCGGTGCAGGGCGAGTACCTGGTCGTAGGTCGTCTTGAGGTTGTCATGCCATTCGTCGGCCTGCGCCTTGCTCAGAATTCGAGCTTTCACTAGCGCCTTCGCGACAGGAGGGTACTCAGTGTCGTTTTCGACCTCTTCACCCATGAGTTGAAATACCTTGTCCAGCAGCACACGATCACGTGCCAGATCGGCAGGGAGAACGACTTGTAGATTCGCCTGCTGGCTGCCGATGCTGTATTCAATAACCTTTTGGTCGCCGTCTGGATGCGGGGCCGGGGAGTACACCGCATCTGCCAGGAGCACGGGAATCTCAACGTCCTTGCCTTTGCACTGCTGCAAAAGGTCTGCGATAGCGATCAGGAAGTTGACACGAGAGGATTGCACAGCAAGTGGGTTGAGGTCGAAGCCCCAGACCGTCGTGGTCA
>CAZCOS010000108.1:0-4796 GCA_964500605.1 uncultured Sterolibacterium sp.
TGCCGTTGTTCCGGCAGCGTTGCGCGGCTTCTGCAACGCGCACGATCATGGGTTTTCCCGCGATGTCGGCCAGCGGTTTGCCGGGCAGGCGGCTGGATGCGTGGCGGGCCGGGATAACGATGCGGGGCAGGCGGGACATGGGGCGGTGCTTCAGAACTCGTTATCCGCAAGAACGCGGGCTTCGCCTTCGAGCATCATGGGGATGTCGTCCTTGACCGGATAGGCCAAGCGACAGGGTTTGCACACCAGCTCGGATTTTGCCTTGCGATGTTCGAGTGGCCCTTTGCAAAGCGGGCAAACCAGGATTTCAAGCAGTCGGGGATCCAAGATTTCTCTCCAGGAGATGTTTTTCGATCAGGGTGAGCAGGTCTGTATCTGTAGTTAACGGTTCAATTTGCGCACAGACGGGCAAAACCCAGATCGGGTGGGGAAACGATCCAAGGGCGCGGCATTTTACTGCATCCTTCTCCGTCATCAGCAGCGCGTCGGCTTTGAGGTGGGCAAGGTCTTCGGCACGAAATGGATGATGGTCTGAAAAGACATGGCGGGTAAATGTCAGACCCATTTTTTCAAGGTGACTGAAAAAACGTTCCGGTACGGCGATGCCGCAGAGGGCGGCGAGATTCAGTCCAGCGAATTCGGCCGGGGACTGGCGTTGGTTTGGATCATCCAGGCGTTCAAAAATTTCGCCGGAGAGCCGCATGCGGAAGGCGGGTGGATGGAGCGAGGGGTGTGGCAGGATCGCCCGGTCGCCATTGAGAATCAGAGCCGTGACCTGGGTCAGCCGCTTTGGGGGTTCGCGAAGCGGTCCGGCGGGGAGTGGCCAGCCATTCATCGCGCCGCGCTCGTCGACTAAAGCGATTTCGATGTCGCGATTCAGGCGGTAATGCTGAAGGCCGTCATCGCTGAGGAGGAGATTGCAATCCGGGTGGGCGGCCAGGAGGGCCTGGCCTGCAGCCACGCGGTCGCGCCCGACGAAAACGGGAACGCCACTGCGCTGTCGGAGCAGCAAGGGTTCGTCACCGACCTCCGAAGCCAGGCTGTCTGGCCGGACTTCGCGTGGGGTGTCGCCTTTTGTGTCTGAATGGGCGGCATAACCTCGGCTGATGAGGCCCGGACGCCAGCCTGCTGCGCGTAGTTGTTCGCACAGCCAGAGCGTGAAAGGCGTTTTGCCACTGCCGCCGACGATGATGTTGCCGACGACCACAACGGGCACGGGAAGCGGGCACGAGGTGAGCCAGCCTCGTCGATAGGCCATCCGCCGCATTGCGACGAGGCCGGCGAAGAGGATCGAAAGAGGAAAGAGCAAGCAGGCCAGAGGGCCGCGTCGTTGCCATATCCGGAGCAGGAGCCTGTCCAGCTTCATGGGCACGCGCTGGCAAGACAAAGCGCAGTGGAGACGAAGGGCTGCGCAGGCCGATCAGCGATGATCGGTCTGGGTAGCGAAGGAAATATGGGAGAGCCCCGCCTGTTGGGAGGCCTGCATCACGTCGATCACACTTTGGTGTGTGGCTTGAGCGTCTGCACTGATGATGACTACGGGTTCCTTTTGGCCTGCTGCTTCGGCAATCCGGCGCAAGGCCAGGCTGATGGCGGTGACGTCGCGACTGCCGACGGCGTTTCGGTTGATCAGCACTTCACCTTGTGAGTTGACCAGTACATTGATTTCATTCGGCTGCTCGGCTTGCTGTTGGGCATCGGCGGTTGGCAGATTGATTTCCAGCCCGGTGTATTTGGAGTAGGTCGTGGTAACCATCAGAAAAATCAGAATGACCAATAGCACATCGATCATCGGGATCAGGTTGATTTCCGGTTCTTCATGCATACGGCCACGTTGAAAATTCATCGTCTTTCCCCGGAAAACTTATTTGCGCTCGCCATGAATCAGCTCGACGAGCTTGATGGCTTGTTGTTCCATATCGACGACCAGCCCGTCGACACGGGAACGGAAGTGGCGGTAGAAAATCATGCTCGGGATGGCGATGATGAGTCCGAAACCGGTGTTGTAGAGCGCGACTGAAATGCCGTGGGCCAGGGCTTGCGGGTTGTTGCCGGTGGCGGTGGGAGAACCAAAAATTTCGATCATGCCGACAACGGTCCCAAACAGACCCATCAGCGGGCTGATGGAGGCGATGGTTCCCAGGCTATTGAGAAAACGGCCCAGTTCGTGGGCGGCGGCGCGGCCTGCTTCTTCGATCGACTCTTTCATGACTTCTCGTGAAGCCCCCGCATTGCGCAGACCTGCAGCAAAGACCCGGCCTAGCGGGGAGTGGGTGTCGAGCCGACGTAGCATCTGTTCATTGACCCCCCCCTGGCGAAAATCCCCTACCACGCTTTCGAGCAATCCTTTGGGAACGATCTTGATGGCCCGTAAGGTCGAGGCGCGCTCGATGATGAGGGCCACGGCGATGATGGAAGCCAGCAGTAGGGGATAAATGGGCCAGCCGGCCGCTTGAAGAATGGCAAACACAAAAGACTCCTCGTCCAGATGACGGCGAAATGACAAGAAAACAGCCGCGAACTTTAGCCTGCCTAAGGGGGATTCGGCAAGGAGAAGAAGCGGGAAGGTGCTGCGTATGGGGTGGTGGCCGGGAAAATGCAGGCTTGCGATACGCTGGCATAGGACGGCGTTAGAATCGCAGGATGAGCATTTCCTTGAATACCTCCGTCATTTCCGGTGCGACCGATGCTGCGCAGTTGGCAATGCAATGGTTCGCCCTTTTGACTGCGGGGCCTGCCACTTTATCTCGCTCGCTCATGCCAGGTCGGCGGGACGGGCGATCCTGTTCGGCATTAGCGGGCGTAATTGCATTGGCGCAGGAAAATGGAATGTCGCTGCTGGTCGTTGTTCCTGACGATGACTGGTTGCCGGAAATTTCAAACGCTATCGAACTCGATCTTCGTCCTCTGTGCCTGGTTCTGCCGGAGGCAGGGTTTGCCGCAGCGGTGACGTTGCGTGCCACTTTCTCTCTGTTGAAAAGCCGTTTGTCCAGGGAGGTTGAACCACGCTGGCAGCCGGCCTGGGCACGGCAGCGGGTGATGATCGAAGAAAAAGCCCCACTTTGGCGAAGCGCATTGGACTGGTGTGCAACAGGGAATTCTTATGTGCATTCTTCGGCGGCCTGGCCCGAGCGGATTGATGCGCTATTCCCCATCCTGATCCTGCCTTATTCACGCGCAATGAGGCTGGTTGCGCAAGGGCTTTCCCGTCGGGATGCCATGGTGCTGGTCAATTCTGTCGATGCGCTGGGGACGCTCTCTGCCTTTGCGGGTCAGACCTTGCTGCTGAGCGAGCCGGGTGTTTCGACCGAACGCGCCTTGGCCCGGGTTGACCCGGCGCGTCGTTTGAGAGCAGAGCTGGAAGTCCTCGTACAGGAATTGGGCGAAATGGAGCTGGAATTTGCTACAGCCCAGGCCGAGTTGGCGGAATTCACCCGTCGTTATCACGACGTCGTTGGACGAAATTTGACGGAGCTCGATGCCTTGCAGGCAAAGATCGCAAAGCATCTGGCATGTCGTGCTCCGGAAAACCCCGAAGTTCAGCAAAAAGCGAAGCAGGCCCAAGCCCAGGCCGAGCAGTCACAGCAGGAAAGTCAGCGATTTGAAGAGCTGGACAAGCAGCACGAAAAGACGTTTGCCCCTTCGGGCGACATCAAGCGACTATTTCGTCAGCTCGCACAGAAAATTCATCCGGATCGCGCCGAGAACGAGGAAGACCGAGCCTGGCGCACCAACTTGATGAGCGAGGCCAATCGGGCTTATCGCGCGGGTGATGAGATGGTGCTGCGCGATATTTTTTCACAATGGCAGGAAGGTCGTCCGGAGCTTGGGACGCAGGGCAAGGCGACGGATTCTCCATCCGTGCAGCCGATTGCACAGTCGGAGATCGAAGTCGGACAACTGGAACGTCAGATTGAACGCCTGCAACGTCGTATTGCACAGATCAGCGAGCAGCTCAATCGATTGTTGGCTTCGCGTTTGTACGAACTCTTTGCGGCCTCCAATCTGGCAAGGGAAAGGGGACGCGACCTTCTGAAGGAAATGGCCGAACAGCTGGCCTTGCAAATCGAGGCCGCCAAAGCCCGGCTGGCCGGGCTAGAGTCTGAAGAAGTGAATGTTTAGCGACAGGCGTTGACCTGATCGCGTAGCCGCAGCGTTTCCGCGCGCGCGGCGTCGGCAAAATCCGGGCCCTGGCTCGCGTAGAGGATGCCGCGCGAAGAATTGATGATCAGCCCGTTTCCGTCGGCGGTACGCCCGGCCCGCATCAGTTTTTCGACATCGCCGCCTTGCGTGCCCACGCCGGGAACCAGAAAGGGCATCTCACCCACGATGGTGCGAATCCGCGACATTTGTTCCGGCCAGGTAGCCCCCACGACCAGGAGGCAGTTGTTGTGGGTGTTCCACTTTCTGGCCACGGTTTCCGCGACGATTTCAAACAGGGGGCGGCCTCCCACGTCCATGTCCTGAAAATCGGCAGCTCCGGGGTTGGACGTGCGGCACAGGATCACGACCCCTTTGTCGGCCCGCCGCAGGAAGGGCTCGGCGGAATCAAACCCCATGTAAGGGTTGATGGTCACGGCATCCGCACCAAACCGGTCAAAGGCTTCCGCTGCGTATTGCTCGGCGGTACTGCCGATGTCGCCACGCTTGGAATCGAGAATGACGGGGATGGCCGGGTAATTCTTCCGCAGATAGTCCAGCGTGCCCAGGAGCGCATCTTCCGCGCCTTGGGCGGCGAAGTAGGCAATCTGGGGCTTGTAGGCGCAGACGAGATCGTGTGTGGCGTCGATGATGGC
>CAZCOS010000109.1:0-4764 GCA_964500605.1 uncultured Sterolibacterium sp.
GCATGCACCCCTGGGGCAAGTTCGGCAAGAATTTCGTGGAATACGGCGTGGTTGCCGCGCGGGCGGCTCTGGCCGATGCCGGTATTCACTGGCGTGACGTACAGTTCGTCTCCGGGGCGGCCACCATGCGTTGCGGCTATCCTGGCTATGTTGCCGGGGCAACATTCTGTCAGGCACTGGGCTGGCAGGGGGCCGAGGTGAATACCTCCTACGCCGCCTGCGCCTCGGGCTCGCAAGCACTGGCCGCTGCGCGCGCCAAAATCCTTGCAGGCGAATGCGAAGTCGCGCTGGTGATCGGTGCGGACACCACGCCCAAGGGTTTTCTCGCGCCGCAAAAGGGCGAGCGGCCGGATGATCCGGACTGGGTGCGCTTCCGTCTGGGCATCACCAATCCGACTTACTTCGCGCTCTACGCCCGCCGCCGCATGGCCTTGTACGGCGACACGCAGGCCGACTTCGCACTGGTGAAGGTGAAGAATTCCGAACATGGCTTCGAGAACCCGAACGCGCGTTATCGCAAGAAATTCACCGCCGAAGATGTCGCCGCTTCCGCCGCGCTGGCTGATCCGCTGCGCCTGATGGACGTTTGCGCCGTGTCCGACGGCGGGGCGGCTCTCATCGTTTGCAGCACCGAATACGCGAAGAAGATCGGCAAGGCCGATGCACCGCGCATCGCGGCGATTTCCACCGTGACGCCGACTTTTGCCTCCGCCTCGGTGGAAATGCCCGATCTGGCCAACGATTCCGCTGCTGCTGCTGAGGCTTTCCGCTTCCGCGCCGCGCTGCCGAAGAAGGCCTACGAAGAAGCCGGTCTTGGCCCCAAGGACGTCAGCGTGGCCGAGGTGTATGACCTTTCCACTGCGCTGGAACTCGACTGGTACGAAGACCTGCAGTTTTGCGAGCGTGGCGAAGGCGCACGTCTGGTGCGCGAGGGCGTGACCCGTCTGGGTGGGCGACTGCCGGTGAATACCTCCGGCGGGCTGGCCTGTTTTGGCGAGGCTGTCCCGGCGCAAGCCATTGCCCAAGTGTGCGAGCTGACCTGGCAGTTGCGCGGTCAGGCCGGGGCGCGTCAGGTGCCGAATGCCCGTGTGGGCATTACCGCCAACCAGGGGCTGTTCGGTCACGGCTCGACGGTGATCGTCAAGAAATAATCCGGAGCGGAGAAAGACAAAAGGGGCGGCAGCCCCTTTTCCTTGTCTTCCGTCTTCACCGTCTCTGCCCATTTGGTTGCGGCAGGGACGTCTGAAAAAGGAATCCTGCATGAGCAATATCCTTCATACCCCGCTGTGCGATCTGCTCGGCTGCAAATACCCCATCGTGCAGACGGCCATGGGCTGGGTGGCCGACGCCAATATGGTGGCCGGGACCTGCAACGCCGGGGGCTTTGGCTTTCTCGCCGGGGCGGTGATGACCCCCGCCGAGGTGGAAGCCGCCATCCTCAAGACGAAATCGCTGACCGACAAAAACTTCGGCCTGAACTTTCACATGTTCCAGCCCGGCGCGATGGAGATCATCGACATCGCCATCAAGCACCGCGACAAGGTACGCGCCGTGAGCTATGGCCGTGGCCCGGACAAAAAGATGATCCAGCGTTTCAAGGACGCGGGCATTCTTTGCATGCCCACGGTCGGTGCGGTCAAACACGCAGTCAAGGCCATTGAGCTTGGGGCAGACATTGTTACGGTGCAAGGCGGCGAAGGCGGCGGCCACACGGGTAGCGTGCCCTCGTCCATCCTGCTGCCGCAGGTGCTCGACGCGGTGAAAGTGCCCGTGGTCGCCGCCGGTGGTTATTACGACGGCCGCGGCCTGGCCTCGGCCCTGGCTTGTGGCGCGGCAGGCATCGCCATGGGCACGCGCTTCCTGATGACCAAGGAGTCCCCCGTGCCGCAGGAGACGCTCAAGCATTACGTTGCCGTGAAAGACCCGGCAGCGATTCGCACCACCACGGCGGTCGATGGCCTGCCGCAGCGTTTCCTCGATAACCCCACCTTGCACACGCTCGAAGCGGCCAGCCCCGTGAAGCGGGTGTTCATCAGCGCGCAAAACGCCTGGCACTGGCGCAGCCGCACCGGCATGACGATCAAGCAGATGGCCGAGTTCGGCTTCAAGGCACTGAAGGATGGCAGCAGCGTGTCGGAAACCATCATGTCGGCCAATGCGCCGGTGGTGATCCAGCGCGCCATGGTCGAAGGTGTGCCCGATGAAGGGCTGATGCCCAGCGGGCAGGTGGCGGCCATGATCCGCGAGCTGCAAAGTTGCGAGGAGGTCATCAGCGGCATTGCCGCCCAGGCGACCGCACGTCTCGAATCGTTCTGCAAGAAATAAATCCAGACAGGAGCCCCATCGTGAGCCAACTCAATACCCCGTTTCATACCCAGATCGCTGATGGCATCGCCGAGCTGATCATCAATCGTCCGCCGGTCAATGCGCTGGATAGCAAGAGCCAGCTGGCACTGGCCCAGGAAATCGACCGTCTCGGGACGCTGGAGGATGTCCGTGTCATCGTGTTGCGATCCGAGGGCCGCGGCTTTTGCGCCGGTGTCGACATCAAAGAGCTCGATGCCAATCCGGATCTGATCGTCGTCGTGAATCATGCCAACTACGAAACCTTCCGTGCCGTGCATCGCAATCCGCGCCCGGTGATCGTGGCCGTGCATGGCTTCGTGCTGGGCGGCGGCATCGGCATCGCCGGGGCGGCAGACATCATTGTCGCTTCCGAGTGCGCGACCTTCGGCGTGCCCGAGGTCGACCGCGGTGCGATGGGCGGGGCAGCCCACCTGCAGCGCATGTTCCCGGTGCAGAAAGTGCGTCACATGTATTTCACCGGTGAAGCCATCACGGCGGCGGAAGCCTACCGTCTGGGCGCGGTCGAAAAGCTGGTGAAAAACAAGGATGAGCTGCGCGAGGCGGCACTGGGCATTGCCCGCAAGATTGCCGCCAAGAGCCCGGCCATGATCGCCATCGCCAAAGAGTCGCTCAACGGCATCGAGGATGGCGATCTCGAAGACAAATACCGCTGGGAGCAGGGCTTCACGCTGCAAGCCTATCTGCATCCTGAATCCGCCGAAACGCGCCGGGCTTTCGTGGAAAAGCGCGACGCGAAGTTCTGAGCCCACCCGTCTGGAGACGATCTGATGGAACTGGAATACACCGATCAACATCGCGCCTTCCGTGCCGAAATCCGTAGCTGGCTGGAAAAGCATGTGCCCGCCGAGCCTTTGCCAAGCTTTGATACCGCCGAGGGCTTCAAGGCCCACCGCCAGTGGGAAGCCACGCTCAATACCGGCAACTGGGGCATGGTGACCTGGCCGACCGAGCTGGGTGGCCGTGGCTGCGACCTCATCGAATGGCTGATCTTCGAAGAAGAATACTGGCGCGCCGGGGCTCCCCTGCGCGTCAACCAGAACGGCATCTTCCTGCTCGGCCCGACGCTCATGGAATACGGCACGGAGGAACAGAAAAAACGCATCCTGCCCAAGATGGCCAATGGCGAGGAAGTCTGGGCGCAGGGCTGGTCCGAGCCCAACGCCGGCTCCGACATGGCGGCAGTGCGCACCAAGGCCATCCTCGATGCCGAGGGTAAAACCTATACCATCAACGGCCAGAAAATCTGGTCCACGCGCGCCGTCTGGGCCGACTGGTGTTTTGGTCTGTTCCGCACAGACCCGGAATCCACCGCGCATCGCGGTCTGACCTTCATTCTCGTGCCGCTCAACACGCCCGGCATTACCGTGCGCCCGATCAAGCAGTTGAACGGCTTGCCGGGTTTTGCCGAAATCTTTTTTGATGACGTCAAGGTGCCGGTGGAAAACCGTCTGGGTGAAACCGGTGCCGGCTGGCAGGTGGCCATGGCCACTGCCGGTTTCGAGCGGGGCTTGATGTTGCGCTCGCCGGCGCGCTTCCAGAAAACAGCCCAGCAACTGGTGGCCCTGTATCAGGCGAACCGCAAAGAGGCCGACCGCGACCCGGCCATCCGTGAATCCGTGCTGAAAGCCTGGATGGGCGCGGAAGCCTATACGCTGGCGACCTATCGCACCGCCTGCGAGCTGATGAAGGGTAAGAAGATCGGTGTGGAGTCGAGCACCAACAAGATTTTCTGGTCCGAACTCGACCAGGCCATGCATGAGACCGCACTGGACATCCTCTCGGCACGCGCAGAACTCCTGCCGCATGCGCCGGATGCTGCGGGTGTCGGTGACTGGCTGGACGGCTTCCTGTTTGCCCAGGCTGGCCCGATCTACGCTGGCACCAATGAAATCCAGCGCAACATCATTGCCGAGCGCATGCTGGGCATGCCGCGCATCTAAGGGAGGCAGATCATGGACTTTACCTTTACCGAAGACCAGAAACTGTTTGCCGACAACATCCGCAGTGTTTTTCTCAAGGAAGTCGCGCCGGAATTGCTGCGCGAGCAATGGGAAACGGAAACCGGCCGCTCTGATACCTTGTGGCAGCTGCTCGCCGAGCAGGGCCTGACGGCCTTTTCCGTGCCCGAAGCAGCGGGCGGCCTGGCTCTGGGGGATATCGATTGGGTGTTGATCGCTCAGGAAGTCGGCTATTTCGCCCTGCCCGAGCCCTTGCTCGACACCGCCTGGCTGGCGGTTGGCATGCTCAACACCCTGCCCGGCAGTGCCGCTGCCCTGCGTGACGAATGGCTGGGGCGCATCGCCGAAGGCAGTGCGCGCATCGCCATCGGCGGCCCGCTCAACCCCCTGGTGGCCGATGCCCATGTGGCCGACCTGCTGCTGCTTTGCCACGGCAACG
>CAZCOS010000110.1:0-4507 GCA_964500605.1 uncultured Sterolibacterium sp.
GCGGCTGGATCAACTGGCAGTGCGCCAGCAGTTCGCGCTGGATTTTGTCGAGCTGATTGGTGGGCAGGCCCACCGGCGGAAACACCGGCCTGCCGTCGGCATCGCAGTCCTGCCCGATCACCACGTAGCCGCCGCCCAGGTTCTCGAAGTCGTTGGCGAAGGCGCACAAGGTGCGGATGATTGCGTCCGGATTCCACCCCGCCTTGTATTCGATGCGCTCGCCCTCGACCGTGCGCTGGCGCAGCAGGTCGTTGAGGTTGATGGGCAGCTTGTTGATCATGTCGGTTCACCGCGCGAGATGGTTCGCATTCACCTCTTGGTGCTCGCGTCCTCGATGGCCTTCATCAGCGCAGTGTGCTCCCACTTCACAGACTTGCAGCCGTTCTGCTGGAACGCCGGAGGCACATTGGTCGGGGCCTTTTCGCCCTTGTAAACACCAATAACGCCTTTACCGCGCTTGATGCTTTCTTCGATCTCCCAGTTCACCCATTTGCTGGAAGCGGTCTTGTCGGAAAGGTAAACCGCTGTCACCGAGCAGCGGTCAATCTTCTCGCGGATTTGCCGCTTGATGTAATCGGCGTTGGTGCTGTCGAATGGCTCCTTGACGGAATGGTCGTCGAACTGCAGATCGACCTTGTCATTCTTCGCTTGCCCACGAAGCAGGTTCACCTCATTCAAGTCTTCATGATCGAAGCTGATGAAAACGTGCCTGCTGGTTTCGCCCTTTGCTGCTTCCGTGAGTTTTTGCTTTGCCCGCTCCTCAAGGCTCTTGATATCAGAGCTGTATAGACCGCCGCCAGAACTTCCACCCATGTCATTTCTCCTCGTCAAATTGAAATTCCAAGCAGGCGATGCACCGTCCGCAAGGTTCTGTATTGCCGGTGTGACACGAGTAGGTTCCCGTGATACCTTTGGCCAACGCCAGCTTGACCACGTCTGCCTTGCCGAACTCGATCAGTGGAGTCAGCACATTGATCTGCCGCCCCATCGCCGCCGAGATGGTGGCTTCCGCCTGCGCCACGAACTGTGGCTTCTGGTCGGGGAACAGGCTGAATTCCTCTGCCAGCAGGCCAATGGACACCGACGACACGCCTTGCTGATAGGCATACGCGCTGCCCATTAGCAAGAACATCAGGTTTCGGCCCGGCGTGAATGCATCAACCTTGACATCCAGCTCTTCGCGGGTCAGGCCAGATGCGATGACGCGCCCGAATCCCGACAAGTCCATCCGTGTCGGAGCGGGGAGATCCAAGGCGTTGTGAACAAGCTTGCAGGTTTCCCATTCCTTTCGAGCTGCCCGTTGACCGTAGTCGATGAACAACGGGAAATGCTCGACGCCTTCCTCCTTCGCCATCACGCCGACAAGCGTCGAGTCAAGGCCGCCGGAAACCAGGTTCACGAAGCTCACAGGAACGCCTCCCGCTTGGCCACGCGCATCGTCAACCACGTCGCCAGATCGACGCAACCCATTGAATGGCCGAACTCAGCGGCAATCTCCCGAAACGTGTCCTCGATTTCTTCGTAGAACGACAGGCGGCCCAGTTTGCTGGGCGACAGGGACAAGCCTCGCGCCAGTTGCAGGTAGTCCAGCACATGAACGTCCAGCACCGCGAGGTCAGCGCAGTAACCCACACGGCGCAGGAAGAGACTGGCCTGCTTGGGGCCGAAACCCCAAACGTGCTGCGTCAGGGTTTCGCGGGCTTCCCTCGCATTCCGGGCATCGAACAAGAATCCACGGATCGTTTGGGATTGCCCATAAATTTCAGCGATGGTCGTGGCGAGCAAGGACGCCAGCCGGTTCTTGAAGCGTGGCCGAACCCATCGTTGCGTCCCATCACGCGCGGGAACGAGTAGCGGATCGGACAGGGCCTCAACAACCTTTCGTTCCATCGCTTGAACGCTTCGGCCACGCGGTGCGGGTTGGAGCAGCTTCCGCTCGCGCAGCCGATCCGCTGTTGCCACCGCCATCTCGAACACCATCTGGCTGCCGAAAATGCAGATCGCCGCTTCGTACAGCAATTCCTCTTCTGCCATCAGTTGCCAGTTCTGCATGGCCGATGCTTGTGTCTTGACTTCAAGGCACATGGCTCGGATGGTCTGGTTGATGATGTCCACGGTCATGGCTGGCTCCAGCCAGCAACATCGGCGACGTGTCGAGAGGCACGTGGAGGCAGATTGGATCGGCAGAATTCCGGCAGCCGATCCTGATTCATCGCATCGCGTAGTCTTCGCATCCAGTCGGAGAAGAATTCGAGGTTGTGGGCCAGCGTGCGTGCCTGAAACGACAACTTGTCGTCATCGCCCCACGCAGTCTGACCAGCAAAGAAGTCGGCCTGTGAAAGGTGATGCAGCAAGCCTGTGTCATGGTCAACCACTGTCTGGCACCATTCCAGCCCATCAAAACTGTCAGCACCCATCGCTGAGTACAGGACGATGGAAATGGGGTTGCCAGTGCCCAGCAGGTGCAAAACGACGTAGCGTCCGAGTTCGTTCAAGGCTGCCCGAATGGCCTGCACAGCCCCCGCACGCTCCAGAACGCCATCGCCCAGCCTGCGTTCTGGCACAGCCAGCATCGTGACACCAGTCTTGGTGGCGACAGCAGCGCACAGCGCGGGTAATTCACTGGCCGAACCGTGGATGATTGGGATGATCTGGCAACTACCCGCTGCGACTTGATCCGCTTGCCAGCGCTCCGCGACCAAAGCGATGTGATCGTCCGCGTTGGCCGGTGGTTGCTGCTCATCGAAACCAAAGGCCAAATCGCAAGGGAAGTCGGCCAGCATTTTGTGGAAATCCGCTTGCTTCCAGTTCGTCTGAGCGTTCTTCCAAAAACTTTCGTAGTTGCCGGAATCCATCAACGTGACGATGCCCGCCTGACGGGCGGATGACAGCGCCCCTTGCATCGACTGTGACTGATCGATGCCTGCCAGATCGAAGGCTGACACCAAAAATTGGCCGTTCAAGCCGCCCAACGACGACAACAACTGCAAATAGTCCTGCGGCAGCAACGCCGTCTTGACCGAAGAAATGGACGGGAAGTACACAGGCAACGGCAACGACCGTGCTCCGATGGTCAGATCTGCAGGGCGCACGGCTGTCATCACGCGCCCTCCGGCTTCTGCGCCGTGGCGGCACGGCGGGTTTCATTGAACCAGTTGGCGTGCTCGGTCGAGACGTGTTCCTCAACCCTTTCGGCTAGTGCAACCAGCCGCTCTGGTTCAGCCAAGCCTTTGTAGGGGCCGGCGGCGGAGAGGAACAGGTATTTTTCGTGTTTCAGTCGTTCCGACGTGGCGCGATATGTGACCCATAGGGTCGAATACTGGTTCATCTGCTGGACGCCTTCGAGGATGGCGATCAGCGCACCAGCGATCGATGCTGTCCATTTAGCGCACTCGGCTGGCAGCAAGCTGGTGACAGGGATCAAGATCGCGAGCGCGACTTGCGTGAACTTCAGTCGCTTGTACCAACGCTGGCAGTGCTGGCTCTTGCCGTCGTACCAGTTCAACTGATCGATCAGCCGGAACCATGCCGGATGCGAACTGACCGACTCGTGAACCAACGGCTCGTGATTCGTATTTTTCTTGTCGTCGGTCACATTTCCTCCCGATCAGTTATGAAAAAACCCACGCAAGGGGCACAAGCAACGCTGCGGCGCGGTCTCTCGAGTGAACGTATGCTCAAACATAGTCCGCCTCGCCTCACCCCAACCCGAAATACCGCTCGAAAAACGCCGCCAGCTTCTCCAGCACCGACTGCTTCTTCGCCGAATGGTTGTTGTTCTTCGAGAACCGCGAGACCGGCGGCAGAATCTTCGTAATGGCTGTGCCCGTGGTCGGAATCCCTCCATCGCGGAAGGCGTTGTCCACGAACGTCTTCGTCTCGTCCGGGTTCAGACCTTCGTCGGCGATGATGCGATCAAGCTCCTCGACCTTCTTCTTGGCGACGAAGGCCTGCCATTCCGCATCCACCTTGGCTTTCGGGGAAACGGAATCCACGAACGCCTCGATGAGGTCTTTCTTGTTGCGCAGCGACGGGCTGGAATTGATCGCGCGCTCGATGGTCGCGCGGATTTCCTTGTCCTGGCCGGTGCCCTTGGCCAAGATGTACCGCTCGACCAGCATCAGGATGTAATCGACGTTGATCTCGACCTGCTTGATCAGTTCGATCTCGAACACCACGTCGTCGTTGATCGTTTCCTTGTCGGCCTCCGACGTGCTGCGGAACTCGGCGTACAAGTTGAGGTACAGGCTCTGGTAATCCTGAAAATCGCGGTCGCTGAGGATTTCGTTGCCCGCGAAGTCGTCGAAAGCGGTGAGGATGTTCTTCAGCCGCAGAATCGCGCCGAACAGCTTGATGAACGCCTTCTGCGCCGCTTCGCCCGTGATGGCTTGGCCCAGCGGAAATAGCCCCACCAGTTCGGCGACCTTCTTCCGGTACTCCGCGTAGTAGTCCGCGTAGGGCTTGAGCAGCACGATGCCCTTGGCGTCCTTGTTGCCGAACAGCGCCA
>CAZCOS010000111.1:0-1530 GCA_964500605.1 uncultured Sterolibacterium sp.
CTCCCAGAACGCGATTTGTGCGGTTAGCGGGGTTCGTCCGGCAGCGCGAACAAATGTCTCAGCCTGATCAATCATGTCAGACAGTGTCGACAGGAGCCCCTCCAAAGCCACCCACTCGTCAGCCAGCGCCTTCTGATCCACGACAAAGCATTTCGTCGCAAACTGCCGGGGCGACTGTCCCGTCACATAGGCCGTCGCTCTACCAAGTATCGAAAGGCCAGTGAGCAACCCAGCGCTCGGATCGAAGTTGACCGCGATCGCCACATGGAGTTGTGGCGCTGGCGCCAAACTCGCCAGCACAGCGGCGCTGTCCACCGTCGTAGCCGAAGAAATTAGGGCCTGCGCGCGCGCGGGGATACGGCTTCGTTCCTTTTTGAGATGACTGTGTTGCTGGAAGGCAGGATGTGCGGAGGGGGCGCTTGCCGCACCCGCCGTGTCCTGAATGGCATTAATCTGGAGCGTCTTTCTTGCACCTCGAGTCATACCCGCGATTTGGCTCAAGTGCCCAGTCAGCTTCGCTGCGGGGTAGCAGTAGTGGTTCGGCTGAGCCGCAATTCGCGCTTTGTCCTTCGCATTTGCCCACTTTTCGTGCCCCAACCAGTCGCAGGCACTACACCTGCCATCGACATGCCATTCAAGGTTCTGCCACCCGTTGGTTGATGCATCGCCAACGGCGATGACCCGGAGCAAGTCCTCCCGGAAGAAATGCAGAACGGTGGGCAGATAGAAGCGCAAGTTGGCGTCTTCACTGTCGGCAATCAGCGCGTTGAGATACTGAATCGCTGTCGCTGGGGATGTGCCCGACATCAACGCGTCGAGTTCAGACTGGCCTTGCTTGAATCGGGTCCACAGGTAGCTGCGAATCGTTACGAAATACTCATTCTGCAACCCCTGGTCGGCGATCCAGTTCGCAAGAAAAAGTGCGTAAAGCGCGACTTCGGCGGAGTAGCTCGGATTAGCCTCGCTGGTGTGCTTTACATCAATGATGCTCAATGCACGCCGCGTCTCAGTTGCCGGGTCAATTCGCCGACGACATCCGTCTGGCCCCACCTCCTCGTCATCTGCTGTGGCCTGGCGCACGACGATGATGTCAGGAATGAGCCCTGCGATTGGCGGCACCTGAGTGATCTGTCCGGGTTGCAGACCAATATTTGCCATCACGGCGTTCTGGAAGGAAGAGGGCTCGAACTTCCCTTGCAGGATGATCGACGGCAAGGCTGTTACCTTGCCAAGCAACGACGCGAGCGGGGCCTTGACTGGTTTGTTTGCGCCTCCCTTGTCCGGCTGATAGATGACCAGACTGCCGAACGCCTGAATCAACTGATCGTTGCGCTCATCCTCAAAATCCCGTCCTGCCGTTTGGAGGACACCGATTCCAGGACGTGCCTGCAACGGAACCGGCATGCCATGCGAATCAAGCTCCGAGTCTTCATGCAAAGACAGATAAAGTTCGCGATCGCACTTGGTCCGCAGGAACATGGACAAAGTGCTTTTGGAGATTCGTTTCTTTGCAGTGCTCGGCATATCAGA
>CAZCOS010000111.1:1630-4427 GCA_964500605.1 uncultured Sterolibacterium sp.
GCGATGTCATCCAGTTCCAGGTCCTCGATCCTGTAGTTGGCGGCAAAGGCCTTGTGCTCCTCCAACTCCCGTTGCTTCACGGCCAGCAAATCGACAACCAATGGTCGCCATACGGTCACGGCCTTCTCAGCGAGCAACTTGCCTCGCTGCTCGATGGTCGTACCGTCCCACGCCGATTGTTCGCGAATGAACTTGTTCAAGCGCAGCGGGCTCTCATCGAAACCACCGGCAATCGTTTTCTTCTCGGAAAATGGACGGTCGCTGTAAGTGGAGTTGTATCCGGTCAGCGTCAGATTGCCCAGGCGGTGTAGCCACGTTTCCTGTATTGCTTTCCAGTCGCTACCGAGCATCGTTCGCCATTCCGGACGAAGATCCTCGTTCTGCGGCATAACGTGCTCAATGGAGAAGTTCGAGGTATCGATGCGCTCCTTGCTGAAGTTCTCAAGCCGATCCAGCAGATAGAAGCAAGTTCGCATGTCGTAGACATCGCGGGTTTCGAGCGCCTCGCGAAATTCGGTATCGCTCGGAAAGCGGCGCTTCTTGCCTTGCCGATACAGCGCCACCTTTAAACTGAGCAACGGCTGGCTCTCGGTGATCCGATAGGCGAGGCTTGCGAATATTTGTCCGAGGCTGCGCGTTTGCATGTCGCACACTGAACGCCGGAACACGAAACTTTCCAGCAATTCGACAGCCTCGACGAATTCATCGGAACGCAGGGTCTTTGCTCGGTCATGAAAGTCGTAAAGCGTCAGCACGACCGGCGAAGCCACCTCGACCAGGGAACGCAGGCGGGCAAATGCCTCCTTTAATGCCGGCTGCTTCTCCTGTCCGAGACTGAATGCCGTGTAGTAGGTGCCGAAGCGCCGCAGGTCGCTGAGAATGCCATCGACACCACGCTTTTCGACAGTACGGGAGAAGTAGCTGCGGAACTCGTGATAGATCTCGGCCGCTTTCAATGGCGTGCCGGGACGCATTTGCAGCGTCAGAAAATCCTTCACGAATTTATCGAACTCGGTACGGTAGCGCCGCCCGAAAGCCTGCTCGATCGGCTGCCAGTGTTCTTCGTAGAGCTGTGTCTGGGAGGACTCGTCCAGACGCATCAGCACGAAATTTCGAATCAGATCGGCCTGAGTCAAATCCACCCCGGTAGAGTTCAGGCTTTCAAAGATCATCTGCGGGTCATCCTGGCCGCGCGTCAGACTCACGTCCACGACCACCAGTTTCTTGATGCCGTTGTAGACGGTTTGCACATCTGCCTGGGCGACCAAATCACGCAGGAACAGGAAGTTCTCCTTCACCCGTTCCGAGGCGGCCTCTGGCAACGTCTTTCCATCCAGAAGCGCAATCAGCGTTTCGTGATCTGCCCGGCGCAGATGCAGCTTGTGCCGTCGCTCTCCCTTGCCGTGCCGGTTGCGCAGGTAATAGTCGTCCAGCTCATCGGGCGTCGCTTCCTCCTCTCCCTGACCGAAATTGCCAGGAAGCTGTGCCATCTGGTCACGAAGCGCGATCAACAAAAGCGTCAGGGTAGTAAGGCGTTGTTGGCCGTCGATCAACAACCAACGAGTGATGGTGGCTGTGTTGTCCTCGGCCGCGACATAGACCACTGAGCCAAGGAAGTGCCCCTTCACATTTGGGTCGCTACCGACGCGAATCACATCCTTCCACAGTTGCTGGCAGTGCTTCGTGCCCCAGCTGTAGTCGCGCTGAAAGATCGGCACGATGAATTGCTTCGCGCCCTGCAGCAGATTGGTAACCAGCGTGTCTTCTGCTTTCATGCTCGGGCCTCAGTAATACTGCCGGATGTAGCTGTACGCTTTCTCGAACAGCTCTTCATCGGCGTGCAACTTGTACTTGAACAAGGATTTCCTGAGCGCCTTCTTGATCTCGCGCTCGCCAGCGAGGGTGTCCTGCCAACCGGGAAACCGGACCAAGCGCACGATCTCGTCGATATCCGCCACCACGCGCTCGACCATGATCGGCGTCTCGGCGGTCTTTACTTCATTGAACAGCTCGGTCAGCGCCGCCTTGCCACGATCCTCGTCCTCTTCCGGAGGCGTTTCCTTCTCGGCCTGCAGCACTTCCTTGGCCAGTTGCAGCAGTTGCTTGAGGAACTCGACGCTGTTGAGCACGCCGGACTCGAAGCGATCGCGCAGGGCATCCAGGCGTTCCGAGAGCGCCTTGAACTTGGGGTTACCGAGGTGTTTGCGTAGGCGTCGGGCAACCTTGATCTCGATTTCCTTGGCCTTTTTAGGATCGGGATTCGAGAGCACCGCCTCCAGCAGATCGGCGTCCAGCACCAGAGTGTCGAGATCGTCGCGCACGGCATCGACGTGCACGTTCTGGTGGATCAGCTCGATGGTCTTGGCCCCGAGGGAATGCCAGATCAGCTTGCCGTGGCCGCTGGAGGGCTGCACCGACTGGTACACCTGCGAGAGCCACTTGTAGTCCTTCTCGTATTCGCCGAGGATCGGATCTGGCGAGATGGCCTCCCATAGCTTGTTAAGCAGGCTGTACTCGACCGCGAAGTTGTCGCGCACCTCGTTGTTGGGCAGGCATTGCTGGGCGGCGATCAGCCCCTCGTAACCCTCGACAGTGCGATCAACGCCGGCGAAGAACGCCAGGCATTTCTGCATTGCCTCCGGCAGCCGGTCCTTGAGTTCCTGGATATTCGATACCACCGCCGTGACGCTTTTGTCGTCGAACTCCAGTGCCTTGGCCACGTCGTCGAAGATGCCGAGGTAATCCACGATCAGGCCGTGGGTCTTCTGCTCGGAGTAGGTGCGGTTCACCCGGCAGA
>CAZCOS010000112.1:0-4398 GCA_964500605.1 uncultured Sterolibacterium sp.
CCAGCTGGCGTAAGCGGGTTGTTTTTTATGGAAATGAATTTTTCAGGGGCGACCATTTAGCAAGCAGATGCTCTACAAGCTGCTGCACAACCGTGTCTACCGGGGTGAGATTCCGCACAAGGGGCAGTTCTATCTTGGCACGCACGAATCGATCATCGATCAAGCCCTGTGGGATGCCGTCCACGCCATCCTTGCGCAAAACAATCGCCAGCGTACCTCTGAGACTTGGCAGCGGCGCCAGCCGGAGGCCTTGCTGCTCGGGCTGTTCTACACCGCCGACGGCGAGAAGTATCAACCGGCCTTCACCAAGAAGCCCAATGGCAAGCGCTATCGCTACTACGTGCCGAACCGCAAGGTGCGCTTCGGCGCCGATGCCAGCCCGGCAGGCCGGGTGCCGGCGGAACCCATCGAGCAGATGGTACTGGCACAAATCCATGCCGCGCTGATGTCGCCGGAGATGGTGCAGTCGGTGTGGGACGTGGCCCGGGAGAAATGCCCGGCATTGACCGAACCGGAAGTGGTGCTGCCGCTGCGGCAGATGGGCCAAGTATGGGCACAGTTGTTCCCCGCCGAGCGGCAACGCATCGTCCAGTTGTTGGTGGAGCGCGTGACGCTCAGGGATGAGGGCATCGAGATCACCTGGCGGGATACCGGCTGGCACGCCCTGGCCAGCGAAATGCGGCCGGGCACGATTGGCGCGGAATTACTGGAACTCGAACACCAGGAGAATGTTATGGAGGTAGTGGCATGACACGGATCATTCAGACGGGCGCAGCCGTCAATCGGCCTGGCGCGAAACTCACGACCTTCATCCCGGTGCGCATCAAGCGGCACGGCGGGCGCAAGGTGGTGATTCCGGCGGCGACCGGCGACAAGATTCCGGAGCATGATGCACCGATCCTGACGGCGCTGTCCAAGGCGTTTCACTGGCAGAGACTGATCGACGAGGGCATCGTGAGCAGCGGATCGGACATTGCCCGGCGTGAGGGGCTGCATCAGACCACCGTGAATGAACTGCTGCGACTGACGCTGCTCTCGCCGACGCTGGTGCGCAGCATCCTCGATGGGCGCCAGCCGAAGACCTTGAGCCTGCTCTGGCTGAAGAACCATTTGCCGCCGTCGGACTGGGATGAGCAGCATCAGTTGTTCAACGGCTTCGATGCGTAAAACAGGTTTGCAAGGTTTCTGGTCAGGGCGGTTGACGCCCAACCAGCGGCCCGAAACCCGCATGAAATCGAGGGTGTGAGCCTCGTCCAGCCACCGGTCAAATGGAGAAAAGAGAGGCGTCCGAGGCCCATTGGGCAGGAAAATGCGCCACGGGCGCGATGGCGAAACACCGGACCCCGCTGGAAGCCCCGCCAGTGCTGGCGCGGCAGAAAAGAAAAAACCCAACCGATCAGGGTTGGGTTTTTGAATTGGTGGTGGATTCTACCGGAATTTTGAACCGTCTATCTTCAACGATGCCGAGACGTCCCCATAGTGGTGGGTATCGGCGTGCTGGGCAGGGACATATGCGTGACCCGCTGATGCTCGCATTGCGCTGAAACTGCATGGAGGTCTTGCCGAGGACTTGGCTTTACGGCCGACGTCACGCCTGAATGCGTTGCCTTCAACCATAGACGGAGTCAACCATGCAGAAAATGATGATGAACGAAAACGAGCTGGCCACGCGCTGGAACATTAGTCCCAAGACCCTCCAACGCTGGCGCAGTGAGGGGCGCGGGCCCCGGTTCATGAAAATGTCCAAGCGCGTCGTGTATCCCATCGACGAAGTCTTCGACTTCGAGTCCAAAGCCCTCCGAGCATCGACTTGGGAGCAAGCATCCGACGTCGTCCTTCCGAGCGGCTCGAAGTTGATGGACCCGCGCGAGATTTCGTATGTGACCGGACTGCCCCTGTACATCTTCACGCAAAAGCAGATGCGAGAGGCGTTGGGCATCCCGCATCGTCGGGTTCAGAAGCTCGTCCGGTTCGACCGCGACGAGGTCATGGTCTGGGCCAAGCGTTGGGTGCAAGACGCCCAAGATCAGGGCATCGATGTGAAGGCCGATCCCGCAAGCCAGAGCAGATCGTTGCTGCATGCCCTGGCATCGTTGCCCGTCTGACCACTGCATCCACGCCATCTATCTACTCCGGGCCGGATACGCCGACGCAGGCGTGGCCACCGCGTGACCGGTAAGCCTTGTTCCGTTTCCTCGGCACATCCTCACATTGAACGAAGAAACGGAACGCTCGCTTCCCCTTCGATGGTCTGCGGTTCGATCCCCAAACGCAGAACCGAACTGGCATTGGGCTTGTTCCTGTTTTTCGTCAAAGTCTTGCATTAGACGAATAAACGGAACACACTCCCACCATGCTCGCCGACACCCACACCCAGCGCGTCCTCGATCTGGCCAGCCAGAAGGGGCTGCTGCGCGCCAGCGATCTGGAGGCCATTGATGCGCCCCGGGTCGTGCTGACGCGCCTGACCACCGCTGGCCTGCTGGACAGGGTTGGGCGCGGCCTGTACCGCCTGCCCAGCCATCCGGGCTCGGAGAATGAAAGCCTGGCGGCCATCGCCACCAAAGTGCCGCAGGCCGTGTTCTGCCTGCTGACGGCGCTGCAATTCCACGAGCTGACCACACAACTGCCGCGCCAGATCTGGATCGCCATGCCGCGCGGCAGCCACGTACCCCGAATCGGCTATCCGCCGGTCAAGATGGTTCAAATGACCGGCGACGTCTACATGGAGGGCGTCGAAGAGCACCTGCGCGACGGCGTGAAGCTGCGGGTGTACGGCGCGGCCAAAACGGTCGTGGACTGCTTCAAGCACCGAAACAAGATCGGCCTGGACGTGGCGCTGGAGGCCCTGAAAGACGCCTGGAGGATGCGCAAGGCGTCGGCAGACGACCTGTGGCGATACGCCCGGGCCTGCCGCGTCGCCAACGTGATGCGCCCCTACATGGAAGCAATCGCCCACGGGTGATGTCTCGGCCACCTGGGCGGGCCGGGGTTCTCTTTGGTTTAAAAATTTGGTAGGATATGGGTCGTTTTAAACCCAACACCAAGGAGGCGTCATGATTGCAGATCGCATTCGTCAAGCACGATTGGCGGCAGGTCTGACCCTGGGTGCGTTGGGCGAACAGGTGGGTGTTTCTCACACCGCCATCCAAAAGTACGAGAAGGGTCTTCTGACGCCCTCGTCGTCTCAGCTTCTCAAGCTGGCCCGCGCCTGCGGCATCCGGACCGAGTACTTCTTTCGCACGCATTCGGTCGAGCTGCTGCAGCCCGAGTTCCGCAAGCTCTCGACCTTTGGCAAGACGGCGCAGGATGCGCTGAAGATCAAGGTCGTCGAGTTGGTGGAAAAGCGCGTGGAGTTGCTCGGTGCCTTTCCCGAGCTTCCGTTCCCGGCGTTTGCACCACCCGCGAACTTGCCTGAACACGTCGCCTCGCCGGATGAGATCGATGCGTTCTCGGATACGGTTCGCAACGCATGGCAGCTGGGGCTGAACCCGATTGCCGACCTCACCGACACCCTCGAAGGCCTTGGCTTGCTGGTCATCGTGGTCGATGAAGAAAACCCGGGCTTCTCTGGCTTGACGGCCAAGGCTCGAACCGATGATGGCCGGGAGTATCCGGTCGTGGCTGTTTCCAAGCGCTGGCCTGGTGATCGACAGCGGTTCACCCTGGCGCATGAGCTGGGGCATTTGCTGCTCGAAGGACGACTGGCTGACGGCATCGACGAAGAGAAGGCCTGCGACCGTTTCGCCGGTGCATTCCTGGCTCCGCGTGTCGCGGTGTTGCAGTTGCTTGGGGCACAACGTCATGCGCTGGAATGGCAAGAGCTGTACGTGCTCAAACACGAGTTCGGCCTATCGATGGCCGGATGGCTGCAGCGCGCAAAACAGTGTGGCGTGATCACCGAGGCTGCTCACCTTTCGATGGTGAAGCGGTTTTCGGCAAAGGGCTGGCGCAAGAACGAGCCGGGCGACCCGCTGCCGCAAGAGCAGCCACGACTGTTCGATCAGTTGGTGTACCGCGCCCTGGCCGAGCAATACATCTCCGAGGGCAAGGCAGCGGAGCTGCTGGGCATCCCGATGATGCGCTTCCACAAAGAACGCCAGTTGGAGTCATCGGATGCGGTTGCTCATCAGTGATGCCAACATCTTGATCGACATGGAGGCAGGAGCGTTGATGGAAACGCTCTTTCTGCTTCCGATGCAGTTCGGCATCCCTGACCTGCTGTACTACGAAGAAATTGAGCCAGGCAGTCCAGGCCTTGAAGACCTGGGCTTGCAGATCATGGAGGTCAGCGGCGACTTCGTGGCGTATGCCCAGCAGTTGCCAGGCCAGCACAACCATCTGCTTCCCGCGAAAAACGGTCCCAAGCCCAGTCACAACGACTACTTGGCACTGGCG
>CAZCOS010000113.1:0-4338 GCA_964500605.1 uncultured Sterolibacterium sp.
CCATCGTGTTTTTTGGCGAAGTCCTGTTGCGTCTTTCGGCGCCGGGTTTCGAGCCGCTCCGGCAAGAACACTCGCGCAGCCTGCGAAGTGCCTGCTTTCTCCGCGACGGCTGCCGCGATGACTTGGTTGAGCGATACACCGTCCACTTTCGCAAACCTGGCGGCCGCATTCTTGACGGAATTGGGAAGCTTCAGCGGAAATGTACGCCCGTTCATCATTGGAGTCACCTTGGAAATTCGGCGATCCGCCCTCTATCTCTTTGCGGCAACAGCCGGCTGACCGAGTCTGTCGGCAAGCCACAGCTTGATCAAAGACTGCCGTGTCACGCCCAGTCGACGCGCCTCACGATCGAGGGAATCCACCATCCAGGCGGGGAAGTCCACATTGACCCGCTTCGCGTCTGTGCCGACGCGCCGCGCCTTGCTCAGATCAAGCTGGTCAAAAATCTTCCCGGCAGCGTCGAATTTACGATCAAAGACCTTCGCTTTCATGAATCTCCACCTCTTCATCTCGAGATCGCCTGACAGAAATCAGTCGAATGATTTCTCCGCGTCGAGTAATAACCGCCGACAAGGGTGCTGCAGCCGGACTTCGGCCTCAAGGGGCTGTGGGCGAGTTTCCCGCTGGCATCGATCGCATCCGTGGCGCTGGCCATCGGGTATTACCGGTATGGGGGCTGGCGCAGCGCACGCATGGACGTGCCTCGTGCCGTGCCGGTCGCTGAAGGCCAGGGGCTATCAGGCACCAACGTGCAACTCGCCAAATGTCGGCTACGGCGGCGACAACCTTCAGGCTGCCGCGCCCTGTCTCTCGACTTCCCAACCCTTACATGCCAGAAGTACGGTACGGGGGACTGGCCGCTCGCCGCTTGCGTAATAGGCCACTTGGCGCCGCGACAAGCCGAGTGCTTCGGCTGCATCGCTCAGGCTCAGTCCATAGCGCCAACGCCAGCGGATAAACTCCACCGCGTCGAAATGCCCATTCTGTTCGAGCGTCATTTCCCACAGTCGATCCGCTCCCATGTTGATTTCACCGGGCCATACCACACTGTGTCCGCCCTCTCCCTTCGTAGCGCGTGCGAACATCGCCTTATCCCTTAACGCGTGCATCCCCTTTAGCCGGTGCACTGGCTCATGCAAATCGACAGTCATCGTCTTTCCATTTGCCCAGCGCAGACGCAACGTGAACTCGCCTGCGTACTTCACGCCCGCGATGCGGACGGCTTTCGTGTCGTTCATGGTTACTCCTGCGAAGGTTCTTCCTCGGAATACTCCTGCCAGCGCGAGCGCAACTCCGCCTTGTTATCGCGTGCCCACTCGAACTCCTCAGCCGTGTTGCGCGAATCGGCATCGCCCGCCTGTATCGCCAGTGTTTCGATCACTACCGCAATACGCTCGTTGTTGCGCGTAATGACGTGAAAGTGCGGTGGCGGATGATCGTCGAAGTACATCTCGATACGACACCGGGCAAAGCGCTTCACCGCAGGCATGGAATATTCTAGTGCATGCAGTGCACTAGCGCCAACAGAGACCTGCGCTGACGGCTAATCTGCGGATAGGACATTCAAACCACTCCCCTGGCACCGCTCGCCTTCGAGGCCTGCCTGAATTCCCCCTTCCCGGCCTTGCGTCACTATTCGCGCCGGTCCAAAACTCCCTGCTCCGACCAGACCGGCAACTGCCGCTCCCACCTGCAACCCCCTGACCTTTGCTGTGCAACCTGTTCCGCCACGATCTTGCCCGGTCCGCCAGGGGCGGTGCCCGCGCCCCGAGGGGCAAGTCGGCTCGCCGCTGATCCGGCGCGGTCTTCTCATTGTGCGCCAGAATCCTCGCAATCACTTCCGGCTCCTCGATGCTGGCGATCACCCGAAGCTTCCCGCCGCAGCCAGTGCAGATGTTGATCTGGATGCTGAACACGCGCTTGCCGGCGCTGCGCCCAGCTCATGGCCACATGCCGAGGGGTGATCGGCTTGTCGGGGTCGGGTTGATCGCCCTGCCCTTTACCACCCACGCCCCGATGCGCCGGTGTCACCGCCGCCCACAGCTTGCTGTGCGGCGCGAACACCCCATGGAATCTCGTCAGGTGCATCCGTGGTGGTGGCACCAAGGCAGCAAGCCTTGCCATCAGATCAAGTGGTTCCAGCCCGTTCTTGGCCGCACCCTCCCTTGAAACCTGCCCTGGCTGCCTCCACCCCGGCGCCGATCAGCTCCGTCCTGCCATCAAGCTGAACTGGGCTTAGCCGGGACCGGCCGGCCGCCTGACCCGACGCCGGGAATCCCTCCTCGCATTTAGTTCAAACCAGCCGCCCCTGCTCCGGCGGCGCCCACGCGCCGAGCGGCAGCTCGGCCTGGTACTGGTCCGGGGCCGTCTTCTCCAAGTGCGAAAGAACCTTCGCGATGACCTCCGGCTCCTCAATGGCAAGTTCGCGAAAAACTCCAGCACCTTCGTCCGCGCCAACTGCTTGCGCAGCGTCTGCTTCTCATGCTCGTCCACGCCATGCACCTTAGATACCAGTTTCGCAATATCCAGTCCCACTCGTGTAACCTTCATCTCTGCTCCTCCTGCTCCGTGATTGATCGACACCAACCTTCAATCTGGCACATTTGATGCCGTGGGAGCAGGGGAGTCCATGTCATTAGCGCCATTCATTCATGTAACCGACTGGACAGTCATACGTGCGCAAATTGCACTGTCGCAGTTGTCTCTTGTGCGGCAGAGCACCGCAACTCGTTTCGGAGTGTGACCTTCGTCATGCCTTACGGAGTATGATTCTGCGAGTATTTAGCGGCGATACCTCGGAGAGCGATCATGAAGGCGCGCGTTACACTAGTTTTTGCTACCTTGGCTTGTCCCTTCGTTGTCCAAGCGCAAACGACCTTCGGTAGTTGGACAACCGGGGTAATCGATAACAGTGGAGGGCTATATGCCGCCACGATCAACGACAGCGGTGCAATTTTTGGCGAGTATTGCTACTTCGCCACGAAAAACTGTCTGTGGCTCATTGCCGTAGATTCGAAGTGCATAAAGGACCAAGAATATCCAGTTCTTGCGAATACCGACAAAGGTGCGGCGTCGTTTACTCTGCACTGCAACGGTGTTGAAAAAAATGGTCTATATAGCTTTTCGTTTAGGAATTGGAAGGATCTCGAACTCATGATTCGTGCTGGCGAGCGACTCGGAATTGCGACTCCGATGCAGTCCGATCAGTTTAAGGTTTATCGCTTTCTGTTAAATGGACTAAATGCCTCGACGCAGAACATTGAGGGGTCATTTTTCGCGGCAGTCAATGCCGCTCGGCCACCGATAAAGCGCCCAACCAATTCCACAGCTACCGATACTCTTTAGTCCGTGGTACGAGCAACCTATTCGCGTATGGGTCAATGCGATGGTCTGTGCATGGACATCCAATCCGATAAATCGTACGTTCTTCATGGCCGGCTCCCATTTGCATGCGGCTCTGCGCTGCGGGTTTTCCCGATTCGCAGCGTAATCCGCGTTGCTGCAAATCGGGAGCCGGTCGCTCCATTGTGAATGTGGCCGCCAGTTGTTGCTTGAGCGCGGTGGCCATGCCGACGAGACGCGGCGACGAAGGATGATCCCTCAAGTTTTAAGGTGCGGGCTGCGGCGCTGGCGGCCACGGGAGACTTTGCCGGCGCGGTCAGGGACGAAAAACGCGCGGTGGACATCGCTACACTATACGGCTGGGACCTGGGTCCGTTGAACGAGCGTCTGACCTCCTATCTCGCGCAGAAGCCCTGGGAAGAAAACTTGCTCATGCTGTGAGCGGCCCGGCTGACAGGCGAAGACCCCCCGCACGAGGGACAAAACCCGCGCTTCTTGCAGCTGAACGCCACGAGCTTCTCGGCGTGGCAACCCTTGCATCGTACGCGCAGGAAGCCTTCTTCCAGCCGTCTGCATTTCAGATAGCCATCGAACTCCTCTTGCACATGCTCGGGGAGTGATCTCCCTTCTCTCGCACGCAGTTCACGGAAATTCGGATAGTGCTGCTCGACAAGCCGATACAGCCAGGTACATGCAGACCATGGCCGGTACATCTGCTCACGGCATCGGCCAGGAGCTTTGCCATCGCACACAGCGTCAGGCTCAAGGCCAGTGCCCCGCTGATGTGCGCGAGCCGGAATTCCGGCATGACTGCAAACTGATTGGTGGCTTGCGCGTCACCCGAATCCCGTGCCACCTCGGGACTCACGTGCCAGGGCGCGAGCTGCCCAGCACATCATTCGGTGCAATAAGACTCATCCCGTCGCTCCCGATGGTTCGGGTCCGGTTTTCCCTGGCCGATACTGCAGGGGCCAGCCCCGGCGGCAACCACACGCC
>CAZCOS010000114.1:0-4081 GCA_964500605.1 uncultured Sterolibacterium sp.
AGGAGGAGCAACGCAGCCAGGCCGACGGAAAAACGTGCAATCGGAGGTTTAGCGTCCTCACTTAAAAGGCGAGGGCCAACCAGAGCCAAAATGCTTCTGAAAACAAGGGCTTCATACTGGAAATCAGCGGTCAACCGCACTTTCTAGGATTATACTTTTGCTTCCAGTGCCTACCGCCCTTCTCTCTTTCTCATGCCCATGTCAGCCACCGGATTCAGCTACTCTCAAGATACCTTGCGCCAACTTGCTGACGACGTCTTGCGCCACGCCCGCGAACTAGGTGCGACAGCCTGTGAAGCGGATGTCTCCGAAGCCTTCGGGCAATCCGTCAGCGTGCGCCGTGGCGAAGTGGAAACCATCGAGTACAACCGCGATAAAGGCATCGGCGTCACGGTGTATCTCGACCAGCGTCGCGGCCACGCCAGCACCTCGGATTTCGCCCCCCCTGCCCTGCGCGCCACTGTTGCAGCAGCCTTATCGATCGCCCGTTTCACAGCTCCCGACCCCTGTGCGGGCTTGCCGGAAGAAAAGCTGTTGGCCAAAAAACCGATGGCACTCGATCTTTGCCACCCTTGGAACCCGACCGTTGAAGAAGCCATTGATCTAGCGCACCGCTGCGAAGATGCGGCTTTCGCCGTCAGCCCCCTGATCACGAACACCGAAGGAGCCAGCGTCAGCACCCATCAGGCCCAGTTCGTATCCGCCAACAGCCTGGGCTTCATGGGCGGCTATCCCACCACGCGCCACTACATCGCTTGCGCTGCGATTGCCGGAGAAGGCGAACGCATGCAGCGCGACGACTGGTACAGCTCGAATCGCAACCCCAAACGCCTCGCCAGCCCACAAGCCATCGGCGATTACGCCGCCCGCCGTGCGCTGGCCCGCTTGAATGCCCGCCGTCTCAAAACCTGTTCGGTTCCCGTTCTTTTCGATGCGCCGCTGGCCGTTGGTCTGATCGGCAGCTTCGTTCAAGCCGTCAGCGGCGGGGCCTTGTACCGAAAGACGACTTTCCTGCTCGACAGTCTGGGACAAGCCATTTTTCCGTCTTTCGTCCAGATCAGCGAACGTCCGCATATCAAAGGAGCCCTTGCCAGCAGCCCCTTCGATGATGACGGCGTGGCCACCCACGACCGAGAAGTCATCCGCGATGGTGTGCTCCAAGGCTATTTCCTTTCCACCTACTCCGCCCGAAAGCTGGGAATGCAAACCACCGGCAACGCAGGGGGCAGCCACAACCTGATCGTTCAACCCGGCGAACACAATCTTGAAGGCCTGCTGCGGAAGATGGGAACCGGCGTCTTCGTGACCGAACTACTCGGCCAGGGTGTCAATTACGTCACCGGCGACTATTCGCGGGGTGCGGCAGGTTACTGGGTGGAAAACGGCGAAATCGCCTACCCCATCCAGGAAATCACCATTGCCGGTAACCTGAGAGACATGTTCAAAGGCATCGTCGCCATTGGCAACGACGTACTGGTGCGAGGCTCCAAGCAGGTCGGCTCCATCCTGGTCGATCGAATGACCGTCGCAGGCGGATGACCCTGTCTTTTCCTCTCGTCCTTGCAGAACGAGGGGGCTGGGGCGAAAAATGTTTCGCCCCTACGGAGGTTCCGATGAAACCACGGGCAGAATCGAAAAACCGTGGTCTATCCGCATGGCATTCCCTTTCCCTTTCCTGTCTTGTCCCGTCAGGCCAAAAGTGGCAAAATGGCCGGTTTACGGGTTCAGCAGACAAGTGACATGCCTTGCCTCCACCCCCACCGCGTCCGGCCACACCCCGACAGCGCGGCGCGCTGGAAGCCCACCGATCGCCCACCCGCGCGACCGATCGACTTTCAGGTTCTTTCCCAACACGATTTTTCTGGAGAGTTCCGCACCATGACCCAAGCCGCAAACACCGCAGCCCCCGATTACGTCCGCAATGCCAAGCTCAAGGCCTGGGTAGCCGAAGTCGCCGCCCTGACCCAGCCGGACAACATCGTCTGGTGCGACGGTTCGCAGGAAGAATACGACCGCCTGTGCAATATGCTGGTCGACGCTGGCAAGATGATTCGCCTCAACCCTGCCAAACGCCCCAACTCCTTCCTCGCCTGCTCCGACCCTTCCGACGTTGCCCGCGTCGAAGACCGCACCTTCATCTGCTCGGCCAACAAGGAAGATGCCGGCCCCAACAACAACTGGGAAGACCCGGCCAGGATGAAGGACAAGCTCAAGGGCTTGTTCAAGGGCTGCATGCGCGGCCGCACCATGTACGTCATCCCCTTCTCGATGGGCCCCATCGGCTCGCCCATCGCCCACATCGGCGTTGAAATCTCCGACAGTGCCTATGTCGTCATCAACATGCGCATCATGACCCGCATGGGTCGCGCCGTGCTCGATACCCTGGGTGACACCGGCGAATTCGTGCCCTGTCTGCATACCGTCGGCGTACCGCTCGAACCTGGTCAGAAAGATGTCCGCTGGCCCTGCAACCACACCAAATACATCGTTCATTTCCCCGAAACCCGCGAAATCTGGTCTTTCGGCTCCGGCTACGGCGGCAACGCCCTGCTGGGCAAGAAATGCTTTGCCTTGCGTATCGCCTCGACCATGGCCCGCGACGAAGGCTGGCTGGCTGAGCACATGCTCATCCTCGGTGTCGAGTCGCCGAAGGGTGAAAAAACCTATGTGGCAGCGGCCTTCCCCTCAGCCTGTGGCAAGACCAATTTCGCCATGCTCATCCCGCCCAAGTCCATGGACGGCTGGAAGATCAGCACGGTGGGTGACGACATCGCCTGGATCAAACCGGGCAAGGATGGCCACCTGTACGCCATCAACCCGGAAGCCGGTTACTTTGGCGTCGCCCCCGGCACATCGGAAAAGACCAACTTCAACGCCATGGCGACCCTCAAGGAAAACGTCATTTTCACCAACGTCGCCCTGACGGACGACGGCGATGTCTGGTGGGAAGGCATGACCAAGGAAGCCCCCAAGCATCTCATCGACTGGCAAGGCCAGGACTGGACACCCGAAGCCGCCGCCAGCACCGGCCGCAAGGCTGCCCACCCGAACGCCCGCTTCACCGCCCCGGCGAGCCAGTGCCCCTCTATCGACAAGGATTGGGAAAACCCCGCCGGTGTGCCGATTTCCGCCTTCATCTTTGGTGGCCGCCGTTCGAACACCGTGCCGCTGGTTTATGAAGCCTTCAACTGGAACTTCGGCGTTTATATGGCCGCCACGCTGGGCTCGGAAACCACCGCCGCCGCCGCAGGCGACATGGGCATCATCCGCCGCGACCCCTTCGCCATGCTGCCCTTCTGCGGCTACCACATGGGGGATTACTTCAAACACTGGCTGAAGATGGGCCGCAAGGTCGAGCACGCCCCGCACATTTTCACGGTCAACTGGTTCCGTCAGGACGACAACGGCGATTTCATCTGGCCGGGCTTTGGCGACAACATGCGCGTCCTCAAGTGGATCGTCGACCGCGTCAAGGGCCGCGCCGCCGCCAAGGAAACCGCGCTGGGCTGGATGCCTCGCTTTGAAGACATCGACTGGACCGGCTTTGAAGGCATGACCCGCGAACAGTTCGAAGATCTGACCCGCGTGGACAACGAACAGTGGCAGGCCGAACTCAAGCTGCATGCCGAATGGTTCGAGAAACTCAAGTCCCGCATGCCGCGCGAGCTCCTGCTCAAACGCGAGATTTTCGAGATTTCCCTGGCAGACTAAACCCCCCCCTGCCCTGCTGGCCCGTGGCCCGGTCTTCGCACCGCGCCAGCCCTGCCAGAAAAACGCCGATGGCCCCCGAACCCCGGGAAAACCATCGGCGTTTTTTCGCCCGGATTTTCCGGACGCTCGACATGCCCTTACCCCTGCCCGCCGCCTGACGCGCTTTCCGCTACCTCCGCCGCCCCCTCCCCGCTAAGGCGCGTAAAAAAACCGCCTCGTTGTTTGACGAGGCGGTTTCAGGAAAACCAAGCCGAAAGCCGCTCCGTCGTCCGGAGCGGCTTCTGGCTTTAGTACTTGTAGATCAGGTCCAAACCAACGCTGCGCGGCTCGCCCCAGTTACCGGACATTTCTGTTGCCCAGCCCGGGTTGG
>CAZCOS010000115.1:0-4076 GCA_964500605.1 uncultured Sterolibacterium sp.
CCGTTGCGGCTGACATTCTGACACGACGATGCGGCGCGGTACGGTACAGAGCGGTACCGCGCCGCACCCCTTCATTTTACAAAGTCGCCCGGCCCTGACCTCCTGCTCTTCTCATCCGTTTCAATCCAAGCCAGCAGCCCAGTAGCACCACGCCGCCTCCCGCCAGCGACAGGAGAATGACCACGCCATCACGGAGCACAGGCCAGACCAGCAGCGGCGGAAAATCAAAACGATGCAGGCCGTGATAGAGCCAGCGGCGCGTTACGCTGTACCGGTTGGCCGCATGGACAATCTGGCCACTCGACGGATCGAGATACAGACGCGTCGCATCAGGATCTGAAAATTGCAGACGCAGCACCGGAAAGCGGCGTGGGATGTGGCGAAGTGAATAGTATTCTTCATCCGGCCCGGTGAGCCACTCTCCCGAACGGGCAAATTGGGGCAGTACAGCAGCAGCCGCCTTCAGCAATTCCTCTTTCCCGAAAGCGGTTTGTAAGCCTCCGCCACGATTCAGTAAGCGGACATCCATTACCCGTCCATCGCCATCAAAATCTCCCCTCAGCCTGAACCACGAGACGCCGCCGACATTCAGCCATTCGACCGAGCGCGTCCCCGTGGGCAACAAGGGTCGTTCATCCAGACTCGCGGAATCGAAAGTTTTTCCAGCCATCTGCTGACGCATCTCCTGGGTATGGACGCCGCTGCCCCAGCCAAACGGCGAGAGGGAAAGCCAGCCACTCAGCAGCCAGGTCACGATAAACAGACCTGCACCCAGCCCCATCAGGTGATGCCAGCGTTTTGTCCATTCCCGGTAAGGCGTGAGGCGGCCACCTCGATAGCGATTTTTCAGACGCAAACGCAAGCGATCCACACCCAGCCACATGCCGCTCAAGGCCGGGATGAAGGCCAGTGCGCTTAGCCACAGCACCAGTTGCCGCCAGAGCTCCGGCTGCTCGCGCAGCGGGGTGAAATAAACCCAGTGCACAACGCTGCCGACCCAGTTCCAGAGGCGTTCGGCGCGATCTGTTTCGAGCACCACTTCCCTGCTGTCACGCGACACATAAACCTCTCGCCCATCCACCAGCTCCACCCGATAGAGCGGACGCCAGGCCTCGTAGCGACGCGAAACCGTCCATTGATCCCGTTCGAGGGGAACAATCTGGTGCACTGCACCGCCCCGCAAGGCGAGAGCATGAGCGGCCGCCTGCCTCGCATCCAGGGGTTCCACCCTGTGGCCGTTTTCCGCATTGACCACCCACCAGCGGTTTTCCGCCAGAAAGCGATACACCGCAAATCCAGGCTCGGCATCAAGGCGAACCGCCTTCGGCCAATCCGCGCGCCCCAATGACTGCCAGGCAGCCAGCGGTGTCACCTGTGGCTTTCCAGCCGGGATGGACGGCAGAAAATTCAAACGCTGATCCTCGCTCAGATGAGGGTAGGCCACGAAAAGCATGACCAGCCCGGAAAGAAACCACAGCAGGACCAACAGCCCCAGCGCGATCCCTAGCCAGCGGTGGGTCAGGTGCAGGATACGAAGCAGGCGGGCCATATCAGAACTTCACTTCGGCCACGAGCTCGAACCGCCGCGACTCACCCAGAATGAACTGATTGTTGTAGGTGCGTGCGGCATAAACCTTGTCGGCCAGATTGCGCCCCAGCAGACGCAAAGTCGTATCAGGCCGAACCTGCCAGGCAAGGCTCGCATCGAACACCGTGTAAGGGTCGAGGCGCAGGCTGTTGGCATTGTTGGCGTAACGCTTGCCCACATAACGCGCGCCCAGCGACGCCTGCCATGCCCCCTGACGATAGTGCCCCCAAAGATTGGCGACCTGCTCTGGCACATCGGCTGGCGTGTTGCCGGCGCGTGAGACAGCGCGTGCGCCGCTTCGTTCATTGAGCTGGCTGAACTGTGCATCGAGCACCGTCACATTGCCTTCAAACCGCCAGCCACGCCACGGCATGACAGCGGCTGAAAGCTCGATCCCTTGCGAATACTGGCTACCGCCCTGAATGGACAGCGCGGCGTTATTCGGATCACGGGTAATGATGTCGTCCTTGTTGATCCGATAGACCGATGCCGTCCATTCCCCCAGCCCACCGGCCAGCTTCTGCTTTAGACCGACTTCCATCTGCCGCCCGCGGCTCAGCTTGAAATCGGCATTGGCCAGATTCAGGGTAATCAACGACGTTACCGGGTCATAGCCGGTGGCCAGCTGGGCATAAAGACTGGTATCCGGCGTCAGAAAATGGGTCAGCCCCAGTCGCCAGGATGTACCGCGCAGGGTGCGACTGAAATCGGTGCCCGCCACCAGCTCATCGCGGTCGATGGCGGCGCGGTCATGGCGCACACCGGCCAGCAACAGCCAGCGTTCACTCCATTGCCAGGCATCTTCCGCATACAGCGCGTGCATCGTGGTCGTGGTGTCCAGCTTGGGCCGGGTGACATCCGGGCTGGTCCAAAGCCCATGCACCGGGTTGAGCATACTCACGCTGGACGCGCCACCATAAGGCGAATTGTTGATGTGACGGAACTTGACGTAAGCGGGTTCCCAGCCAAAAACAGCACGATGCTCTCCTTGCTTCAACAGTGCCTCGAAACGATTGCCGGTCTGCTCCAGCTCATGTTCGATATGCAGATAATCGCTGCGATCCACCCGGTTCGCGGCCAGGTTCAGCTTGTAGTTTTCGATATTGACCCATCGACGCTTCGATTCGAGCCGATATAGCTCGTTGCGCAGTGTCCAGGCCTCGCTTACCTGCCACTCGGTGCGCGCCCGCAAACGGGTGTCGGCATAACTAATATCGGCATCTTCGGCGTTGTAATTCTCATGACGCAAGGCCGGCACGATGCGGCCATTGTCATGCGGTGTACCCCAGTAGCGTTCCGGATGCTGTCGGCTGAAATCGGCGATCAGATCAAAGCGAAGATCGCTGCCGGGCTGGATGCGCAACTGACTCATCAGCTTCCCACCGCGCGCCTTCCCCAGGTCGCGTTCGCCATTTGTCCGGACGCCATAAGCATCAATCCGATAGCTGGCTGTTTCCCCCAAGGCCCCCGTGGCCCCGGCTCCCAGACGCAGGAGGCTGTCTGTTCCCAATGCCGTCATGAATTCCTGCGCACGGGTTCGGCTGGGCTCCTTGCGCACGGCATTGACCGTCGCCCCGAGCGTGCCGCTACCATAAACCACGGAGGACGGGCCGTGCAGTACCTCTAGCCGTTCATAGCCCCAGGCACTATCTGGGTAATTTTGTGTTCCCGAGCCCGTCTGAATGCGGATGCCGTCTTCGGCGATGCCGACCGAATTCGTGCCGGTATAACCACGCGCCGAATAAGATAGCCCGCCCGTCCCGCCAGAACCGATGTCGGTAATGCCGGTGGCGCGGGTTACTGCCTGACGCATCTGAAAATCACCGCGCTCCTCCAGCTGTGAAGCGTCCAGTGAGCTGACACTGGCCGGAAGTGCGCGAATCGGAATCCCGGTACGGCTGGCCGTGCTGCTGGCCCGATCCAGGCCCAGCGTGGCCTGATCACGGGTAGCAGACACTTCCACTTCGCCCAGATGTGTCTGCGCTGCCGCCATTCCTGGCAAGCTGCCGACCATCAGCAAGGCCAGCGGCCTGAGCACACCGGGAAATGAAAAAGAATGAAAAAACTGTTTTTGCTTCGACATGATGAAAACTCCAGAGCAAACCTTCTGCCTGTCGATCGCGAAAAACACCCGGCAACAACCTCCGGACCGGAGGTGTCCACCGTGCATTCCCGCCACCCACAACCCCGCAGATGGTCATTGAGAACACCCTGCACCACCGGTACAGGGCAAGAAAGCAATCGGCCGGTCTCCGGGCTCGTCGGATTTGAATCACCGCCTTCCCGTGTCGTCCGCGCATCCTGAATGGATCACGTGATGGCACAGTGGCTGACGATCCGCGCAAGCGCATCGTCCTGGTCATTCCACACCGACTTACCGTTGCGGGGGCAGCCGAGGCATGGGCCGTTCATGACGAACGGCAGGCACCTCGTTCCCGTTTCACCCGACGACTCGCATCGCCAGGCACCGATTGCACAATGTGCGCAC
>CAZCOS010000116.1:0-4016 GCA_964500605.1 uncultured Sterolibacterium sp.
CCGACGACAGCATGCGAACCTTCGCCCGCTTCCGTAGCCTCATCGACCCACTCGACCTGGCCATCGGACAAGACTTTCAGCGCGAAGAAATCCCGGACTTGTTCGGCGTTGAATTCAACCCCGGCAACTGGCACAACGGCCATATCACGCTCAACGAAAAGAAAGCCCACATCCTGCTCGTCACCCTCAACAAACAGGGCAAGGCCCAGGAGCAGCGTTATGTCGATCACTGGATTGACGAACACACTTTTCACTGGCAAACCCAGAATGCCACCACACCCGAGAGCAAACGTGGCAAGGAAATCATCGAACACGAACGCCTTGGCATCGCCCTCCATCTCTTTGTCCGAAAACACAAACTGGTCGGAGGAAAAGCCGCACCTTTCCGCTACCACGGGCCAGTGCGTTACCTCAGCCATACGGGCAGCGCGCCGATGAGCGTGATTCTCGAATGCCCATTTTCCACGGCTGACTGATCAATTCACCGCAAAAAAGATGTAATGGTGCTGAGCTTGACGCCACCCCTGGAGCTAACCAAGCTAGTCACCTAACTAGTCATCTATGGAGGCTGTCTTGAATACTTGGTCCGTACAAGACGCCAAGGCTGTCCCTATACCTGCATCCACCCAACCCCTGTCATTGCGGGCTCGACCCGCAATCTCCTCCACCCCCGGACGTAAAGTGTTTCGCCCCTACAGGGATTGCGGGTCAAGCCCGCAATGACGCTTGTCCAACGATGAAAAACTGCCAGCCTCATCAGGGAGGATGATTCAAGCATTACCACACCGGATCAATGGATTCGATGGATTGAGCCAGCCCTCAACTCATCGCCGCACGGTCTTTGCCCGTAGCGAGCCGTACCTTGATGCACGGAGGTGTCTCTGAAGCTCACGCGTACGGACGAACTGTCGTTGATGGAGGCTGGCCTCTGTCATAACTCTTGACGCCAATGCAAATTTGTGACCCAATACAGGGGAACACTTTAAGGCAACCCCTATGCACACCTTCACCATCCGCGAACTGCGCGAACGCTCCGGTGACCTCAGTCGTGAGGCTGACGAAGGTCGGCTGGCACTCGTCACCCGTCACGGACGTCCGTTGTTCGTCAGCGTTCCTTTCACCCCAGACCTGCTGGAGGCGGGGGTACACACGGCATTGGCCGTGAACCTGTTTAAGAACGGCGAGATGACCTCCGCACGCGCCGCCAAGGTGGCACGGATGAGCCTGCCGCAGTTTCTGGCACATCTGTCTGCACAGGGTATCCCGGTGGTCGATCACGATCCGGCGGAGTTGGAACGGGAACTCGCTGCCTTCGATGCGGCGCAATGAGTCGGCCTATCGTCGTTTCCGACTCCGGGCCACTGATTGCACTGGCCGGGTGCGGTCAACTGGAGCTACTGGTCGCCGTTTTCGATGTGCTCCATGTGCCGCAAAAGGTGCTGGTTGAAACCACGGCAGATTGTTCGCGCCCGGGTGCGACCGACATCGCCACCTTCGTTCAGACCCGTGCCCAGGTGCATGCCAACCGCGATGACGCCGTCTATGCCGCTGCCGTCGGCCACCTCGACGAAGGCGAGGCACAAGCTCTGAGCTTGGCGCACGCGCTGGGCTGTGGTGTGTTGATGGACGAGCACCGTGGCCGTCAAACGGCAATCCGCCAAGGTGTGCCCCTGTTCGGCGTGTTGGGAGTGCTGCTGCAAGCCAAGCGCATTGGTAAGCCAGAACGCGTCGCGCCCGCATTGGAACTGATGCAGGCCAACGGCTACCGCATTTCACAGGTGCTCATCGATCAAGCCTTGCATCTCGCGGGCGAGACCCGCTGATTTACAAAGCAAGGCATGACGGGCGCACAGGGTCAGACGGTGGGCATGACGGGGCCACATCATGACGGTGTCTTGCATTCATACACGACTGCGGTGGTGAAGCGCATGACTCCCCGCTCGTTCATTGTCCGCACTCCGCTGTTTGTCATTGCGGGCTCGACCCGCAATCTCGCGGCGGCTGGGCTCGAGGAGATTGCGGCTCAAGGCCGCAATGACAATGTTTTTTCCGCAATCTCCGCACAGCTCACCCCCTTGTCCCTATACCTGCATCCACCCAACCCCTGTCATTGCGGGCTCGACCCGCAATCTCCTCCGCTTCGGGCGAAAAGTGTTTCGTCTCTACAGGGATTGCGGGGATTGCGGGTCGAGTCCGCAATGACGCTTACCCAACGGTGAAAAACTCCCAGCCTCATCAGTGCGGGCGGTTCGAGCATTTCACAACAGATCAATGGATTCGATGGATTGAGCCAGCCCTCAATTCATGACTGCACGGTCTTTGCCTCTAGCAAGCCGATGCCGGATGACAAAAAACCTTCAATTTCCCTCACCGCGGCCTTGGTTCCTGTCTCGCTCGCCAGGGTTTTTGCGACGGCACGGCAGTGTTCCGTATAGGCGGGATGGCCCAAAACTTCACGGATGCGGGCCGCCAGTTCTTCGGGCTGGAGGTTGAGGCGGGCCAGGGGACGTGGACCGAGTTCGAGTTCGGCGAGGCGGTTTCCCCAGTAGGGCTGGTCGAGCATGTGCCAGACGATGACGGAAGGAACGCCGGCCTGCAAAGCGGCGGCGGTGGTTCCCGCGCCACCGTGATGGACGATGCAGGCCGCCTGGCTGAAGAGGAAATCGTGCGGTACATAATCAACACGCAGGATTTCCTCATCCTCCATTTCTCCTGCGCCCAGCCCGGCCCAGCCGCCCTGGAGGATGGCGCGGCAACCCGCCTGGCGCACGGCTTCGCGGACGATGGCCGTCATCTCACCCGCCCGGCCACCCATGCTGCCAAAGGAAAAAACGACCGGTTTTTCCGGATGCTGGAGAAAGGTCTTCAGGCTTTCGGGGATGGAGGGATAGGCAGGATTCGCAGCGGTTTGCGCCGGTTTCAGCGACCAGAAGCCGGTGATCCGGTTGGAAGGTGCGAATTGTTCCCGCTCAGGCAGGAGGGCCGCGCTGACGGCGACCAGGTTCAGGAATTTTGAATACTGGTAATCGGCCACGGATTCAACAGGCGGCAGGCCGTGTCGCGCCCGAAAGTGGTGAAACGCCTCGCCCCAGACGTAATCGGAAAGCATTTTTCCGAGATTGCGGGCCGCCGCCGTTTCCGCGACAACCCCGATTCCCACGGGGTTCAGGCTGACCGTGATCCCGGGGATCTGCAAGGATTCCGCCGCCGCCATACCTGCCAGCTGCATCCAGTGCGCCACGACGAGATCGACCGGTGCATTGTCCTTGCCCTGAAGAGCGGCCATGGCGTCCTGATACTGGGCCTCGAGATCGGAGAGCAGCATCTCCTGCAAGAGCAGCCGCATCTGCTTGCGTGGATTCGGCTCATCGATGAGCTGCTCCATCAGCTGCTGGTAGCGTTCGACCGACGTCTCGCCCCCCAGCGCGTAAAAGGAAAGCCCATGCTGCCGGACAAAGGTGCCGTGATAAGGCTGCGCACCGATGAAGACCTCATGCCCCACCTCGTGCAAGGCATGCGCCAGTGCCACAAAAGGCAGGACATCGCCATGCGAGCCCCAGGTCAGCAGGGCAATGCGGGCCATGTCGTCAGCCTGCCTGCTTGCGCTCGATCAGCTTCTGGATTTCGCCGATGGTATTCACTTCCATCATCTCGTCCGTCGTCAGCGTCAGATCGAACTCGTCCTCCAGCGCGTACATCAGGTTGATGAGCGACATGGAATCCAGGCCGATTTCCTGAAAGGTCTGGTCAGCGCGCAAGGTCGTCAAATCGATGGTCAAACCCGCACTCTTGCCCAGACGAGCAAGCACTTCTTTATCCAATGACATTATTTTTCTCCGATGTAATCAAGCACAGCAACGCATTATCGCCTTGTTCCTTCTCCCAAGGGGCTGCCACCCCACCCCGGTCATTGCGGGCTTGCCCCGTCCCCTCAACAATTCCCTGTCATTGCGGGCCGGGTGAGGAGATTGCGGCTCAAGGCCGCAATGACTATGTTTTTTCCGCACTCTCCTCCG
>CAZCOS010000117.1:0-3943 GCA_964500605.1 uncultured Sterolibacterium sp.
GCATTCGCAGCTCCTTCAGCGTGTCTGTGCCACCGATTTCCGCCGCGACCAGATAACCGAAGTTGGCCCACGACGAGTTCGATACCGCCTGAAAGAAGCATTCCCGCGCGTTCGAACGGTTGATCAGCAGCTTGGCCTCGAACGACCACAGCTTGGTGCGCTTGTCGGAATACTGCGTGACGCAGTCGCGCACTTCCTGGTGCCAGTCCGCACCCAAGTCCTCCATGCCGACCACGTCCGGGTACAGCCAGCGGTTACCGTTCGGGCCGCGCTTATTCGACGAACGCTTCTCGTCGATGCGCTTGGAAAACAGGCCAAACTCCTCCCACAGATACTGCGAAAGCAGTGGGTATAAGGCGTGCTCGTCGATCTTCGATGCGCTCGCATCCGCCGACGCCGCCGCCCCCTCGCTCTCGACCGCCGCCACCTCGGCGCTGTCCGTCCGCTCCGAGTAGTAGTACCGGCGTGGCCGTCCCTCCGTCGTTTTTAGCTCGGGGTGGCGTGTCTGCATGCGCGGGCGCTGCGAGCTGATTTCTGCGACGAGCTGCTGCACCAAATCCGCATCAGAATTGATGTAATCGCCGCGGCTATTGGCCCGCTTTTCCTGGCATTCATCCGGGTAAGTGGCGAACACCCACTCGGCAATCTGCCGTGCGCTGAATTTTTCTTCGGGCCGATCTTTCAGATAGCCGATGACGACCTTTGCCAGATTCAGTGCCATATCACTCCTTCCAGACCTCTGCAGCCAGCGGCAATTCGTTGAGCTCGGCGCGGGCCTCACGCCAGCTGGGGTAATGCTCTTCAAGGATGGCGATGAAGCGATCACTGTGCGTGGGCTCAATCAAATGAGCAATTTCATGCACGACGACGTACTCCAGCAAATCCTTAGGCTTTTTCACCAGCTCCGTATTGAGGCGGATGTTTCCCTCTGCGTGATTGCAACTACCCCACTTGGTTTTCATCCGTTGCAGGAAATAGCCTGAGACTCTCACCTTGAGCTTTTGCTCCCACTTTTGGATCAGTGGCGGTACAACCTCGTGCAGCAACGACTTGTGCCACTCATGCATCACCTCCGCGCGCTTTTCTGCGCCGCTGCCCGGACGAACGATCAGGGTGATCCGTTTGTTGCTGAGGACAACACTGGGCTTTACATCCTGGTAGTCCACCGTCATTAGGTAGCGCCGCCCCCAAACGTGGTGGCTCTCACGCTCAACGAACTGGCGTGGTGTTTCCCGCGCCTGACATTCCAGTTTTCTCTGCTGGTCACGAATCCAGACCAACTTTGAGATCGCGTAGGCACGCGCTACTTCTAGGCGAGTGTTGGTTGGGGCGGCGAGAGTCACACGTCCATCAGGCGGATGAACGGTGAGGTGGACATTCTTGATGTCCTTCCTGGTCACCGCTATTGAAATCTCACCCAGTTGGATCGTCTCGTTCATCAGTACCCCGATTGGTTCTTGATGATTTCGAAAATAGCCTGCGTCGCCACCCGATCCCGCGACATGATGGGAAACAGCGCATTGAGCACCTGCTTCTCACGGGTGTCATCCCCTTTCCAGCCTGCCGGTGCCTGCTCTCGCATCGCCTGATCGAGTTCGAGCGCGAGCGTCGCCTTGCCATCGTCGTCAGTCGGACAAACGAAAGTTGCGGCCGGAATGCTGGCCAGATTGTTGAAGAGAGCGATCGCTTCCGGGTGACCGTTGAGCACGTGCGGATGGCTGCCCGTATTCTTGGCCGCCATCTTTTTCACCAACTCTTCGGCCTTCTCGAGGAATTTCTCGTAGGCAGCGGTGTCGTCGCGCTTTTGCTTGATCAGGTCTTCGAGGAGCTTGGAGATCTCGTCGTAAAACTTCGGATCAGTCAGTTGATCCCGAATGATCGTCTTGCGGACGTTGTTGATGATGCCTTCAGCAATCGCATTCCTCGACAGCTTGCCCTTCTGGTTGAGCTTCTTGGCAATGGCGTCGTGAATGCCGGTTTCGATGATCAGCTCGGTCAGTGAGAGCGAGCTGAGATTTCCCAAATCTTCAGCTGGGTCTGCTTGGATGTAGGTGTTGATGAGGTGGCGCATATCCGCCTCATAAGGCTTAATGTCCAACTCTTCGCCTGAATGCTTCTTGATCGCCGTGCGAGTGTCACTGTAGAACTCGATCTCCTTTTCGAGTGCAGCAATATCAGCCGCTGAATATCCTGCGTCCTCCAGGTTCTGGGCAATTGCCGCATAGGCTCGCAGGAATGCGGCTGCTGACTTGTAGAACGAGATGCGCAGCGGCTCGGTGTTCAGCAACGCTTCCGGATCATTGGCATCACCGCAGAAATAGTGCAGGTACTGCTCCATCTCGCGCGGTATGGCCACCGGCTCACACAGGTAGCGCAGTGCTTCACGGGCAGCATCGAGCTGCGCCTTGCCTTCCTTGAGCCAGTTCTTGACGGTGACGTTGCCGTCATCGCCACCATCGTCGATGTCCAGCTCGTCCGAGGTGTATACGGCGATGGAGTCCTGCACCTTCTCGAACAGCTCTTTGTAATCGACGATGTGACCATAGTCCTTGTCATCGCCGTCGAGCCGGTTGGTGCGGCAAATGGCCTGGAACAGGTTGTGATCACGCAGCTCGTTGTCGAGGTAGATGTAGGTGCAAGACGGCGCATCGAAACCGGTCAGCAATTTGCTCACCACGATCAGCAGCTTCAGATTGGCAGGCTCGTCGATGAAGCGCTGCTTGGTCTTGTCCTCGTAGTCTTTGGTGGTCTGATCTTTTTCCAGGACGTGCTGGGTGTAGGTGTCGAACTTGTAGCGCTCGTCGCTGTCCTTGGGCTCGCGCGAAATCGCGTTGTGGTTGGGCTCGTAGGACGTAATGATTCCGCAGTACTTGCCAAACGACGTGTTCTGGAACAAACGGAAGTAGTGACAGGCGTCGTAGATGGAGGCTGCCACCAGAATGGCCGTGCCCCGGTCATTGTTCAGACGCGGCTGAACTCCGAAGTCGTGGATGATGTCGGCGATGATGCGCTGCTTGCGCTCACCGGCACTCATCAGCTCTTCCATCGTCGCCCAGCGCTTACGCAGAACCGAACGCTGAAAGTTGTTCAGCCCCTTGGTTTTCTGATCAAACCACGCATCGATAGCTTTCTTTGACGTCAGGCGCTGAGGCACATCGCGCGCTTCGTACTTCAGGTCAAGCACAACCTTGTCGGCCACTGCTTCATCGAACTTGTAGGTGTGGATGTAGGTGCCGAAAACCTCGCGGGTGGTCTGCTTGTCTTTGCGCAGCAGAGGCGTGCCGGTGAAACCGATGAAGATGGCGTTCTCCAGCCACCGCTTCATCTGCTTGTTCATGTCGCCGCCTTGCGTGCGGTGACATTCATCGACGAAGACGTAAACACGGCCCACCACCCTCGGAGGCTCGCCCTTCAGGTCGGTCGTATCAAACTTGTGGATCAGCGCGCACATCAAGCGTGGCGTGGCTGCCCCTAGCTTTTCAACCAATTCCGCGCGAGAGGTGATGCGCGGCGATGCCGCATCCTCGCCAATCACGCCTGCATTACGCATCACACCCACGATCTGCTTGTCCAGCTCATCACGGTCGGTGATGACCAGGACGCGGGCGTGCGGGTCAAATTCCAGCAGCCACTTGGCAATCAGCACCATCAGAATGCTCTTGCCGCTGCCTTGGGTGTGCCAGATCACACCGCCTTCCTGCTGCTTCACCCGCTCCTGAGCCGCTTTCACGCCGTGGTATTGATGGACGCGAGGCACCTTTTTTTGCCCGCCATCGAAGATGATGAAGTTGCGGATCAGATCCAGCAGGCGCACCTTGTCAAACATCTGCGCCAGTGGTTTATCTAGCAGCGCACCCTCTGCGAGTGGCTCTGATGGGGCTGCGCCTTTATCCTTGCGCGCCTTCCACTCGACGAAAAACTTCTCCGGTGTGCCCGTGGTGCC
>CAZCOS010000118.1:0-3904 GCA_964500605.1 uncultured Sterolibacterium sp.
CCCTTCCGCTTCATCGCGCACAACGGCGAAATCAACACCCTGCGGGGCAATGTGAACTGGATGCGGGCGCGCGAGAAGGGCATTTCCTCCGCCGTGCTGGGGGCCGACCTGCAAAAGGTCTGGCCGCTGATCTATGACGGCCAGTCGGACTCCGCCTCGTTTGATAACGCGCTGGAACTGCTGGTGATGGGCGGCTATTCGCTGGCCCACGCCATGATGATGATGATTCCGGAAGCGTGGGAAAAGCACACGCTGATGGACGAAAACCGTCGCGCTTTCTATAGCTACCACGCAGCGATGATGGAACCCTGGGATGGCCCTGCGGCCGTGGCCTTCACCGATGGCCGCCAGATCGGCGCAACACTCGACCGCAACGGCCTGCGCCCGGCGCGTTACATCATCACCGACGATGATCTTGTCATCCTGGCCTCCGAATCCGGCGTTCTGCCCGTATCCGAATCGCGTATCGTCAAGAAATGGCGTCTGCAGCCGGGCAAGATGCTCCTGATCGACCTCGATCAGGGCCGCATCATCGACGACAAGGAAATCAAGGACGCACTGGCCAACGCAAAACCCTATCGCGAGTGGGTGGACAAAATCCGCATCAAGCTCGACGAGATTTCCACCGACGGCGAGACGCTGCCTGCCGCCGCCTCGCTGCTCGATCGCCAGCAAGCCTTCGGCTACACGCAGGAAGACCTCAAATTCATCCTCGAACCCATGGCCGCCAGCGGCGAAGAAGCCATTGGCTCGATGGGGAACGACACCGCGCTGCCCGTGCTGTCGCAGCGTTCCAAGACTTTCTACAGCTACTTCAAGCAGCTTTTTGCCCAGGTGACGAACCCGCCGATCGACCCGATCCGCGAGGAAATCGTCATGTCGCTGACCTCCTTCATCGGGCCCAAGCCCAATCTGTTGGGTGTTTCCGACATCAATCCGCCGATCCGCCTGGAAGTCTCCCAGCCGGTGCTCTCGAACGCCGACATGGCGACGATCCGCAACATCGAAGGCTACACCAGCAACAAGTTCCGTTCCTTCGTGCTCGACATCTGCTATCCCGTTGCCTGGGGCAATGCTGGCGTGGAAGCGCGTCTGGCCTCGCTGGTTGCGGAAGCCGAAGATGCTGTGCGCTCCGGCCACAACATCCTGATCGTCTCCGACCGCGCCGTGGATGCAAGCCATGTCGCCATCCCCGCCCTGCTGGCCACCTCCGCCGTACATCAACATCTCGTAGAGCAGGGCCTGCGTACCAGCACGGGGCTTATCGTTGAAACCGGCTCGGCGCGTGAAGTGCATCACTTCGCTCTCCTGGGCGGCTATGGCGCGGAAGCGGTTCATCCTTACCTCGCCATCGAGACCCTGCGGGGCATGGCGCAGGGGGATTCCGCCCTGGCCGACAAATACGTCAAGAACTTCACCAAGGCTATCGGCAAAGGGCTGATGAAGGTCATGTCCAAGATGGGTATTTCCACCTACATGTCCTACACCGGCGCGCAGATTTTCGAAGCTCTCGGCCTGCAACGCGCTTTCCTCGACAAGTATTTCGCCGGAACGGCCAGCAATGTCGAAGGCATCGGCCTGTTTGAAGTCGCGGAAGAAGCCGTGCGTCTGCACCAGCAGGCCTTTGGCCGTGATCCGGTGCTGGCCAACGCGCTCGATGCCGGTGGCGAATACGCCTTCCGGATTCGCGGCGAAGAACATCTTTGGACGCCGGATGCCATTGCCAAGCTGCAACACGCCACGCGCAGCGGCAAAACGGATACCTACAAGGAATTCGCCAAAATCATCAACGACCAGAGCCGCCGCCAGCTGACCTTGCGCGGCCTGTTCGAGATCAAGCCCGCTGCCGCTCCCGTACCGCTGGAAGAAGTCGAGCCCGCCAAGGAAATCGTCAAGCGTTTCGCCACGGGTGCCATGTCGCTGGGCTCCATTTCCACCGAGGCCCACACCACGCTGGCGGTGGCGATGAACCGCATCGGCGGCAAATCCAACACCGGCGAAGGCGGCGAAGATGCCGCGCGGTTCCAGACGCTCAAGGGTGGCGAAAAACTCTCGGAAATCATCGGCACTGGCCGCATCGAACGTGACCTGGAATTGCAGGCGGGCGATTCGCTGCGTTCGCGCATCAAGCAGGTGGCTTCCGGCCGTTTTGGCGTGACCGCCGAATATCTCGCCAGCGCCGACCAGATCCAGATCAAAATGGCGCAAGGAGCCAAGCCCGGCGAAGGCGGCCAGCTGCCTGGCCACAAGGTCAGCGAATACATCGGTTTCCTGCGCCATTCCGTGCCCGGTGTCGGCCTGATTTCACCGCCGCCGCACCACGACATCTACTCCATCGAAGATCTGGCGCAGCTGATCCATGATCTGAAAAACGCCAACGAACAGGCCTCGATCTCCGTCAAGCTGGTCTCCGAAGTCGGCGTCGGCACGGTGGCGGCCGGCGTATCCAAAGCCAAGGCCGACCATCTCGTGATCGCCGGTTATGACGGCGGTACGGGGGCTTCGCCTGTTTCTTCGATCAAGCATGCCGGCGCGCCCTGGGAACTGGGCTTGGCCGAAACCCAGCAGACGCTCGTGCTCAACCGCCTGCGCGGCCGCATCCGCGTGCAGGTAGACGGCCAGTTGCGTACGGGCCGCGATGTCGTCATCGGCGCGCTCCTGGGCGCGGATGAATTCGGCTTCGCTACCGCGCCGCTGGTCGTTGAAGGCTGCATCATGATGCGCAAATGCCACCTCAACACCTGCCCGGTCGGCGTCGCCACGCAAGACCCGGTGTTGCGCCAACGTTTCACCGGCCAACCCGAGCACGTCGTCAATTACTTCTTCTTTGTTGCCGAAGAAGTGCGCGAACTGATGGCGCAAATGGGCATCCGTCGTTTCGACGAGCTCATCGGTCGCGCCGACCTGCTCGACAAACGTGCCGCCCTCGATCACTGGAAGGCGCAGGGGCTGGATTTCTCGAGGATTTTCTATCTTCCTCCACAGGCCGCAACCGAAGCGATTCGTCATTGCGAGGAGCAGGACCACGAACTCAAGGGTACGCTCGATCGCATGCTGATCGTGCGCGCCGAACCGGCCCTCGACCACGGCGAAAAGGTCGTCATCGAATCTGTCATCAAAAACCTCAACCGCACTTGCGGCACGCTGCTCTCCCACGCTGTCGTGGCGCGGTATGGCCATGCCGGTCTGCCGGATGACACCATCAGCATCCGGCTGACAGGCAGTGCCGGCCAGAGTTTCGGGGCATTCCTCGCCAACGGCATCACGCTCGACCTCACCGGCGAAGGCAATGACTACGTCGGCAAGGGCCTGTCGGGGGGCCGCATCGTCATTCGTCCCCATGCAGATTTCCATGGAAAGCGCGATGAAAACATCATTGTCGGAAATACCGTCCTGTACGGCGCGACCAGCGGAGAAGCCTACTTCAGTGGTGTGGCAGGCGAGCGTTTCTGTGTGCGTAACTCAGGCGCGACCACCGTCGTCGAAGGCGTAGGCGACCATGGCTGCGAATACATGACCGGCGGCACGGTCGTCGTTCTGGGCAAGACGGGGCGCAACTTCGCGGCCGGCATGAGCGGCGGCGTGGCCTATGTATTCGACGCGGAAGGCAGCTTTGCCTCGCGTTGCAATACGGCACAGGTTGCCCTGGAAAAAGTCCTGCCCGCCAGCGACAAGGCGGGGCAACCGGCAGCGGAACGCCACCTGGGCCGCCTCGATGAAGAACTGCTCAAGTCCCTGATCGAAAACCACGCCCACCTGACGGGCAGCCCTGTCGCCCGCGACCTCCTGGCCGACTGGGCAAACAGCCGCACTAAATTCGTCAAGGTCATGCCGAACGAGTACCGTCGGGCTTTAAGAGAAATGGCGGCGGCAAATGCCTCAAAGAAGGAGTCTGCATGATGGG
>CAZCOS010000119.1:0-3842 GCA_964500605.1 uncultured Sterolibacterium sp.
ATGCCTGGAGAATTTCAATGACCTGGGAAGTCGTCATCGGCCTGGAAACACACGTTCAGCTCCAGACACATTCAAAGATTTTCTCCGGAGCCTCCACGGCTTTTGGAGCCCCCCCCAATGTCCAGGCCTGCGCTGTCGACCTGGCCTTGCCGGGCGTCTTGCCGGTGCTCAACAGGTCCGCCGTCGAATGCGCCATCAAGTTCGGGTTGGCCATCGATGCGCAAATCGCGCCCCGCTCGGTATTTGCCCGTAAAAACTACTTTTATCCTGATCTGCCCAAGGGCTACCAGATCAGTCAGTTCGAGCTGCCCGTCGTCAGTGGCGGCACACTCTCCATTCAGGTCGGCCAGGGTAGTGGTAACGCTGGGGCTTACGAAAAGACGGTTCATCTGACTCGTGCCCATCTTGAAGAGGATGCGGGCAAATCCCTGCACGAAGATTTTCATGGCAAATCCGGCATCGATCTCAACCGCGCGGGCACACCGCTGCTGGAGATCGTCACCGAGCCGGACATGTCTTCCTCTGCCGAAGCGGTCGCCTACGCCAAGGCACTCCACGCGCTCGTCATGTGGATCGGTATCTGCGATGGCAATATGCAGGAGGGCTCTTTCCGCTGCGATGCCAACGTCTCGGTGCGCCGCCCCGGCGAGCCGCTGGGCACAAGGCGGGAAATCAAGAATCTGAACTCCTTCCGTTTCCTGCAACAAGCCATCGACTACGAAATCCGCTGGCAGATCGAAACACTGGAAGACGGCGGAAAAATCCAGCAGGCCACCGTCCTTTTCGACCCGGATACGGGTGAAACCCGTGCCATGCGGAGCAAGGAAGACGCCCAGGATTATCGTTATTTCCCTGACCCCGACCTGCTGCCGCTGGTGATTTCATCCGACTGGATCGCCCGCACGAAAGCGGCCCTGCCCGAACTTCCCGGCGCGATGAAGGCGCGTTTCATGCAGGAACACGGCCTTTCCGCCTACGATGCGACCACGCTCACTGCCAGCCAGGCACTGGCCGCCTATTACGAAGCGACACTGGCAACGGCGGGCCAGGCCTTGGCCAAGCCCTGTGCCAACTGGGTGATGGGCGAGCTTGCTGCCCGGCTCAACAAGGAAGGCCGTGACATCAGCGCATCCCCCGTGCGCCCGGCGCAACTGGCAGCACTGGTGCAACGTATCGCTGACAACACGCTTTCCAGCAAGACGGCCAAGGAAGTTTTCGAAGCCCTCTGGACGCAGGAAGGTGATGACGTCGATGCCATCATCGCGGCAAAAGGGCTGAAGCAGATGACGGATACTGGTGCAATCGAGGTCATTCTCGATGAAATACTGGCTGCCAACCAGAAATCCGTCGAAGAATTCCGTGCCGGCAAGGAAAAAGCCTTCAACGCGCTGGTGGGGCAGGCCATGAAAGCCACCAAAGGCAAGGCTAACCCGCAGCAGGTCAATGAGCTGCTGCGAAAGAAGCTGGAAACGCCCTAAACGCACTCCCCAGGCAACAACGATGGATGAAACAACAAAAAAGCTGGGAATCGTAAAGCGCGTACAGCGGCAAAACGATGCTCAGCGCACCTTCGCCTCACTCGTTCCCGGTGAGCCCGAAGAAACCGAAGAAGGTGCCTTGGGTCTGCGCGGGATTGTTCCCTGCTTCAAGCCCACATACCGCTGACGTTCGGCTTCATACCGCGCCTTGATTTTCTCAATTTCCTGTTCCCTCGCTTCCAGATTCGCCCGAATGAACTGCAAATCGGCTTCATTCGCCTTGATTTGCTGCTTCAGCGTTTCTGGAGGTGATTTTTTCTTGTAAAACTCCAGCTCATCGACCAGCTTCTTTTTCAGCTTTTCGGCTTCGGCCAATTTGGTCTGTACTTCCTGGAGGCTCACGGTGGCGGTTTCGATGGCCCGGTCACGCACCGTGTCAAAGTCCTTCTCGCTGGCATAAGCGGCAAGCAGGGCCTCATCCTGTCGACGGGCTTCGTAAGCCGCTTCGGCCTCCTTCTTTTTCCGAATCAGCTCCAACTCGCGCTGTGCGCGCTGTTCAGCTGTCAATGGCGCGTCCACTCTCCGAACGGTTATTCCCTGTCCATTGATGACCCGATACGCACGGGCATAACATTCCTGCGGCAGGATGTCGCCGCAAACATTGCGCCCTTGGGCATTCTGACAACACAGCGTCTGTCCGGCCAAAGCCGGATGCGACAGAAAACTGGTCATCACGAAAGCGAGTGAAACACCGCACCGCATCACCCGGTTCATATTCACCTCAGCTTTGGTTACCGATACCCACACCATACTGGGTCCGATATTGCTTGACCGCATTCAAATGCGTCTGCAATTCGGGATGGCCGCGCAGATAATTGATGAGATCCGTCAAATTGGCCACGGCCTGCACAGGAATACCGTATTTAACTTGCACTTCCTGTACCGCCGAAAGGTCGCCATCGCCGCATTCCATGCGGTCCAGCGCGATAATCACCCCGGCTGGCGTAGCCCCGGCTGCCTGAATGATATCGATCGATTCGCGCACGGATGTTCCTGCCGTAATCACATCGTCGATGATGAGCACCCGCCCTTTCAGGGGGGCTCCAACCAGCATACCGCCTTCGCCGTGATCCTTGGCTTCTTTCCGGTTGAAACAGAAAGGCGTGTTTCGTCCGGCCTGCGACAGGGCCATCGCCGTTCCGGCTGCCAGCGGAATACCCTTGTAGGCCGGTCCGAAAAGTACGTCGAATTCCAGTTTGGAGGCCAGAATGGTGCGCGCGTAGAACTCGCACAGCTTGCCTAGTGCCGCACCATCGTTGAAGAGCCCGGCGTTGAAGAAGTAGGGCGACAGCCGCCCCGATTTTGTCTTGAACTCGCCAAACCGCAGAACTTCCTGCTGACAGGCAAATTCGATGAAATCCCGGCTGAAATCCATGGCACTGCTCCAGTCAATACATTGGCGGGATTTTACATGTGGAATCCCGCTCGAAATCGACGGAGGCATTCTTCACACAGCCTCATCGCATCCGTGACTCGTTCGGGCGAATGATGATTCGCCCCTACGGGGTTGGCCGACACCTACTCGTAATCAATGCATAAAGGCGCGTGGTCGCTGAATTTTTGCGCTTTGTAGACGCTGCCGTTGCGGGCTGCTCCGACCATCCCCGCCGTGGCCACCTGCAAGTCGATGCGCCAGCCGACGTTCTTTGCGTAAGCCTGCCCCCGGTTGCTCCACCAGGTGTAGCCTTCTTCTCCGGCTTCGGGATGCAAGTGCCTGTACACATCCGTCCAGTCCCGGGCATACAGGTGCGTCAGCCATTCGCGCTCCTCGGGCAGGAAGCCCGAGTTCTTGAGGTTTCCCTTCCAATTTTTCAGGTCGATGGGCTGATGCGCGATGTTCCAGTCGCCGCAAACAACAAAATCCCGTCCTTCTGCCCGCAAGGCGTCCATGACGGGAAGAAAGACTTCCAGAAACCGGAATTTCGCCTCCTGCCGCTCGGGGCTGGAAGAGCCCGAAGGCACATAGACGGACACGACGGAGAGCGAGCCAAAATCCGCCCGGATGAAGCGTCCTTCCGCATCAAACTCGGGATGCCCGATCCCTTCGATGAGTTGATCGGGTTCGCGGCGACAATAGATTCCTACTCCCGAATAACCCTTCTTTTCGGCATAGTGGAAGAAGCCTCGGTAACCTTCCGGATTTCGCATCTCCTCGGACAGGTCGCCTGCCTGGGCTTTGAGCTCCTGGACGCAGACCACATCGGCTTCCGTGGTTTTCATCCAGTCGAAAAACCCCTTGGTGCAGGCGGAACGGATGCCATTCAGATTGGCGGAAATGATACGAAGCATGGGGCTTTCCGTAAG
>CAZCOS010000120.1:0-3759 GCA_964500605.1 uncultured Sterolibacterium sp.
CCATCAGCGCACGGTTTGCATCGTCATGCTCCAGGAAGGGGATCAGCGAAGCGGCCACGGAAACAATCTGGCCGGGAGCAATATCCATGTAATGCACGTCTGCCGGGGCCTGCAATTCGAATTCACCCTTGTGACAACAGAACACAAACTCATCCGTCAGCTTGCCCTTTTTGTCGAGATTAGCGTTCGCCTGAGCGATGATGTAGTTACCTTCTTCAATCGCAGAAAGGTAATCGATCTGATCGGTCACACGTCCATCAACCACCTTTCGATAGGGCGTTTCCATGAACCCATAGCTATTGGTGCGCGCATACAAGGCCAGCGAGTTGATCAGGCCGATGTTCGGGCCTTCCGGCGTTTCGATCGGGCAGACACGACCGTAGTGCGTCGGATGCACGTCACGGACTTCGAAGCCCGCGCGTTCGCGCGTCAAGCCGCCCGGGCCGAGTGCAGAAACCCGCCGTTTGTGGGTGATTTCGGACAGCGGATTGGTCTGGTCCATAAACTGCGACAACTGGCTCGAACCGAAGAACTCCTTGATCGCTGCAGAAATCGGCTTCGCGTTGATGAGATCATGCGGCATCAGGTTGTCTGATTCAGCCTGATTGAGGCGTTCCTTGACGGCCCGCTCCACACGCACCAAGCCCGCACGGAACTGATTTTCTGCCAGCTCGCCCACAGAACGCACACGGCGGTTCCCCAGGTGGTCGATATCGTCGATTTCGCCGCGGCCATTGCGCAACTCGGCAAGAATACGGATGACATCCACGATATCTTCATTCGACAAGGTGCTCGCCCCCTCGATTTCCTCGCGGCCAACACGACGATTAAACTTCATCCGACCCACTGCGGAAAGATCGTAACGATCTTCTGAATAGAAAAGGCCATTGAAAAGTGTTTCAACTGCATCTTCTGTTGGCGGCTCGCCCGGGCGCATCATCCGGTAAATTGCAACGCGTGCAGAGAGAATGTCTGCTGTTTCATCAGCGCGCAAGGTTGCGGAGATATATGGGCCGCGATCCAGATCATTGATGTACAAAGTCTGAACATCTTCGATACCGGCCTCGGAGAGCTTACCCAGCAGTGTTTCGGTTACTTCATCATTGGCATTGGCGAGAATTTCGCCCGTCGACGGATCGACGATGTTGTGCGCGATGATGCGGCCCAGGATGAAATCCTCAGGCACGACAATTTTCTTGATACCGGCTTCCGTCAATTCACGGATATGTTTGACCGTGATCCGCTTTTCCTGAGCAACGATGACTTTGCCGGTCTTATCAACGATGTCAAAACGAGCCACTTCTCCACGAAGACGCTCGGGAATGACCGCGAATTGAAGCCCCTTCTTTGAAAGGGTAAAGGTATCGAATTCGTAGAAGGTCGACAGAATTTGTTCAGGCGAAAGGCCAATGGCCTTCAAAAGGATGGTGACCGGCATCTTGCGACGGCGATCCACACGGAAGTACATCAAATCTTTCGGATCGAACTCAAAATCCAGCCAGGAACCGCGGTAAGGAATGATGCGCGCCGAAAAGAGCAGTTTGCCGGAGCTGTGCGTCTTGCCACGGTCATGTTCAAAGAACACCCCCGGAGAACGCTGCAACTGGGAAACGATCACGCGCTCCGTTCCGTTGATGATGAAAGAACCTGTGGTCGTCATGAGCGGGATTTCGCCCATATAAACTTCCTGCTCCTTGACCTCCTTGATTTTTTCAGTCGAGGACTCACGGTCAAGAATGACCAGACGAACGCGAGCACGCAGCGAGGATGCAAAAGTCAAACCACGCTGCTGACATTCCTTGACATCAAAAACCGGCTCACCCAAGGTGTAATGCACGAATTCGAGCCGCGCATAGCCTGAATGGGCAACGATCGGAAAAATGGATTCGAATGCAGCTTGCAATCCCTTGCACTGCCGCTGCGCGATAGGAAGCTCAGCTTGAAGGAACTGGGTGTAGGACTCCAGTTGCGTCGCCAGCAGAAACGGAACATCCAGGACGGATGAACGCTTGGCGAAGCTTTTGCGAATACGTTTTTTCTCGGTGTATGAATAGGCCATTTTGGCTCCGTTCCGGTGAGAGGCAGTTGAAGACATAAGGAAGAATTGCAAAACATCAAATACTTCGGAATTCATGGAATACCCCACAAATACCCGATACGATGCGTTTCAATGCAGCCCAATGCTTCCTAATGTCAGCAGGTTCCTGTATCAAAAACTTGATTCTTGGTTTACAAAACAGGAAAGGGCTGGCAGCCGAAGCCACCAGCCCGCACAGCGTACGGCCAAAATTACTTGACTTCGACCTTTGCGCCAGCCTCTTCGAGCTGCTTCTTGAGGGCTTCTGCGTCAGCCTTGGCAATGCCTTCCTTGACGGGCTTCGGTGCGCCATCAACCAGGTCCTTGGCTTCCTTGAGGCCCAGGCCGGTCGCCGCGCGAACGACCTTGATGACTTCAACCTTCTTGTCGCCGGCAGCGGCCAGAACGACCGTGAACTCGGTTTGCTCTTCAGCAGCGGCAGCGGCACCACCTGCTGCCGGAGCGGCAACGGCAACGGCAGCCGCAGCAGCCGAAACGCCGAACTTCTCTTCCATTTCCTTGATCAGCTCGGACAGTTCGAGAACGGTCATGCCCGCGATTGCGTCGAGGATTTCTTGTTTGCTAACAGCCATGATTAAAACTCCTGAATGAATATTGGATTGCGTTCGATATAACGACGCTGCTTGTACTTAAGCGGTCTGTTTGCTGTCGCGCACGGCTGCGAGGCCCCGGACAAATTTTGTCGGGACTTCGTTGAGCGTACGGACGAAGGTGGCGATGGGGGCCTGCATCGTTCCGAGCAGCTTGGACAACAGCTCCTCGCGGCTGGGCATTGTGGCCAGTGCCTTGACGCCGGCCACGTCCATGACGTAGTTCGGCAAGGCACCCGCCTTGATGACCAGCTTGTCATTTCCCTTTGCGAACTCGTTCAGCAGCTTGGCTGCTGCAACAGGATCAGCCGAAATCCCATACATCAGGGGACCGACCATCTTGTCAGAGAGTCCTTCGAACGGCGTACCCGCAACGGCACGGCGCACGAGGGTATTTTTCAAAACGCGCAGATAAACACCGTTCTTGCGTGCATTGGCACGCAACTCGGTGATATTCACCACTTCCAGACCACGGTACTCAGCAACGACGATCGATTGCGCTTTCGCGACTTGCGCGGAAACTTCGGCGACTACCGCCTTTTTATCATCGAGATTGAGACCCAAGGTCAGCTCCTAGTTAAAACAACTGTTCCAGCCATGCCCGACTACAGCATGACACGGAACCGATACGGCGACCTTCATTCAGGGGCTTTGCCATTTGGCTCACGTCCTGGTTCGGGCTACGCCATCTGCGTGGGGCGCGAACTCGGTTTGTTGCCTTGAAGCAGAAGCCTCGAAGCCTTTCCACCTGATCTCGCAATTAAGCAATCGCCCAAAATTACCAGGCAACTACCCCTACGGTCTTTGACAACCCGCTTCGCGCACAGCTGGCCACGAAGCGGCCCAAAGTTCTTTGCCCCGACAAGGGGCATAAATTCATTAAGCCGACAGACTGGCCTGATCGACACGCACACCCGCTCCCATGGTGCTGGTCACGGAGATCTTGCGAAAATACTGGCCCTTCGATGTGGCCGGCTTGGCCTTCTGCAAAGCATCAAGCAGGGCATTCAGGTTCTGTTGCAGGGCATCGACCGTAAAGGAAGCGCGACCAATGGTGCACTGAATGATGCC
>CAZCOS010000121.1:0-3631 GCA_964500605.1 uncultured Sterolibacterium sp.
ATCGCCGCCGGCCACGCCGTTCTGGCCGCAGCGGGCGGGGAGGTGAAAACCTTGTCAGGCGATGAACTGCGCTACGCCAAGCCGGGTCTGGATAACCCGCATTTCGTGGCGTCCGGAACCTGCTAATGCCTGCGATCCTGCTGATGTCCGCTGTTACTGCAGGCTTCCCGCCCTCAGCCGCGTAAAGCCTTCTCTACGGCATCGGCGACGTTGAAACCCGACATGATGGCCTGCTGCGTGCCCACCCCCCGGCCACCGGCATCCGTGCCGACGAGGTAGAGGCCGGGCAAGGGCGTGGCGATGGACGGTTTGCTCTTGCCGCACTGGCCGACGATCTGCGCCAGACCAATGGTTTCGCCGCCTGTGCCAGGCAGGGTGGCGTCGCGGGTGGCGTTGGAAACGCTTTTGGTTGTGTAGAGGTCTTTTTCTTCGACCAGTTCGCGCGCTTCAGGAAAGAGGCCGAAGAAAATTTCTTCCCCGGCATCGGCCCAGGCCTGGATGTCTTCCCGGCTCATGTCGGGGTCGGGCGGGCAGAAGGTTCCGGTGATGATGACCTGCTTGCCTTCCGGCGCGGCCGAAGCGTCGTAATTGTTCGGCACTTCAAAGTAGAGCACGCCTTCACGCGAGGCACGTCCGGCATGGGCCTCCTTGAGCCGCTCGCTGCTCCAGGGGCTGGTTTGCGAAAACACGACGCCAAAGCCTTTGTCGGTGACCGGTTTTTTCAGGAAGTAGCGGTAGCCCAGGAGGGCTTCGGAAGGAACCAGCTCCTTCACGCGGGCAACGTAATCCGCAGGGAAATTCGCCTCACCCGCCAGTTTGAGTACGGTCGGCTGGATGCCGGCATTGCTGATGACGACCGGGGCGCGGAATTGCTGAACGCCTTCGTTCCCCGAGCCATCCTTGCCGCTGACTTCGATACCCGTGGCGCGGCCATGCTCAACGAGGATGCGATTCACCCGCGTGTGCATCAGCACCTGCCCGCCGTTGTCACGCACGACGTCGAGGCAGGCATCTGAAAGTTTGCCATATCCGCCCAGGGCAAACAGACCACCCCCGCGCAGGAAAATATCTTGCAGGCTGTAGATTGCCTCGGCGGCATCGAGCTTGTCGGCGGGAACCATGAACATGCCGTCCAGACAGAGGCTGACGATGAAGGCATACAGGGATTGCGGCAGATTGGCGGCCTTGATGAAACTGTCGAAATCCGTCCCTTCGTAGGTGTCGATCATTTCCGGCGGCATGGCGATCAGCGTGCCGAAAAAGCCCATGGCCGATTCGAAGGATTCCATGCCGATACCCAGCCAGCCAAACAGCGATACCGGGTCGACGCTGCCGTCCATCTTTGGCATGAGCTCGTATCGGCCTTCAGGAGTCTTGTAGTAACTTCCGGCATCCGAGGAGGTCAGGGTGACTTTGTCGCCGATTCCCACCGCGTCGATGAGCCGCTGGCACTGGTTTTCCTGTACGGGCGCGCCCATCACCGGCCAGGCCGAATAGGTGAAGCCTTTTTTGTTGAGCGTCATCGCCTTGCCACCGGAGAGATTGTTTTTCTCCACCAGCAGTACCTTGAAGCCTTTTTTGGCCAGGAGGGCAGCGGATGCCGCGCCGCCAAAGCCTGCGCCGATGACGATGACGTCGTGGGTGTTCGTGGTCATGGAGGGCCAACCTTTCGCGGATCAATGAGGGGGAAGGGGAAAACTTCAGGAGGGCGAAGTTTGCCCCCGACTTACCCTTTTTGAGCAACAGGTTTCCCCAAGTTGGGGAAAGGTAGTTCCTCGAAGCCTTTTTGCCTTCCTGGTGCAAATGATGCAGACTCCGCGAAATGGCGCGTCGTGTTGATGATTTCGCGCCTGCCCTTCCACCCCTTCCACCTTCACGCTAACCAATCGAAAGGATGCAAGATGAGCGACACCTGGCTGACGACCCTGATCACCGAAACCCCTCAGGCCGGTTTTGAGCTGGCTATTACCCTGAGCCGTCGCGGGGTGAAATACACCCAGCCCGATGTGGAAGTTCTGAAACGGTTGCGGCCGGAATATGCCGAAAACGCCGAAGCCCTGACCGCAGCCTCTCAAGTCATCGCCATCAATTTCCAGACCATTGCCGCAGCCAATAACTACTGGCGCGGCTAAGGATCAGGGCCTTTTTGGATCATTTCGGACCATTTCTGGCCATTCCGTCGCAAAGGATGCCAGACAGGACATCCGCCGGGCGCACGCCGACCTGGCGGGTATCCTCCCAGCGATTTCCCTCGATTTTCCTTATTGACTCTGCTTGACGGGCCGTTTCCAGCCGGGGACGGTGAGCTGTTTTGCGCGTGAGATCGTCAGCGCATCGGCTTCGGCGTCCTTGGTCAGCGTTGTGCCCGCTCCCAGGGTCGCACCGCGTTTGACGGTGACCGGGGCGACGAGCTGCGTGTCTGAACCAATGAAAACATCGTCTTCGATGATGGTGCGGTGCTTGTTCGCACCGTCGTAATTACAGGTGATCGTGCCTGCGCCGATATTGACGCGACTGCCGACGGTGGCATCGCCCACATAGGCCAGGTGGTTGGCCTTGGAATGGTCGGCGATGGTGCTGTTTTTGACTTCGACGAAATTGCCGATGTGCACATCCTTGCCCAGCACCGCACCAGGGCGTAGTCGGGCGTAAGGGCCGATGACATCGGCTTCGCCCAGGGTGGTCGATTCGAGGTGGCAGAAGGGGGCAAGCCGGGTGCGCGCGCCGATCTGGCTATCCTTGATGACGCAGTTCGCGCCGATGGCTACCCCGTCGGCCAGTTCGACCCGGCCTTCAAAAACGCAATTCACGTCGATGAAAACATCGCGTCCGCAGACCAGTTCGCCACGCACGTCGATGCGCGCCGGATCAGCCAGGCGTACCCCCTGTTCCAGCAGGGTGTCGGCGATGTTGCGCTGTTGGATGCGTTCCAGCGCAGCCAGTTGCGCCGGGCTGTTGACGCCTTCGGTTTCCCAGTCGGCATCCGGCTGGGACGAACAGATGGTCATGCCCTCTTTGACCGCCAGGCCGACGATATCCGTGAGGTAATACTCGCCTTGGGCATTCTGGTTGCGAAGTGATGGCAGCCAACGGCGCAGGGAATCGGTCGGCGCGAAGAGGATGCCGGTGTTCGTCTCACAAATTTTCCGCTCTTCGGGGGTGGCGTCTTTTTCTTCGACGATGCGCTGAATGGCACCTTCGGCACCATTTTTTGCCGGGGTACGCACGATGCGGCCATAGCCTTTGGGGTTATCCAGATGGGCTGTGAGCAGGGCCATGACGCACTGCCCCTGACTCTTTTCACGCGCCGACTGCATCAGGCGTTGCAGGGTTTCGGGACGAATCAGCGGGACATCGCCATAAAGCACCAGGGTCGGGAAAGTAGGGTCAAGGTGCGGCAGGGCCTGCAACACGGCATGACCCGTGCCCAGTTGTTGCTCCTGCTTGACCCAGGTGATGCCTTGCGCAGTCAGACGTTCGCGCACCCTTTCACCGCCGTGGCCATACACCACGCAGATCATCGAGGGCTTGAGTGCCCGGGCCGTGGCGATGACGTGGGCCAGCAAGGGTTTGCCCGCCAGGGGGTGCAGCACCTTGGGCAGGTCGGAGCGCATGCGCTTGCCCTGCCCGG
>CAZCOS010000122.1:0-3591 GCA_964500605.1 uncultured Sterolibacterium sp.
TCACGGCTTTCCCGTTTTTCCCTGCCTGTTCTCCTGCTGGTTCTGGGGCTGTCTTTTTCCATTCCGGATGCCGAGGCGCGTCGACTGGGGGGCGGCGTTTCGTCCGGCATGAAACGTAATGGTTCCTTCATGCAGCGCAATGCTTCTCCCGCACCAGCCCAGGCTCCGAGTCAGGCCGCAGCGGCACCGCGCCCGGCACAGGCCAATCCTGCCGTGCCTCCGCAGGCCGCGCCGCAAGCCTCCGGCATGCGCCGCTGGCTGGGCCCGCTGGCTGGCCTGGCCGCAGGTGTTGGCCTGGCCGCGCTGTTCTCTCATCTGGGCATGGATGCGGAAATGGGTTCCTTCCTCATGCTGCTGCTGGGTGGGCTGGCCGTTTTCATGCTGGTTCGCTGGCTGATGAACCGCAACGCCGCACCACAGATGCAGCCGGCCATGGCTTCCGGATACGGCGGTCACGCTCAGTCCAAAGTTCAGTCGTTTGAGCCCCTGGCTTCACCCGCTGGCGGCGCGGCGAGCCCCGTGTCTGCGGCCCTGCCTGTCGCGGCCAATGTTCCCGCCGGTTTTGATACCGAAGGCTTCCTGCGCCAGGCCAAACTCAATTTCATCCGGCTTCAGGCTGCCAACGATTCCGGCAACATGGACGATATTCGAGCTTTCACCGCCCCGGAGCTTTGTGCCGAAATCCAGATGCAATATCAGGAGCGCGGCAAGACAAAACAGCAAACCGATGTGGCCCAGCTTGATGCGGCACTGCTGGACGTGACCGAAGAAGGAAGCCAGCAGATCGCCAGTGTGCGTTTCCATGGCCTCATCAGCGAAGTGGCCGGAGCCGCGCCGGAGCCTTTCGAGGAAATCTGGCACCTGACACGCCCGGCGGATGGCCGGTCTGGCTGGATTGTCGCAGGCATCGAGCAGCCGCACTGACCGTCATCGCCGTGATCGACGCCCTGCTCCCCGCCGCGCTCAATCACCTGCTCGCCGGGGCAGACTGGGCGCGCGCACGGCTAGCTCCCTTTGCGGGGCGTGACCTGAAATTACACGCCCCGCCGCTCAATCTGGTTCTGGCCATTGATCGGGACGGCTATTTCGTTTCCAGTGTCGCATCAGAACCAGAAATTACCCTTACCCTGCCGGGTCTGACGCTTTCCAATGGTCTCCAAGCCTTGCAGGACATCGAATCCGTACTTCGCGAAGCCCGCATCGAAGGCAAGGCCGATTTCGCACAGGAACTGGGCTTTGTGCTTCGCAATCTGCGGTGGGATTACGAGGAAGACCTGAGCCGGGTTGTGGGCGATATTGCGGCCCACCGCATCGCAGGCGGGCTGCGCGGCCTGTTCCGGTGGCAGCAACAGGCCCAGCGGAATTTCCGGGAAAACCTCGTCGAATACCTGGCCGAAGAACAGGAATTCCTGCTCAAGCCGGCCGAAGCAAAGCAGTTCCAGGCCGCAGTGCACGCACTGAACGAAAAGCTCGATGCCCTGGAGGCGCGGCTACGGACATTCGAGTAGAACAGAACCATCGCATCTGTTTATCGCGGCTCAATCTGCAGTGATTCGATGCTCTTGGCTTAACCTGTCCAGCGACGGGCGTCCTTCAAAAGCAGCAGCAGTTGCTGCCCGCGCAGTGGCGAGGCGACCAGTGATGTGCAGTACAAATTCGAGCGATTGTGACGCAGAGGCTTTGCCTCTATTCCACCAAAACCAACTGCCGCTGGTGCTTCAAAGCGAGTAGCACAACCTCAGTTTCGGAATGGGCATACAAAACGATGAATTGCTGCCCGACAACATATTCCCGCAAGTGAGGCAAACCGGCTTCCTCAGCCAGCTGCTGAACAGCATTGGTCCTCAGCGTAGCCTGTGCAGATTTTGCAGACAGGAATCGTGCAGGCCGACCGCTGGCGGGTGACCATGCCAGGATAGCAATCATCTCCCGCAGTTCTTCTTTGAATTTGGCTAGGCGAGCATCAGCACTGTCGGCGTCCTGGATCTGAAAGAACTGGTGCACGGCTTCCAAGTTAGCCAGAAAATTCGGTGCTGCCTCGACCTTGGCGTTAATTGGTAACGCCATGCTTCAGGACAAGGCTTTCAGGAGGTCAGCATTCGATACGCGATGACCTGCTACAACCTCGCGCAGTCCGGCTTCAGCTTCCGTTAGTAGGACAAGGCTGGCGTGTTCTTCTTCGAGCCGATGATAGTAATCCAGACGTTTAGCATCGACCAAAGCAACGTAAGCCGCACCGTTCTTGGTCAGCAGCTTTTCAGCCCCGGCCACCACGTCATCAGCCAACTCGGTCAGGCGGGCACGGGCTTCGCTGATTGGCACCACATCTTGGGCGGTAAAGCTCATTTCGAATCCTTTAACAAATACGTTAACGTTCAGTCTAGCAGATGCCGATGGTGTTGCAGGGCGACTTACGCGCCACTCATTTCTTCTTTCCTTCCAACTGCCGAACACTCACATCGCCCAGCATTAGCCTCATTTGCCCGATAGCAGTCTGGTTCAGTAGCTTCAGCCGTTCCGCTTGCGCCAGCCCTTGCTGGACACCTCCCCGCAGCGCATGGCCACGACCCGGCATTTTGGGACGCCAGTCGCGAGGGCAATACGGGTAAAATTCACGGCCCTGCCCCGAGCCTTGGGGCGTTTTTTCTTTGACGACGCGAGCCCCTGAACATCATGACCACCGCCACCCTTATCGACGGCAATACCCTTTCCACTTCCGTTCGCGACCAGCTTGCCACCCGCGCGGCGGCCTTGAAGGCCCGGGGGGTGACGCCTTGTCTGGCCGTCATTCTCGTCGGCGAAGATCCCGCTTCGGCGGTGTATGTCCGCAACAAGGTGAACGCCTGCGAAAAGGCGGGGATTCGCTCGATCAAGGACGTGTATCCGGTGGATGCGGAGCCTTCCGAAGTGCTGGCGCGGATTGCGGCCCTGAATGCCGACCCGGCAGTGCATGGCATTCTCGTCCAGCTTCCCCTGCCCAAACAGTTCGACAGTGCCGAAGTGCTCGAAGCCATCGCGGCGGAAAAGGATGTCGACGGCTTTCATGCCGAAAATGTCGGCGCGCTCGTGCAGGGCGCGCCGCGCTTCATTCCCTGCACCCCTTATGGCGTGATGAAAATGCTCGAATCGGTCAAGGTGCCGCTCAAGGGCGCGGAGGCCGTGATCGTCGGGCGCAGCAATATCGTTGGCAAACCCATGGCCATGCTGCTTCTGCAGGCGGGCTGCACGGTGACGGTCTGCCATTCGCAGACGCGCGATCTGGCTTTCCACACGAAACGCGCCGATATTCTCGTGGCGGCGGTCGGACGGGCGAAGATGATTACCGGCGACATGATCAAGCCCGGCGCGACGGTGATTGACGTCGGCATCAACCGCCTGCCGCCGGAACAGGGCGGCAAGCTGTGCGGCGATGTCGATTTTGATTCGGCCAGCAAGGTGGCCGGGCAGATTACGCCTGTGCCCGGTGGCGTGGGGCCGATGACCATCACCATGCTGCTGGCCAATACCGTCGAAGCCGCAGAACGCTGCGTCTGAATTCACTTTCTCTTGAACAAGGTAAACATCATGGCCAATGCTCACAATTCCCCCAAT
>CAZCOS010000123.1:0-3557 GCA_964500605.1 uncultured Sterolibacterium sp.
TCTACGAATCCAAAGTCTGCCTGGGGGGCGGGGTGATTGCCTGACGCGCTGAAACACTTGTAGCGCGCATTCCCTCACATCCCCGCGCCCGACATGACCACTGCCCAAAACACGCTGGCTTATTACGACAGCCAGGCCGCGCAGTTTTTTGCCGACACGGTCGATGTCGATATGGCGGCGTTGTACGAGCGTTTTCTGCCCCGGATTCCTGCTGGCGGGCTGATTCTGGATGCGGGTTGCGGCTCGGGCCGGGATAGCAAAGCATTCCTCCAGCGCGGCTTTCGCATCCATGCCTTTGATGCCTCCGCCAGGATTGCCGCCTTGGCCAGCCAACACCTTGGCCAACCCGTCCCCGTTCGACGTTTTCAGGAAATCGAAGAAGTCGCCTGCTACGACGGACTATGGTCATGCGCCAGCTTGCTGCACATTCCCGAAGCGGAAATGCCCGCCGTGCTGGCTCGGCTCTGGCGCAGCCTGAAACCCGGCGGCACGGCCTATTTCAGTTTCAAATTCGGTGAAACCGAACGTCAACACCAAGGCCGTCATTTCACCGATGCCACCGAAGCCCGCCTGCGACGATGGCTTGAAGGCTTGCCTGAACTGGGCACCATCGAATGCTGGATCACCCAAGATCAGCGGCCCGGGCGCGAAGAATCCTGGCTCAATGCGCTGGTCGAACGCCGCTTGCCGCCTTCGGCCCGCCTCATTACAGGTAGCCGTGAACACCCCTTTTTGCCGCAACTGTCTGCGGCCATTCATCGCGCCGATGAAATCGACTTTGCCGTCGCCTTCATCAAGCTCACCGGCTTGCGCCTGCTCCTCCCTGATCTCCACGATGCGGTTTCACGGCCCGATCAAGCGGCCCGCCTGCGTATCCTGACCAGCGATTATCTCGGCATCACAGACCCTGAAGCCTTACGCCTCTTGATGCTCCTGCAAGAACAGGGCGCGCAGATACGGGCTTTCGAAACATCCGGCAGCAGCTTTCACCTGAAAGCCTATCTATTTGCCCATTTTTCAGACAAAGGCCAGATACATGGCACCGGCTTCATCGGTTCCAGCAACATCAGCCGACAAGCCCTGACCGACGGCCTTGAATGGAATTACCGCATCGAATACCCGGAAGACGCCGGTTTTCTCGAAGCGCGTAGCCGTTTTGAAATCCTCTTCGCCCACCCCAACACCCTCCCGCTGACCCACGACTGGATCGACGCCTACGCCGCCCGAAGAAAGCAGACGGAGCAACCCGTCGAAGCGGGCAGCCACGAAGTCGAAACGCCGCCCCAGCCCACCTCCGTTCAAGTAGAAGCCTTGGCCGCCTTGAAACAAACCCGCGAAGAGGGCTTTCGCCGGGGGCTGGTCGTTCTGGCCACGGGTCTTGGGAAAACCTGGCTGGCCGCCTTTGATAGCCAGCAAATGCAGGCCCGGCGAGTCCTTTTCGTCGCCCACCGGGAAGAGATTCTCAACCAGGCAGCCAGCACCTTCCTACGCATCCGCCCTCAATCCCGCCTGGGCTATTACGCAGGACGCCAGCGCGACCGCGATGCTGACATCCTCTGTGCTTCGGTTCAAACCCTGGGGAAAATCCATCACCTTTCCCAGTTCGCGCCGGATCATTTCGACTACATCGTCATCGACGAATTTCACCACGCCGCCGCCGCCACCTATCGCGCCCTGCTCAATCACTTTCAGCCGCGCTTTCTGCTCGGGCTCACCGCCACGCCGAACCGGACCGATCAATCCGACATTCTTTCCCTGTGTGACGATAACCTCGTCTTCAACACCCACCTATTCACCGCCATCCGCGCTGGCCTGCTTGCCCCCTTTCACTATTACGGACTGCTCGACGAAACGGTCGACTACCGCGAAATTCCCTGGCGTAACGGCCAATTCGACCCCAAAGAGCTGAGCAACCGCCTGGCCACCCTCGCCCGCGCCCGCCATGCCTTGAAGCACTGGCAAGAAAAAGCCCAGCAACGCACGCTGGCCTTCTGCGTTTCAACCCGTCACGCAGACTACATGGCCGAACAATTCTGCCTCGCAGGCATTCGCGCTGCGGCGGTCTATGCCAACTCCGCCTTGAGTCGTGGCGAAGCCTTGCAACAGCTTGAAGAAGGCACTTTGCAAGTCATATTCTCGGTCGACCTTTTCAACGAAGGTGTCGACCTGCCCCGAATTGACACCCTGCTGATGCTGCGCCCGACCGAATCCAAAATCCTCTTTTTGCAGCAGCTCGGTCGTGGCCTGCGGCGCGCCCCCGGCAAGGATCATCTCGTCGTGCTCGATTTCATCGGGAATCACCACAGCTTCCTGCACAAACCCCAGGCACTCGCCGAATTGGGCAGCGGCTACAAGGAGCTCGCCCGCTTCGCGCGACGCATCGAACAAGGCGAACTCGATCTACCTGCCGGTTGCTTCATCAACTACGACATTGGTTTCATCGATTTTCTCAAAGCACTCGACAGCAATCAGCACGCCAACGACTACGCCGCCCTCAAAACGACCCTGGGCCGCCGCCCTACCCTCGCCGAATTCCATCGTTCAGGAGCCAACATCCAGCGAATGCGGCAGCAATACGGCGATTGGTTCGCGCTGGTCCACGCCCAGAACGATCTTTCCGAAAACGAAGCGGCCGCCTACGCGAAACATCGTGATTTCCTCAAGGAAATCGAAACCACGGCCATGACAAAAAGCTACAAGATGGTCACGCTCGAAGCCCTTCAGGAACTCGGTGGCTGGGCTCATCCCATTGAACTGCCGCGCATGGCGGCTCAGGCACACGCCATCTTGCATCGGCGTCGAGCCTTGCTGGCAGACCTCCCGAAAGAGCTGCAAGACATCATGCCCGAAGCCAGAGAATGGCAAAGCTACTGGCGCAAAAACCCGATCGATGCCTGGATAAAAAGCCCGTTTTTCCAGCTCGAAGGTACAAAATTTTCCCCACGCTTCAGCCTTGCCCCTGAACACCTCGAAGCAGCGACCACCTTGTTCCAAGAACTCATCGACTATCGATACGCCAGCTACGAAGCCCGCCTTGCACAAACCACTGTCACAAACACGCCGGATAATCTCATTCCCTTTCCGAAATCTCCAGCCCCCCCGGCCACACCGGCTCGCAAAACGCCCTCCGTCATGCTCCCCTATTTTCCGGACTTGAAAATCGCCTGTGGCCATTTCCGAACCAGCCATGTCGATGAAACAGAGCCGGTTGAGCATCGCCCCCTTCCCGACCATTACGGCCGCCTCGATCCTGGCCGTTACTTCATCGCCCACGCTCGTGGCAACTCGATGAACGGCGGCAAAAACCCGATTCGCGACGGCGATACCCTCCTGCTCGAAAAAATCACGGCAAGCAATGCGGGGGGCATCACCGGCCACATCCTGGCGATCGAACGCCAAGATGAAAGTGGCGACAATCAATACCTGCTGCGCGTCGTCACCAAAACCGCCGACGGCCAATACATTCTCAAGGCCAACAACCCCGATTACGCCGATTTACCCGCCGACGACAGCATGCGAACCTTCGCCCGCTTCCGTAGCCTCATCGACCCACTCGA
>CAZCOS010000124.1:0-3363 GCA_964500605.1 uncultured Sterolibacterium sp.
GCGCAGCCCCGCCCGTGCCCAGTTGCATCCCCAATGCGGGTTCTGGCTGCGTCGTCTTTTGGGCTTCGTTCAGCGTCAGGCGCGAGGCCGGCACGCCTGCGGCAATGAGGGCGGCTTGTGCATTTTGGCCCCGTTTTTGCGCCAGGGCCAACAAACGGGTTTCATCGACGGATTCTGCCGCAAGCAGACGCTCGGCGAGGAGGGCGTAAAAATCCATCCCTTTCAGCTTCGTCACTTCATCCTCCGGAAAGGCCGGGGGCTCATGTAACAGTGCGTTCAGGCGTGAAAGCAGCTTTTCGCCCGCACCTTCCTCCATCTTGCCCGGATTGGCGCGACGATAGGCCGCTTTCAAAGCGGACAAGGCGGCATCGCCTTTCCACTGCGCGTAGCGTTTTTCTAGCGCAGTCTGCACTTTCGGCGTTCCCATCGAAAGCGGGCCGGGGTCTTCGTCCCGCCCCTCCTCCAGCAGCCCGGCCATCCGCGCGATGCGCTGGCGCATCTGCCGATCCTTCAATGCAGCGCGATCGGATTCCGTATAAACCCCATGCAGGCTCAAGGCCAGGGCAGGCCGCTTGCCGAGCACGCTGGCCAGACGAAGCAGTTTTTCCTGTTCGGGCGGCGCGATGCGGCTGTCGCCCGGCTCAAAACCGATGTGTTCGAGCGACTCGCCGCTACCGCCTAACAAGGCCCCCAGAGCACGGAAGGGGGCCGTGGCGATTTTCGTCAGTACATTGACGATGACTTTCCAGATCAACCCTCCATAGCTGAATTTTGGATCATCCAGACTGCCCGAGACGGGCAGTCCCAGATCAATGCGCCCGTCGGCATCCTGCAAAAGGGCGATGGCCAGATCCAGCGGCAAATTGGTCGCGCTCGGGCTATCTACCCGCTCACCAAGCGTGAGCTGATCCATCACGACTTGATTGCCTCCTGTCAGCTGACGGTTCTTGATCTTGTAGTCGAGGTCCAGCGAAAGCTTTCCAGAAGCGATGTGCCGACCCGCGAATGTGGCGGAATAGGGAGTCAAACGGCGCATTTCGACATTGCGGAAATGCACCTGAATGTCGGTGTTTTCCGTGGGATTGGACAGCGCGATCTGGCCCGCCGCGCGCGCTTCGCCGTAATCATCCACCTGGCCGGACAATTCAAGCTGGGCCGGGCGAGTGGCCTGGGTGGAAAGGCCGTTGATTGTGCCGCGCAAATGATGGATGCGGGTTCCAAAAGGCATGGCCAGCGACTGATCCGAAAAATCGAGCTGGCTGTTTTGCAGGCGCAAACGCTCGATACGGGCCACGAAGCCAGGAGAAGATGCCGTGGCAGGAGTTTGCGATTTGTTCTGCGCCCCTTCCGCCTCCCGGTTCGGCGTTTCTTCGACAGGCTGGCGCAGCAGGCGCGAGAAATTGACGGATTTATCTTGGGCAATGTGCAAACGGGTGTCCAGCCCGTCCAGCACGAGCGTGCCCACACTCAAACTCCCCGCACCCTGGTTCGTGAGCCGCAGATCGCGGCTGGCCAGCGATTTCCATTGCAGAAAAGGCGAGGGTGGCCCCATCGCGGTTTCGTCAAGACGAAGGCTGTTGATCGCCACGGCCCCCTGAAAACCCAGCTGCTCATGTTCCAGACGAAGGATGCCATCGAGATCGAGTTTGCCGGTTACCAGTAGCAGCGTGAGATGCGGCGTCATCCAGGGTTGCGCGGCGGAGAGGGCCAGGCCGCTCAATTTCGTATTCAGCTTGATCGTCGGGCCAGACGGCACGATCTCCCCCTTCAGACTTAAATGTCCACCCGAAGCCGCTTCCAGCGAAACCTCTACCGGCAAGGAAACGGAAAGATCGTCGCTGAGGTTTTCTGTATGGAACGCCATGTTCTGCAGGCGCAGCGCGGCGGCGGGGCGTGTTGTGGCATCGTGATAATCCAGAGCCAATCCAGCAAGTGCCACCTTGTCGATTTGGTAATGCCATGCAGGCTGCTCGGGCGAGGGCGAAGGTGAGGTTGCTGGCGTTTTCACCTGAACCTCATGCCCGCTTGCCCGGCCCGGTTTCAATGCTTTCAAAAATTCGATCTCGGCAAACTGGCCTGACAGCTCCCGATGAAGATGGGCTTCCCCGTCTTGCACCGAAAATCGCGCCAATGTGATCTGATGCTGCGCCAGATTCAGTGTCGCCTTTTCCAGCTCGATCTGATCCAACCGGGCCAGAGTCCGTGGCGACGTGGAGGGTGATGTTGAGGTTGACGGCTGTTCGATGGCGGCAGCCTTGAACTGCAGTGTGTCAAAGGTAGCGGACTGCTTCGCAAGATCGTAATGCCCGCCTTGCAAGGCCACACGCCCCACCTGAAGCACCGGACCGGCAGAGTTGGGGCGAAGGCGAAGCGCATCCAGGGTGGCAGCCATTTTGTCCAGCGTCAGCGAGAACCGTCCTTCGGCATAGCCGATGCGGTAATCCATATCGAGCCCCGCTACGCCACCTGGTGGCTCGGCCAGCATTTCCGCTTTCAGGTAAGGCGAGAGTTTGCCCAGATCGAGGTTCTGTATCCCGAGGTGGCCGCTGAGCAGGACGGGCTGCAAGGCGAGCTTGCCCTGCCAGTCGATCGCGGCCCCTGACGTCATCCGCGCCGTCACCCGATATTGTCCCGGTGCGTCGGCCTGGGACAGGGTCGAAAGTTCCGTCAGCGTCAGATCGAGCGGCGTGAAGTGCGTGGAAAAACGATGGCCCTGATCCACAAAATCGAGCGTGCCTTCCAGCAGAGCGAAGTGGGCGATTTCGAGTCGTGGCAAACCTTCGTCGGGCTTGTCATCCGGGCTCTTGAAAGCCTGGATCAATGGGGTCCAGTTCAGCCCACCTTCTTTCAGCAGCACGAGATGGGTTTGAAGCCCTTCCAGCCGGATATCGTCAAAAACGAGGGCGCGTCGCCAAAGACTGGCAGCGGAAAGATCCAGTGCAAGTCTGCGGCATTGCAGCAGCGGCTTGCCCGTGGGCTCAACGAGCTGCAAGTGGTCGATTTCCAGTCGCAGGGCAAGCGGGTTGAAACGTGGCAGATCAAACTGGAGGTGGTGACCGCTTTTTTCCGCGAGAAAGTGGGGCAACGCGCGCTGAAGCAGATGCGGCAGAGCCAGCCAAGACAGAAGCAGCCAGAGCGAGAGAAGAAGGGTGATCGACAGCGCGATGCGTTTAATGGTGCAGTTCGGACGTGACATGACAAAGCATTTTCATGAAGTCGGCAGGATACGGGGTTCGATGCCATCGATGAGCCCCCAGTCCAAGGCGGTTTCTGCATTGATCCGCCGCGCAGAGAGGGCGAGCCAGGCAGTGCGCTGGCGGCCAATGCGACGAGGAAGGCTCACGCAGCCGCCTGCGCCGGGGA
>CAZCOS010000125.1:0-3350 GCA_964500605.1 uncultured Sterolibacterium sp.
GGCTGCATTGGCATGGCCTGCGTGTGCCTGGCGCGCCAGCTCTGCGGCGGGTTCGCCGCGCGAGAGGGGAGACGGTTTTACGATGCGACCCGTTTCACTGGGTGGGATGGCCGCCAGACGGGCCGTAGCGGGTTGGGTCAGCGGGCGCAAGCGAGACGTTTCCGGGTCGCTGTGGATTTCCGATTCCATTTGATCCGGCGTGCTGGGTGCTGCACTGCTTTCCTGGGCGGCATCCGCCGTGACGGCTAAAGACTCGCTTCCCGGCGTAAGCGGTGGAACCTGGGTTTGTGCAGTGGCGTCAGGCGAAGAAGGAGCGGACGGGGTGTGCGTGGAGGTTGTGGAGGATGAGGAAGCCTGAGCCAGTGGTGTTTCGGGCTTGGGCGCGGGTGCGTTCATCTCGTCCATCAGGGCCAGCCCACCCAGCAAGGCAAGAATCAGGGCGACGGCCAACCCCATTTGAAGATAAAGGCGACGGCGCAGTGCGTCGGTTTCATCCACTGAAAGAGCCGTAGTGTCAGCAACGGTTTCCGGGGCAGCGGTTTGCGGGTCATCGTTCCCAGTGGCGTTCGTCGTATTGTCCATCATCGTCAGGATGTTCCAGGTTGTTCTGGCTCAGCGCGCGCACCAGCTCGGCTTCGCCAATGGAAATGGCACATTCGTCTGCAATGCTGCGAGCCGTGGCTCCACGCTGGGCCAGACGCATGGCTTCGGTATATTGCGGCGACACGCTGCGCGAGGCCTGGAGTCGCCCCAGGGCTTCACGCAATTCCGCCACTTCGGCGCGCAGTGTTTGCAACTCGGCTTCGACGTTGTGACGAAAGAGATGTTCGTCGAAAGAAGGCGTGGGGGAAGGGTCACGACGTTCGGTCGCGGGTTCAATGCGAAAAAGTTCCGCACCCGACCTGGGCGTTGGGGTGGTTTTCGCCGACACGGTGGTTTTGGCCGTGCGTGGATGGGGTGTGAATACAGACTTGAGGCTGCGGAAGAACAGACGAAAACGCCCTGGTGGCGGAGGTTGAGAAGAAGGAGGGGCTTTGCCGGGAGCCGCTTTTTTTGGACGGGCTTCAATCTGGCCGAGCTTCAGGGCCATGACGAGCAGAAAGATCACCGCCAGCACAATGGCCAGCATGATGGCATCCCGGATATCGAGGCCCATGAAATTCAAGGCATTTTTCCCTTCATGATGCGCGGATGATAGCGCAGGATGGGCGCGTCAATCGACCAAGTAGAGGCGCAAAAATCCCATGTTTGCGGCCATAATCCACCTATTCCTCACTGCTTTGTTCATCCCATGTCTGCTCCGAAACCCTCTGTCTGCCTGACCCTGATTGCGGCCCTTTCCCGAGGGGGCGTGATTGGAATGAACAACGCCCTCCCCTGGCGGTTGCCCGAGGATCTCAAACGCTTCAAGGCTCTAACACTGGGACACCCCATCATCATGGGTCGCAAGACTTGGGATTCATTGGGTCGGCCCTTACCGGGACGCGAAAACATCGTCATCAGCAGGCAACCCGCTTTTCAGCCGGAAGGTGCGCATCGGGCTCCGGACCTTTCCGGGGCATTGGCACTGGCGCAGGCTACGGGTACGGACGAAATTTTTATCATCGGTGGCGGCGAGATTTTTCAGCAATCCCTGCCACAGGCCCGGCGGCTTCAGTTAACCGAAATCGACCATGATTTCGAGGGCGATGTCTTCTTTCCCGATTTCGACCGAAGCCAATGGCGGGAAACCCTGCGAACACGTCATCGTGCCGAAGCAGGCTTCGATTATGATTTTGTGACCTATCAGCGAGAGCCCTGAATTGTGCAGCACGGCCGCCTCGCTGTGCCTCACCCGACATACCCTCTTTTTCGCCCTCCTCTGTGGATATTCCCGCTGACAATACCGTTGAAACGGACTCTGGCGATGCCGTCGCCGTCAATGCCAATTACCTCGACAAAGTCATGGCCTTGTCGAAGGAAATGGACGTTGCCGCGACGGAAGACATTTTTGATGCACGGGGCGTGAAGCTCGTTGCCAAGGGTACAAAGATCTCCCCAGCCCTGCAGGAGCGCCTGATCCTTCACAAGCTGAAAAAACCGCTCGAAGCCTGCCTGGCGGTTGATGGCGGTGTCACTCCGGAGGGTCTGGCGACCGAAGCACGCCGCGTGGTGGAAGGCTGCATTCCGCTGTTGCAACTGATGACCATGACTGGCGGCAAGGGTGCGACAGCCTTCGATGTCTTGGCCAAGCTGCGGCTGGGTAATGCCATGGGGCTGATGTTGACGATTACGGAACGAGGTGGCACGAACGCACTGAAACACGCGCTCACCGTCAGCCTCATCGCCTTTTGTCTGGCCAAAAAATCCGGTTACGAAACGGATCGCCTGTCCAATATCCTGCTGGCGGGCCTCTTGCACGACATTGGTGAGCTCTATATCGATCCGCAATACCTGGCTCCGGGCCGCAGGCTGCTCCCGCACGAATGGCGGCACATCGTCGTCCATCCCAAAATCTCCGGCATGCTCATCGCCGATCTCGGTGGATTCCATAAGGAAGTGTCCCTCGCCGCCAGCCAGCACCACGAACGGCTGAACGCAACGGGCTACCCGCAGCGTCTGGGCGGAAAATCACTGGAGCGATCCGGCCAGATATTGTCCGTGGCCGAAACGGTTTCCGGCATCTTTCTCGACCAGGAACGTCCACTCGAATGCGCCGAACTGGCCCTGAAAATCATCCCCGGCGAATACGATCCCGGCCTGGTTTCCATCATTTCCGGGGCCATCCGCAACCGAGATGAAGAAATCGACGAACTCAATCAACCCGAATACACCCCCGCTGCCCTGCAACGCGCCCGGGCTCTCACGCAACGTCTGTCCGACCTGGCGTGTGCCGGAAAAACATTGTGCGAAGGTGCGCAAGCCCAGGCTCACGGCAATCTTGCCCGCGGACTGCTCAAAGAAGCCATGGAACGCATCAGTCTCATTGAACGCGCCTTTATCGGCACGGGGCTGGGCGGCGACATGCTGGATGATGCTAGCCTCGGCTCTGACTTGCGCTTCGTCTTCGAAGCTGCCGTTGTCAGCCGGGAAATCCAGTGGCGGCTACGCGACGTCGCTCGCGATCTCGCCGCCAGCCTGCAGCAGGTCGACGCCAGCGAAAGGCCCGGTCTGGAGCAGCTGATCGCGCTGGCAGATGCCAATGGCCCGGCACGATGAAGACCTGAACTGCGGGCAGCCGTAAAGGCTGCCCCTACGGGTTATCCCTACGGGCGGTGGTTCATCCTCAACGTGCCGGATCGATAATTACAGGTGCTGGTTCAGGCTTCGCCGTTCAGCTCTGCCAGCTGGCCCATCGCATCCGCGTATTC
>CAZCOS010000126.1:0-3322 GCA_964500605.1 uncultured Sterolibacterium sp.
AGGCGACGGTTGCCGAGATCCCCGGCGTCGGCCACGCGCCGATGTTCCTGGATGAGGCGCAGGTGGCGATCGTCAAGGAGTTTTTGCTGGCGGGGTAAGCCAGATGCCGTAAGCCGGGTGCCGTAAGCCGGGTGCCGTTGCGGCCGTATATACCCGTCTGCTAGCATGATTCCCCCTTGCACCTGTACACGGCAGAACATATGGACCATCTTCACCTCTGGCGCAGTTGAATGCCGGCAGCTTCTGCAGGGAAAAAGGAGGAAGCCATGAACAATTTCCGTTCGTTCGTAATCGGCATCGGATCCTGTTTCTTGATTGTCTTGCCCATGGCCATCGGAGGCGCCCATGCGCAAACCTCCTCCGCCGGAGATTTCAAGGGCACAAAGGATCCCGAAGGATTCAAGCGGTTCTCCGGTTCCGTCATCACGGCCCAGCGTGCGCAGAATTACGCCGAGTTCGACCTCGTCGTGGGCAAGGGCGACTGGGAAGACAAAGCCAGCCCAAAACCGGTGAAGAAACTCGAAGGCAAGCATGTCAGGACGGTCTATCTCATGCCCGCCGGCGTCACCCCGCTCGAGGCATTTCGCAATTACGAAAACGAGCTGGCAGCGATGGGCTTCGAAACCTTGTTCAAATGCCGGAATCCAGGAACGCAAGTCGGCGACTGCGGTCGCCGTCTGGTGGGCGGCAAGCTCTATACCCAGGAGAACTGGCTGCAGGATCAGCACGAGGCGGCCAAATGGGTGGGGTCCGGCGCCGAGGATCTGTTTTTCACGTCAGGCCGCGCGACACGGCCGACGGGAGACGTCTACGTTTCGCTGTTCCTCGTCAAGATGGGGGGCTCCCTGAACGGCAAGTACGAGGGCCGCGCTTCGGCCGTGCTTGACGTCGTGCAGGTGAAGGGGCTGGAACAAAAGATGGCCTTCGTGGATGCCGGCACGATGCAGCTCGAAATTGAAAAAGCCGGGCGGATCTCACTCTACGGAATTCAATTCGACACGGGCAGCGCGACCATCCGCCCGCAATCCGATGCTACCCTGGCGGAGGTGGCCAAGCTGTTGGCGCGCAATTCGGGATGGAAGCTCGCGGTGATCGGGCACACGGATAACGTGGGGGGCGAGGCATTCAACCAGAAGCTCTCCCAGCAGCGGGCCCAGGCAGTGACGCAGGCGCTGTCCGACAGGCACAAGGTCTCTCCCGGAAGAATGCGCGCTCAGGGCATGGGCATGAAGCAACCCGTGGCCCCGAATGACGGCGAGGAGGGGCGGGCGAAGAACCGGCGCGTCGAGCTGGTGCGAGAGTAGCCTGGCCGGCCAGCCGCCAGGTTTGGCGGGAAGCAGGCCGCGAGCGGCACCGTTTCGCTAACGACATTCCTTGCAGGCATCCGGCTTGAACGCCTGCAGTATGCGCTGCTGGTTTTCCTGCAATCTGGAAATGCTGCGATCAAGGTAGGCAGCCACTTCATCTATCCTGCGCAGCCAGCGGTTGAGGACATCGATCCTCTCATTCACCAGGCGGGATACCTTCAGGTACTCCCGGTTGTCTGTTTTGTAGGTATCACGGTTCCCGGGGAGCCCCAGATACTCCACGATGCTCGGGGGCGGATCCTGGGAATCATTGACACCCAGCCTGTTGCGCCACTCCAGGCGAGGATCGGTCGGTGCTCCCGGGTCCGGGTCAAGGTAGGCCAGTTCGTGTTCGTAGTATCGGATCTGGTGATTGATGAGCGACTTTTGCTCTTCGGCCTTTCCCCGCATCCGATGAAACGACTGCGAGACGAATTCGAGTTCGCGTATGGCCTGGTCGAGCAGCGATCTGTCGCAATTCTGAAGGGCGACTACAGCGCGCTCCTGCGCGGGCGCGATGCCCGCAGCGATCGCCCTGATGGGATCGGTGAACATGAATCGATGGTAATAATCCATTCGCGCCGGAGTCAGTTTTTCCGCACCTTTGACCGGCATGTACATCTGAATGCGGTTAGCAGTGCGCACCTCGAGTTGCTCGGAGACGGGCTTGTTGGGGTCCAATCCCATGGCTCTCAGGGTAGAGGCCGACACCAAGTCGGTAAAGTCTCCCGGCAAATTACCCAGACGATCGACCAGCTCCGAAATCGTTCTGGGGCGCTTGGGTGAGTCCACCAGTGCCGAATAATACTTGTTGAACAACTCGATATCCTTTCCCCCCGCATTCAGGAAGGCGTCGAGTTCCCGCTTGTACTCTGGCGTGTTCTTGAAGCTCATGCCCTCTTGCTGCGCCTGGGCCTGGGCCGGAATGGCCGCAAGCGTCGCAAGAACGATCAGGATGCGTCCCATCCTGCAAACATTGATTCCCATCATCGACTCGCCCCCTCAACCGCCGGTGTGGAGAATGCGGGAAGCGGAATCTGATGAAGTTCGGGGACGACAGCGTTGGCACGAGCGTTGTCCCGGCAAGGCGCTGCCGCGATTCGATCGGCAGCGTTAATCGCCGAAAAGAGGCGGGTTTTGGCGCCCGTCTCGGCAAGCCGGGCCGCGATGTCGGCGGCCTGTTGTCGGTGATGCTTGGCCATCTCGCCGATGGCTTCATGACGCAGGGTCAGATTTCGCCTGGCAGCAGGCGGGGCGGCGTCGATCTGCCGTTGCACTTCACGCTGCTGCTGGAGCATTGCGGCCTGGCGGGCGAAATGGTCCGTCATCTTGTCCATGTCTGCGATCGCCTGTTGCTCGGCGCGCTCCCAAGCCTGCATGCCCTGTGCCAGGTAATCCATGTCTGCCCGGCGGACCACGCCGGATTTCGTCTGCTTGACGTGCTGCTCGGACAAATGCAGCTGCTGCAGGTGATAGTCGTAGAAGCCGTGGAGGTTATCCAGGGTCAGGTAGATGATGTTCGGCCCCCACACCTTGGCGTAATCCAGGATGGTAGGATCTGTGACGGCGTTTTTCTGGAACGCCTTTTTTAGGGTCTCGGCGGCGGTGAAGTAGTCGTACGAGGCATCGATGGCTTTGCGGCGCGAAAGAAGAGTTGCTTTCATGGAGGCAATGTTCGAAAGAGCGGACTGCCTGGCGACTGACGCTTCTGTGGCATTCTGACCAGTCTTGGCGGGCGCCGTTGCGAATGTGTCGTTCGAAAGCGCGACGCACGTCATCCCGCACAGTAGAAGCACAGTCAAGAAAGCAACTGATCGCGCCTTCATGGGATACCGTGGCGCGGCAAAGGCGATGCGTTCACGATTTCGTGGTGATGAGAAAAACTTGCGGTGGCAACCCATCTACCGCCCCCATGAGCCTGAGATCTAAGCTTCGAACTGATTTGGAGAATTCGAGTTACCTACCTAAAATATTCT
>CAZCOS010000127.1:0-3240 GCA_964500605.1 uncultured Sterolibacterium sp.
TACCCGCTTCGCCAAAGAGCTGATTGCCGCGCAGGAACAGGACATCCAGCGGTTCAATGAAGCGGCTTTCCGGAGAGGTTTGTGCGAAAGTCATGGGAAAGTTTTCTCCAAAAGGGTGCGCCCCTGCGGGGTGAGGCGGTAACGTTGAAGAGGAGTTTTTGGCTTGCTGCGTCGTTCTCTTTGTTCTGAAAGTAGCGTTCTTGCACAGCACTTCGACAGGCTTAGGTTTGCATGGTCTTCATCCTCGCGTACCGGTTCCGCCGTGCCGCACTTCACGCGCGAGGAATTCGGCCACGCTGATGAAGTGGCGCAGCCAGTCGATGCCGTTCTTTTCCTGTTCCAGAGCCAGCCGGGACAGGCGTTTGGCCAGGTCGGGAGCGAGATTGCGGATTTCTCCGCTGGCTTGCCGGTCGAGCTGGTAGGTGAGCAGGCTTTGCAGCATGTCGCCGGGGAGGGGATGGGGCAATTCCTGAGCATCGAGCCATTGCAGGCAGTGGTAGGCCGCACGGCGCGAAACGTCGGGGTGGGCGAGATAGGCTTGCATATCTTGCAACAGGGCGACCGGCTCGCCCCATTTCGCGGTTAGCCGCAGCGCGCCGCCGGAACGCTTGATGATGGTGATGGAGAATGCATCGCGCCCGCCTTCGTTCTTCGCCCGCTGCTCGGCAGCAGCCAGTTCTCGCCGCACGGCGGAGAGCGGGGCCTGGTGATGGGCCACCACTGCGCCACAGGAAGCCGTGGCTTTCGTGCCCATCATTCGCATGAGCTGGCCGTTCAGAATGGCAAACCCTTTGTGCAGGGTCAGACCCCGTGGGTCGCGCCCGCCTTCGTGAGCCGGGTCGTCGCCGCTGTAGGCGTGGCGCAGACGCTGCATGGCAGGCAGCAGATCGGCTACGGGCAGCATGGCAAAAACGTCATCCCCACCAGCGTAGATGAGGCGGCCCAGGTGCTCGTTTTCGACCACATGACGCACGACGGTGAGCGAGAAATCGTTGAGCGCGCCGGAGATGGCCTGATGGCGACCAGGGGAAAGTGCGCGGGCCTGCTGGCCATATTTTTCGATCTGGCTCTGGCCTTTGGCGTGCTGGTCAAAGCCAGCCTGCACTTGCGGGTGGAAGCTCTCGCGGTAGGAAATGGCGTTCTCGCCCGAAAGCCATTGGCCCATGCGGTCGCCATCGAGCAGCAGCAGGCCGTAATAGGTTTCCAGACGGTCGTCAGACTGGTTTTCCCTGACGCTGGCCAGCGTTTGACGCACCCTCTTCTGAATGGCTGCGGCGTCGCGTTCGGGGGTGTCGCTGTCGCTGGCCACCTCCAGCAGGGCGGGTAGTTCAGCGGCATCCTGGAGTGCTTCGGGCTGGACACGCTGGTGACGCAGCATCAAGCGGCGCGGCAGGGCGGCGGGTTCGAGGCAGTTTCGGTATGTTTCCTGCAGTTCGCCCAAGCCTTCGGCACATTGCCCGCCCTGCGCCAGCCATTGGTCGAGTTGGTGCGCGAGTGCCATGGTGTGCGTGGAGACGACAAAGCGGCTGATGTTTTCCCGTCCCAGTGCCTGGCCGACTTCCCTGGCAAAGAGTGTGGGCCACAGGCGTTTGATGGCGGGCAAGGCGGCCAGATGTTCTCCCTTTTTGGCCCATGCCGGTTTGGCTTTGGCAATGCGCGCCCAGAGTGTGCCCGCCACGATGCGCTGGCCAGGTGGCAGGTGCAGTTGACTGCGCTCCGTGGTCAGCCATTCGGCTTCGCCGCCGAGCGAACACCGCCAGCCTTCCTGGGCGTTCTGTTCAAAGCGGCGCAGGCTTTTTGCCGCAGCCAGTGCGCGTTCTGCAAGGTCATGCACCGCGGGATAAAGCACGCCGGGGTTGGGGGTGAATAATACGGATTTCTTGCCGCCTTCCTGAAAATGCAGCTCGTTTTGCAGCAGTTTCCAGGCGGGGCTGGCGAGAAAACTGCCGCCCTGCCCTTCGTCGGTGTCGAAAAAGGGGCGCATGGCTTCGGAGAGCTGGGTGGTATCCAGCCCCGTCTGTTTTTCTGCATGGGCCACGCCGATCAATGAAAAGGGCACGGCTGCCCAATGGACTTCCGGGAAGCCTTTGAGCTGTTTTTGCATCTGGGTGTGGCAAGGCAGTTCCGGCGCGTCGGGCAGCCCTGCTGCATCCAGCAGTTCGGTCATCACCGTTTCACCCAGGTTTTGCAGCCATTGACGCACCTGAGTTTGCACGGCCTCGGCCAGTGCGCTGGCCTGGCTGGCGGGCACGACGGCGACGAAGCGGTTGGGCAAGGCGGCGGCAAACAGCGGGTTGCTGTCGGTGCTGCCCTTGGCCCAATCGCACTCTTTGAAGAATTCGGACGGCAGGCCGCAGGTATCGCGCAGCCACAGGTCGACCTGCGGCACAGCGCGCAGCCTTGGGAACAGGATGGCATCCGGCCCGAGCTGTTCGCACACCACCCGCATGGCTTCCCAGGAGAGACGGGCGAGCAGATGCGATCCCGCCCAGAGGTCTTCCATCTTTCGGGCAGCGGCGATGAAGGGTTGCACCGGGCCGATGGAGAGCGTGAGCAGGGCCACTTCGCCATTTTCATCTGCTGCAAATGCGCCTGCAAACGCGCTGGTCAGATCAAGATGGTCCCAGATGGAATGGTCGGGGATGCGGGTGTCGGCCGGCAGGAGTTTCCAGAGCTCGCCCAGCTTGCCGTTGTCGGTTTCTTCATTGAGCGCGGGGCCAAAACGCCAGAGGGTAAGCAGCGTCTTGCGCCAGTCCTGTGCGTCTGGGCTTTGCTTGTGCAGCGCGGCGATGAGCGACGAGAGGTGCTTTAAATTGCGTTCCTTGATGTCGCGAAAGTCGGTGTCCGACAGCCCGCCATGCTGGCCCAGGTCGTATTTTTCGCCCGTCAGCGGGTGGATCAGCACAGGCTTGTTGGTCCAGCGCACTTGCGCCCACGGAGCAATCTTCAGCGTTCTTTCTTCGCCACGCTGGGTTTTGACGGTGATTTCTTCCATCGGCCATTGCGGACGATCCGCCGCGGCTGCCCACCAGTCGGCGCGTTGCACATGGCGATACAGGGCAGTGGGAATGCCTTTCTGGAAGAGGGTACGCACCAGAGCTTCATCGTTATCCGGGTCGAGCGTTTCAGCGTCAAGGGTGTCGATGGCGTGAAATCCCAGGAGGCGTGTCAGGGCGCGGCTGGTACCGTTTTCGTGGCCTGCGGGGTCGCGCAGCAGCACCAGGGCTTTTTCTGCCGGGT
>CAZCOS010000128.1:0-1655 GCA_964500605.1 uncultured Sterolibacterium sp.
CGTTGTCCGGCACTGCGGCGTTGCTGGTTGTCGTTGCCACGCGGCGGGGTTTCGCGGGTGTAGCCTGTCGTGCGATTGTGGGTCTTTCCCGCGCCGGCGGATTTGCCGTAAGGCTTGTTTTCGCCAAATTTACGCCCGCCAGTACCCGATGCGCCGCCCGGTTTTCCAGAATTCCAGTGGCTCTTGCGCGGTTTGTCGAAACTGGGGGCACGCTTGGGTTCGTGGCCCGGGACGGTTTCAACGGGAATGCTCTGGCTCGTGAAACGCTCGATGTTGCGAACCGTGAAACGTTCGCCGTGATTCACGAGCGAGATGGCCTGGCCATTGCGCCCGGCGCGGCCAGTGCGACCGATGCGATGGACGTAATCTTCGGGGTTCTTTGGGAGATCGTAATTGACGACGTGGGTGATGGCGGGGACGTCAATGCCTCGGGCGGCGACATCGGTGGCGACCAGCACACGCACCTGGCCGCTGCGAACGGCGCGCAGGGTGCGGTTGCGCGCACCTTGCTGCATGTCGCCATGCAAGGCGGCGGCAGCGAAACCAGCCAGGCTCAGGCGGTCGGCAACTAGGTCGGCGTCACGCTTGGTGGCGGTGAATACTACGCATTGATCGACAGTCGTGTCGCGTAGCAGGTGGTCGAGCAGGCGATCCTTGTGGGCCAGGTCATCGACGAAATGCAGGCGTTGCGTGATGTTTTCATGTTTCGAGGTGGCACCGGCTACACGGATGACTTCCGCGTCGCGCGTGATGCGGTTGGCCATTTGCCCAACGACGCCGTCGAGCGTGGCGGAGAACAGAAGCGTCTGGCGTGAGGCCGGGGTGGCGGAGACGATGCGCTCGATGTCGTCGATGAAGCCCATGTCGAGCATGCGGTCGGCTTCGTCGAGGACGAGCATTTCGATCTGGGAAAGGTCGATCTTGCCGGATTCGATGTGGTCGATCAGGCGGCCTGGCGTGGCCACGAGAATCTGGGGGTTGCGCGAGAGCAGTTGCATCTGCTTGACATAGGGCATGCCGCCGAGGATGGAGACGGTACGGATGAAGTGCAGATGTGTGCCGTATTTTTCAGTGGCGTTGGTGACCTGGATCGCCAGTTCGCGCGTCGGGGCCAGTACCAGTACCTTGGGTTGAGCGGGCTGGAAACGGGCATGTTGTCCGCGGGCTTGGGCTGATTGGCGCAGCTGGTTCGGTGTCTTGCTGCCGTGGGCGGGCTTGGGGGTATTGGCCAGGCGATGAATGGCCGGGAGCATGAAGGCGGCGGTCTTGCCCGAACCGGTTTGCGAGGAAACCATCAGGTCGCGTCCGGCGAGCACGGCGGGAATGGCCTGCTGCTGGACGACGGTCGCTTCGGTGTAACCGGCGTCGGTGAGTGCCTTGAGAACGGCGGGGTGAAGATTGAGGTCGGAGAATTGCATGAGATTCTTTCGTTAAAGTCGGCGGAAATTTCCGCATGGACATGGCCAAAGCCATGCCAGCGCGGGGGATGCCGCGTGGGCCAGGGGGCTACGCCAACCGACGAAAAAATCTTGAGAAAGAGATGTTTTCCACGGCACAACGTGCATGAAAAATGCACAAAAGCTTTGCGCCGGGAGGGTGTCTGTTGATGAAACGTGGAGTGACACCAGAAAGGCGGGAAGGCTTTATCGCTGCTG
>CAZCOS010000128.1:1755-3188 GCA_964500605.1 uncultured Sterolibacterium sp.
CCATTACGGCGTTCGGCCATGTCACCGGCCATCGGGGCGTAGTCGTCAAAAATGTGGCTGGCCATGCCTGTGCCGCGTGTCAGCGTCAGGAATTCGCCCTGGAAGCCGATCAGGCCGCGTGCCGGGATGCGGTATTCGATGCGAACCCGGCCTTTGCCGTCGGGCTGCATGTCCTGGAGTTCGCCGCGACGGCGGCCCAGTTCTTCCATGACCGCGCCCTGGTGGTTTTCTTCGACGTCGATGGTGAGCAGTTCGTAGGGCTCGCATTTCACGCCATCAATATCCTTGAAAATCACCCGCGGGCGAGAGACGGCCAGTTCGTAGCCTTCGCGGCGCATATTTTCGATGAGGATGGTCAGATGCAGCTCGCCCCGGCCGGAAACCAGGAAGACGTCGGCATCCTCGGTGTCCTCGACGCGCAGGGCAACATTGGAAAGCAATTCCTTGTGCAGACGCTCACGAATCTGGCGGCTGGTGACGAATTTGCCTTCCTTACCCGCAAAGGGCGAGGTATTGACTTGGAAATTCATCGTCAGGGTGGGCTCGTCGACCTTCAGCGGTGGCAGGGGCATGAGCTTGTCGGGCTCGCAGAGGGTCACGCCAATACCGACCTGTTCAACGCCGGTGATGAGCACGATGTCGCCTGCTTCGGCCTGTTGGGTCTGCTCGCGTTCAAGCCCCTTGAAGATTAGGATCTGGTTGATTTTGGCTTTGCCACGGGCTTCGTCACCATACATGACGGCGATTTCCTGCGCCGCTTTCAGGCGGCCCTGGGTGATGCGGCCAATACCGATGCGACCGACATAGCTGGAGTAATCGAGCGAGCAGATCTGCAGTTGCAGCGGTGCTTCGGCATCGACCTTGGGTTGTGGAACGTGCTTAAGAATGGCCTCGAACAGCGGACGCATGTCCTTGCCGGGCTTGGCTAGGTCCAGCATGGCAAAACCATTCAGTCCGGAGGCGTAGACTACCGGGAAATCGAGCTGTTCTTCGTTCGCACCAAGTTTGTCGAAGAGATCGAAGGTGTGGTTGATGACCCAATCGGGGCGCGCACCTGGGCGGTCAACCTTATTGATGACGACAATGGGCTTGAGACCGAGAGCGAGTGCCTTGCGGGTTACAAAGCGGGTCTGTGGCATGGGGCCTTCAACAGCATCGACCAGCAACAGACAGCCGTCGACCATGGAAAGCACCCGCTCGACCTCGCCGCCGAAGTCGGCATGGCCCGGGGTGTCGACGATGTTGATGTGGGTGCCTTCGTATTCGATCGCGCAGTTCTTGGCAAGAATCGTGATGCCACGTTCTTTTTCGATGTCGTTGGAGTCCATGACCCGCTCGGAAACTTGCTGGTGAGCGGCGAAAGTGCCGGATTGACGCAGGAGTTGGTCAACGAGGGTGGTCTTGCCGTGGTCGACGTGGGCGATGATGGCGAT
>CAZCOS010000129.1:0-3188 GCA_964500605.1 uncultured Sterolibacterium sp.
AGCGACCCGGCCGGTGGCGTCTACAAGAAGCTGGTGGTCAAGGACGACAAGCTGGTCGGCGGTGTGCTCTATGGCGACACCAGCGACGGGGCCTGGTATTTCCAGATGCTGCGTGATGGACAGAACATTCACGAAATCCGCGAGCATCTGATGTTCGGCGGGGCAGGCGGTGGCCGTCACAGCGGTGATGCGGGTCATGCCGGCCAGAATCGTGCGGCCAGCATGCCCGATACGGCGGAGGTTTGCGGCTGTAACGGGGTCTGCAAGGGCACGATCGTCACGGCGATCAAGGAGAAAGGTCTATTCACGCTGGACGAAGTCCGCAAGCACACCAAGGCGTCCAGTTCCTGCGGCTCCTGTACCGGCCTGGTCGAACAGATTCTGGCCTCGACCATCGGCGGGGCTTACACGCCGGCCGACAGCAAGACCAGGCCGATGTGCGGCTGTACCGAACGCAGCCACAGCGAGGTGCGTCAGGCCATCCGCGAGCAAAAGCTGCTGTCTATCCCGCAGGTCATGCACTTCCTGGAATGGAGCACACCCAATGGCTGCGCGTCCTGCCGCCCGGCACTCAACTATTACCTGATTTCGACCTGGCCGCATGATGCCATGGACGATCCGCAATCACGTTTCATCAACGAGCGCGGCCACGCCAACATCCAGAAGGACGGTACTTATTCTGTCGTACCGCGCATGCTGGGCGGGGTGACAACGCCTTCGGAACTGCGCCGCATCGCGGATGTGGCCGACAAGTACGCCATTCCGATGGTCAAGGTGACCGGTGGCCAGCGCATCGACCTCTTGGGTGTGAAGAAGGAGGATCTGCCCGCCGTCTGGAAGGATCTGGATATGCCAACGGGCCACGCCTACGGCAAGAGCATTCGCACGGTAAAGACTTGTGTCGGCTCGGAGTTCTGCCGTTTCGGTACGCAGAATTCGACGCAGATGGGTATCGACCTCGAAGAAATGCTCTTTGGCATGTGGAGCCCGCACAAGGTCAAGCTGGCCGTTTCCGGCTGCCCGCGCAACTGCGCTGAAGCCGGGATCAAGGATGTGGGCGTGATCGGCGTCGATTCCGGCTGGGAAATCTATGTGGCGGGGAATGGCGGCATCAAGACCGAGGTGGCCGAGTTTCTCTGCAAGGTCAAGACGCGAGAGGAAGTGCTCGAAACCACGGCTGCATTTCTCCAGCTCTACCGCGAGGAAGCCTGGTATCTGGATCGCACCGTGCATTACGTCCAGCGGGTGGGCCTCGATTACGTCAAGAAACAGGTGGTCGAGGACGGGGCACGTCGTGCTGAATTGTCCGCGCGCCTGCTCGATGCGCTGAAGGATTACGAGGACCCGTGGAAGAAGGCTGTTGAACAGACGCCGGAAAAACCACTGCGCCGCCAGTTTGAAATCATCCAGATCGATGCCTGAGAAGGCTTTGGAGAATGCAATGAAAGAATGGAAACAGATCTGCCGTGTCGATGAAATTCCCCCGCTTGGCAGCCGTGTGGTCAAGTCGCAAGGCACGGACATCGCCGTGTTTCGCACGGCCGGCGACGAGGTGTTTGCCATGCATGATCGCTGCCCGCACAAGGGCGGGCCGCTGTCTCAGGGCATCGTGCATGGACGCCGTGTCACCTGTCCGTTGCATGGCATGAACATTGGCCTGGACGACGGCAATGCGGTCGCTCCCGATGTCGGCCATGTGCCGTGCATCGAAGTCAAAGTCGATGGCGGCCACGTTTATCTCAAGATTTGACGTGCGCCGCCCACCCATCACACGCAGGATACGGATGACATCATGGACAAATCCTTTCTGAAAGCCGGCCACCCGCCGACACTATTTATCGCTTTTCTCTACTTCGATCTGGCCTTCATGGTCTGGGTGCTGCTCGGCCCGCTGGCGGTGCAGATCGCGCAAGACCTCGGGTTGACTCCTGCCCAGAAGGGCTTGATGGTGGCGACTCCGGTGCTTGCCGGGGCCGTGCTGCGCATGGTGATGGGGGTGCTGGTCGATCATCTGAAACCCAAGAAGGCTGGCGCCATTGGTCAGGTTATCGTCATCGCGGCCCTGGCGGTGGCCTGGCAGTTCGGCATCCACAGCTATCAACAGGTCTTGTTGCTGGGCGTGGCCCTCGGCTTTGCCGGGGCGGCCTTTGCCGTCGCCTTGCCGCTGGCCTCACGCTGGTATCCGCCCGAGCATCAGGGCAAGGCATTGGGCATCGCCGGGGCGGGAAATTCAGGTACGGTGCTGGCGGCGTTGTTCGCGCCGACGCTGGCTAACTGGTATGGCTGGAACAATGTCTTCGGCATCGCCCTGCTTGCCCTGGTGCCGGTGTTCCTGCTGTATCTGGTGATGGCCAGGGACAGCCCGGAATGTCCGCCGCCCAAGCCCTTCTCGGATTACCTGAAAATCCTGCGCGACCAGGATGCCTGGTGGTTCATGTTCTTCTATGGCGTCACCTTCGGCGGTTTCGTCGGGCTGGCTTCTTCGCTGAGCTTTTATTTCAATGATCAGTATGGGCTTGATCCGGTGATGGCCGGCTATTTCACCGCCGCCTGTGTGTTTGCCGGTTCGCTGGTGCGGCCACTGGGCGGCGCGCTGGCCGATCGTGTTGGCGGTATTCGTACCCTGAGTCTCATGTATGCGCTGGCCGTCACCTTCCTGATCGTCGTCAGCTTCGGCATGCCAACCAAGGAGCTGGCGCTGGCCGTCTTCGTGCTGGCCATGCTGGCTCTGGGGTTTGGCAATGGCGCGGTGTTTCAGCTGGTGCCGCAGCGATTTCGCAAGGAGATAGGCGTGATGACCGGCCTGGTCGGCATGGCTGGTGGCATTGGCGGCTTTTATCTGGCGTCATCGCTGGGTTATGCCAGACAGCTGACCGGCAGCTACCAGGCGGGCTTCATGATTTTCGCCGTGCTGGCTTCCCTGGCCTTGATCGGTCTGACGCGCATCAAGCGCCGCTGGCGCACCACCTGGGGTGCGGCCAGCATCAGTGGCGCACGGGTGTAGGAAGGTGGTGCGTGCGGCGGATTAGACTGTCGCATCCTCACCGTGAGCGCCTGAGCTTGCGTCCTGAACATGACAGCCACACTCGCCGTTACCGCCGGCCACGCCTCGCTCACCGGGCCGCGCCCCGCTAACGAGGATTTCTGCGGACTGGTGACGCCGCTGGATGACGAGTTGCTCAGCAAGG
>CAZCOS010000130.1:0-1324 GCA_964500605.1 uncultured Sterolibacterium sp.
CGAAGGAGACACCGAATGACACGCGCCATCAACTTCAGTGCCGGCCCCGCCGCGCTGCCCGAAGAAGTGTTGCAACAAGCCGCCGCCGAAATGCTGGACTGGCGCGGCAGCGGTCAATCGGTCATGGAAATGAGCCACCGTGGCAAGGAGTTCATGTCCATCGCCGCCGAAGCCGAAGCCGACCTGCGCGAACTGATGGCCATCCCTGCCAACTACAAGGTGCTTTTCCTGCAAGGCGGAGCCTCTCTCCAGTTTGAAATGATCCCGATGAACCTGCTGGCGGGCAAAGGCAGTGCCGATTTCGTCAACACCGGCGAATGGGCGAAAAAGGCCATGAAGGCCATCAAAAACTTTGGCCGTGCCAACGTCGTCGCCACCGCCGAAGACACGAACTTCAACTACGCGCCGCCACAAAGCACCTGGAAACTCGACCCCAACGCAGCCTATGTGCATTACACCGCCAATGAAACCATCGGCGGCGTCGAATTCCACTGGACCCCTGAAACGGGCAACGTGCCGCTGGTCTGCGACATGTCCTCGAACATCCTCTCCAAGCCCGTCGACATCGCCAAATACGGCCTGATCTACGCGGGCGCGCAAAAGAACATTGGCCCGGCCGGCCTGACCATCGTCATCATCCGTGACGACCTGATTGGAAAAGGCAGCCCGGCTCCCTCGGCCATGCTCGACTACAAAACCCACGCCGAAAACGAATCGATGTACAACACCCCGCCCACCTACGGTATCTACATCGCCGGGCTGGTTTTCAAGTGGCTCAAAAAACAGGGCGGGCTCGCCGCCGTCGAACAGAAAAACATCGCCAAGGCCAATCTGCTCTACAACTTCCTCGACCAGAGCAGCTTCTTCAAGAACCCGGTCAAAAAAGAAGACCGCTCGCGCATGAACATTCCCTTCACACTGGCCAACGCCGAGCTCGACGAAGAATTCCTCAAGGGTGCGAAAGCGCGCGGCATGGTTCAGCTCAAGGGCCACCGTTCCGTCGGCGGCATGCGCGCCTCGATCTACAACGCCATGCCCATCGAAGGCGTCCAGGCTCTGGTCGAATACATGAAGGAATTCGAAGCCAAACACGGCAACGGCAAGTAAGAAAAGAGAGACGAAAAATGGCCAACAAATTCCAAATCCTCATCCTCAACCAGATTTCAGCCAATGGTCTGAAGCGTCTGCCCGCCGAGCGTTACGCCACCGCCAAGGACATCGCCGCCCCTGACGCCGTTCTGGTGCGCTCCGCCGACATGCACAAGATGGACATTCCCGCCTCGGTGCGCGCCATCGGCCGCGCCGGTGCAGGAACGAACAACAT
>CAZCOS010000130.1:1424-3049 GCA_964500605.1 uncultured Sterolibacterium sp.
GCCTGGAGCCTTCCGGCCCAGGTCAAAAAAGCCCAGAGCGTCAATGAAGTGTTGAAGCATGCCGATTTCGTCTCCGTCCATGTGCCGCTGCTCGACGCCACGCGCAACATGATCAACGCCGACAACATCGTCCAGATGAAATCCACTGCCGTGCTGCTCAACTTCTCGCGCGACCAGGTCGTCAACGACCACGCCGCACTGGCCGCCCTCGACGCCAAAAAGCTCGGAGCCTACGTCTGCGACTTCCCCTCGGCCGAACTCAACCGTCACCCCAAGGTCATCGCCCTGCCCCACCTTGGCGCCTCGACCGGCGAAGCGGAAGAAAACTGCGCCATCATGGTCGCCGATCAACTGCGTGACTACCTGGAACACGGCAATGTGCAAAACGCCGTGAACTTCCCCAATGTTTCCATGCCGCGCGAATCGAATTACCGCATCGCCATCGCCAACGCCAACGTCCCCAACATGGTCGGCCAGATTTCGACCGTCGTGGCCCAGGCCGGTTTGAACATCCATAACATGATGAACAAATCGCGCGGCGACATGGCCTACACACTGGTTGATGTCGACAGCAGTGTCCCGCAAAAGACCATCGACGCCATCGCCGCCATCGAAGGGGTGCTGGCTGTTCGCTTCCTGCCGCTGGAGGCATAAGGCGTGACCGAGGCGGGCAAGGATGCAGCACAGGCCAGTAGCGAACAGGCCGAGCTAAGCCGACTGCGCGAAGGGATCGACCGCATCGACGACGAGGTATTACGCCTCGTCAGCGAGCGGGCGCGCCTCGCGCACCGGATTGGCGAAATCAAGCAGGGCGTCATCTACCGGCCCGAACGCGAGGCCCAGGTCTTGCGCCGCATGGCCGAAGCCAACCCCGGCCCCCTGCCCGACGAAGCCGTGCAGCGTATCGTGCGTGAAGTCATGTCCGCCTGCCTCGCGCTGGAGCAACCCTTGCGCATCGCCTTCCTGGGGCCGGTGGGCACCTTCTCCGAAATGGCCGCCCACAAGCATTTCGGCCACTCGCCCGACTTCCGACCCTGCACCAGCATTGATGAAGTTTTCCGCGCAATCGAGACGGGAAACGCCGATTACGCCGTCGTTCCTGTCGAAAACTCGACGGAAGGAGCGGTCGGACGCACCCTCGACCTGCTCCTCTCTTCCTCGCTCAGGATTTGTGGCGAGGTCAACCTGCGGATACACCAGAATCTGCTGGGCAAAATCGCCGCGCTTGATCCGAAACAACCGCCACGCCGCATCTATTCCCACCCACAATCTTTGGCGCAATGCCATGAATGGCTCAATCGTCACCTGCCCCAGGCCGAACGCCTGCCCGTAGTCAGCAATGCCGAAGCTGCCCGCCTGGCCGCCGAAGAAACGGAAGCCTGCGCCATTGCAGGCGAAGCCGCCGCACAACGTTATGGACTGAACATCCTTGCCGCCCGCATCGAAGACGAACCCCACAACACCACCCGTTTCCTCGTGCTGGGGCATCACGATGCCGGTCCTTCTGGCAAAGACAAAACCTCGCTGGTCTGCTCCGCGCCAAACCGTGCGGGAGCCATGCACGAACTGCTGACCCCCTTCACCGAAAACGGCATCAGCATGACCCGCTTTGAATCCCGCCCGGC
>CAZCOS010000131.1:0-3025 GCA_964500605.1 uncultured Sterolibacterium sp.
ACCAGGAAGTTGCGGCCGATGATCATCGGCTCGGCTTCGGGGTGGTTGATGTTGGCGGGGATGATGGCGCGTCCGGCGGCGATTTCGGCACGGACGAATTCCGGTGTGATGATTTTCGGGATGCCCGCACCCAGCGGCTCGCCCGGGTGCTGTTGCAGCAGGAGTTCGGTCAGCCCTTCGCGTTTCTGGTTTTCGCGGATGGCCACGAATTCCATCTCGGGGGTGATGATGCCGCGCCGGGCGTAGTGCATCTGGGTGACGTTGCCGCTGGCTCCGCCTCCTTCGCGTGCGCGGCGCGGTGGGCGAGAAAGATTGAAGCGGATGCTGCTGCTGGCCGGGTTGTCGGCCCGCTCGCGCCCATAGGCGGAGCTCAGGCCGGGCAGTTCTTCGCTGTCTCCGCGCTCTTCGATCCAGCCTGCCCGCAGGGGAGGCAGGCCGCTGCGAATGTCGATTTTGGCTTGCGGGTCGGTGTAGGGGCCGGAGCAGTCGTAGACATGGATGGCCGGGTTGGCTTCGCTGCCGGATTGCGTCGGTGTGGCCGATTGGGTGATTTCACGCATGGGCACACGGATGTCGGGGCGGCTGCCGGTGATATAAACCTTGCGCGAATTGGGCAGGGGCTGGACGCTGGCATCGTCGACGTGGGCTTGGGCGGCGAGAAACTTGTCGCTGGCATTCATTGCAAAAACTCCGCTTGTTGCTGGTGTCGCGGGCAGTGTGCCTCGCGGGGGGAAGGGGGAATACCCGAGTAAAAAGTGAAACTACTGGAAAGCCTGCGGGATTGCAACCGGGATTGCAACGGGCGTCTTGCCGGTTTGGTGATTCGCTTACGCGACGATTGCGCTGGAAAACTCGGGCGGATTGCCCAAGGCCTTGCGATAGGAGGGTGGCTGGCGGCCTTCGAGATCGGTGATGCCGTAGTGTTTTGCCAGTTCGGCCACGATTTGAATCTGGCCGCTGCGGGAGAGCCGTTCGGGGTCGTTGTAGAGGGCGGCGAGGACGTGGCCGGGGAATTCGGGGGATTCGGCGACCTTGTAGGCCGCGCCGTATTTGTCCGGTTCTGCGCCGCAGACTTGCCGGGTGCGTTCTGTTTTGACGAGCCCCAGCCAGACCGGGACGACGGTGACGCCATGCGGTTTGAAGTCGTGCGCCATGTCGTGTGCCATTTTGTCTGTGCCTGCCTTGCCCGCACCGTAGGCCGGGCCGTGCATGTAGCAGGTTCCGCCAAAGGAGGAGGTGAAGGCGAGCAGGCCTTTGCGTTCGATCAGCAGCGGCGCGGCATGCCAGGCAGCGACGTAGCCGGAACGCAGGCCGACGTCGAGGAGGCTGAGTTCGTCGAGCGATTTGCGCCAGAAGGGGGCGTCTTCGGTCAGCCCGGGAGGCAGGGCAATGGCGTTATTGACGAGGATGTCGATGCCGCCTTGTTCTTCGCCGATCCGTTCGAACAGGGCGCGAATCGAGTTGTCATCGGCGTGATCGCAGGCGACGGGAATGCCTCGTCCGCCGCGTGCCGTGATAATTGCGGCGGTGTCGTTGAGCGTGCCGCCCAGGCGGGATTCTGTGGCTTCGGAGAGGCTGCGGCCAGTGACGTAGACGGTGGCTCCCAGGCTGCCCAGGGCCAGGGCGATGCCTTTGCCGACGCCTCGGGATGCGCCGGTGACGACGCAGATTTTTCCTTGCAGGGACATGGAGTGGGTTCCGTTCGGAGAGTTGTCAGGCGCGTTTGCGGCTTTCCATGAGCCGCAGCACCATGGGAGTGAAGATGAGTTGCATGGCGAGTTCCATTTTTCCGCCGGGGATGACGATGCTGTTGGCGCGGGACATGAAGGAGCCTGCGATCATCGAGAGCAGATAGGGGAAGTCGATGCCGTGCGGGTTGGCAAAACGGATGACCACAAAGCTTTCGTCCGCCGTGGGTATGTCGCGGGCGATGAAGGGGTTGGAGGTGTCGACCGTTGGAACACGCTGAAAATTGACGTGAGTACGCGCGAATTGCGGTGTGATGTAGTGAACATAATCCGGCATGCGGCGCAGGATGGTATCCACTACGGCTTCTGTTGAGTAGCCGCGCGTGATTTTGTCACGGTGCAGCTTTTGGATCCATTCGAGGTTGATGATAGGGACGACGCCGATCAGCAGATCGACGTGCCGGGCGACATCGACGGTTTCTGTGACGATGGCTCCGTGCAGCCCTTCGTAGAACAGGAGATCGCTGCCAGGCGGGATCGTCTCCCAGGGGGTGAATGTGCCCGCAGCTTGGCCAAAGGCGGCGGCTTCCTGTTCGTCGTGCAGATAGCGGCGTGCCTGCCCTGTGCCGGTCTGGCCGTAGCTTGCAAAGAGTGCTTCGAGCTCTTCGAGCAGATTCGCTTCCGGGCCGAAATGGCTGAAATGCTCGTTGCCCGCTGCTTCGGCATCGGCCATGGCTTGTCGCATGGCAATGCGATCGAAGCGGTGGAAGGAGTCGCCTTCGATCATCGCTGCCACAACGTGTTCACGCCGAAATATGCTCTGGAAGGTGCGGGTGACCGAGCTGGTCCCCGCACCGGAGGAGCCGGTGATGGCGATGATCGGGTGTTTGAGAGACATGGCAGCCTGGGTATGCTGGCAGTGCTTACTGCACGTTTTCACCCCGGAAGAGCGAGCGCGAGGAAAAGAGCGGTGAATCAAAGCCGCCCGTCTCGCCGGTCTTGTCGAATTCTTCGTGGTAACGCCGGACGCGTTCGACTTCGGCCTTCGAGCCGAAAATGAAGGGGGCGCGTTGATGCAGGGATTCGGGCTGCACTTCCACGACACGGCCTCGGCCCGTTGTGGCCAATCCACCGGCTTGTTCCATGATGAAGGAGATGGGATTGGCTTCGTACATCAGCCGCAGACGGCTGGGTTTTTTCGGGTCTTTGGTGTCGCGCGGGTAGAGGAAGACGCCGCCGCGCGTGAGGATGCGGAAGGCTTCGGCAACCAGGGAGCCGACCCAGCGCATGTTGTAATCCTTTTCGAGCGGGCCGCTTTTCCCGGCCAGACATTCGCC
>CAZCOS010000132.1:0-3010 GCA_964500605.1 uncultured Sterolibacterium sp.
AGCCCTGTGGGCCGGCGTGCTGAACTTCTGGTTCCTCGGGCGCGTGTTTGATCGGGTGAGGCCATGAGCCAGATTCCCCAGGCAGCCATCGCCCTGGCGAAGCGCTTCGAGGGATTTCATCGTATTCCGAGGTCAGATCCTCTGCGCCGGGCCCATCCCTATATCTGCCCGGCCGGCTACTGGACGATCGGCTACGGGCGTCTATGCAAGGCGGACCATCCACCGATCAACGAGGACGAAGGCGATGCCTACTTGCATCAGGATCTGGGCACAGCCCTTGCCGCCACGCTGCGCTATTGCCCGGTGTTGGCTACCGAACCCGAGCGGCGTCTCGCGGCCATCGTCGACTTCACCTTCAACCTCGGCGCGGGGCGGCTTCAGACGTCAACCCTGCGGCGGCGCGTCAATCAACAGGATTGGGTTGCAGCAGCGCACGAACTGCGCCGCTGGGTGTACGGGGGTGGGAAGGTTTTGCCTGGACTGGTTGCACGGCGTGAGGCTGAGATCACCCTGCTGACTGCCGACGTGTAGATCAGCGTCGAGTTTCCAGAGGCTGATCACAACGAAGCTCCCTCGTTATGGATTGTTCCAGCACCCTGGGCTCTGCGAATCGAAGAACGTAACAGTGGTTTTTGGCAAGGACCGGCCAACGGCCTTGAGGACCTGGTGGCAGAACGCTTGCTGATCTCCCACTGGCTGACCAGTGAAAACTGAGACGGCCATTCGCTTTGGCGGATTCGCCGCGATGGCATCAAGCACATGCTGGTCTCGCTCGTCAAAGCTCCAGCCATATACCACCAGGCTCTCTCCAAGGGCGGGCAGCACCTCTTCATATACGTTCGTCAGGTAGTGACTTCGGCGAATCGCAGCGACCTTCTGATGACTGGTTCCCTCGCTAACAAACACGGGCACATAGTTCCCGGACGCCCACCTACGGGTTATGGTGCCAAGCAAGTCACCTGCGGCTCCCGCGCCTACAGCGAGCTTTGTCTCATTACCAATGTAGTCACGCGCAACCGCAAGACTGCCGTGAGGGTAGAAAACCAATGTTGCTCCTGCAGCGTGTCCATAGGGTCGCCGTAGATACTCCCAATCCGTTTGAAAATCCCCGTCGTGGAATGCGTCCTTGAACCAACTCCCATTCGCCGCGTTGAACAGCAGCATGGCCCAGTACAAGGTGAGGTCGTAGTTCAGGCTGACGACAGTTGGAAATACGCTCGCAAACGCACCGACCCGCTGTAGGTCGGTGGCAACATCGGCATGCACCGGATGCACACTGTGCACCGCTTCGATCAGCGCTGTGCGTACTTCCGAATAGGCTGCGGAGATGGCGGCCGACGGCGTCCCTAAGGCCACGTTGACGTGCTCCGCATACCAGCATGCGAGCAACACATGCTCAAAGTCGGTCGTCCCCAGTTTCGCAAAGATGGGCGCGGTGGTTGGAAGCAAACCTTTCGCGTCGGCGATGCTATGAAGCGTTGAATATGCGAATTCCCTATGAATGGCAATGCTCGCCCCGTTCCCTAAGAGCAATGTGTCCCAGGCGGACTCACGAAGCGCATCCCACAGAGCAATGTCGATACGGTCCATGCGCTTCTATGCATTCACTCTGCGGGCTGGCAGTTTGGCGCCTGTCGTTTGCATCATGCTCGGAAGATATCCACCTTCGTTTCCAGGCACTTGCGCAGACTCAGATCGTTCGCGCCGACTTCGAACCACCCCCCAGGATTCTGATAGAAGTCGAGGCCACGCCCAATTTTGATCACCCACCCGTTATCCAGACGGATCTCACGGTCATGGATGTTCGGGTTGAGCTTTACCTCCAGTTCGACATCCAACTCCAGGAGGCTTTGCTTCAACTCATCGAGCTTTTCGGCGATGTCGGCCAACTGGGTCTTGTCGTCATAGCCGGTGATCAGGCTGATCTTCTTCACCGTGCCAGCCTTCAGCACCGTTTCACAGAAGCGCACGAAGTTCTGAATCTGGTGTTGCAGCCGGATGTACGGATCTTCGATCACGACAGACTTCGCGCCCTGGAGATAGGGGCCGAGAATCGACTCATAGCTGTGTCCGGTATCGCCATAGAGGATGGTGAAGTGCTGTTCCTTGAGCTCGATCGGTAACGGCTCAACCGAAGTGGAAGCCGGGGCCGGTGATACTGGCGTCGAGACTGCTGGAGTCTCCTGTGCAGCAGGTGCTGCTTGTGCGGCGGGTTGCACTTCGACTGCCTCAGTCGGCTGCCCATCCGCTTGATTCAAACGACGGCGAGCCGGCTCTTGCGTTGCCGGCGCATCCTTCGATTCTGGGCAGAAAACCACCACTTCCTCACCACTGGCCTTGAAGTAAGACAAGTTGATGCGCGCGAACTCGTCATCCGGTTTGCGCTTGTTCATCTGCTCCTTGACGCGGCGGCGGCACTCGGTGGCATAGGCCACGTATTCCTCGAACTCTTCGTCCGTCGGTGGCCCGTTCGGATGCAAGACCTTCAAGAAAGCGCAGACGGTTTTCTTGATGCCTTTCTCATCACGCCCCTCAATCGACTTGCCGAGCCGGATGCGCTTGCTCACTTCCTCATACCGATTCGTGTGCTTGAACTGGTAGTGGAAGGCTTCTGCCAAGTAATCGGTGATGAATCCGTAGTTGCTCGTCAGGAACTCGCTACTGTTCTTCGGCATTTCCCAGCCGGGTATGTACGCGGCGAAGCGGTCCATCACAGCTAGGTCGAGCTCCGGCGGCAAGGGCTGAAACAGGTCGTGCTCGTTCGAATTGACCACCTGCTGCACAGATACATCGATGTTGCCAACAAAACTCAGGCTGGCATCGGCGATGACTTCGGCCCCGCGCGAGAAGCGCCCGTTGGCCATGAAGTCTTTCATGATCTGGATGGTGTCCGGATCTCGCACCTTGATCCCACCGACCTCGTCAAAGGCGACCGTGTCCCAAAAGCCGACCAAGCCCACCTTGCGGCGCGCGTTGTTGTAGAACAGCGTGGCCTTGGTAGCCTGGCCGC
>CAZCOS010000133.1:0-2959 GCA_964500605.1 uncultured Sterolibacterium sp.
CGCGGGTACTGGAAGCGATGTTGCCCTGGCTGCGCGAGCAGTACGGCAATGCGTCGAGCCGCCACGAATATGGCCGCGCAGCAAGGCGGGCCATTGACGAGGCGCGGCAGCAGGTGGCTGCCGCCGTGGGCGCACACCCGACGGAAATCATTTTTACCAGCGGCGGTTCGGAAGCAAACAATCTCTTCATCAAGGGAGCGGCCACGATGCGCCGCGAACAGGGCCGTTTTCCGGGTATAGCGATTTCCGCCATCGAGCACCCCTGTGTGCGCGAACCTGCTCGTCAGCTCGCCAAAGCGGGTGGCCATCTGCGAGAAATCGCCGTGGATACGGCAGGACGCATCGACCAGGACGACTTCCGGCAAGCCCTGGCCCAACGCCCGGCCATCGTTTCCGTCATGCTGGCCAACAACGAAACCGGTGTCGTGCAAGAGATCGAAGCACTCACCCGGGCCGCACACGGCAGCGGCGCATGGTTTCACAGCGACGCCGTACAGGCTCTGGGCAAACTTCCCGTCGACTTTCGCGCATTGAACGCCGCCGGGCTACATGCGCTGACCCTCTCCGCCCACAAGCTCGGCGGCCCGAAAGGAGCCGGGGCACTGGTACTGGACAAACGCATCGAACTCATGCCGCAGATCGCCGGAGGCGGCCAGGAACGCGGCTTGCGCTCCGGCACGGAAAACGTCGCTGCCCTCGCAGGCTTTGGCGAAGCCTGCCGCCTGATTTCAGAACGACTGGACAAAATGGCCGGGCTGCACCTGCTGCGCGCAACCCTGGAAACCGGTCTTCGGGCCCAGGGAGCCGTCATTTTCGGCGATACCGCCGAACGCCTGCCCAACACCCTCTACTTCGCCCTGCCCGAAATCGAAGGCGACACCCTCGTCGGCAAGCTCGACCGGGCCGGATTCGCGGTTGCCAGCGGCGCAGCCTGCTCCAGCGCGCAACCCGAGCCCTCCCACGTTCTGAAGGCGATGGGCGTACCCGACGCCTTGTCGCGCGGTGCGGTACGCGTGAGCCTCGGCCCCGACAACACCGCCCAGCAGGTTCGTGACTTCCTCGCGGTGCTGAGCGAAACCCTTTTTCAGCTTCGACGCCTGACGGCACTCGCAGGCTAACCCTGTTTCAGGAGAGTTCAACATGATCAAATTCCCCATCTACCTCGACTACTCGGCGACGACCCCCGTCGACCCGCGTGTTGCGGAAAAGATGATCCCCTTCCTCACCGAGAAATTCGGCAATCCGGCCAGCCGCTCCCACGCCTACGGCTGGGAAGCCGATGCCGCCGTGGAAGAAGCCCGTGCCCAGGTGGCCGCTCTCGTTCATGCCGACGCCAAGGACATCATCTGGACTTCCGGCGCGACGGAATCGAACAATCTCGCCCTGAAAGGGGCGGCGCATTTCTATTCGGGCAAGGGCAAGCACCTGATTACCGTCTCCACCGAGCACAAAGCCGTGCTCGACACCATGCGCGAACTGGAACGCCAGGGTTTTGAAGTTACCTATCTCGACCCGGACGAAAACGGCCTCATCAGCCTCGAAAAATTCACGGCGGCCCTGCGTCCCGACACCATCGTGGCCTCGATCATGGCCGTTAACAACGAAATCGGCGTCATCCAGCCCATCGCTGAAATGGGCGAAATCTGCCGCGAAAAGGGCATCATTTACCACGTCGATGCCGCCCAGGCCACGGGCAAGATGCCCATCGACCTGAGCCAGCTGAAAGTCGACCTCATGTCCTTCAGCGCGCACAAAACCTACGGCCCCAAGGGCATCGGCGCGCTCTATGTCCGCCGCAAGCCGCGCATCCGTCTGGAGGCCCAGATGCACGGTGGTGGCCACGAACGCGGCCTGCGCTCCGGCACACTGGCCACCCACCAGATCGTCGGCATGGGCGAAGCCTTCCGCCTCGCCCGCGAAGAAATGGATAGCGAACTGGCCCGCATCACCGCGCTGCGCGACAAACTGCTCAAGGGCCTGAAGGAAATCGAAGAAACCTATGTCAATGGGGACATGACCCACCGCGTCCCCCACAATCTCAACATCAGCTTCAACTACGTCGAAGGCGAATCCATGATCATGGCGATCAAGGACATTGCCGTTTCCTCCGGCTCGGCCTGCACCTCCGCCAGCCTGGAGCCTTCCTACGTTCTGCGCGCCCTGGGCCGCTCGGACGAACTGGCCCACAGCTCGATCCGCTTCAGCCTGGGTCGCTTCACGACAGAAGAAGAAATCGACTACACCGTAAAACTCCTGCATGCCAAGATCGCCAAGCTGCGCGAACTCTCGCCGCTTTGGGAAATGCATCAGGAGGGCATTGATCTGAACACCGTCCAGTGGGCGGCCCATTGAATCTAAGTGAGGAGTAAAAACCATGGCTTACAGTGAAAAAGTACTCGATCACTACGAGAATCCACGCAATGTCGGCTCCTTCGGCAAGGAAGCCGACGACGTCGGCACAGGAATGGTCGGCGCGCCGGCCTGCGGCGACGTCATGAAACTTCAAATCCGTGTCAGCAAGGATGGCGTCATCGAAGATGCCAAATTCAAGACTTACGGCTGCGGCTCGGCGATTGCCTCATCTTCGCTCGTGACGGAATGGGTCAAGGGAAAGACACTCGATCAGGCCCTGGACATCAAAAACACCCAGATCGCAGAAGAACTCGCCCTGCCCCCCGTCAAGATCCACTGCTCCATCCTCGCCGAAGATGCCATCAAGGCCGCCGTGGCCGATTACAAGAAAAAACACGGAGAATGACATGACCCAGATCACCCTGACTGAAAAAGCCGCCCGCCACGTCACCAACTTCATCGCCAAACGTGGCAAGGGGGTCGGCATCCGCTTCGGCGTCCACACCTCCGGCTGCTCGGGCATGGCCTACAAACTCGAATTCGTAGACACCCTGAACCCGGAAGACACCGTCTTTGAAAGCCATGGCGTCAAAATCATGGTCGACCC
>CAZCOS010000134.1:0-2959 GCA_964500605.1 uncultured Sterolibacterium sp.
ATCCATCTCCAGTAACTTTTGGCGGATACTGCCCTCGGCCCCTTTGCGGAACAGAGCGCCCTGGGGCAACACCACGGCCATGCGCCCAGCCCCTTCGGCCATCGACTTGACCATGTGCTGCACCCAAGCGAAGTCACCGCTGCTGGACGGGGGCAGTCCGGCGAAGTTGCGTCCGAAGGGATCGTTCACCCATAGATCTTCGCCCCACTTTTCGAGGGAAAAGGGCGGATTAGCGATCACGCAATCGAAGCTCGCCAGACGGTCACCCTCGAAGAACGCCGGGTTGCGCAGGGTATCGCCGCGCACGATCTGAAAATCCTCGATGCCGTGCAGGAACAAGTTCATGCGGGCAATGGACGAGGTGGTGAGGTTTTTTTCCTGCCCATAGAGCTTGCCCCACAGACGCTTCACATCGCCGTGTTGTTCTTGAACGTGCTGAACGGCTGCCAGCAACATGCCGCCCGTGCCACAGGCCGGGTCATAGATGGTTTCGCCCTCTTTGGGGTCGAGCATCTCGATCATCAGCCGCACGACACTGCGCGGGGTATAGAACTCGCCGGCCTTTTTGTTGGTGGCATCGGCGAATTTCTTGATCAGGTACTCGTAGGCATCGCCCAGCACATCGGAGGCGATGTTCTTGTTGCCGAAGGACACGCGCGAGAAATGCTCGATCAGATCTTTGAGCAGCGCGTCAGAGAGTCGATCCTTGTTGGTCCACTGGGCATCACCGAAAACGCCGTACAGGGTGTCCGGGTTGGCCTTCTCGATTTCGCGCATGGCGCGCTGCAGGGCATTGCCGACGTTGGTCGCCACGGCACGAACGTCATTCCAGTGGCAGTCATCCGGGATCTGAAAGCGATGCGACTCGGGGAAGAGGGCCAGTTCGGCATCGCCGGTCTCATCGACGATCTCGGCGTATTCCTCGTCCCAGACATCGCAGATCCGCTTGAAGAACAGGAGCGGGAAGATGTAGGTCTTGAAGTCAGCCGCATCCACCGGGCCACGCAGGATGTTGGCGGATTCCCAGAGGTGACCTTCGAGCTGACTGAGATTGATTGGAGCTTCTTGCATCAAGTCGTTCTCTTCATGCTTGGTCCGGCGATCGGTAGCCAGGCGCGAGCACCGCGTTCCTGACGCCGTATAGGGCCAAGGGGTTCTTTAGCCAGAGCCGGTACTCCGGCCCTCTCAGGCTGTGATCGGGCGAGCTGTCCACACTCCACTTGCGCAGAATGTATCCAGCCGTGGCGGCGCGGAGTTTCATGCGCAGCACGCCATCCCGCATGCCGTAGTCCATCTCCGTAACCTCAGAACGTGGCTGGTCCGGATGGGGAATCAGTTCCAGTTCGACGATTCGCGTCCATTGGATGTCCTGGTCGCCGCGCTCATGGGCCTGCACTTCTTCATCTCGCAACAAGACTGGTCCCTTGATCCGGGTGATCACGAAATCCCGAAACTCCTGAGACTTGCGATCGAAGGCCCGCACATGCCAGCGCAGGCCGTTGTCGATCAGCGCAAAGGGAACGATCTGGCGCTCGGTCTGGCCGCTTGAGATCGAGTGGTACTCCACCCGAATAGGACACTCCTGATGGATCGCGCGCGTTACACAGGCCAGCACATCCAGATCGGGATGCGTGAGCCTTGACGGGATTTCACTTGCTACCCACGCCTTGAGCTGGGAGGGCTCTCCGTCTCCGAAGCCTTGCGTCAGCCAGGACAGAACCCGTTCAGGCGGAAAGTCGAAGAGCGGCTTGAAGTCCTCTCCAAGGACATAGCACTTGGCCTTGGTGTCGTAATCGATGTTGCCTGGTGCCAGCTCCTTGTAGATCGCCAGGTCACGCGTGGCGGCGGCCGACTGGATTCCAAATCGCGACACCAGGTCCTGGCGGCGGATATCTCCGATGAAGCGCACGCGCAGTTCCACGAAAGCAAGGCGATCGCGCTGCGGCTGGGTAAGGTCGTCAAGCTGTTCGTCAGACATCCTTGGGGCTCATGCGGGTTAACGGATGCTTGTGATGATAGTTGCGGGTAGTATATGGCACGCACTACAATCCGTCTATGCGATTCCCAGAGCGCCCATGTCCGCATTCTTATGATTATGACCTTGCAGCAGCAGGCCGATCGCTCTCTATAGAAAAGGAGCGAACCTGCATGAGTGGAAACCGTAGGGCCAAGCCAGGACTCCCCAACAAGGGTTGGCATCGCGCTGAAGCAGCGAAAAGTCAGGAGGGAGCATGATTGACCCGGCAAGCCAGGCCCAACTGAAAGAGGCCATCGCAGACTGCATTGGAACCGATCAAGGGGTGCTGGATGCTCTGCGAGAAGAAATTCAGCCGTTGAAGAGTGCCACGCGTCGAATCCAGCCGCGCGCCACGACGTCGATCTCACTGGTCGGCACAGATGGGGGAAACAACCAGCTTCAGTTCGACCCCTTCCTGATTCAGTTGGTCCGAGTCGTAGATAGCAGCAACAACGAGTACTGCCTTGAAGCAGTTTCGCCCACGACACCGGTGCAGAAACTCAACCAACGCCAGTTCGATGAGGACGGGACGCCCAAAACGGCACTGGGTGAAATGATGGTTTTCCTGGGAGTAGACAGCCTGCAGGCGCTCTCCCACATGATCCGACCGACGGACAGTGGAAAGCCGGTTTCTCCCAGCTGGGTTCAGGTTTATCGGGAGCTGGTCGAGTGGGCGATCCTATTCAAGATCCTCGATAAAGATTACGGCACTGACACGTTGATCATCTGCGACGGCCTTCTGCGAAGCAAGGTGTTCGCCAAAGACCTATTTCAGCGTCTGCTCCAAGGGATGAAGGAGCGTATCGACAAACAATGGAGCAACAGCCGGCGGCGGGTTTATCTCGCGGGTGTAGCCAAGCACAGCAAGGTGCTTTCTCGGTATCGCTTGGCCATGGCTCTGGAAGGCGTCCTTCAGACTGATTACCCCGCCTACGTCGAGGT
>CAZCOS010000135.1:0-2935 GCA_964500605.1 uncultured Sterolibacterium sp.
AGGCGGTCTTGTTTCTGGCGAGGGCAAATTATGTGACCGGACAGACGCTGGCGGTATCCGGGGGGTATGGCTTGTAACGAAGCTTTCAGTGCGGCGAGGTCTGCACTGTTCGCGCCGGGTCAATGACGAAACAGCTTGAACGCCAGTAGTCCCAGCCATTCATGCAGTGCGACTTGCCAGCGTAGCAAGCTGCGGGCGAAGCTGTATTCCGAGAGTGAGGAGGTCGTGCCGGTACGAAAATCCACCGGGTAAGGGGTGACCTTGCAGCCGACCGCCTCGTATTCGGCCACGGAACGTGGCATGTGCCAGGCGGAGGTCACCAGCAGCCACGGTTTCTTGCATCGTTCCCCCAGCAAGCTGGCAATTTGTTGTGCGTTTTCGTGCGTATTGCGGGAACCGTCTTCCAGACGGATTTTTCGCAGGTCGAGACCTTGTTGCTGATAGAAGAGGCGAGCCATTTCGGCTTCGGTGATGCCGGTAGCCAGTAGTCGGCCTTCTCCACCAGAGAAAACGAGGGTCATTGCCGGATGTTCGCGCAGCAGATTGGCCGAGACAGTCATGCGTTCGGCGGCATCATTCAGGGGCACTTGTCCATGAGCCAGAAAACTTGTGGGATGTTCAAAAGCTCCACCCAGGACGATCAGGCCAATATGTTGTCTGATTTGATCCTCCCTCGGAATGGGATAACGATTTTCCAATGGGCGCAACAAGGCATCCGGCAGGGCTGAAAACCCCAGTAAGCCCAGCATCAACAAGCCGGACCAGAGCATGAGCGTGGCCGTTTTCCGCCAGCGCGTCAGAATGAGAAGGGCGAGACCCCACCACAGAGCCAACCAGAACATAGGCTGGGTCAAAGCGGAAAGCAGCTTGGAAATAAAGAACATCGAGTGGGCTTGTGGCGGGGGCTGCTGGAGGTGGGGTTAAAGGATTTTGGTCAGGTTATCGATTCATTTTGTGGCCGATAGGGGCGGATAGTCGATGTAGCCCTTGGGGCCGCTGGTGTAGAGCGTGGTGTGATCGAAGGGAGCGAGCGACGCGCCTTGCCGGAAGCGTTCGACCAGATCGGGATTGCTGACGTAATAACGTCCGAAGGAGGTGGCGTCAGCCAGACCTTGCTTCACGGCACGGCTGGCAGTTTCAAAGCTCAGACTGTCGTTGAGGATGAGTTTGCCCTGATGGTTTTCCTGCACCAGTTTCAGTCCATCGACGTTGAGTTGTGGCAGGTAGATCAGGTGCAGATAGGCCTGTTGCAAGGGAGTGACGGCTTTGAGCAGCGCGGAAAAGGTGGCCGCCGGATCGTCGTCGTGCAAGTCGTTGAATGGATTGCCCGGACAGATGCGCCAGCCGACGCGATCCGCACCAGCGGCTTCGTTCATGGCCTGCAAGACTTCGATGACGAAGCGGATTCGGTTTTCGACACTCCCCCCGTAGTCGTCGTCCCGCTGATTCGTTCCCGAAGACAGGAACTGGGCAGGTAGATAGCCGCTGCAGCAATGCAATTCAACGCCATCGAACCCGGCAGCCAGTGCGTTTTTTGTGGCTTGTCGGTATTCATCGATCACCTGTGCGATTTCTTCCCGACGCAGGGCGCGCGGCGTGGTGAAAGGCTGCATCCCCGCTTCCGTGTAGAGCGTACCCTGTGCCGGAATGGCTGAAGGGGCGACCGTTTCTGTGCCCTTTGCCTTGTTGTTGGGATGGGCAATCCGGCCGCAGTGCATGATCTGTAGGACGATTTGCCCTCCCTCTTCGTGCACGGCCCTGGTAACGTCGGACCAGGCTTCGATTTGTGCTGCGTTGTAGATTCCGGGCGTGCGGCAATAGCCCTTTCCATTGGGGCTGGGGTAAGTCCCTTCCGCCACGATCAGGCCGGCACTGGCTCGTTGACGGTAGTACTCGACATGGAGCGCGGTGGGCGCGTCGTTCGCATCGGCACGGCTGCGGGTCATGGGGGCCATCACGATGCGGTTGCGCAGCTTCATCGCGCCGAGTTGAACGGGATCGAACAGGGTGCTCATCAGAAGTCCTCCTTGGAAAGGGTTTAATCGAAAAGGCTGCGGGCGGCCTCCAGGCGGCTCGCGAAATAGGGGGATTTCAGGCTTTCGGTCCGCACCCGGGCCGTTCCGGCACTGGAAGGCGCATGAATGAAACGGTCTGAACCAATATAAAGGCCGACATGTGAAAAGGGGCGGTTTTGCGTGTTGAAGAAAAGCAGGTCGCCGGGGCGGATTTGACGAAGGTCAACGGGTTTGCTGCGTTGGGCGATGTCGGCCGCACTCCCTGTTACTCGCATTCCAGCAGCCTGCTGGAAGATGTAACTGATCATGCCGCTGCAATCGAAGCCCGCCGAAGGATTCTTTCCACCAAAACGATATCCCGTGTCGAGCAACCCCAGGGCGAAGAGTACCACGCTGCTTTCCTGTTGCAGACTGGCCTCGCTGGCGGCTGGGCGGGGAGGCGGCTCGTTGGCGTACCTTGATCCGGGCAGACTGCTGCATCCATTCATCCCGATCAGAATGAAGGTACAGGCAAAACCTGCCAGTAATCTTTTCATGATGTTCGCAAAACACATAAGCACCCCGAGAAATGGGCCGCGGTTCAGAAAGGAAACAAGGAGGAGCAAGGCAATCAGGCCGACGGAAAAACGTGCAATCGGAGGTTCAGCGTTCTCACCCAAAAGCCGAGGATCAATCATAGCCAGAATGCTTCTGAAAACAAGGGCTTCGCACTGGAAATCAGCGGTCAACTGCAGTTTCTGGGTTGAAAAGGCAGGCGATGCAACTTACACGTTAAAATCACGCGTTTCATCTGTACCCGAAGCCCGCCATGACGCCTTCTCCTCGCCAGATTCTTGTGACCAGTGCCTTGCCCTATGCCAATGGCTCGATCCACCTTGGTCATCTGGTCGAATACATCCAGACCGACATCTGGGTGCGCT
>CAZCOS010000136.1:0-2851 GCA_964500605.1 uncultured Sterolibacterium sp.
CCGCTTCGTACTGTATGGCAAAGCGCGCCACCATCGCTGTTTCCTTCGCCTCCCGGAGGTCATAGAACGGTTGGTGGGTGCGCCCGACATTTTGCTGGGGCAGGTCATGCGCCGCCCTTGACCCCCCTTATGGGACGACCAACGAAGAGTCCTCTAGACGGACCAGGGCACCAAGGCTAGAATGGATTTTGGGTGCCCACCTTACTTGCACACGAGTAAAAACAGGCGTTGCGCTTCTGTCATTGAAAACCTCTCTTTGAGCCTCGTCGTCGGGGACTTAAACGTGTGCGCCTGACCCGATTTGGCGTGGCGTTAAGGAAAGGTTGATCATGACAATCAAAGAACTCGCGTACTCCGCGCAGCGACATCTTCGGGCCAGTACAGGCGCACAGATTAAGCGTGCCCATATCTATGAACTGTTGGCCGCAGCTTTCGGCTTTTGTTCTTACGCGGCACTCTGCGCAGATGCCGTTTTCACCAAGAATTCGCTCACCAACCGGCATTCGAAGAACTACGGCGAACACATCAAACGGCGTTGCATCGAAATCGGATACCAGGCCGATACGGCAGCAGTAGCAGCTGCAACGCTCCCAACATTGATGACAGATCAGGAAATCGGCGTCATCAGGATTGGTGATTTGATTGCCCACTTGCGCTTCGAGTCAGGATGTGACGATTGGCTTGAAGAAGATGAGCAAGAAGATCTGGACACTGACGAAGATGAACGCTGGCCCAACACTGTGGCATCTCCGCTCTTGCTGGATGGCCTCAATGCCGCTGCAGTCAAAGGCCACGCCCCGGCTCACTACGCATTGGCGCTGATCTATGCATCCACAGACGAGGATTTCGATAGCCCTGGGGTTGGCGGTGATTACTGGTACAAACAAGCCCAAGAAGGGCGCGTGCTGACAGGGGTCGAGAAGGAATGGGCTGACGCTCATGCGACTCGGCTGGATCAAGAGGAAAAGTCTTTGCATCACCTTCGAGAGGCCGCCAAGCTTGGGCATCAGGCTGCACTTATCGATCTCGCTGATCGTTTTGATGACCCCACTTTTTTCGAGCAGGCAACCATGTCAGTAAATGCTCACCCTGCCCGTATAGCCGAAATCGCACAACGGATGGGGAGGACCAAAGACGCGAAAAAGTGGCTGACATCAGCCGCGAACTTGGGTGACACAGACGCCATGCGTCAGCTCATCGATGAGTACGACTACGATAACCTGCAGCAATGCTGGACTTGGGTTTACCTCGCTGAGCTTCTTGGCAGAGACCTCACCAAAGATGAATACGTCGCCATCCATGAGGATGGTTCTCCATACGACGATGACGTTGGAGGCGCGGTTTTTGCCGATGGTCGAGATGGCGTCGAACTCGCACCAATCAGTGAGCACCAAGAAATGGAAGCTCGCCACATCGCCACAGAAATCTACGCCAAGATTCAGAGAATGAACAATTGACTCGGCCTCGGGGCTACCAGATCGGCCGGGGCGCAATTCTCTCGCTTCCGGTCGCTTCCGCCTCAGGAGTTGCCAGCCACAACCCGTTGCCCTAAAACCCGCGCCATTACTAGAAGTGACCTCGCGCACGCTCGCGAGACCACCAAAGAGAACGGAGAACAAAGAGGCGTGCGCCGGGGTGAAAACGGGGGGATCGGAGGGGTGGCGCTCGCGAAACCATGCCCGGAATCCGCGCCAGCACTGGCGGGTATGGGCGAAAAAAAACCAACCGATAACGGTTGGTTTTTGGAATTTTGGTGGCGGAACACGGAACCGAACCCGCGTCCGCAATCCGAGCCAGATAGTAACGCCTTGGCCTTGAGGGCGTGGATTCGGCAATTTGGGCAACTACCCCCTCAGAACCCCGGGTACTTCCGCCAGATCCGCTGGTTCAGCTCTTCGTTGTCGCTGTACTCGCCTATCGCCCAGTCCTTGAACGCGTAGAGGTCTTCCGCCAATTCGGTGATGACGTCGCGCAGCTCCAGGGGCCCCAGCCACTCGGCAGGGATCGCCTTCACGCCGTGCATTGCGCCCAGCAGGTTGCCAACGATCGCGCCGGTCGAGTCGGAGTCGCCATCGTGGTTCACCGCCAGAATCACCCCATCCTTGAAATTGCGGGCGACCAGCGCACAATAGATGGAGATCGCCAGGGCCTCCTCGGCGATCCAACCCTGACCCAGCCGGGCAATGGCTTCTTCATGGGGCAGGCCGGAATCGGCCAACTTCTCGGCCATCTCTATTGCCCGCAGCGTCTCATCGTGGCCGGGCTCGGCTCGCAGGAGGCTTTTGGCGGCGGCCAGCGCCTCGGGCAGCGAAGCGCCATCGGTCAGCGCCAGGATTAGCACTGCCAGCACACCACCGGTCAGAGCGCCGGTCGGATGGCCATGGGTCAGCGCAGCCAACTCGGTGCCCAGCCGGAAGGTGTCTTGGGGAGATTCGTACTGACGCAGGCGCCAGGCAAACAGACCGACCGGCGCAACCCGCATGACGCCGCCGCAGCCCTTGCTGTCGTTGCGGGCCGGCTCCCCGAGGGAATTCATCGCCCGCAGGGCCGATAGGCAGGTGTTGCCCGGTGCGCGACGGCTGTGCAGCTGACGCTGCTGAAACAGCCAGCCAGGCTCATCGGTGCCGAAGTCGATGTCGCATGTCGGGCGTTCGCCTTGGGTTTGCAGCCAGCGCAAATAGGCATGCGCCGTTACCCCGGAATAGGTCGTGATGCCTTTGAAGCAGCCACGCACCCAGCCTCGGATCAGTCCCTCGGCGGTGAACAAGGTCATCTGCGTGTCGTCGGTGATCGTCCCCAGGCCACCATAAGCCGGTGCGTACTGGGTGATTCCCTTCGGGCCGAAGCGACG
>CAZCOS010000137.1:0-2849 GCA_964500605.1 uncultured Sterolibacterium sp.
GGAATGTGTACCCAGGGGACGATTAGCATCTTCGTTCCGATGAAGGTGAGCACCATGGCGAGGCCGTATTTGAGCAGGTGAAAGCGGTCGGCCATGTCGGCGAGCAGGAAATAGAGCGCGCGCAGTCCCATGATGGCGAAGATGTTGGAGGTGAAGACAATGAAAGGATCGGTCGTGATGGCGAAAATGGCCGGGATGGAATCAACGGCGAAGACGAGATCTGAAGCCTCGACCAGAATCAATACGAGAAACAGGGGGGTGACGTAACGAACCCCGTCCTTGAGGACGAAAAAACGTTCTTTGTGTTCCCCGTTGGCAACACGCAAATAACGACGCGCAAGGCGTAACACCGGGTTTTTCTCTAGATCGGGTTCTTCTTCAGCCATGACCAGCATCCGCATGCCGGTGATGACCAGGAAGCCTCCGAAGAAATAAAGCACCCAGTTGAATTCACGCACGACCCATGCTCCGGCCAGGATCATGATGGCACGCAGGAGGATGGCTCCCAGAACACCATAAAGCAGGACGCGCCGTTGGTATTCGGGGGCGACTTTGAAAGCGGAAAAGATCAGCAGGAAGACAAAGACGTTATCGACAGAGAGCGATTTCTCGATGACGTAACCGGTCAGAAAATCGAGAGCCTTGGCCTTGGCCAGTTCCGGCCCGAGGGAAGCGTCGAGATGCCACCAGAGCAGGGCACAAAAACTTAGGGCCAGACAGACCCAGACGATGGACCAGGCAGCAGCTTCACGGACACTGACGCGGTGCGCACGACGGCCGCCCATGGCGAAGAGATCAAGGGCCAGCATGAAGAGGATGAACAGGATGAAGCCTACCCACATGGCTGTGCTGGCGTATCCGATGGGAGGAGGGATGCTCATGGCGTATCAGGAATCTGGTTTGGAGTGAAATTGAAAACCGCCCAGCTGCCCCTTTGAGGTGAGGCATCTTGGGCGGATAGAAGGGCTGGGTCAGGCACGTGGGGTTTGGCTGAGTGCAGCAATCCGCACTTCCAGCGGCGGGTGGCTCGAAAAGAGATCCATCCAGCCCGGGCGGCCATTGATGCCGGCGGTTGCCACGTTCTGTGGCAGTTCTCCGGCTTGCATGGAGCCCAGACGTTGCAGGGCTGCAATCATCGGGCGCGGCGAGCCGAGCAGCTGCGCTGCCCCGGCATCCGCACGGAATTCACGCTGGCGTGAAAAATACATGACGATGATGCTGGCCAGAATGCCAAAGACGATGTCGCAAACAATGACGGCAACCGTGTAGCCAATGCCGGGGCCGCTGCTTTCTTCGTCTTTTCGCAGGGCGGAATCGACAGCCCAGCCGATGATGCGGGAAAGGAAGGTGACGAAAGTATTCACCACCCCCTGGATCAGCGTCAGCGTCACCATATCGCCGTTGGCAATGTGGGCGACTTCATGGGCCAGCACGGCTTCGGCCTCTTCGCGGCTCATCAGCTGCAGCAGGCCCGTCGAGACCGCGACCAAAGAGCTGTTGCGCGTTGCCCCCGTGGCAAAAGCATTGGGCTCACCCTCGTAGATCGCCACTTCGGGCATGGGTAGCCCTGCTTTTTGTGCCAGTCGGCCCACGGTTTCCACCAGCCAGTATTCCGTGGAGTTGGAAGGCGTCTCGATGACTCGCGCTCCTGTGCTCCATTTGGCGATGAATTTCGACATCCAAAGGGAAATGAACGCGCCACCAAAGCCCATGATGCCGGCGAAGAGCAGCAGCTTGCCCAGATCAAGACCGGCACTGGTGAAATAGCGGTTCGCGCCCGTCAGCGTGGTGACGATGCCCAGTACCACCATGATGGCGAGGTTGGTTGCAAGGAAAAGAATGATGCGTTTCATGGCGTATGCTCTCCATTGAAAAATACGGCAGATGCAGAGTTTACGTGTTTCAGATACATCGAACAATTCGAATATACTTGACTGTCAATTCGATAAATCAGAGCAATCAAACCGTTTTTGTGATCTCATGCCTGCGCTCAATTTCAAGCATTTGCGCTATTTCTGGGCGGTGGCCAAGGCGGGGTCGATCGCGCGGGCGGCTGAGCAGCTTCATCTGACACCTCAATCCATCAGTGGACAACTCGGTGAACTTGAGACCTCGCTGGGGGTTGAATTGTTCCAGCGCGCGGGCCGGGGTCTGGTTCTGAGCGATGCAGGGCAGCGCATTCTCGGCTATGCCGAAAAAATCTTTGCGCTGGGCGATGAATTGCTCGATGTGGTGCACAACGAATCGGCCGGCCCTAGGCGTCCTTTTTGTGTGGGGATTGCCGATTCTGTGGCGAAATCCGTGGTTCAGCGCGTCATCGCCCCGGCATTACAGCTTCAGGAACCGCTGCGGCTGATCTGCCGCGAAGGGCGGCTGACCTTTCTGCTGGCCGAACTGGCCGTGCATCATCTCGATATGGTGATTGCAGACCGCCCCATGCCACCGAATCTCAATGTGCGCGGATACAGCCATCTGCTGGGCACCAGCGATTTGTCGGTTTTTGCCGCGCCTGGCCTCGCAGCAAAGTTGCCAGGCGAATTTCCAGCCTTGCTGGAAGACGCGCCCTTCTTGCTGCCAGGGGAAGATGTGGCTATTCGGCCTCGTCTGGAGCAGTGGTTCATGAGTCACAATGTCCGGCCGCGCATCATCGGTGAATTTGATGATAGTGCCCTGATTACCGCATTTGGCGCGGCCGGCGCGGGGCTCTTTGTCGCGCCGACCGCGATTTCCGAAGCACTTTTCCAGCAATACGGTGTGCTTTCGCTGGCTTCTATCGCCGCTTTGAAAGAAGAACTGTATGCCATCACGACCGAACGCCATCTGACTCATCCGGCCATTGTCGCCATTCG
>CAZCOS010000138.1:0-2717 GCA_964500605.1 uncultured Sterolibacterium sp.
GCGCATGAACCACCTCATGCCCCAACTGGGCAAGGCGAAAATTCATCAGCGCGGCGATGGAGCGCACATCTTCAACCAGCAAAATTTTCATATCAGAACCCGGAAATCCAGTAATTAGCCCATGCGCTCAATATAGAACTTGCGTCATCCGTTCAGCAACAGGCCCAAATTTGGCCGTTATCGCCCGTTGACACCGGCCTTCAGCCCCCATCGGACCGGGCTATCGAACGGGCATTGTGTAGTTTCTGGTAGCTGTCAATCAAACGTTGATGCCGCTCCAGCCCTTCCAGCTTCATGCTCGTCGGTGTCAGACCAAAGAAACGCGTCTGACCCGTTACCGAGCCCAGCACGGCATCCATCCGTGAATCGCCGAACATCCGGCGGAAATTGGTTTCGTAATCCTCCATTTCCAGCGTATCGTCTAGCAACACTTCCAGCACCGCGTTCATGGCCTGATAGAACAATCCACGCTCGACGGTGTTCTCGTTGTATTGCAGATAAGCCCGCACCAACTCATGGGCCGCGGCAAACTGTTGCAATGCAAGGTGAATCAGCAACTTCAGCTCCAGAAGGGTGAGCTGCCCCCAGACCGTGTTTTCGTCGAACTCGACACCGATCAAGGTGGCGATGTCGGTGTAATCATCCAGACCGCTATCTTCCAGACGTTCGAGCAGGGCGGCGAGCTGGGCATCATCGAGACGATGAAGATTCAAGATGTCGGCCCGAAACGATAAAGCCTTGTTGGTGTTATCCCAGATCAGATCCTCGATCGGATAAATTTCCGAATAGCCCGGTACCAGAATGCGGCAGGCAATGACGCCAAGCTGGTCATACACCGCCATGTAAGTTTCCTTGCCCATGCCCTCGAGAATGGCCAGCAAGGTAGCAGCCTCTTCGGCATTCGATTTTTCACCTTGTCCAGAAAAATCCCATTCAACAAAGTCGTAATCTGCCCGGGCACTGAAGAAACGCCACGACACCACCCCGCTGGAATCGATGAAGTGCTCAACGAAATTGTTCGGCTCAATCACAGCCTGGCTTTCGAAGGTAGGGGGTGGCAAGTCATTCAAGCCTTCAAAGCTTCGCCCCTGCAACAATTCCGTGAGACTACGCTCCAACGCTACCCCCAGGTTCGGATGCGCCCCGAAAGAAGCAAACACGCCACCGGTTCGCGGATTCATCAAGGTGACGCACATCACGGGAAATTTTCCACCCAGCGACGCATCCTTCAGCAGCACCGGAAACCCCTGTCTTTCCAGTTCCTCGACCCCAGCCAGGATGCTCGGATATTTTGCCAGCACCTCTGCGGGCACATCGGGCAGAGCCAACTCGCCTTCCAGAATTTCGCGCTTGACCGCTCGTTCAAAAATTTCAGACAGGCATTGCACCTGCGCTTCGACCAAGGTATTGCCAGCACTCATGCCATTGCTGAGGTAAAGATTGTCGATCAGGTTCGCCGGGAAATACACCACCGCACCATCCGACTGCCGCACATACGGCAAAGAGCAAATACCGCGTTGCACATTGCCCGAATTGGTATCGATCAGATGCGAACCGCGCAGCTCACCGTCGGGGTTGTAAATCCGCAGACAGTATTCGTCGAGAATCTCTTTCGGCAAGGCATCCTTTCGGCCAGGCTTGAACCACCGCTCCTCCGGATAATGAACGAAGCCCGCATTGGCGATCTCCTCCCCCAAGTAGTTATCGTTATAAAAATGGTTGCAATTCAAGCGCTCGATGAATTCGCCCAGTGCCGAGGCCAGCGCACTTTCCTTGCTCGCTCCTTTGCCATTGGTGAAACACATCGGTGAATGGGCATCACGAATATGCAAGGACCACACATTGGGAACAATGTTGCGCCAAGAAGCAATTTCAATCTTCATGCCCAGTCCTGCCAGAAATCCCGAGAGATTGGCGATGGTCTGTTCCAGTGGCAGATCCTTACCAGGAATGAACGTTCTTTCTTCAGAAACCGGATTCAGCGTCAACAAGGCCTGAGCATCGGCATCCAGATTTTCGACTGCCTCGATGACAAACGTCGGCCCGGTCTGAACGACCTTCTTCACAGTGCAGCGTTCGATGGATCGCAAGATTCCCTGACGATCCTTCTCGGAAAGGTCTGCAGGTAATTCAACCTGAATCCTGAAGATTTGCCGGTAACGGTTTTCCGGATCGACGATATTGTTTTGTGACAGACGAATATGTTCAGTCGGAATGTTACGGGTATCGCAGTACAGCTTCGCAAAATATGCTGCACACAATGCCGAGGACGCCAGAAAATAATCGAACGGCCCCGGGGCCGAACCGTCGCCCTTGTAGCGAATCGGCTGATCGGCGATCACCGAAAAGTCATCAAAACGAGCTTCAAGGCGAAGCTTGTCGAGAAAATTAACCTTGATTTCCATGCAAAGATTCCAGAAAAGGATTCAATACCAGCGGGTGAATGGCGAAAAATAAAATGGACATCATTATCGTGTTGCCAATATCGAGGTGAAGGTGAAGGTGAATGGTCGATGTATTGATGCGATTGTAGCGACGTCACCTGCCAATGGCCTTGAAAATTGTCCGCAACTGATGAATGAAAACATGCCCATTCCTTGCCCATGCTAAAATTTCTGGTTTTCCCTCCGCCAATCCCATCATGTCCCGCGCCATTCGCAACATCGCCATCATCGCCCACGTCGACCACGGCAAGACCACCCTCGTTGACCAACTCC
>CAZCOS010000139.1:0-2709 GCA_964500605.1 uncultured Sterolibacterium sp.
CGAGAACGGCCATGATGATCTCCTTTGAGTGAAGTCGAGGTAAAAAACGGGATGCTGAAGGACTTGATGAAGATTGATGAGCCCGTCAGCAGGTGATCCGATTCTAGTGCACACCCCATGCGCCGCAACATGTCAAACGATTGTATTTGGCTATCTAGGCGATAGTGTTCGGCAATGACGAGACGTCTTGGCCGTATTGGTGTGGTTAAAATACAGATTCAGGATTTGCGAAGGAGTTTGCCATGCATGCCCACCATCATGATCTGCACTGCCTTTTTTCTCAGCTCGGTTTGCCAGCGGATACCGACTCGATCGAGAACTTCATCGCACAGCATCGTCCCTTGTCCTGTGACGTTCCCATTTATCGGGCGAGCTTTTGGACCGCTTCGCAAAAATCTTTCTTGATCGAAGGGCTCATCGAAGATGCCGATTGGGCCTCTTCCATTGACGATCTCAACAGTCGTTTGCGAGAGTAAGTGTTTGTCCCTTAAGCCCTGCCGGAGTGCCCAAATTAGGCAGAGGTGGGGCTGCGCCTGTGGTGAGTCCCGGGGTGGGCTTGTACAATCCTCGCTTACTTTCGATAATGCGGGGTTGCGCCGTTCAGGCGTGATTTTCCGCGACCGGTCAACAGGTTTTGCAATGTGCTCACAAACCGGGCCGGGCTCAGTCAAGCCACCAGCAGGAGTCATCCATGGGCAAACTCGCAGGATCCAGTATCGTTTCCGCCAGTCGGCGCAAGTTTCTCGTCATGGCGGGTTCCGCCAGTGCCGCCGCTGCGGCTCTTGGCCTTTCCGGCTGCGACAAAATGCCCTTGTTCCACTTCAAGGGCAAGGAGGGGGGTAAGGTTGGCGTGGGACCTCGTACAACGCCCAAGCTCAATAACTGGCAAGATCTGTATCGCCAACGCTGGACCTGGGATAAGGTGGCCAAGGGCTCGCACGGCTGGGCCAACTGCCGCTCGGCCTGCGAATGGGATTTGTACGTCAAGGATGGTGTCGTCGTGCGTGAAGAACAAACCGCCATGTACGAAGCCTCCGAGCCGGGCATTCCTGATTTCAACCCGCGTGGCTGCCAGAAGGGGGCCTGCTACACGGAAGTGATGTACGGCCCTTCACGCACGACCGTGCCGCTCAAGCGCGTCGGCCCGCGCGGCTCCGGCAAGTGGGAAAAGATTTCCTGGGAACAGGCCCTGAAGGAAATTGCCCAGAAGACCGTCGATGCCGCCGAAAAATGGGGTACGGACACGATTTATCAGGATCTGGGCCCCAACTTCGACTTCGGGGCCAGCACGGCCGGCCGTTTCAAGTTCCAGTTCATGGCAGGCGGCCTGTTTGCCGACAACTGGGCGGAAATCGGCGACCTCAACCTGGGTGCATCGATCACCGTCGGTGCGGCTCACCTGGGGGGCTCTTCCGACGAATGGTTCCTTTCCGATTTCCTCGTCGTCTGGATGATGAACCCCTCGGTCACGCAGATTCCCGACGCACACTTCCTCTACGAAGCCCGTTACAACGGGACGGAGCTGGTGGTCATCGACCCGCAATACTCCGCCACCGCCATTCATGCCGATCAATGGCTGCCCATCGAAACCGGCACGGATGCGGCTCTGGGCCTGGCCGTTGCCCGGCACTTGCTCGAAACCAACGCTATCGACCTGCCCTATGTGCGCGAGCAGACCGATCTGCCGCTCTTGGTGCGCATGGATACCGGCCATTTCCTGCGTGAAGCTGACCTCGTCAATGCGGGCAGTCCCGACCAGCTTTATATGTGGCATCCGCAGAAAAATGCACCGGTCGCAGCACCGGGCTGCCTGCACAACACCACGCGCAAGCTCACGCTGGATTTCGAGCCGCCCATCGACGGCCAATGGAAAATCAAGCTGGTCGATGGCAAGGAAGTCGCCATCGCCCCCGTCGGCGCTCTGCTCAAGGAACATCTTGGCCCCTGGACGTTTGAACAGACTTCAAAGGTCACCGGCCTGCATGTTGACCAGATCAAGAAATTCGCCGAAGGCTGGGCCAAGGCCAAGCGGCCCATGGTACTGTCGTCCTGGGGTTCGAACCGCTTCATGCATTCCGACCTCATGAACCGCGCCAAGATGCTCTGTCTGATGCTGAAGGGTGCGCTGGGCAAGAAAGGTGCGGGTTATCAGGCAACGGGCTGGGTCGATCTCGATGGCTTCGGTAACGCCATGCAAATGGAAAAAGAAGGCATGGGCGGACGTCTGGCCGTCATGCTTAACGCCATGCCGCCGAAGGAACTCTTTCACGCCATCGTCGACATCATCCGGAAGCGCAAGACCGTCGATGACGTGGCCTTGGAAGGCGAGAACAACTATCTTCGCAACAAGCTGTGCACGAGCGATGTGGTCGAAGTGAACTTCAAGGCCGAAGGCTATCAGGCCGCACTCAACAAGGAGCAGAAAGGTCTTTCGCCGCGCGATCTGTCCGATTATTACAAGGAAAGCCACGACAAGGGCTGGGCCCCCGGTCTGCCGCGCAAGGCTCCCCCGAAGATTTTCTTCAGTGGCGGCTCTAACCTCTTGCGCCGCAACAATCTGCCGCAATACTTGAAGGCCTTCATCTGGGACGAGATGGAGTGCATCGTTGACATCAACCCCAAGTATTCCTACACCGGCACGCAATGCGACTACATCCTCCCGGCGGCCGGCTGGTATGAAAAGACGGGCATCAAGTACACGATGTCCTA
>CAZCOS010000140.1:0-2681 GCA_964500605.1 uncultured Sterolibacterium sp.
TGGCGAGAATGTCGCCCGTGGGTTTTTTGGTGAATTTGTACGCGCCGTGGGAGGTGCCGATGGCGATGGCCAGGGCGTCGCAGTTGGTTTTCTTGACGAAGTCGGCAGCCTGGTTGACGTCCGTCAGCAATTGCTCACGGGTCATCGTACCTTCGGCGCCGTGGCCGTCTTCCTTGTCGCCCTTCATGGTTTCGAGCGAACCCAGCACACCCAGCTCGGCTTCGACAGAGACACCGATGGCGTGGGCGAATTCAACGACTTTTTTCGAGACGTCGACGTTGTAGTCGTAGGAGGCGACGGTCTTGCCGTCGGCTTCCAGCGAGCCGTCCATCATGACGGAGGAGAAGCCGGAGCGAATGGCGGCCATGCAGACAGCCGGGCTTTGGCCGTGGTCCTGGTGCATGACGATGGGGATGTGCGGATAGGCTTCGAGTGCGGCGAGAATTTGGTGACGCAGGAAGGGTTCACCAGCGTATTTTCGGGCTCCGGCGGAAGCCTGCATGATGACGGGCGCGTCGAGCTGGTCGGCCGCTTCCATGATGGCCCAGACCTGTTCCATGTTGTTCACATTGAAGGCGGGCAGGCCGTAGCCGTTTTCGGCGGCATGATCGAGCAGTTGGCGCATCGAGACGAGAGGCATGGAATTCTCCTGGAGAAAAAAACGGACAGATGAGTTAGTGGGCCGTGCGATGTTCGCCGACCTTGATGATTTTCAGGGTGTTGGTGCCGCCGGGCTGGCCGATGGGTTCGCCGATGGTCAGAAGAATCAGGTCGCCGGGCACGACCGTTCCCGCACGAATCAGTTCGTCCTCGGCTTCGCGCAATAAGGCATCGCGGTCGTGCGCATGAAACTGGGTCAGCAGCGGATACACTCCCCGAAAGATATTGACCTTGTGGCGGGTACTGGCCTTGCTGGTTAGTGCGTAGATGGGCACACCGCTGTTTAGCCGTGACATCCACAAGGCCGTCGCGCCAGATTCAGTCAACGCGGCAATGGCCTTGACCTTCAGATGGTGGGCGGTAAACAGGGCCGCCATGGCGATGGACTGGTCGATGCGTGTAAAGACACGATCGAGAAACTGCTTGTCGAGCGCATGTTTACCGGTGGATTTTTCGGCCTCAATGCAGATGCGTGCCATGGTTTCGACGGTTTGCACCGGGTGCTCGCCGGAGGCTGTTTCTGCTGAAAGCATGACCGCATCCGTGCCGTCGAGCACGGCATTGGCGACATCGGACACTTCCGCCCGTGTGGGGACGGGGCTGTGAATCATGGATTCCATCATCTGCGTGGCCGTGATGACGAAACGGTTCAAGGCACGGGATTCACGGATGATGCGTTTTTGTAGGGCCGGAACGGCGGCATCACCGACTTCGACGGCCAGATCACCCCGCGCCACCATCGCGCCGTCGGTTGATTGGAGCAGCTCCGTCAGATTGGCGATGGCCTCGACCCGCTCGATCTTGGCCACCAGCAAGGCCGTAGAGCCTGCTGCCTGCAATAGAGCACGCGCCTCGCGCATGTCTTCGCCAGATTTCGGAAAGGAAACGGCGACGAAATCGACATTGAGACTGGCCGCGATGCGGATGTCTTCCTTGTCTTTGTCGGTCAGTGCCGGGGCCGACAGGCCGCCGCCTTGTTTGTTGATGCCCTTGTTGTTCGAGAGCTCGCCGCCATGGCGCACACGGCAGTGAATTTCGCCCTCGTCGATGCGCTCGATGTCCATGGTGATGCGGCCGTCATCGAGCAGCAGCACATCGCCCACGACGACGTCGTCGATCAGCTCCGGGTAATCGAGGCCCACACGGTCCGCATCGCCCAGCTTGCAATGAGTGTCGAGGATGAAAGACTGCCCGGTTTTGACCAGTACCTTGCTCCCGGCGAATTTGCCGATCCGGATTTTCGGGCCTTGCAGATCGGCCATGACACCGACCGTGCGACCTGCCATGTGCATGGCATCGCGCAGCAATTCGACACGACGACGATGGTCGTCTGCCGTGCCGTGGGAGAAGTTCAGGCGAACGACATCGACGCCCGCTTTCACCAGCTGCAGCAGGGTTTCCGGTGAGGAAGATGCCGGGCCAAGGGTGGCGACGATTTTGGTGGCACGTTGCATGGCGGACGAAAAGGTGGGGAAGTTTTAGGGAAAGGGGCGGATTTCAGCCGTTGGCGCGTTGTTCCAGGATTTCGACGGCGGGAAGCACTTTGCCTTCGAGAAATTCCAGGAAGGCACCACCACCGGTGGAGATGTAGCCCACCTGTTTTTCGATGTGATATTTGGAGATGGCGGCCAGGGTGTCGCCACCGCCCGCGATGGAGAAGGCGGGCGAATGGGCGATGGCCGCCGCCAGCATCTTCGTTCCACCGCCGAACTGGTCGATTTCAAACACGCCGACGGGGCCGTTCCAGACGATGGTGCCGGCATGGGCCAGAAGATTGGCGAGTGTTGCGGCCGTGCGCGGGCCGATGTCGAGGATCATGTCATCGGCGGCGACATCCTGGGCATTGACGCGATTGGCGCGGGCGTGAGCAGACAGTTCGTTGGCGACGACGACATCTTCGGGGATGGGAACGGAGGCTCCGCGTTTGTCCATCATGTCGATGATCTCGCGTGCCTGATCGACAAGATCCAGCTCGGCCAGCGAACGGCCAATGGGCAGGCCCTTGGCTGCCATGAAGGTGT
>CAZCOS010000141.1:0-2680 GCA_964500605.1 uncultured Sterolibacterium sp.
AGCGGGTAGGCGCGCAGGTCGTCTTCTTTTTCGTCGATCAGGCTGCGGGCAGTTTCGAGACATTTCTGGAGTTGCCGGTTGTCTCCCGTAAAAAGAAACACGGAGTATTGCAGGGCCACAGCGCAGCCTTGCAGGTAGCGGTGCAGCCGGTTCAAGCGGCGCGGGTCGGTGATGTCGTAGCAAATCAAGGTGTCACTCATGTTCTGTGCCTTCATCCTTTCCCAGGATTGTTTCCGCAGCTTCGTTGGATTCCGTTCCCGTGTTGGTTTCTGCTTCCGCGGTGTCCTTTTCTCCGATACGCTGGGCCAGCCAGTCGATTTCGGCGTTAACACCTTTTCTGAGGCTTTCACTATGGGCTTCGTAGGCTGCGTAGTAGCGGACTCGCCCGGCTTTTCCGAGCAGACAGCCGGATTCGGTGGTGCTGAAGTCTTCGATTCGGAGTGTCTGGCTTCGCAGGAGTTTGAGGACGAAGCGGTCGGCAACCGGGCGAAGGGGTTCCATGAGGTCGGATGCAAGGGATTCCCGGCCAAATTCGAGCTGGTGGTAGTAGCCGACATAGGGGTCGAAGCCCGCGCCGTGTAGCCCGATGACAAGTTCGGCATGAAGAAGGGTGTAGGTGAGCGAGAGCAAGGCGTTGATGGGGTCGCGTGGGGGACGACGGTTGCGGTTCTTGAAGCCCCAGGATTCGGGAACGATGGCACGTAGCCCTTCAAAGTAACGGGCGGCACTTTCGCCTTCGACTCCGCGCAGGACGGCGAGCGTACCGGCTCGTGAGACGGCGTCGATCTGGTTGAGGAGGATGTTCCGTCGATGGGTGAGTTCGTAGCGAACCTGAGGGTCGTTATTGCGGATTTCGTCGAACCATTGGCTTTGCACCTGGATTTTGCGGGTGACGAGCTCTTTGGCGATCTGGAGACAGAAGGCGGGGTCGAGGCTTTTTTTGATCTGTTCGACACGACGGGCGGCGTCGTTGTGGGGCCGGGCAAGCATGAGGCTGGGTTTGCCTTGTTTGCCGCTGAGGATGACGACGCCGATGCCTTGCTCGCCCAATTTGCCAAGGAGGGAGGCGGAAATCTGGATGTCGCCACGCAGGAAGATGCGGGTGATCGGGGCGATGGGGACGGTTCCAATGCGTTCGCCGTTTTCGCGAAAAACGATGGCTCCGGATTCGAGTTCCAGTTGTACGCCACGGCGGTCGACAAAAAGGCTGCTCATGGTCAGACGATGCTGAAGTAGCCGGGAGTGAAACGCTGGGCTTGCCCAAGGCACCAGGGTTGCATGCGCGGGTCGAGGGCAACGATGTGCAGGCGGTCTTCTCCGGGTTCCATGAGTTCCTCCAGGTGTCGTTCGATTTGTTGCAGCTCGGCCGGGGTGACCCAGACTTCAAACACCGATTTTTGCCCTCCGACCTTGTAGCCGGTGAGGTAGCGACTGACACGGTGCAGGCGCCGGGGGTTGCAGACGTCGTATGCGATGAGGTGAAGTGTGCGTGCCATGAGTCCAGTGTAGGTGGGGTCGATTGGACTGGAAGGGGCGGCAAGCTTGCCGATGCGGGGTGGGTTTTTCGACGATGGATCCGGTTGATTCGCCTTCCTGTAGAGACAACCTTTACGGTTGCCTGCGGTTCTTGGATGAAATTTTCCGGATCGATATGTCGGCAAGAGCAACCGCAAGGGTTGCCCCTACAGGGCGGGCGAGGTACGAGGCCGTGTCTTTCAAACTGTTTTTTCCGAGCCCTGCCCTGCCACAAAATCTCTAAACCGAAGCTCCAATTCCCCTCCTGTGACCGAAGGTAATCCCCGGAGGGGAGAGGGGTGCCCGAAGGGCAGGGTCTCCCAGGCATTGTCATTGCGGCCTTGAGCCGCAATCTGCTTGGGCTTTCATGGCAAGGCGTCGAACCGAGATGGCGGGTCGAGCCCGCCATGACGCGCATTGGGGGGGTGGAGAATCGGGGGCCGTCATTGCAGTAAGGCACGAGATCGACACAGACGAGCCCACCGCAGCATAGGGTCTCCCAGGCATTGTCATTGCGGCCTTGAGCCGCAATCTGCTTGGGCTTTCATGGCAAGGCGTCGAACCGAGATGGCGGGTCGAGCCCGCCATGACGCGCATTGGGTTTGACCTGGGCAACCGCAAGGGTTGCCCCTACGGGGTGAGGCGGACTCTAGCTCGCTCTGTGTCTGCATTAAGCAGATGTCCCGGTGAGAATGCGCCACGGGCATTCAGCGCGTCTGCAAGTCGATCTGCCCGGCTTGTAACGTCAGGCTGCGGCAGACATTGCCTCGCTGGCCGTGGGTTTCCAGGAGGTAGGGGTCGGCGGCCAGCCCGAGCTGTGCGGTGAGGTGCTTTTCGAGCTTGGAGTTGTTTTGCTCGAAAAATTCTTTTTCCATGCCGTCTTTCAGCCGTTTGCAGGCGTTTTCATAGCTGGATGCGTCGATGCCGACGACTTGACGGTAAAGATCAAGAAACTCGGTTGCTTCTGCGCTTCGCCAACTTTGCGGGCCTTTGTGGAGCAGGGTTTGCCGCGCCCACCAGGCGAACCAGGCGAGCAGCGCGGGCGTGAGTTTGACGGGGCTGCCGCCGCAGCGCACTTCTCTTGTGCGTAGGTCGATGGCGAGATGAGCTGGTTCGAGGCTTTTCTGGATGGTGGCGACGGTTTCGCCAAAGCTGGCCTGGCCGT
>CAZCOS010000142.1:0-2678 GCA_964500605.1 uncultured Sterolibacterium sp.
CCTTCCCGCTCAGCCCGAACGGAAAGCTGGAACGGCGTGCTTTGCCCGTGCCCGATCAATCCGCCTGGCAAACACGGGCTTTCGAGCCGCCCCAGGGCGAAGTGGAAGAAAAACTCGCGGCGATCTGGCAGGAAGTGCTCCAGACCGACCCGGCAACGCCCATCAGCCGTCATGACGATTTCTTCGATCTGGGTGGGCACTCGCTCAAGGCGACGCAGATTCTCCTGCGCGTGAAGGAAACCTTCGGTGTCGACGTGCCCTTGACCGGCTTGTTCCAGACCACGACGCTGTCAGCCCTGGCGGAAGTGATCGTCAATCTGCAATTGGCCCAGTTTGATGCCGAAGACGTTGCCAGTGCCATGGCTGAACTCGACAACCTTTCCGAGGAAGAATTGCTGAAACTGCTGGCTGAAGAGGATGACTGAAACCGCAAGCCGTTATGCCTGACGCTTTCTTCATTCGCATCTCCAGCCCCATTTCAGCCCCCTTCCTGCAACGCCTCCATCGCCAGAAAACATGACGAACAAGACTACGCAAGACAGCAATCTGGAAGCCCTGAAACAGGAAATTCTGCTTCGCAAGCTCAAGAAATCCTCGGCAGCGCGTTCGCCTGACGGCAAACCCCAGACGCAGGCCATCGAGCGGGCCGACCGCAGCCGCCCGCTGCCACTATCCTGGTCGCAACAGCGTTTGTGGTTCCTGGAGCAAATGGGCGGCAGTGGCAGTGCCTACCACATCCCGGCCGCGCTCAGGCTACTGGGGCAGATTGACGATAAAGCCCTGCAATCGGCACTCGACACCATCGTGGCCCGGCACGAAGTTCTGCGAACGGCCATCGTGACGGAAGAAGGCGAGGGCTGGCAGCGCATCCTGCCCGCAGAAGAGCTTTGTTTTCCCCTTCGTCGGGTGGATTTGCGCCCGGCTCTGGCGGCCTCGAGTGCAACGGATATCGCAGGACGGGAAGCACTCATCCAGCAGCGGATTCAGGAAGAAGCCGCACAGCCCTTCGATCTGTCCAGCGGGGTGCTGATCCGCGGCTTGCTGCTTCAGATCGAGGACTCCGTGCAGGTGCTTTGCGTCGTCATGCACCACATCGTTTCCGATGGCTGGTCGATGGGCATCCTCACTCGTGAATTTGCCACGCTCTATGCTGCCTTTAGCCAGAATCAACCCAACCCCTTGCCGCCGCTGACCATCCAGTACGCCGATTTTGCCCAATGGCAGCGGCAATGGCTGGCGGGAGAACGCCTGCAAGCACAGACGGATTACTGGCGCGAAACCCTCTCCGGTGCGCCTACCCTCCTGGAGCTGCCGCTCGATCGTCCTCGTCCGCCCGTGCAAAGTCATGATGGCGCGCGTTTCCGTTTCAATCTCACCCCCCAGCTGAGCTTCGGTCTGCAACAGCTCGCACGCCAGCAGGATGTCACCCTCTTCATGCTGCTTCAGGCCGGCTGGGCCATTCTTCTTTCCCGTCTGAGCGGGAGTACGGATCTTGTCATCGGCGCGCCCGTTGCCAACCGCAGCCGGACGGAGCTGGAAGGGCTGATCGGCTTTTTTGTGAACACCCTGGCCTTGCGGGTGAGCTTTGATCCGGAACAATCCGTGGAAACCCTGCTGGCGGGGGTCAAGCAGCGCACGCTGGCGGCCTACGCGCATCAAGACCTGCCTTTTGAACAGGTGGTCGATGTCGTCAAGCCACCGCGCAGCATGAGCCACAGCCCGCTTTTTCAGGTCATGCTGGCCCTGCAGAATGCGCCGCAAGGGGAGCTGGCCCTGCCCGGGCTGAAAATTTCTCCGCAGGACATGCCCCACGACACAGCCCAGTTCGATCTTTCGCTGGTGATGCAAGAAGGGGAGGAGGTCATTCGGGGCGAGCTGCTCTATGCCACCTCCCTGTTCGATGCGGACACGATCGAACGGTGGGTGAACGGCTTCAAGACGGTGCTGGCCGGGCTGGTCGAAGACTGCAAACGGCCTGTTTCAGCCTTGCCCCTGCTGGGGCATCGTGAGCGTAACCAGATTCTCCGGGATTTCAACGCCCAGTATCGTGAGTTCCCGCAAACCCGAACCCTGACTGAACGCTTCGAGCAGCAGGCCGCCCGCGCACCGGATGCGGTGGCCCTCACGCTGGACGGGCAGGAAATGACTTATGGCGAGCTCAATGCCCGCGCCAACCGGCTGGCGCGTCATCTGCGCGAGCGCGGCGTCGGGCCGGATGAGCGCGTGGCGATCTGTATGGAGCGCAGCTTCGACATGATCGTGGGCCTCTTGGCCATTCTCAAGGCTGGCGGTGCTTATGTGCCGATGGACCCGATTTATCCGCAAGAGCGCATCGACTACCTGCTTTCCGATGCTGCACCGACGGTCATCCTCACCCAGTCTGCCCTTGGGCCCCGTTTTGTTGCGGCGAAGGCCGAAGTCCTTCTGGTCGATACCCTGCAAACCCTGTTGACGGGGGGGGCAGGCCCGTCCACAGAAAATCTCTCGACTGCCGAAACCGGGCTGGCTCCGCATCATCTGGCCTACATCATCTACACCTCGGGTTCGACCGGCCAGCCCAAGGGCGTGATGATCGAACACCGCAACGTCACCCGCCTGTTCGACGCCACCGAAGCGCAGTTCCATTTCGACGAAAACGATGTCTGGACGCTGTTTCATTCCTTCGCCTTTGATTTTTC
>CAZCOS010000143.1:0-2630 GCA_964500605.1 uncultured Sterolibacterium sp.
CTGCAATTCGGGAGAAACGATGTCATTCATGAGAAAACACGGCAAAGACCGGGGCAGGCGAAAAACGGGGCAGTATCGTAACACCGAAACAAGGCCTTGCCCGACAGGCTGCTAGAATTCGCCCTTTGCTCCCCCCTTGAGGCCATCATGTTCTCCAGACAAAATACCCTTGCCAAGACCGACCCCGAACTCTGGAAGGCGATCGAAGGTGAAAACCGCCGCCAGGAAGATCACATCGAGCTGATCGCTTCCGAAAACTACGTCTCCTGCGCCGTGCTGGAAGCCCAGGGCTCGCAGCTCACCAACAAATATGCCGAAGGCTACCCGGGCAAGCGTTATTACGGCGGTTGCGAATTTGTCGATCAGGCTGAACAGCTGGCCATCGACCGCCTGAAAAAACTCTTTGGTGCGGAAGCTGCCAACGTCCAGGCCAATTCCGGTTCGCAGGCCAACCAGGCCGTGCTGATGGCCTTCGCCAAACCTGGCGACACCATCATGGGCATGAGCCTGGCCGAAGGCGGCCACCTCACCCACGGCATGCCGCTCAATATGTCCGGCAAGTGGTTCAATGTCGTCGCTTACGGGCTCAACGAGAAGGAAGAAATCGATTACCCGAAGATGGAAGCACTCGCGCGAGAACACAAGCCGAAGATCATCATCGCCGGAGCTTCGGCTTACGCGCTGCGGATCGACTTCGAGCGTTTCGCAAAAATCGCCCGGGAAATCGGCGCGATTTTCTGGGTGGATATGGCCCATTACGCCGGGCTGATCGCTGCCGGCTTCTACCCCAACCCCGTTCCGCATGCCGACGTGGTGACCTCGACCACGCACAAGACACTGCGCGGCCCGCGCGGCGGCGTCATCCTCATGAAGGCCGAGCACGAAAAGGCCCTCAATTCCGCCATTTTCCCCGGCCTTCAAGGCGGCCCGCTGATGCACGTCATCGCGGCCAAGGCTGTCGCCTTCAAGGAAGCAGCTTCGCCCGAGTTCCGCGCCTATCAGGAGCAGGTCATCGCCAACGCCCAGGTCATGGCGCGCGCGCTGGCCGCCCGTGGGCTTCGCATCGTCTCCGGCCGCACGGAATCGCACGTTTTCCTCGTCGATCTGCGCGCGAAGAACATTACCGGCAAGGATGCCGAAGCCGCGCTGGGGCAGGCCCACATCACGGTCAACAAGAATGCCATCCCTAACGACCCGCAAAAACCGTTTGTCACCTCCGGCATCCGCGTCGGCTCGCCGGCCATGACGACGCGCGGTTTCACGGAAATCGAGGCCGAGCAGATCGCCAACCTGATCGCCGACGTGCTCGATGCGCCTGCCGATGAAAAGGTGCTCGCCGCCACGCGCGAAAAAGTGGCTGCGCTGTGCCAGCGGTTTCCGGTGTACGGCGGCTGATTCGCCGGAGTAAAGGGAAAGAGCATTCTCCTAAATGAAATGTCCCTATTGCCCCGAACTCAACACCCAGGTGGTCGACACCCGGGTGAATGAGGACGGGGATACGGTGCGTCGCCGCCGTCGTTGCCCCGCGTGCGACAAGCGGTTTACGACTTACGAACGCGTCGAGCTCCAGTTGCCGCAGATCGTCAAGAAAAACGGTAGCCGCTGCGAATACGAACGAGAGAAATTGCAGGCCAGCATGATGCTGGCCCTGCGAAAACGCCCCGTCACGACGGAAAGCCTGGATGCGGCCATCGATCGCATCGAGGAAAAGCTGGTTACGCTGGGCGAACGTGAAATTGCCAGTGACCGCGTTGGCGAACTGGTCATGCGTGAATTGAAAAAGCTCGACAAGGTGGCTTACGTCCGTTTCGCTTCGGTCTATCGCAATTTCGAGGATGTCGAGGCTTTTTCGGATGCTGTTCGCGAAGTCCGCAAGCCCCGTCCTGCCCGTACCCCCCGGTCCTGAGCATGTCCGAAGCCACCGCCGGGTATACCCAGGCCGATCATCGCCATATGGCGCGCGCCTTGCAGCTGGCCGCCGAAGCAATGAACATCACCACACCGAATCCGCGTGTGGGTTGTGTGCTGGTGCGTGGCGAGCAGGTGCTCGGTGAAGGCCATACCCGACCGGCTGGTGGCCCACATGCCGAAGCCGTTGCCCTGCGCGATGCCACAGATGCCGACGTTCGCGGGGCCACGGTCTATGTCACGCTCGAACCTTGCAGCCATCATGGCCGCACTCCACCTTGCGCCGACGCGCTGATCGCGGCGGGGGTGGCGCGTGTCGTCGTGGCCATGCAGGATCCGAACCCGCTCGTTGCCGGGCAAGGCCTGGAAAAATTGCGGCAGGCAGGGATCGAAACCGATTGCGGGCTCATGGAAGCCGAAGCACAGGAACTCAATATCGGCTTCGTCTCGCGCATGACGCGCGGCCGCCCCTGGCTGCGGCTCAAGTCTGCAGCCAGTCTCGATGGCAAAACCGCACTCAACAATGGCGTGAGTCAATGGATTACCGGCCCGGCGGCGCGGGCCGACGGCCATCGCTGGCGCGCGCGGGCCTGTGCCATTCTTACCGGCATCGGCACGGTGCGCGATGACGACCCGCAACTCACCGTCCGGCTCGATGGGCCACAAACCGCGCCACGGCAACCGCTCAAGGTCATCGTCGATAGCCGCCTGGACATGCCGCT
>CAZCOS010000144.1:0-2618 GCA_964500605.1 uncultured Sterolibacterium sp.
TGATCTTGTCGTCGTCCTTGTTCCGGCTCTGGGTGAACACGTCCGCCTTGTAGTGATCAATCGGGTCGTACTGGTCGGCCTTGGCGGCGATGACCGCAAAGCGTCGGTCGATACACTGCGAACACAGGCCGCAGTGGGTGTGCTGGTTCGTCATTTCCCACGTGTGCGTGCAGGTCATCGAATGCTTGATCAGATCGGCGCAGCCTACCTTGATGATCTGTTCGACGACTTCGGCCTTGGTTTTCCAGATGTACGGGTTCTCGACCGTGAATGGCGCTTCGGCCACCAGCGTCAAGATGTCTTGGAAGCCCTTCATCACCTTGGGGTGCGTCGTCCGGGTGGCGCGGCCGCCGACGACCTGAGCGCACACCGGCAGGTTCAGGCTGATCACGCCGTTCTCGTAGAAGCGCACGCTGCTCAGGCCGAGCATCTTGGCGATGGTCGCGCCAATCGAGACGAACAGGAACGAGCGGCTGCGCTGCGTGTATTCCCGGTTCATCGGCTTTTTCTTGTGAACGCGCACGCTGATCTGATGCGGCGCGTTGTCTCCGGCCTTCTGCGCCAGCAGGTCTCGAAGCGTCTTGTGCCGGGTGTTGAGCTTGGGCGTGGCCTTGTGCGTGACCAGCACCACGCGTCGCTGCTGGCTCAACACCTCGTCGAGCGCACCCGCCAGTGAGTCGAGGCCGCCAGAGAACATCACCACTTGCTCCGGCTTGCCGTAGATGGCCTGCGCGTCGTTGAACTCCAGATAGTCCTGGATCGAATGATCCTGCGCCAGCTTGACGAAGGTGAACTCGTAGTTGTCGTCCGACAGAAAGCCCAACGTCGAGGTCAGTGCGCTCTTCATCTCGGCGCTGTTCCAGAAATCCGGGTTGCGCACCGGCACCACGAAATGCAGGTCGCGCCGCCATCCATAGCCGAAGTTATCAACATCGTCTGCACCGCGCAGAATCACCTGATCCGCGCTGTAGACGTAGGTGGCGATCTCCAGCAGGTCGTGGAACTTGGCCGGCACGCTGCTGAACATCTTGCTGTGGATGTCCTCGATGCGCAGCGTGATGTTGCCTTCACCCTGCACGCCAGAAAGCCGAAGGCGAATGTCGTTCTTCGGATCGTCGCTGATGCCCTTGGCCGAAGCGTTTCCGCAAATGACGAATTTCTTAATTTGCACTGGTGCGCGCTCCCGCTTGCAATTCATCCTTCATCTTCTTCAGCGCATAGCCAGCAAAGCCATCGGACGATTTTCTTGAAATGTCGCCGCCTTCCTCGTAGCGGTGCTTTGAGAACCAGTCGGACGAGTAGTCGCGGACGATCAACGATGCTTCCCGCGTATGCGTGTCCAGCGCGTGATCGAATTGGGACTTTTGGTTCATCGTCGCAAAACGCATTCCTTCACCCACTTGGGTCGACAGCGTCTTGGACAAAAAATACTGAAGGCTCTCGTTGGTGAGCCGGTCAAAGAACGAGCGCGACAGGTCGCCGAACTCCTTTTGCTTTCCGAGATTGGAAAGCGCTGCGCGCATCGTGTCCTTGTCGTTCGGAAAAAGCCCGTTCAAGTGAGGCTGAAGCGCGTCGGCCACTGCGCTGATCAGCGCGCGCCCGGAGATTTCAGCCAGATCGGAACGCCTATAGGAACTGTCGACGACACGATCCAAGGCATCAGAGATGCCCACCGTCACGTCAGACAGGGTTGCATCGTCTGGCAGAGAAATGCCGACGGATCGAAGATGGGCGTAGGGATCGTCCTTCTTGGCAGCGATGGCCAGTTGCGTCATCAGCCACACAGCTTCCGTGTAGCCCTTGTCATCCATCACGAAGGTGAAGGCCTTTTCGGCAGCGGTGATGGTGGCGTTGGCGACCTGGGACACGTCAGCGCCAGCGGCGATCAGACCGACGACCTCCTTCCACGCCTTGGTTCTTGGCAGTACCCCGAGCCGAACATGCCCCATCCAGGATTCCCCTCAATGAAATCAAAGCATCATGGTCATCACTCGTTGCGCTTCACGATCACGATGCTCCGCGCCTTTCTTTCTTCTTTCCTCAAGTACCCCTTGCGCACCAGCTGCGCGATTTGTTCATGAGCGCTGGCGTGGCTGATCCCCAGCGCTTCTGCCAATTCCTTGACGGTGGGCGGCAGGCCCGTGCTGTCCAGGATTTGGCAGATTGCTCTCAACGTTCTTGTCTGCGGTTCCGTAATGCCTTCGGTTTTTCGCTTGCTCATGGCATGGCTCCTCACCGATTTGAGCAATATATGACCTGATGAACATCAGGTCAATGGAGGCGACCCAAGACGAACCACACTCTCCCGGCTACCGCCGGGATGTGTGTCGCCTGTCCAACGGTGCCGTCGGATTGGCATCCCGCCACAGCCCGGCACGGCGACTGTGCGCCTCCTGCTCGGCAGACTGCTCCCGCGCGTACTGGCGGTACCACCACGCCATTCCGGTTGTAGCTGCGCCAGCCCGTCGTCCACGGTCTTGGGGTAAGTGCGGTGCAGAAGGGATCGGCGATCAACGTCGCCCAAAAAAATCTGCTGGAAATCTCGCTCTCCCTATCTGATGCGCCCTGAAACGGGATACCCCGACCGCCCTGTGTGCATATTCTTCGTAACGGTCTGA
>CAZCOS010000145.1:0-2567 GCA_964500605.1 uncultured Sterolibacterium sp.
AATTCGATCGGGTCTTCGACGGTCAGGATGTGGCCATGATCGTTCTCGTTGATGTCATTGACCATCCCGGCCAGCGTCGTCGACTTGCCCGAGCCGGTCGGCCCGGTCACCAGCACCAGCCCGCGCGGATACTTGGCGATTTCGGAGAAGATTTTCGGACAATTGAGTTCTTCCAGCGTGAGGATTTTCGAGGGAATCGTCCGCAACACAGCGGCAGCACCCCGCTGCTGGACATAGGCATTCACCCGGAAACGTGCCAGATCCGGCACAGCAAAGGAGAAGTCGAGTTCCAGATTTTCTTCGTAGTGCTTGCGCTGCCCGTCGTTCATGATGTCATAGATCATGGCATGAACGTCCTTGTGCTCCATCGGCGGCAGGTTGATGCGACGGATATCGCCATGCACGCGGATCATCGGAGGCAGGCCGGCGGAAAGATGAAGATCGGAAGCCTTGTTCTTGACGGAGAAGGCAAGTAGTTCGGTAATATCCATGTGAGAAATCTTCCGCAGACAGGGTTACGCTCAAAGAGCACCGCGCAAGGCGCGATGCCGCTGTATACTGGCCGGGCATTATGGTCAAAATTTCCGACAACTTGCAAGACGTGCAAAACCGCATCGTCGCAGCGGCACTGGCCTCTGGCCGGAAGGCGGGCGAGGTTCGTCTGCTCGCGGTTTCCAAGACCTGGCCAGCGGAGTCGGTACGCGCAGCCTGGGTCGCGGGCCAGCGTGCCTTCGGCGAAAACTATGTCCAGGAAGGCGTGACGAAAATCACGACACTGGCCAACCTGCCTGACCTCGAATGGCATTTCATCGGCCCGCTGCAAAGCAACAAGACGCGCGACGTGGCCGAACATTTCTCCTGGGTGCACGGGATCGACCGTCTGAAAATTGCCGAACGCCTGTCGTCGCAACGCCCGGGAAACCTGCCCCCGCTGAATGTCTGCATCCAGATCAACGTCAGCGGCGAGGCCAGCAAAAGTGGTGTCCCCCCTGAAGCCGCGAGTGCGCTCGCGCATGCCGTGGCAAAACTGCCGCATCTCAACTTGCGCGGCCTGATGACCATTCCGGAACCAACCAACGATGAAACCCTCCTGAAAAGCCGCTTTACCCGGCTGCGTGCGCTGCGCGACACCCTCATCGAAGAAGGGCTCCCGCTCGACACGCTCTCCATGGGCATGAGCCACGACTTTGAACAAGCCATCGCCGAAGGTGCTACCCTCGTTCGCGTTGGCACGGCCATCTTCGGCAATCGCACCTATCCCTAACCCCACCTCTCTCCAGCATGAAAATCACCTTTCTTGGCGGCGGCAATATGGCCAATGCCCTCATTGGCGGCCTGCGAAAGCAAGGCTATTCCGCTGCGGCAATCCAGGTTGTCGAGCCCCTGGCTGACAATCGCGACAAACTGACCGACACCTTTGGCGTTCGCTGCTGCCCGTCTCTGGACATCGCCGCGCTGAACTGCGAAGTGATGGTCCTGGCCGTCAAGCCCCAGCAAATGCGTGAAGCCCTAGCTCCGCTATCCTCATCCGGCCCCCTGCGGGCGCAACTGCAGCAGCAGGTCGTCGTCAGTATCGCGGCGGGCTTGCGGCTGGATGATATTTCCCGCTGGCTGGGCGGCTATCGCCAGCTCGTCCGCTGCATGCCCAACACCCCCGCTCTGATTGGCGAGGGCGTCACCGGCCTCTGCGCCGACCCTTCCGTCGGACGCGAAGGCCGGGATCGCGCCGATCGCATCCTGCGCGCCGTGGGCAACACCCTCTGGCTCGACGATGAAAGCCGGATGGATGCCGTCACCGCCATCTCCGGCAGTGGCCCCGCCTATGTGTTCTATTTCATCGAAGCCTTGCAAAAAGCCGGGACCGAACTCGGGCTCGATGCCGCAGCAGCGCGCCAGCTCGCGATCGAAACCTTCGTCGGCGCATCGAAACTGGCCGAGCAAAGCACAGAAGACATCGCCATTCTTCGCCAGCGCGTCACTTCGAAAGGTGGAACGACCGAAGCCGCGCTGAAATCCTTTGACGCCAGCGGGCTCGCCGCTGCCATTGGCCAAGGCTGCCAGGCAGCCGCCACACGAGGCCGCGAGCTGGGCGATGAAATGGGCAAGGACTGACGCTTTGGAGGCAAACAAATGCTGATGCAACTGCTCTTCCAGATTCTGGGATGGGTCTTTGATTTTTTCACCATCGCCCTGCTGGCACGGGTGCTCATGCAGTGGGCGCGCGCCCCCTTTCGCAACCCGCTGGGCCAATTCATTATCGCCGTGACTGACTGGGCCGTGATTCCCGCGCGGCGTGTGCTGCCTGCCGCCACGAACATCGACCTGCCCAGCCTGCTCCTCGCCTGGCTCACGCAAGCCCTCCTGCAAGGGCTGCTGCTCGGCCTGGCACTCGCCTCGACGGATGCCCTGGCCCCCACAGGCTTCCTGACCGTTCTTCTGCTGTCCTTCCTGGCTGTGGCGCGCTCTTTCCTGTATCTCCTGATCGGCGTGGTGCTCATCAGCGCGCTGTTCTCGTGGGTTAACCCCGCCGCGCCGCTGGCCCCCCTGTTCAATCTGCTCTCGCGCCC
>CAZCOS010000146.1:0-2557 GCA_964500605.1 uncultured Sterolibacterium sp.
AGCCGGATTCCGTCCGGCGCGGTTAATCCATCGCGAGCCCGATCCCCATCAGCAGCAACGCCACAGGAAACAACACGAGGAGAAACTCGTTGTTGTGGTCGCACCAGAACAGCCAGACCGCGAGCAGGCCGGTCAGGATTCCGAATAGCTGGAAGAGAGGGGCGAGAGTGGTCACTTCAAGCACCGCTTCGCCCTCGCGATCTGTTCCGGCCTTGCACCGCCACCCTTCGCCATGGCTTCCAGGATTTCAACGGCGCGCTTTTCGCTCACACGGCTGCCTGCCCTGACGGTTGCGAGTGCCGCCCGCACATCGGCGCAGGTGTAGCCTTCGTCGGCCTTCACCCGCCCGCCAATGAGCAGCAGCAGGCCAAAGCCTGCCCACACGGTGACGAATAGGATGAACCGCTGGCGGCGGGTCATGCCGGCCACCTGAACGCGATTGCGCCGGCAACGGAGCGCGGACGCTCCCGCACACGATGCCCATCATTGCCGGACCTGACGATCCACTGACCGTCAGCGGTGCGGCCGGTGATCCTGCCGACATGATGCCTCCACACGACGATTGCGCCGACTTGCGGGCCATGAGCTGGCCGTCCGTAACCAGCCCACCAGCGGGCCAGATTGGCGGCAGGATTGGCTACTCCGAGCCAGACCCTCATTTGCCAGCCACACCAGGCGCGCGGCTTGATCCAGTTGACTGCCCTGCCAGCCCCTTCGGCCACGACCCTTTGCAGCCCTTGCGGGACTTGCCGGTGCTTCGGCCTCGCATCGGCTTGTGGCACGAACAGGACGCACAGCAGCGCGCCCGCGAGAAGTCGCAGGGTCATGATGTCTCCGGAGTGATGCTGGAGGGGTTAGCCGACGTACTCGCCGTCGATGCCACGATGGCCTCTAACGAAGCCTTCGCCCCGGCGCAGGTCTTCTAAGATCGCCTGGTTCGTCGCAATCATCTTGCCGTGGTTGGTAACGCGTTCTTCCAGAATTGAAATTCGCGTGTTGTTGTTGCTTTGCTCTTTGATCGCCTCTTCGACGGCCTTGAGGCGCTGTGCGAGAAGGTCGATTCTGCCGCCGATGCGAGTGAAAGCGACCACAAATCCGACAAGCAGAACAATGGCATTTAGGACGGAACCCGATGTTATTGTTGGATCGAAGGTCATTTCCCCAGCAATTCCCCGTTAACCTGTTGGTGACTGCTGGCGTGCCTTGGTGACTTCCAGCCGGTGCTAGTTCTACGCTTGCACTGGTCAGGCTCGGCCGTGTCGCGTGCGGCGACTGGCCGGGCCGTCTTGTTTAGGTCGCATCCTCGGCTTGTGCCGCAGCCGCAGCAGCCTCGAACTCGGCATCCCACTGAACTTCAAGCTGCTGGAGTTGCTCAAGCTGGGCGGCCGTGGTCGAAGGATCGGACTTCAGCGCCGTGATGATGTTCTGGATGATCGGCGCGAGGTCCTGGTATTCCTTGACCACGACAGGGATGATCGCGATCAGGGCCTCGATGATCTTTTCGATCAACACCGCGTTGCCGCTCTGCCCCGCAAGCTGGCCGATGATGGCAAGGATTGAGGTAAGGATGGCGCTCATTGACCGGCTCCGATGTTGTACTGCGTGAAGGCTGATTGCAGGGTGCTGATGGACGCTTGCAGGGCGTCATAGAGACCGGACGGGCCAAGCTGGCCGGGGTGGTCCTTCATGAACTGCTGGAGGTTGTTGCGGGCCACGCGGCCCGACCTGATCGCCGGAATGATCGCCTTGGTTGCGCCCGGATCGCGGCAGATCGGCGTCGAGCCGTTGCAGCGTTTCAGCCTGAGATAGTTGGTGGCGGTGCGCTCAAGGCCGTCGAAGATGTTCGAGGCCACGATGACGGACTGAGGATCGACCGTCGCGCCGGTAATGGCGCTGTAGGCTCCTTCGAGCTTCTGGCCGAATTGCGTGGTGGAGCAGCCTGCCAGCCCAACAGCCAGCAGCGCCGCGATAAACAGCTTTTTCATGTCGAATTGTCCTTACTTCTGAACGGGAGGCTGGGGCTTGGTCAGGCCGGTGATGCCGTCGCGCAGCACGTTGATGACCATCTTGATCCCGCCGAGAACGGCGACGATCTTCCCCGCCATGATAGGATCGAGCCCCATGCCGACGTAATCGAAGCCGGCCAGACCGGCGACGACGATCATCGCGATATTCAAAATATTGTGTGCCAAGTTTGTGTTCACTAAATTGTCTCCAATGATGTTGTGACCTGAGACCGTCAGGCGACGGACGTGTGGTTATTTCCCCTTGAGGAAGCGGGCGAGTGCCATAAAAAAAACCGCCAAAGCGGACGGCTGCGGTGTGGGTTGCGATGCCCGCTCGGGCGCAACAGGATCGGGGATAGGCTCGGGCGGAGGTTTGCCCGGCGCACCGAATTGAACACTGTGATCGGCCGCCATGATAGCCAGGATCATGCCCGCGCATCCCGGTTGCGAGTCGATCACGTTAGGGTCAAACCGCCCGTCTGACACGTACTTGCCGCTCACGTATTGATCCGTTCCGGCCCACAGGTAGGGCGACGGCAGCCCTTTGTTGG
>CAZCOS010000147.1:0-2541 GCA_964500605.1 uncultured Sterolibacterium sp.
CCCATGGTGGCGATGAAAAGATCACGCTGCAGGCGACGGCGCAGAAAACCGGGTAGAAGCGGCACGGCAGAAAGCCCGCTGAGCCCCGTCTGCAACAGCGTTGGGCCCGTGGCCTGGCCTTTTGCGTCAACATCGTCGCGGTGGCGGTAAAAGCGTTGATAAACACCTGCGGCGGGATGGTTGGCTCCGGCCGTATTGACTGCGAACCAGGCCATTACGTCTGCATTGCTGCCCAGCCCCAGACCCAGCGCAGGCATGCCCGACAAACTGCCGTTTGCCCGGCTACGCAGCAACAGGGCCACACTGTTAATCGCCCCGGCAGCAAGAATCAGCCGACGGGCCGTGAAATGCCTTGCCTTTCCTGTCGCGAGCTCAAGGGCCTGTACGGAAAAGCCTTGTGCCTCGCGGGTGATCTGCTGTACGTCCAGCCCGGCGTGCGGCGTGAGTCCGGCGCGCAAGGCGGGGAGCAGACAGGCCACGTCCAGGGTCAGCTTGGATCCACCGGGTGAGCCAAACAGGCCTTCCTGAGAAAAATCACATTCTTGTCGGCGGATGCCGTCCTGAGTCACCACACGCGGCTGGCCGGGGGTTTCGGGCAGGAGATAAGCCCAGCGCGGCTGAGCCTCCGGCGAGACTTCAAGGAAGGCGTGCGTTTTTTGTTCCCAGGGCTCGCGCGGGATGGGCGGACGTTGTCCATCACCCTCTCGGGGCGCGGGCGAAGAGGCAAATTGTTCCAGCAGGGCGGATTGGTGCGCGGCCATGCTTTGTCGATCCACGCCTTCAGCGCGATGATCCCAGTAGTCGTCCCGCAAAGGCCCGGCATGCAGACCGCCATAGGCATGGCTGCCGCCGCCCACGCCCGAGGCACAGATCACGCGCAATCCGGTGTCGTTGAAGGCTTCCAGCAGGCCGTGACGGTGCAAGGACAGCCCTTGCCGGGGCAACCCGGAGTGGTGCAGGCGAAACAGGGCATGGCTGAAGAAGTGTCGCCCTTGCGGCAGGGGAGCCAGTTGCGCGTGAGGGATGATGTTGCTGCTACGCAGCGGCAGGGTGTCGCGCCAGGGGCCTCTCTCGAGGAGACTCACCCGCGCCCCGGCACGCACGAGTTCAAGGGCAGCGACAGCACCGCCGAAGCCGCTACCGATGACGAGAAAATCCTCCATGAGGGCGTGGCTCAGGATGGGGATCGCCAGGGATAAATGGCCAGGCAGTAAAGGCTCATGGCAAGATAGGCAAAGGCGATGACCCACCCCGTGAAGGGCAGGCCCGCAGCGTCTTGCAGGCCATGAAGGATGAGGGCGATGAAGACCGCGCCTTTGTAAAACCCCACCAGCAGGAGCAGGCTGACATGCGCCGTCGGATTGCGTAGGGCAGCGATGCTGGAAAGCCCCACGCCCATCAGCACACAGCCATAAAGAATGGCGACCACACCGTCCGGCCCGACATCGAGCCCCAGCAATCGCCAGAAGGTCTGTGGGCTAATGGCCATGGCCAAGCCCAGGCCAAAGGCAGGCAAGGCAACGATCTGAAACGTGCTCCGCAACAAGGCTTCACGCCGTGCGGTGGGAGTCAAGCTGTTCGATGCGTCCATGCGTTACCCCAGTTTCACTCGAAGAAAGAAAGCGGAATTTTGCCAGAGTGCGGCACGAGGCATTGGAACCAGGATGGGAACCCGGACTTGAAACGCACGCCCGTTTGCCCTTCGCTTCAACGATGGCGGTTGCCCGAATGATGCTGCGCGCCGCCGGGCCGTATCGCGGGCTTGCCAGCACCAGACGGCTTGCCGCCGCTGGACGCTGCCTCACCACGCGGCCCGCCGGGTTTTCCGGGCGGCTTGCTGCGGCCGCTGGCTTGAGTGCGGCCTGGGGCATCGCGCCCGGTTTTTCCGCTTCTTCCATTTCTTCCATTTCTTCCGTTGCGCCCATTCTCGATGGGCTCGGGCTTGATGCTGGGGTCAGGCTCGAAACCGGGCACCTGACGCTGCTCGATCGGCTTCTTGAGCAGGCGTTCGATGTTACGAAGCAGCAAGTGTTCATCGACACAGACCAGCGAAATGGCCTCTCCGCTGGCTCCGGCACGGCCGGTGCGGCCGATGCGATGCACATAGTCCTCGGGCACGTTGGGCAGCTCGTAATTCACGACATGTGGCAGCTGGTCAATGTCGATCCCGCGCGCGGCGATGTCGGTGGCAACCAGCACCTGTAGCTTCAGGCTCTTGAACTCGGCCAGCGCACGGGTGCGCGCGCCCTGACTTTTGTTGCCATGAATCGCCGCTGCCGGAATGCCCGCCTTGTCGAGCTTTTCGGCCAGGGCATTGGCTCCGTGCTTGGTGCGGGTAAAAACCAGCACCTGATGCCAGTTGTGCTCGCGGATGAGCTGGGTCAATAGATCGCGCTTCCTGGCTTTATCCACCGGATAAACCGCCTGAGCCACCGTTTCAGCAGCGGTATTGCGCGGAGCCACTTCGACAGATTTCGGGTCTTGCAGCAAACCTGCCGCCAGCTGCCGGATTTCATCGGAAAACGTCGCCGAATAGAGCAG
>CAZCOS010000148.1:0-2438 GCA_964500605.1 uncultured Sterolibacterium sp.
GCGGCGACGGCCTGGATCTGCTTCCAGGACACACCCGCATCCTTCAGGGCCTGGTCGACGGCCACGCGGCACAGTTCGGTGACGGATTTGTTGCCGACGATGTCATCGCCGGTCTTGCCGAAGCGGTGGAGGCCTACGCCCAATACTGCGACTTCTTGCATGTTTTTTCTCCTCGCGGCTTAGACAAGTTTGAATTTCCAGGAGGTGAACGTTTTGTCCTCCTCATGGTACAGGGCATCGACGACCAGTTGAACCTTGGCACCGACCTTGACGGCTTCCAGCGGGTCGACCATCTGGCCGACCAGACGCAGGCCGTTTTCCATGTCGATCACGCCGATGACATAGGATTTGAAGGGCTTGTCGTGCTTGTGCGGGGGCGGGGGCGCGAAATCGGCCACCGAATAGCTCCAGATGACGCCCTGGCCGCCGAAATCGCAATCGACGATCTTCGATTCGGTGCAGTTCGGGTTGTGGCAGGCGGCCTTCTTGGGGAAGTAAGGGGTGTTGCAGGTGGTGCAGCGGGAGCCGTGTATCTTCGCGCCGCCTTCTTCGGTAAACAACCCTGCGACGCAGGGAATGCGGGTTTCACTCATTGCTTTCCTCCTTAAGCCTTGGCGGCCTTGATCAGTTCAGGGAGCACTTCCAGACAATCTGCCACGATGCCGTAGCGGGCGTAGCGGTAAATCGAGGCGTCCGGGTCTTTGTTGATGGCGACGATGGTCTTGGCCGCCGAACAGCCGGCCATGTGCTGGCTGGCCCCGGAAATGCCGCAGGCCAGATACAGGCCCGGGCGGGTGATCTTGCCGGTCAGGCCGACCTGACGGGCGGAGGTGATCCAGCCTTCGTCGACGATGACGCGCGAGCCGCCCCACATGCCGCCCATGGCGTCAGCCAGTTGCTTGACCAGCTCGTAATTGGCGGCATTACCCAGACCACGGCCACCGGAGACGATGATCTGCGCGTCTTCCAGACGCGGGCCTTCGACCTTGGCGGCGGCGGTGACCTTGAAGCGTTCTTCGACCGCCGACAGATCAACGGCGATGTCGCGGCGGGCCGGGCTGGTCGGCGCGGCGGCGGCTTCGGCGATGACGGTGGTGGTGACGATGGAGAGCACATTCACCGGGGCAGCGAGGTCATAGACGACGTGGGTGTCGCCACCATAGGCCGTGGCCGTCACCGAAAGCTTGCCCGCTTCGACAGCGACGGCGTAGGCGTTCATGACGACGGGAATCCCCAGCTTGCCCGCCACGCGCGGGGCGATCAGCCGGGCTGCGGCAGTCTGGTTGAAGAAAATGGACTTGGGGCTGACCTGCCCGGCGTATTGGGCGATGGCGGCAACCAGGGCATCCGGGCCGAACTGCGCCAGCTTGGCATCGTTGATGACATCCAGACCATTGACGCCATATTCTGCGGCGATGGCGGCGGCGTCATTGGCGATACCGCCGATGACCAGCCAGTTGAGCGGCACACCGCTGGCGGCGGCGGTCTTGCGCGCCAGCGTCAGGGCTTCGCGGGTTCCGCCTTCGATGGCGTTGCCCCAGGTGCAAAGAACCACGGTCATGATGCTTTCCTTCCTCGTTGTTCAGGGACGGTGCTCCGGACAGGGGGAGCACCATATTGACGTTTCGATTTTACTGGAGCCGCCCGCTTCGAATCCGGCCTTTGGCAGTTCAAAGGCGGACACAGGGACGGGCCCAGGGCAAGACGGTCAAATCACAGGGAATCCTCGAATTTCGGCGGACGTTTTTCCTTGCGTGCGCGGATGGCTTCCTCGAAATTCCGGGTCGTCATGCGAACGAAGAGCTGCGCCTGGCCTTCGTGATTCATGTGGGCGTGCATGCTGCCCGCTTCGAGGCTGGACCAGAGCATCTGCTTGGTCAGCTCGACGCCGAGATGGCTAAAGCCAATGATGCGCTCGGCCAGGTCGTAACAGGCATCGAGCAGGGCTTCGCCGGGCAGGACGCGGGAAACCAGGCCGATGCGGTCGGCTTCGGCGGCATCGACATCCCGCCCCGAGAGCATGATCTCAAAGGCCCGTGAGGAGCCGATGGCACGAGGCAGGGTGAAACTCAGACCCAGCTCCGCCGCCGTCAGGCCGTTATTGATGCCCGCCGGACGGAAATAGGCGGTATCTGCGGCCAGGCGGATATCGCAGGCCATGGCCAGACAAAAGCCGCCGCCGATGGCTGGGCCGTTGATGGCCGCAATCACGGGCTGGTGCATGTCGCGCAGGGCGAGGATGACGTCATCGAGCACTTTGAGCGCGCGACGGGAAATGCCCGGCAGCGGCAAGCCTTCGAAAATCGGTAAAAAGCCGGGATTGACGAGATCGGCCCCGGAGCAAAAACCCTTGCCCGCCCCCGTCAGCACCACTACGCGGCAATCGTTGTCGAAGCTGACTTCTTCGAGTGCTTCACGCAGGGGAACCATGACATCGA
>CAZCOS010000149.1:0-2415 GCA_964500605.1 uncultured Sterolibacterium sp.
AGTCGGTGACGAAGCGACCCATGAAGCCGTTGCTGGTGATGATGTTCATGAAGACATCGGAAAGCCCGGTGGCCTGGGCGACTTTCTTGTCGTGGTGCACGGGCGTGAAATCGCGCGAAGCCAGGGCCGAGCCGATGATGAGGCCGGAGGTGATGTCGATCTTGAGCTCGGGCAGCTTGTCGCCCACTTTCACCTGACCATATTTCAGGGTATTCAGATTCATGATGTTTTCTCTCCGTAATCAGGCCAGATAGAACTGCGGCAGCCAGGTCTTTTCATCTACCTTTTCGACCTTGCCCTTGACCTTCATGCCGATCTTGATGGCTTCCGGCTCGCAGCCGACGAGGTTGGCGACGAGGTTGGTGCCTTCGGAGAGCTTCACGACGGCGCAGATCAACGGGTAGGGGTAGCCCGGGAATTTCGGGTAGTGCATCTGGGTGAAGCTGATGATCTCGCCATCGAGTTTCGATTCGATCGAATCCCATTCGGTGGACTGGCATTCGCCGCACATCGGGCGCGGCGGGTGGCGCAGCGTCTGGCAGCTCTTGCAACGCTGGATCAGCACCTTGCCGGCATCCACGGCTTCCCACCACCAGGCGTTGTCGTGGCCGCGAGGCGAGGCGATGCGGGTGGGTGCGGCCGGAGTGCTGTCGGCTTCGCTGGTGGCGGCAGCCGGGGCTTCATTGGGGATGAACTTGAGGCAACGGAACACCTGACGGCCGACTTCTTCCTTGTTCTGGTCGGTGAAGGTGGTGGTGGTCTCGATGAAGTAACCGATGCCGCGCTGTGTTGCCTTCTGTTCCGAGATGCTGGAGATGATGGTGTGGGCATATACCTGGTCGCCCGGACGCAGATCGCGGAAGTATTCGCTGTTGGTATTCGTCCCCAGCACGCCGGTGAAGCCGTGGGCATCGAACACGTTGTGCAGTTCGCGCTGCAGGTCGACGGCGGGCTTCTGGCACATGGGGTAGCCTTCCATGCTCCAGATCTGCAGCATGTGGGCCGGTGCGATGATGCCGCCCTTGCTCGACTTGGCGGCGTAGTCGGCATCGGTATACACAGGATTCTCGTCACCCAGCACCTCCGCCCAATGGCGGATCATGGCGGCATTGACATCGTCCTTGCCACGCTTGGGTGCGCCGAGCTCGCGCCCGACATAGGCACGAATCTTTTCTTCAAACGCTTTGGTTTCTTCAGGAGTCATGATTCATTTCCCGGATAGTCGAAAGAGGGGGGGCGTTCCACAGGCTCGCAGAGCCGGAGCACGCCTGAATCTACGCGAATCCCCCCCCAGTCTCCTCGTCTGATTGGACGATACCTGGGTGGTGTCGCTAGGCTTGACCTGACAATACACATCTCACACAAGGTCAGGCATCCGTAATAAACTCCGCAAGCCATTTTTTGGCGACCTGTTGCCGAAAGCCTATCTCGCCACCGAATATCAGGAGATTCCCTTGAATAAATTCGTCAAAAAACCCGCTTCGCTCACACTGAGCCTGGCCATTGCCCAGTTGTTTGCCGCTCCGGTGTACGCTCAGCAAGCCGCCAAGGCGTCGGAAGCTCCGCAGACCGCCGCGATTGAAGAAGTCATCGTGACGGCGCAAAAGCGCAAGGAAAACCTGCAGGATGTGCCTATCTCCATCCAGGCACTGGGCATGAAGGACATCGAAAAGCGCAACATCGTCACCCTGTCCAATATCGGCGCGGAAGTCCCCGGCCTCAATCTCGCGCCCTACCCGGGCAGCAGCGAAGCCTTCTTCCCCACCTTCCGCGGCATCACCACCAACGCCGTGTTCGTCAGCGCGCCCAACCCCGTCGCCTTCCATGTCGACGGCGTCTTCCGCTCGCAGCTCGTGGGCCTGAACAATGCCGCTGGCGACATCGAACGCATCGAAGTGCTGAAGGGCCCGCAAGGTGTGCTCTCCGGCCGTAACGCCACGGGCGGTGCGGTCAATCTGCATTACGCCAAGGCCGACCTCGACGGCTTCGGCTTCAAACAACAGCTCACCTTCGCCAATCGCGGCCAGTTTGTTTCCAAGACGGTCGTCAATCTGCCGGTCAAGAATGACTTGGCTATGCGTCTGTCTTACCTGCATCGCCAAAAAGACAGCGACGGCGTGACCAACACGGCCCCGGGCGGAGTCCAGTTCGGCAAGCTCAACGGCGAAGGCTACCGTCTCGATATCCGCTGGAAGCCCAGCTCGACCTTCACGATGGATTACGCTTACGACAACACTGAAACCAAGAGCTACGACACACCGCCGCAGTGCCTGATCGCCGGGAATGGCGCGCGTGGCTATCAGGGTGGCCTGAACTTTTTCCTTTGGGATCCTCGCGTGGCGGCCTATGCCAACGGATGCTCCAGAGACAAGCTCGACAAGCTTTCCGTACCGTTCAATTTTGCCAAGAACGTAA
>CAZCOS010000150.1:0-2357 GCA_964500605.1 uncultured Sterolibacterium sp.
TCGATCCACCTTGGTCATCTGGTCGAATACATCCAGACCGACATCTGGGTGCGCTTCCAGAAAATGCGTGGCCACGAATGCTGGTATGTCTGCGCCGACGACACACACGGCACGCCCATCATGCTGCGTGCTGAAAAGGAAGGCATCACACCGGAACAGCTGGTGTCCCGGGTACACGGAGAGCACAGCCAGGACTTTGCGGGCTTTCATGTCGCCTTCGACAACTACTACACGACGCATTCCGACGAGACGCGCTTCTATGCGGAAGACATCTACGGCAAGCTGAAGGCCGCGAACCTGATCGAGATCCGCAGCATCGAACAGTATTTCGACCCGGTCAAGGAAATGTTCCTGCCGGACCGTTTCATCAAGGGCGAATGCCCGAAATGCGGCGCGGCAGACCAGTATGGCGATTCCTGCGAAGCCTGCGGCGCGGCCTACGCGCCGACCGACCTGAAAAACCCGCGCTCCGCCGTCTCGGGAGCGACACCGGTACTGAAGGCTTCCGAACATTATTTCTTCCGGCTTTCCGACCCACGCTGCCAGGCATTTTTGCGTGGCTACACGCAAGGCGGCCGCCTGCAAAACGAAGCGGCCAACAAGATGCAGGAGTGGCTAGGCGCAGAAGGCGAGAACCGGCTGACCGACTGGGACATTTCCCGGGATGCCCCCTATTTCGGCTTTGGCATTCCCGGTGACAACGGCCAGCCCACGGGCAAATTCTTCTACGTCTGGCTGGACGCGCCCATCGGCTACATGGGCTCGTTCAAAAACCTGTGCGCCCGGCGCGGCATGGATTTCGATCATTACTGGAAGAAAGACAGCACGACCGAGCTCTACCACTTCATCGGCAAGGACATTCTTTATTTTCACGCCCTGTTCTGGCCCGCCGAGCTGGAGCACGCGGGCTACCGCACCCCGACGAGCATTTTTGCCCACGGCTTCCTGACCGTCGATGGCCAGAAAATGTCGAAATCGCGCGGAACTTTCATCACCGCCGCCAGCTATCTCGATCAGGGCTTGAATCCAGAGTGGCTGCGCTACTACTACGCCGCCAAACTCAATGGCACGATGGAAGACATCGACCTCAACCTCAGTGATTTTGCCGCGCGGGTCAATAGTGATCTGGTCGGCAAATACATCAACATCGCCAGTCGCTGCGCCGGTTTCATCGCCAAACGCTTCGACGGAAAACTTGGCCAGGTCGACGCCTCGGCCATGGAAGAATTCGAGGCAGCTCGCAAGGCGGATGTCGTCGCCGAAAGTTACGAGGTTCGGGATTACGCCCGTGCCCTGCGGGAGATCATGCGTCTGGCGGATATCGCTAACCAGTATGTCAACGACCACAAGCCCTGGGAGCTCGCCAAAGATCCAGCGCAAGAAGCACGGCTGCACACGGTCTGCACCACGGCACTCAACCAGTTCCGCGATCTGACGATCTACCTCAAGCCCGTCCTTCCCCGGCTGGCCGAACAGGTCGAGGCTTTCTTCGCACTGCCCGCCTTCACCTGGGATGATCTGGCCCGCCCCTTGCCCGCAGGCCACGGAATCAACGCCTATCAACACCTCATGCAACGCATCGACATGAAACAGATCGACGCGCTGATCGAAGCCAATCGTGAAAGCCTGGCCCCCGCCGCCACGGCAACGATTCCGGATGCAGCGCAGTCTGCCGTGCACTCGCCCCAGCGTCACGCCCAGCAGCAAGTCTCGGCTGCACCTGCTGCCCCTGTCGATTCGGGCCAGTCCGAGCTCATTTCCATTGATGATTTCAGCAAGGTCGATCTGCGAATCGCCCGCATCGCCAATGCCGAACACGTCGATGGGGCCGCCAAGCTGCTCAAGCTCACGCTCGATCTGGGTGCCGACGTCCCCGCCCGCACCGTCTTTGCCGGCATCAAGTCGGCCTATGACCCGGCCACGCTGATCGGCCGCCTGACGGTCATGGTCGCCAACCTTGCCCCGCGCAAGATGAAATTCGGCCTGTCCGAAGGCATGGTGCTGGCCGCCTCCGACGCCAGCGGACAAGCCCCCGGCCTCTTTCTTCTTTCGCCCGACAGCGGCGCGCAGCCGGGCATGCGCGTGAAATAACCACAGGAACCCAGATTGAACGCCGTTTTTCCGAGGAATTCCCCATGCTGATCCAGACCTTTGACGACCTGCTGACCACCGCCCGCCAACAACCCGACGCCCAGCGTCTGCTGTTCGTTTTTGCCATTTCCGAATTGCCCGAGGATGCCTCCCTCGAACAGAAAAAGCGTTTCCGCGACGGCATCGGCGGCGCGCTGACCCCGCTGATGGAAGTCGACAAGCTGCCCGATGAACTGCGCGATTTCGGACACCTCGTCAGCGAATCC
>CAZCOS010000151.1:0-2345 GCA_964500605.1 uncultured Sterolibacterium sp.
CCGAGGAAGTGGCCCAGCAGGATGGTATCGCTGTAGTGGTACGGCCCGAAAACACCACCATGGTGCGTATTGGTACCGAGATATTCATAGAACCAGGCGATGAAGAAGCCCGCCCCGATACAGGCGATGGTGCGCTTCCAGCCCTTGACGACGCAGGAGTGCCAAACGACGATGGCGACCCCGCCCATGGTCATCCACATGCCCGAGAGCACTTGTGGTTGCGTGAGCGGGGCAGTCTTGGCCGTTTCCCACCAGACTTGCATCTGGTCAGGACCGTAAATCAGTCGCAGGGCAAACATCATGAAGGGGATGCCCAGTGCGCCCAGCAGGGCGAGATAGAAAACGCGCTTGCCGCGCTCGGGATTTTCCAGCGTGTAACCGTAGGTCGGTTCGAGCTGAGTGGCGTTGTTTTGCATGATTGAAGGCCTGTAAAAAAGGATTAGCGGAGCCAGCGTTCGCGCGTACTGATCGGTTCGCGGACGACGGGGGTTTTCGAGACAACCTGCCAGGTGCCATTGTTGTTCTGCAAGGTCACGTCGCTGTACTGCATGACCTTCCAGCCTCCCGGCACATGGCGATCATCCGGCGTGCGCTCTGCCAGCGGGCCGCTGACGACGACTTGATTCTGATCCGTTCCCAGGGCGGTATCGATGACGTGCTTGTTGAACAACCAGCCTTGATCACGCATGGTTTTCAGCACGGCTTCGCGCTGCGGCATATCCGTCCCCACAGCCGTTGAACAAGCCGTCAGGCCAATGGACAATGCCGCCAGCAGACTGGCGGTCCAGCGCATTGTGGTGCGGCCACGATTACAATGAACAGAGGTCACGTTTGCTCCTTCCTTTTGGGCAAAAGCTCAGGCCCGTTTGAATGAAAATCCCTGATTCTAATGAATTCTTCGGCGATTACAGCAAGAGGTTGCCCGATATGGTCACCCCACTGAACGCAGGCCCACGGCCCGATTCGGAGCCGTGTCTTCTTTCGTCCTACCCCTTCCGGATGACGATGCGCCCACGCCATGTCGATCTCGACGCAGGTTTTCATCTGAGCTGGCGTGCGCTGGCCGAATGTCATGAAGAATCACGAACCCGCTTTCTGGTCCAAACCTTCGGCGAAGATTTTCTCAAGGGAAAGCGTGATTTCAGGATGCTGCCGGTTCGCGTGACTTACGACTATCTTCGTCCGGCAAGCTATCCCGAGCCGCTGGAAGCGGGGGTGGGCGTGGCCCACTTGGGAAACACATCCTTCGAGATTGCCATGGCCCTTTTTCAGGCAGGGCAGTGCATCAGTCTTTCCTGCGCCATTACCGTGCATGTTGCGCGAAACGGCGGCGCGCTTGCGCTGACGGAGGAACAGAAAGTCGCGTTGAACCGGGGAAAAATCCTTGCGTCTGCACCTCGGTCCCTGCTTCCACAGGGCAATCGCATTTGAAATTTTCCCATCCCGTAGGAGCGAATCCTCATTCGCCCTGAATGGTCATTCGCCCCGAACCCCCTTCGCCACTTTGTGCGATGCTTCGACGTGTGGCTTCATTTTCAACGCTGCCGGGACTCGCCCCGGCGGGCGAGTGACTTTCTTGTTGCACGACAAGAAAGTCACCAAAGAATCGTGCCCCACTTCATCGGCCCGGCTGCGCCGGGCTGCCCTCCTGCTGGCCTTGCCGTGCGGCCAGCGATGCAAACTCGCCTTCGGCTCAAACAGCATCGCCGGACTTCCCCGCCCGCCAAGGCCATCACTCGGCGATTCAGAAGGGGAAGTGGGAGCGGCGCGTTGGCTGAACTCGGGATGCTCCGTAGGGGCGAATCATTATTCGCTGCGAATCCTCTTCACGCGATGCTACGACATGCGGCCTTTTCTTCAACCCTGCCGGGACTCGCCCCGGCGGGTGCACTGGACAATCTGGGAGGGGGCAATCCATCATCGAAAATCAAATGCAATTACCCTGCCGTTTTCGGACACAAACGGCATTTCACCCTGATTTCCAATACAATCCCGCGTTCCGACGGATTTTTTCCGAACCTCTTTCATCACGCAAACCAAGGAGTGCAGCATGGCCAAGACCGCCAAGGATTACTTCATTGCAATGACCGAGTTCCACTTCATGAACCCGCAGACCATGTCGGAAATTGCCTATTACCCGAACGTGCAACGCTGGTGGGGCAGTGTGGATGGCGTGATGCGCGCCTGGTCCGGCCGTGATCTGACGGGCGAATGGCCGCACCCGATCGCCAGCGAACTTATCAAGTACATGGACAAGACTGACGTCGACGTCGCCTTCTGCCTGCGCGAACCGATGATGGATGTGACCGGCGGCGTGGTGTCGCTGTCGACCAACGGCTTCATGA
>CAZCOS010000152.1:0-2308 GCA_964500605.1 uncultured Sterolibacterium sp.
GTCAGCATGTGGATGCGTTCGGTAGCCCCCATCAGCACGGAGGCGGCGGTAATGCCTTCGACGAAACGTGTACCCATGTGTTCGGCCATGGCCGTGGGCATGACGAGATGCTCGGGGATGGTCAGCCAGTCCCAGGAGAGGCTGTCGGCCTTTTTGGCGAAGCGCAGGATTTCCTCGCGGCCAGCGTGGGGTTCCCACGGAGCCATCGCGGGCGGGTAGTTGTCCATGCCGCAAGCGGCCAGTGCGAATTTCATCTTGATGTTCTCCTGAAAGAGAAAGGGATGGAAAAATCCGAAGCGAATGCCAGTGACGTTGACCGTATCGCCAAGCCGGAAGCGCGTACTTTACCGCCTGTTCCGTGTCTTTTCCAGAATCCCTGCTTAAATCCCTGCTTAAAAGCAGGCAAATTGCCATCATGCAGGTATCGAAATTTTGTAACCATTCCAGATTCATTTCTGAATCATTGTCGTCATCTGCCTGCTTGCGTTAATATTCCGCCCCTGCTCTCATCTGCTGTGTTTGGCAGATTGACCGAACGAAAACGATCCTCACGATGAGTACTTCCCTGTCTGGACTGGAATTGCCGCAGCTGACGCTGGAGCAGCCTCCCGCTTTCATCGACGCAGTTTCCTGTCGCAAGTGGTTATCCGAGGCAACATCAACGAATGCAAGGCAGGTTCAGGCCATGCTGTTGCGGCAGATGAATCTGCTGAATCGTTACAACCTCACGACGGATGAACGGATCAAAATCCTCGAGCTCATGCGCGAGCCGATTTACGCTGTTCATTTCGAATGTTCGATCCGTTTCACCTCCCGTCCGCTGCCACTGGCTCCGCCGGAACAGGCTGCATTCGATACCTGTCAAGCACTCTGGCTTGCACTGGAAATTGGCTACACCCATTGCCTGCAAACACTCATCGACAGCCCTCAGGCGAGCTCCGACGAGGGGCGTCGGCAAATCGCGCTGACGGCAGCGCGCGTCCTGGCTTCGCTGTTTTCCTCCTATCTGGACGATTGCAGGGGGGCGATGCTGCCCTTGCCGGAATTCTGGGGGCGGCTGCACCGGATCTGGCGCGCGCTGGAACAACTACGCCTGACCCAGCTGACGGTTGATGACCCTTTGCGACCACAATTCGTGACCTCGGTTTCTACGCTTTACGTCGAAACCCTCCTTCTGGCGGCGGCTAATCCGCTAGAACTCAGCCCGGCACAGATCATCCAGGTTACCTACTGGGCCAAGCTCTGGTCGCACAAAGTGCCTGTCCTGCCCGTCCCCCCTTCCGACAAGCGCACCCCTCCCTTGGGCATCGATGTCGCTGGAGAAGAAGCCGGCATGTTCAAATCCAATCCTGTCGCCAGCGAAAGAATGCGCTGGTTTGACATGGCCAGCATCCGCCTGACCATCAAACAGACGCTGGCCGCACTGGAAAAGGGTGAATCTCCCGTTAACCTGAAACTGGGCAAGGATGCCAAACAGCCGGAATGCGAAGCTCTGCTGCGGCAGGTTTATCAAGACTGGTGTCGCGGAGGCCGGCGTGCCGTGGTGAAGGGGGGCGCAGGGGCCTGCCAGGTCGTCGCGGGTGTGGAAGCCATTCACTACTTCTTCTCCGGGCAGGTTTTCCGCTCGCCGGATAACCCCTTGCCGCAAGACGAAGCGAAACGTCGCGCCGAAGAAGATGCCGAAATCGACCAATACACCATCGAAGACTGGCAGGAGCTCGATGAAAATGTTACCGACATTCTCCTGAAACGTCCGCTGAATCAGGCGGGCAAGCGGCTCGCCCGGGCCCAGCTCGTGGCCGTGCGTACAAGCAGCAACGACAGCCTCCAGATCGGCAAGGTGCAATGGGCCGCCGTCAGCGGCAATCGCGACACCCTGCTAGTCGGCGTCCACATCCTCCCCGGCCCGCCCGAAGCGGTAAGCCTGCACACACACGGCGTAGGCTCCATCAAGGCCCAGCACTGCCGAGGATTCATGCTGCCCCTGATCGAGGGACTGGGGGAAACCGCCAGTGTGCTCACTCCCCCCGCCTGGTTCCAGCCGGGGCACGTCGTCGAAGTCACCACCGAATACGGTAACCGGACAATCCGCCTGACCAGCCGCCTAGAAAGTGGCACAGACTACGACCGTTGCACCTTCGAAGTGATCTGAGCGTTACAGGAAATCCTGTATCCCACACCCCCTGTTGTACCTCACCCCACCCCGGCCATTGCGGGCTTGCCCCGTCCCCTCAACAATTCCCGGTCATTGCGGGCTGGGTGAGGAGATTGCGGCTCAAGGCCGCAATGACTATGTTTTTTCCGCACT
>CAZCOS010000153.1:0-2305 GCA_964500605.1 uncultured Sterolibacterium sp.
CATTTCCTTCGGTCACCTTCGCCGGAACGACGATTCCGAATTAATCAGCACATCCTTTACCTTGTTTGCACAAGACGATTTCTTTCGGTTGCGATGAATGTCTTTTCACACATACCCCTTTCCGGGGAGCAGCTTGAGCAGAAAAGACGCCATCACACGATGATCGTGCCGCCGTCGATGTGGATGTTCTGGCCGGTAATCCACCGGCCATCCTGGCTCACCAGCGCGGCGATGCCGTCGGCAATGTCTTCGGGCTGGCCCAGCCGTTTCATGGCGGCGAGACTGGCACCGACCTTACGCAGCATGTCGGCATCGCCGCCTTCCAGCATGGGGGTGTCGGTCATGCCGGGGGAGACGATGTTGACGGTGATGCCGCGCGGGGCGAGCTCGCGGGCGAGCACTTTGGCGAAGGCTTCGAGGGCGGCTTTGCTGCCGGCGTAGAGGGCCATGCCTTCGCTGTTGGCGACGGTGATGCCGCTGGAGAGGTTGATGATGCGGCCATGGTCTTCGATGGTTCGCGCGGCCTCGCGGCACATCATGAAGGTCCCCCGGGCATTGACGGCAAAGAGCTGGTCGTAAGCCGACATTTCGATCTTAGCGAAGGATTTCATGTGGCCGATGCCGGCGTTGTTGATGACGACGTCGACGCGGCCGTAGCGTTCTTTCGCGGCGGCGAAGAAGGCCTGGACTTCGCCCTCTTCGCGGATGTCGACGCGCTGGGCGAAGGCTTCACCTCCGGCGGCTTCGATGTCGCGGACAGTCTTAGCCGCACCGGCATCAGAATGGGAATAGCCGACGACGATCCGCAGACCGTCGCGCGCAAGGCGCAGGCAGGTAGCGTGGCCGATGCCGGTTCCACCGCCGCTGACGAGGGCGACACGGCGAGGCAGTTCATCCGGGCGGGTCATGCAGCTTGCCCCATATTCATTTCTTCACGCAGGTCACGCGAGGCCACCCAGAAGAGGATGCTGGCGAAGCCGCCCAGGCAACCCATGACGAGCATGGAGTAGCGGATGGCTGTCTGGCCGTGGATCGGGCCGAAGACGTGGTCGTTGAGCAGTCCGATGGAGAGCGGGCCCAGACCCGCGCCAATCATGCTGACGATGAAGAGGAGGACGGCGGAGGCAGTGGCGCGCATGTGGGGCGGGGTAACCCCCTGGATGACGGAGAACATGGGGCCGACGTACATGGCCCCCAGTGTGTAGAAGGGGATGAAGCACAGCAAGGCGAGCTGTTTGTCCTGGAGGAGGACGAAGCCGAGCATGAAGGGGATGGCGGCGATGGACTGGATCGCGGGCAGGCGCATGTACCAGCGGGTGTCGCGGTGGCCGTAGCGGTCGGCGAGGCTGCCGCCCAGCCAGGCACCCACACAGCCGGCGATGCCGATGGTCCAGCCCAGATGCCAGCCGATGTCGGCGAAGGGCATGCCGTGGACGCGCCCGAGGAAGGCCGGGCCCCAGGTCAGGATGGCGTAACCGGCCAGTGACTGGATGGAGGAGGCGAAGGCGACGAAAACGAAGCCGCGACGCGAACGCAAAAACCGCAGGACTTCGCCGAGCGAGGCCTGGGGGGCGTTTTCGGGCGGGGTGGCCAGGCCTTCCGAATGGCCGCGCGGGACTTCTTTTACCGTGAGTCCGACCAGGGCCGCCAGGGCCAGACCCGGCAGGCCGACGACGAAAAAGACGGTGCGCCAGTCGTAGTTTTTGAGCAGATAGCCGCCGGCCAGAAAGGCGAGGGCGGAGCCGATATAGACGCCGCAGGCGTAAAGCGAGAGGGCGGTGGCGCGGCGATGAGGCGGGAAGTAGTCGGAGATCAGGGAGTGCGAGGGCGGGCTGCCACCGGCTTCGCCAACACCGACGAGGACGCGCAGGAGGGCGAGTTCGACGAAACTCTTTGCCAGCCCGCAGGCGGCGGTCACACCGCTCCAGATGGTGAGCGCGAGGGTGATGATGCCCTTGCGCGAGCCGCGATCGGCCCAGCGGGCGATGGGGATGCCGACGAGGGTGTAGAAGAAGACGAAGGCAAAGCCGGAGAGAAAGCCCATCGCGGTGTCGGAAACACCAAACTCTTTCTTGATCGGCTCGATGAGCATGGCAAGAATTTGCCGGTCGATGAAGTTGAAGATGTAAGTGAGCGTCAGCAGGGCGAGGACGTACCAGGCGTAACCGCCGGGCCGGGGTTTTTCATTCAGCGTTGCGTTCATGTCAGCCCTGCTGCTTTTTTGCCCGACGTGCTTCGCGCAGGCGGACGAGTTCGGCGTAGTCGGCGGCCAGCCCCTTCTGGATGAAGGTGTCGATTTCATCCT
>CAZCOS010000154.1:0-2292 GCA_964500605.1 uncultured Sterolibacterium sp.
CCCCGAGCTCGACGGTGTCGGAAACCCAGCGTTTGCTGTTGTTTTCCACGAAGGCAATCAGCTCGATGCTGTCTGTCGGGCGATAGCCCGCATGCAGCGTGACTTTCCGCCTGGGCACATCCGTGACTTTCGCGCCGCCCCGGTTGTTGGGGTTGCTGACAACTTTAGGACCTGTCCAGGTGGCATTGCCCCCGAGTTCGAGCTGCGCGCCAAGCTGGCTGCTCAAGCTCAGTTCGATGCCGGTGTAACGCACCTCGCCGATGTTGCGCGTCTGGCAGACGTTGGTGACGGCCGTGCAGGGAAGAATAGGGTTCGGATACCACGTCTGGATTTTGTCCTTCACGTTGCTGTTAAACACCGCAGCTTCAGCTTTGCCCCCTTGCCAGGGCGTTCCCTGATAGCCAATTTCAACATTGCTTGATTTCTCAGGCTGCAAACCAGGGTTCTCGACATAAGCTCCGAACGCCGAGTTATAGCGGCTGGCCATGGACGGCAGCTGGGTTTTCTTCGAAGCCGTGGTGTAGAGGCGCGCCGTCGCGCTCAGGTCGTAATACAGCCCGGCCTGGAAATCGTTGGCGGATTTTTTCTCCGGCAGCGTGAGTGTGGGTCTTGCATCCGATTTGTAGATGGTGTTTGGCTTCAGTGTGTGGTGGCTGGCCCCGAGCGAAAGCAGAAGATCATGGCGAATCTGGATGTTGTCTTCGATGGCGTAGGAAAGCAGCGTGTCCTCCATGCGGTCGAACTTCGCGGGCTTGCCCGAGTAGTCGTTCTTGTCATGCGTGTCTTTCTTGTAGAAGGCGAAGATGCGCAGGGTCTGATCCTTGAAACGCGTGGTTTCGAGCTCGACCGAGCCGCCATCGGTCTTATCGTTGTAGATGCTCTCGCCTGCCCCCTTGCCGCCGGAGCGTGTGGTGAAACTGGCATCCTTGTACATGTCGATGGCGTTATTGAAAGTGTCGTGATAAAGCTTCACCTTCAGTGTTTCATGCGGGCCCAGTGCCGTGCGCGTGGTCAGGTAGATGCTGTCCTTGTCCCAGTAGGGCCAACGCCAGAACTGCGAGTTGGCGAGCGTGTTGGTCGGCTGGCCTTTTTCGCCGTGCTGGCTGATGACGCTCACGACATATTCATCGGTGGCATTGGGCGTCAAGCCAAACTTGAGCGAGATTTTCTGATCCTTGCTGTATGAATTGTTGCGCGTGCCGCCATCCTCGAATTTCGTCGGGGTGAAGTTGGATGACAGGCGGAAGTTGTCCCGCTGCTGGTAGGACAGTCCGCCTTGCACATACCACATCCCCTGATTGCTGCCGAGATTGGCCTGCGCCAGACGTTCGTTCCCCGACCCAAAACCGACTTTCGCATCTGCCTCGAAGGCCTTGACGGGCTTGCGGCTGACCAGGTTGATGGCACCGGCCATCGTGTTCGGGCCGTAGGCCACCGAAGTGAATCCTTTGGCCACCTGGATGGCGGCCAGATCCGCCGTGGTAAAGCGGTTCATATCCACCGCGCCGTCGAAGGGGATGTAGACCGGGATACCGTCGATGAAGAGGCCAACCTTGCTGGTTTCAAAGCCACGGATCGAAACCCGCCGCTCGTTTTTCTGGCCGTGGGAAATCGTCATGCCGGAGAGCAGATTGAGCGCGTCAGAAATGTTTTCCCGGTTGTACGTCTGCATTTCCTTCCGCGTCACGACCGAGGCGACCTGGTCTTCAGGAATGCCGCCGGATTTCGGGGCGGATGCCGTGACGATGATTGTGCCCAATGTAAAGGTGGAAGGAGCACTGCTCTGCGCCTGGCTCTGCCCGCAAGCCAGCGCGGAGAGAACCGCCGTGGTGACCAGGGAAGCCCTGCGCAACCGGAAATGACACTCATCGCTTTGATTGTGGTGGTTTGACATCAGAATCCTTTCGTAATCTATTTCTATATATAACGGTTGACAAAAAAACGGTCAGACGGGCTCGGGCAAGGCAGCCAGTGCGGCTCCGGCAGGATGCGTGCTGAGCGCGGCATCCACGCAACCCTGCCGGAGGCTGAGGACATGATCGCCGAACTGTTCGACGTCTTCCGGGTCGTGGGTAATCAGGACCATGGGCACACCCAGGCGGCGTTGCAGGGCGTCGAGCTCGTCGCGCATGCGGCGGCGCAGGGTATGGTCGAGGGCAGCGAAGGGCTCGTCCAGCAGCAGGGCGCGCGGCTCGGCCACCAGCGCGCGGGCAAGTGCCGTGCGCTGTCGCTGTCCGCCGGAAAGCTCGGCGGGGTATTGCCCCGCTTGTGCTTCGAGATGAAAGGCTGCCA
>CAZCOS010000155.1:0-2291 GCA_964500605.1 uncultured Sterolibacterium sp.
CTCTCCTTCCTTGCCACGGTCGGCTCGACCGCTCCCTTCGTGGGCCTGTTCGGCACAGTCTGGGGTATCTACCACGCGCTGACCGCCATCGGCATCGCCGGTCAGGCCTCGATCGACAAGGTCGCCGGGCCCGTGGGCGAAGCCCTCATCATGACCGCCATCGGTCTGGCCGTAGCCGTCCCGGCTGTGCTCTCCTACAACTGGCTGGTGCGTCGCAACAAGCTCGTCATGGAAGACGTGCGCGCTTTCAGCGGCGAGCTCCATGCCGCGCTGATGATCCGCCCCGCCAAGGGAGCGTAATGTCATGGGCATGACCCTGGGTTCCGGTGGCGACGAGGATCAAGAGATCGCGGCGATCAACACCACGCCGCTGGTCGACGTGATGCTGGTGCTGCTCATCATCTTCCTCATCACCATTCCTGTTGTGATGCACACCGTACCGGTGCAGCTTCCCAAGGAAGAAAATCTGCCCACGCAGACCAAGCCGGAAAACATCATCCTCTCCGTCAGTCGGGAGGGGGACATCTACTGGAACATGCAGGAAATTCCCGATACGGAAAAACTGGTGGCCCGCCTGAAGGAAGTTGCCGTGCAAAAGCCACAGCCGGAAATCCATATCCGTGGCGACCAGGATGGCCGCTATGAATCCGTGGGCAAGATCGTCTTCGCCTGCCAGCGCGCCGGTATCCAGAAAATCGCCTTCATCACCGAGCCGCCCGCGCGCGGGGGCTGAAACAGGGAACAGGAACGAACCATGGGAATGAATATCGGTTCCGGCGGCATGGGCGAGCCGGAAGAAATGGTGGACATCAACACCACGCCGCTCATCGACGTGATGCTGGTGCTGCTCATCATGCTCATCATCACCATCCCCATCCAGACCCACGCCATCAAGCTGAACATGCCGACGGCCAGTCCGCCGCAGACCAATATCCAGCCCGAAATCGTGCGGATCGACATCGATTTTGACGGCACCATCACCATCAACGGTGAAGCCATCCCCGATAGCGTGACGCTGGAAAACAAACTGCGCGCCATTGCTGCCCAGCCCAACCAGCCTGAAGTCCACCTGCGACCCAACAAGCTTGTCACCTACCGCGTGGTCGCCAACGTCATGGCGGCGGCCCAGCGTCTTGGCGTAAACAAGATCGGCCTGGTTGGCGGCGAGCAGTTTGCAAATTGATCCAGGGTGGCGAACGACTCGCCACCTGTCTGCCTTCCTTCCTTAAGTCTTTCGACGGAGTTGCCCATGACGCATCGTCGCCTTCTCGTCTCCACGCTGCTGGCTTTGTTGCTCGGTAGCACCTCTCTTTACGCCCAAGAAGCCTTGCGCCCGGAAGTCGGCAAGCCCTTGCAGGCCGCTCAGGGCCTGATCAAGGCAAACAAATTCAAGGAAGCCCTGGCCAGAATTCGTGAGGCCGATGGGGTGAGCGGCAAGAATGCCCATGAAACCCTCACCATCGAGCGCATGCGCTTTGTCGCAGCGAATGGCTTGGGGGATTCCGACACCGCCGCTCGCTCGCTCGATGCGCTCATCGCTTCGGGCAAGCTCTCCGCCAGCGAGCAGCTCCAATTCACCCAGGCCGTGGCCGTGGCCGCCTACCGTGCGAAAGACTACGGCAAGGCCACCACCTGGACGCAGCGTTACTTCAAGGAAGGCGGCAAGGATGACGCCATGCGAACGGTGCTCGTGCAGGCCTATTACCTGAACAACGATTTCGCCAATGCCGCCCGGGAGCTTTCCGCCGCCGTACAGGCCACGGAAAAGGCCGGGGGCAAGCCCGACCAGGACAGACTGGAAATGCTGGCCAGCTGCTACATCAAGCTCGACGATATGGGCGGTTATGTGGGGGTGCTCGAAAAGCTGGCGACCTGGTATCCCAAGAAGGAATACTGGGCCGATCTGCTCGCCCGCATCCAGAAAAAACCCGGCTTTGCGGATCGGCTCACGCTAGACGTGTACCGCCTGAAGTTTGTCAGCGGCAATGTCGGCGGCGCGGGCGACTACATGGAAATGGCCCAGCTTGCCCTGCAGCAGGGGTATCCGGTTGAAGCCAAAAAGGTCGTCGATGAGGGCTATGCCAAAAACATCCTGGGCACAGGAGCAGATGCCGCGCGCCACCAGCGTCTGCGTGATCTCGTCAGCAAGCAATTGGCCGAAGACCAGAAAAACCTGACCCAGGGTGAAAAGCAGGCCGCAGCCGTCAAAGAGGGCACGGGGCTGGTCAACATCGGTCTCAATCTCGTGCTCAATGGCCAGAACGACAAGGGCCTGGCCCTGATGGAACAGG
>CAZCOS010000156.1:0-2264 GCA_964500605.1 uncultured Sterolibacterium sp.
CCTTCCAGCCGCTGCGCCAGAGGAATGACCCGGCAGCCGGGGTTGATTTCGTGGAGACGCTGACGGCCGGATTCAGCCTTGAGCTGGCCCACCGAGCCCTCGCGGTGCAGGATTTGCCGCTGCAGATTGGTCGCATCGACCGTGTCGTTGTCTGCCAGCACCAGCGTGCCCACCCCGGCACTGGCCAGGTAAATGGCGGCAGGAGAGCCCAGCCCGCCCGCACCGATGACGAGCGCGCGGGCGGTCAGGATGCGCTCCTGTCCGTCGACATCGATTTGCGGCAGGAGGATGTGGCGGCTGTAGCGCAGCAGTTGTTCGTCGTTCATCGGGCAGGCGAGGAAAAGAGAGGTGGTGCTTATCGTTCTTCGCGCAGATCAACGGGAGTATCGTCGTGGTCGCCGTGGGGGTGCTGCTCCCAGGCTTTGACATAGACTTCGTTGGATTTTTTGAGCAGACGCTCTGGGACGCGCATATTGCGTAACTGGGTTTCTTCCCAGAAATGGATCAGGGCGCGTTCGATACGGCGAAACAGGGAATCCTGAAAGCGGAAGCCCTGGCTGATAAGGGCTTTTTCCAGCCCGGCCAGGGTGTATTCGGTCAGGTTGTAGCAGACGATGAGTCCGCCACCCTTCGCCTGGGAGACGGTGAGTCCGTCGATGCCGTCGAGCAGCAGGCGCACCTGTTCGGTCTGCTCCGGGTGCAGGTTGTCAAACCGCAGGTGGCGTTTCTTGTCCGTCCCGTAACGCCGTGCCAGCCGTTGGTCGCGGTGGCTGCGGTGCCGGATGGCATCGCGAAGCAGGCGGGCACGTTCCGGGTTCATGGCAGTGGCTCAACGCTGCTTGATGATCTGCCAGGCTTTCAGTAGACCGAGCGCCTGATTGAGCTGATAGTCGTTCTTTGAGGCGAATTCGAAAGGTGCGGGGGCGTCTTCTTCGGTTTTGCCACCTTTGCCCTTGGCGGGTTTGGTCGCACCGGTCTTCGAGGCGACTTCGTTGGCCCGGTCTTTTTCCTTGTCCTTGTCGTTTTCGAGGTGACGCTGAAGATCGGCTTCACGCAGGAATTCGTGGCTTTCTCCGCCCATCGTTTCTTCGACGATGACATCCGGCGTGATGCCCTTGGCCTGGATCGAGCGGCCGGAGGGCGTGTAGTAACGCGCGGTGGTCAACTTGATGGCCGCATTGCCTGACAGCGGCAGAACGGTCTGCACGGAGCCCTTACCGAAGGTTTGTGTGCCGACGATAACGGCCCGTTTGTTGTCCTGCAAGGCACCCGCCACGATTTCGGAGGCGGAGGCCGAGCCGCCATTGACGATGACGACGAGGGGGATAGTGCGGATTTCCGGCGGGAGTTGTTGCAACAGATCATCCCGTCGGCCACGAAGATAATCCTCAGGGCTGGCGATGAATTTTCGCCTGGCATCTTCGGTTCGACCATCGGTGGAAACGACCAGGGCTTTGGGCTGCAGGAAGGCAGCAGAAACCCCCACGGCACTGTGCAGCAGCCCACCCGGATCGTTACGCAAGTCGAGTACGAGTCCGCGCAGGGGCTCCTTGTTTTCCTTGCCGTCCTTGTCTTTTTCAGGTTTGAACAGTTTGTTCAGGTGCTTGACGGTATCGGCGACGGTTTCTTCCTGGAATTGCGTGATGCGAAGGTAGCCAAAACCCGGCTCGATGAGCTTGGATTTGACACTTTGCACCTTGATGACTTCGCGCTGGAGTGTCAGCACAATGGGCTTGGGCTCGCTCTTGCGGACGATGGTGAGCACGATGGAGGTGCGCGGCTTGCCCCGCATGCGCTTGACGGCATCGCTCAGCGTCATGCCTTTGACGGGGGTGTCATCGAGCTTGACGATGAAGTCCCCGGACTTGACGCCAGCACGGAAGGCGGGCGTGTCCTCGATGGGGGAGACAACCTTGACGAAGCCATCTTCCATACCGACTTCAATGCCCAGGCCGCCGAATTCACCGGCGGTATTGACCTGCAATTCCTTGAAAGACTCCGCATCGAGATAGGCCGAGTGCGGGTCGAGATTGGCCAGCATGCCGCTGATGGCATAAGTGATGAGCTTTTTGTCATCGACCGGTTCGACATAGCCTTGCTTGATGGCACTGAAGACATCGGCAAAGCTTCGCAGGTCTTCGTAGGGCAGAGGCGCAGCGGTTTCCTTCTGCGCGCTAGCCGAGAAGTTCAGACTGATGAGGATACCGGTGACCAGTCCGATGGAAAGAAGGCCGGCTTGTTTGATGCGATTTCGCATTGGAGAG
>CAZCOS010000157.1:0-2264 GCA_964500605.1 uncultured Sterolibacterium sp.
ACACGCCGATCCGGAATCCGGATGGCGGCGTGATCGGGGCCTACTTCGTCGGGGTCGATCCCTCGGCTGAAATGGCCACGCTGAAGAAACAGATTCTTGCCAACAAGGTCGGCGAGACAGGCTATTTCTACGCACTCGACGCCCGGCCCGGCAAGAACTACGGCACGCTGCTCGTGCATCCGGCCAAGGAAGGAACGAATCTTCTGGCCGCCCGCGACGATGACGGGCACGAATTCATCCGGGAAATGCTGGAGAAAAAGCAGGGCCTGATCCGTTACCCCTGGAAGAACGCCGAAATGGGCGAGCACTTCGCGCGGGAGAAAATCGTCGCCTATGAAGAATTCCCGGCCTGGCACTGGGTCATCGCCGGTGGAGCCTACCGCGACGAGCTCGATACCGCCGCACGCCAGATGCAGATCAAACTGGCTCTGGCTTCCCTGCTGGTGACGATACTTCTTCTGGCCATCATCCACGGGCTGGTGCGCCGCTTCGTCGACCGCCCCCTGCAAACCGCCCTGGAGGCTTTCCGCGCCATTTCCAGCGGAGATTTCACTACCAGGATCAACGTCACCAGAAACGACGAAACGGGGCGCATCCTGCAAGGTCTGCAAACCGTGCAAACCCGCCTGGGTTTTGAAGTCGCGGAAAACCATCGCGCAGCCGAACGCACCCAGCGCATCAAGGTGGCTCTCGATAACGTCAGCACGGGGGTGATGATTGCCGACGTACAGCGGCAGATCATCTATGCCAACCCGGCCGTGCAGGCCATTCTCGAAAACGCCTCCTCCGTCATCCGCCAGAAAGTGCCGGATTTTGACACGAAGAATCTGATCGGGAAAAGCATCGACCTTTTCCATACCCAACCCTCGCATCAAGCCAGCCTGCTGGCCTCGCTCAACGGCACACATCATGCCCAATTCATTCTGGGTAACCGCCATTTGAGCCTTGCTGCCAGCCCGGTACGCGGTGAACATGGCGAGCGTCTAGGCACGGTCAGCGAATGGCGTGACCGCACCGCTGAAGTTCAGGTTGAACATGAAATGGCCGGGCTTGTCGCTGCGGCCCAGCAGGGTGATTTCTCCCAACGCCTCACACTAGAGGGCAAACAAGGCTTCGAACGTCAGCTCGCGGAAGGGCTCAACCGCCTCTCCGAAGTCACGGCCAACGGTCTGCAGGATGTCGCCCGCGTCCTTCAGGCCATGGCGCGCGGCGACTTGACGGAAAGCATCACCGGAGACTACGAAGGCATCTTCGGCCAGCTCAAGGACGATACGAACACCACAGTCGAGCGTCTGCGCGAAGTGGTGGGCCGGATTCAGGAAGCCACCGAAGCCATCAACACCGCTGCGCAGGAAATCGCCGCCGGGAATCAGGATCTCTCCGGTCGCACCGAAGAACAGGCCAGCAGCCTAGAAGAAACAGCGGCCAGCATGGTCGAACTCAACGAAACGGTGAAAAACAATGCCGAGAACGCCACGCAGGCCAACGCGCTGGCGCGTCAATCCAACGAAGTCGCCACCCGCGGCGGGGAGATGGTGCAGCGCGTCGTCACCACCATGAGCGACATCCAGGCCAGCTCGAAGAAAATCGCCGACATCATCGGCGTCATCGACAGCATCGCTTTCCAGACCAACATCCTCGCGCTCAACGCCGCCGTCGAAGCCGCCCGCGCAGGCGAGCAGGGCCGGGGCTTTGCCGTCGTCGCCAGCGAAGTCCGCAGCCTCGCCCAGCGCAGTGCCACTGCAGCGAAGGAAATCAAAACGCTCATCGCAGAATCCGTCGAGCGGGTGGAAGACGGTGCGGGCCTGGTGCGCGAGGCCGGTTCGACCATGAATGAGGTGGTGACGAGTTTCCGCCAGGTGGCTGATCTGGTCACCGACATCAGCAACGCCAGCCGCGAGCAAAGCTCGGGCATCGAGCAGGTCACGCAGGCCGTCTCCCAGATGGATGAGGTCACGCAGCAAAACGCCGCCCTCGTCGAAGAGGCCGCCGCTGCGGCGGAAAGCCTGGAAGAGCAGGCGCATGGCCTGCTGCAGGCAGTCAGCATGTTCCGCCTGCGGCAGGGCCGCGCCACGACAAGCACCACACGCCAGCGTCCGGCCATCGCCGCCTCGCTCCCCGCAGGAAAGACCGCGCCAAGGCCCGCGCCAAAACTGCTGCCACCCTCCGGCCCGGAAGAAGAATGGTCGGAGTTCTGAATGCCCCCCGCACACTCGCTCAACCCGGCCGCTGCCATGAGAACGTCCCCCTTGCCTGATGCCTGC
>CAZCOS010000158.1:0-2245 GCA_964500605.1 uncultured Sterolibacterium sp.
AACGCAGACACAGCCGCAGTGATGAACTGTGTGCGGCTATTCCATCACTAAGCCGCCCCCCCCCCAACAGCGCCAAGGCCAGCAGAAACAGCCATGGCGCAAACTCGTTAGTGCGATCGCAGAGGGAGCGCTCCGTGCAAAGCCGCGAACTCGCGACAGGCCGCGGCAGGATCGTTCACGACCAATGGCTGCCGGCGGGCTACGATAAACGCGGGGTCTCCGCGCTACCCGCTTCGTGCGGCAGAGGGCATCTAAAAACCCTTCAGAACGCCTTCCATCGTGACAGGAATGCAACAGCTTCGGAAATGAGTGCGTTTTCAAAATGATGCGAGTTGGAAATAACGTAGCCTGTTTTTTGAACCGCTTCCCTTAAATTCATTCTAAATCATTGAGTTTGCGCAGGAAGTATTCCGCCGCTATTGGCCATCGACAGGGATGGCTGGCGCCCGATCGGCTCGCCGCAATCTGAAGCGGGCAATTATTGATGTCCTGGGACCTTCACACGTTATTCGTGCGGCACTCGAAGGAGATCGCGAACGCGCTTCGCCGACGAGGGGTCAGCCCGGACAACGCGGCCGACCTGACTCAGGAAGCCTTCCTGAGGCTGCTCGCGGCGGGCCGGCCAGACCAGGCGAAATGCGACAACCCGCGCGCGTTTCTTTTCCGCGCATCCCGCAATCTGCACATCGATCAGATACGGCGTGAGCGGCAGGCGCGGCGGGTTGCCCTGACGGATGCCGAGTTCGAGGCTATTCCGGACGACATGCCGTCGCCCGAAACAATGGTGTTTGACCGGCAGCGGCTCGCGATTTCAACCGCCGCTTTGCAGGAATTGCCTGAACGGACACGTCGCGCCTTCGAGATGCACCATCTTGGCGAAAAGGGCATCGCAGCCGTGGCTCAAGAGCTGGGCGTGTCCACCACGCGGGCCTGGGTCTTGATCCGCGGCGCCTACCGTCATGTCCGCGACCGCCTCCGCGAGGCGGAGGGCTAGAACCTTTCCGCTTCTGATGGAATCAGAAGCGAACCGATAGCCACTTCGCTTGAAAACGCTCTAATATCCCGATTCCGAAGTTCGCACGTCCTTGCAGCAACCCCGATCCGGCCCATAAAAAAGCCGCCCCGAACAGGCGGCGCAGGGGAAAAACGCCGCGCCTCCTTCGTATGACTTGATGTAGGGATGTGGAGCGCCGGCACCCGGCTGGCGCAGCCCGAAGGCGTGTTCATGACCGACGACATGTCCGAAGAGGATCGCCTGTTCATGGAAGCCACGGATCTGATGATCCGGCTGAAGAACGATCCCGAAAACCCCATTCCGCGCAGGATGATCCGGGAGTGGCGCGCAAGAAGCCCGGAGCACGAAAGCACCTGGGCCGAAGTCGCGGAAATTCACGGCATGATGGTCAAGATCATCACCGATGAGCGTGAAGCCGGGAAAAAGGCGACCGAGGGCATCACGCGGCGCTCGCTTGTCATTGCCGGACTTGTGGGCGCCGGTGCGGCGGCGAGCTATCTGACGCTGCCGCGCCTGCTGATCGATGCGAGAGCGGATTTCACCACCGGCACGGGGCAAATCCGCGATGTCACCCTGGCTGATGGAAGTGTCGCCACGATGGGACCGGACAGCGCGATGGCCGTGCAATTCGACGAGGAGCAGCGGTTTATCCGTCTGCTTCAGGGCATGGCGTTTTTTGACGTGACAAGCGACCAGAAGCGGCCATTTCGCGTCGGCATCGGCGGGTTGGTGACAACCGCACTCGGCACCGCGTTCGAGGTCAGCGATGGAGCCGGCTATCTGTCGGTCTCGGTCGATCGCGGCACGGTGGAAGTCACCTCCACGGCAGCCGACATCGAAGCGACCCGCCTGTCGGCCGGCCAGTGGCTGGCCTTCGACGAGCGTCGGCGGACGAGCCAGCACGGCACGCGGGAGTCGAGCCAGATTGCGGCGTGGCGCGCCGGGCAGCTTTTCGCCGAGGATGAGCCGGTCTCGTCGCTGATCGCCAAGATCAGCCGCTGGCAGCCCGGCCGCACCGTCGTGGTCGATCCCGGACTTGGCACGCAGCGCGTCAGCGGCGTGTTCGACCTTGTCGATCCGCCTCGCGCGTTCCGGGCGCTCGTCCATCCATTCGGCGGTCGCGTCCGGATGGTCGGCTCCTATCTCACGGTGATCTCGCCGATCTAGACTTATTTCAAACCGACCCGCGGGCTTGCCCCTCGGGTAAGCCCCCACCCTGCCCTCTCCGCC
>CAZCOS010000159.1:0-2239 GCA_964500605.1 uncultured Sterolibacterium sp.
CAGCCTGCTCAACGTCTGCATCACACTTCGATTGGCCGACACTGTCAATATACGAAGTCTTGCATTACGACATTCTATTGATTGCTTGCCCACTCGCAGTGCGCTGATGAGGCGTCATGATAAGGAGCAGTAATTTATGATCCGGCGCGATGATGTTTGACATTCCATTCGGTCACAAGCGCAGAGCGAATGGATCATACATCGCCACACCGGATCAATATGCTTGTCGTATTGCAAGACTTGACCCTAGCCCGCTACACTAGCCCGCACACTGAATTTCGCAGAGGTTCGGGTGCTTCGAGGTAGCGGGTCAGGAATAAATCAGTGTTTCACTAGGTTGAAAACACGCGGCCCGCTGTGAGTTTTCGCCGAGAACGCCGGATGTCCTGAAGTATTTTGTCTGTAATCAAACCGTGGTTTTCAGCTTAAAGGCCATGAGGTAAGATGCTGGTTCCATGTTTGAAATCCAGACATTTTCCCTCACGCTGCTGCCGCTGTTGTTCGCCTCATTGACCGTTTTGCTGGTTAATTGGCGAATCCACAAGCGCATGCGCGGCCCTGGCTATTGGGCAGCCGGTGCTGCAGGTCGTCTGCTTGGGGCTGCCCTGATTGCCATCGGAGCCCCGCTGCCGGAATTTCTGACGGGCGTGGTGGGTTATCTGCTCATCCTGCTGGGGGATTTTCTTTCGGTTAAGGGCTTGAGCCTGTTTGCAGCTCGCCCCTTTCCTCGTCGAACGGTCTATCTCACCTTGTTGATCCTCTTTTTCGGGATCAACTATTTCACCTACATCGCCCCCGAACCCTACGCTCCCATCATCCTGCTGGTCGCAGGGCATGTGTTGAGTATTGGCCTACTGGTTAATCTTCAATGGCATCTGCGTCATGAAGGGTTTGGTGGCATCTTGATCCTGGCCCTCTCTTCTTTCTGGGAAGTCTTTCTTGGGCCGCTTCTGCTGCTGGTTATGTACAAGGCAACGACGGATGTTGAATTCGAGGTGGCTTTTGGCTGGGTTCAACCCATGAGTGCCATGGCCATGATCGGTATCCTTCAAACTTTCGGTTTCATGTTGCTCGCTGCCAACCGGACTCAGCACGAACTGCGCGACATGGCCCTGCTCGACACGCTGACGGGCATCCCCAACCGACGTTCTTTCGATTCAACGGTCAAACGTATGGTTGAGTCCACCAAACGTAGCGGCGGTCGTTTGGGTCTGGCCGTTATTGACATCGATTTTTTCAAGAAAGTGAATGACACCTATGGCCATGGTGTGGGTGATGATCTCCTGCGTCATGTCGCCTTGACGATTTCCGCTACCTTGAGAGATAGCGACTTTTTCGCCCGAATTGGGGGGGAGGAATTCGCCTTGTTGGTCGAAAATGCCACACCGGATAGTCTGACCGAAGTTGTCGAGCGTTTCCGCCAAGCCGTAGAGCGTACTCCTTTACACCGCCCGGATGGCCCGCCGTTGAGTTGCACCATTTCGGCAGGGCTTGCCTTGTCCCGTCCTGGCTGTGATCCGGATTGCATCAATGCTACCCAGCTCTACGCCCAAGCCGACGCCGCGCTGTATCAGGCCAAACACAATGGCCGGAACAGGGTAGAGGTGGGCTGAAGTCATTCAGCGTGGATCCGGTGATTTCATCCGCCATGCCGCAAGGCTTGCCAGTACAAAGATCAACGTGGAAATCAGGAAGGCTTCGGCGAAGGCGTGGGCGTGGGCTTCCATGCTGCTGCCTCCTAGCCCGGCACTGCGCCAGGCAATGTACACCGCGACGGCGGCTACACCCAGCACCCCGCCCAGTTGGCGCACATAGCCGATGAACATGGCCGATTGCGCGAGTAGCGTGCCGTGGATGCTCTGCATGGCGGCTTGGTTGAGCGATGCGATGATGAGCCCGGAACCGACGCGGCCCAGCACGGTGAGCTCGATGAAGTAGTCGTAGCTTCCCCGGGCGGCGACAGCGGCCATTCCTGCAAAGGATAGGGCGAGCATGATTAGTCCGATGAGTACCACACGCCGGGGAGAGGTACGATCCGCCATCCAGCCCGCCAGGGGCAGGCTGATGGCAAGGCCAATGCCACCTGGCACAAGAATCGCACCCGCATGGGTCGCGCTCAGGTTCATGATGGTCTGTAGGTAGAGCGGGATCAGGTAGGTCGAACCATAAATGCCGAAACCGTAAATGGTGGAAATCGCCAGGCCCAGGGCCAGTGTGGGTTTTTTGAAGACTTCGATGC
>CAZCOS010000160.1:0-2199 GCA_964500605.1 uncultured Sterolibacterium sp.
TTCAGGCCGAGCTCGTGTGCTTTGCTGAAGGCGTAGGTGAGGCTGCCGCTGCTGCTGGTGAGCTGGTAGCCATCCTTGTCCGGGTTCCATGCGGCGTTTCTTGGATTGTTGATGGCGGAAAATCCGTCGCTGCGTTTGTCGGAAATCTGCAGGGCATACCGCCAGGCTTCATGATTTCCGGTTAGTCCAGCCGAAAGGGCTTTGGTCGCATCAGTACCGTAACCCGCATCCAGCGTGGGCCGCAGCGAACCAGCCTTTTCATCGCGTCGGGTGAAAATCTGGACGACGCCGCCAATGGCGTCTGCACCATACAGCGAGGAGGCCGGGCCACGGATGATCTCGATGCGTTCGATCTGCTCGATCGGCAGGACTTCCCAGGTGGCTGCGCCGGTGGTGACCGAGCCGACCCGCGCACCATCCACCAGCAGCAGGACGTGGTTGGCGTTGCTGCCCCGGATGGAAACACTTGAAGTTGCACCGGCCGCACCGCTCTGGCGGAATTCGATGCCGGGCTGGCGGCTCAGGAGTTCGCCGACTGTTGCAACCGGACCGGCACGCTGGATTTCATCCGTGCCGATGATCGTGACGTCGGCAAGAACGTCTGCAATTTTGGCCGGTTGGCGTGTGGCCGTGACCAGAACATCGTCCAGTGTCGTCGCGGCGTGAAGGGGGGAAATGAACAACAGCGGCAGCAGGGTTGCAAGGGGTTTGATGCGGTTTGACATGAGGCTCCTCTTGACCAGGCGTCCCCGCCCGGTAGTTGGCATGAAATAAGAGAATGCCCGAGGAGGAACCGGATGCAATGGAGATTGATGCGGGTGAGAGTGAAATCGTCAAACGCAACAGCCTGATTGCCCAGCACCACGACCCCGTAGCACTTTCGCACGTTGCCGCAGGCCGGTCTCCGGGCTCGCAAGTCTTGACGCGCCGCCTTCCCGTGGATGTTTTCCCAGTGGCTTTGTGGCGCGCCCGCACTCGCTTACCGTTGCGGGGGCAGCAGCGGAATGGTTTTTGAAAAGTCTTTGAAAACTTCAAAAACGCACCGCTTTCCCGTTTCACCCTGACCGTAATAACATGATTGCGGTCAGAGCACCTGTGGCAGCCCAACATTATATCGGTTTCATGGTCGGAATCGTCAAAGAATTCCCTTGACGAGAATGTGGGCAGCACAATAAAATCGCCCAACACATTATTAACATGTGTGTTAATTTTGGTTTTGTCTGAGGCCATGAAACCTCTGCGAGGCTTGCCCGAGCGAGAGCAACCGAGAACAGGAAGGGATTTCCAGTGAAAGCAAACCACACCTCATCAGCGACGATCGAACAGCTGCTGAACGCACAGGATGCCGTATGGCAACAAGCTCCGGCAACACAGGTTGCCCTGCAAGGCACGCCAGCCGCGATGCAGCCGACGGCGGCCATCCGCAACACCTGGGAAAAGAAAAAGATCGGCGCGGTCAGCAAGGCCGAGCTGCGTGCCCTGCACAACGGCGAAGTCCTCGCCTTCCACCTCAGCTGGGCCGATCCCAACCACAACACCAACCATGGCGACAACAGCGTCTGGCCGGATGCCGCCGCCATCGCGCTCCCGCTCCACCAGGACGCCCCCCTCATGACCATGGGCGCGCAAGGCCTGCCGCTGGCCATCTGGTACTGGCGTGCCGATGACAAAGACCTCGGCTATCAAGTCGTTGCCCAAGGCCCGGGCACCAGCCAGATCGTCGACAAAACCGTCCGCACCAGTGCGGGTTGGAAAGACGGCCGCTGGACCATCGTCATCGCCCGCACCCTCAAGAGCGTCGACTCCCCCAACATCATCCAGCTCGAAGCCGGGCAAGCCACCCGCTTTGGTGTGGCCATCTGGGAAGGCGGCAGCCACGAACGCGGTGGGCTCAAAGCCTACTCCGGCGACTGGGCTCCGCTCGAAATCGCCCCCAAGGCCTGATCCGCCGCCCTCTTTCCGGACAAACGCCACCTCCCCACCGAATTCCTCGAATTAGGATACCCAAATGAGTACAGCAAAGCGTCAGGTCGCCATGGTTCTCGACCTCAACAAGTGCATCGGCTGCCACACCTGCTCCGTCGCCTGCAAAACCCTCTGGACGCGTGACGAAGGCCAGGAATACATGCTCTTCAACACCGTGAACACCATGCCGGGTCTGGGCACGCCCAAGAACTGGGAAGCCATGGGCGGCGGTTT
>CAZCOS010000161.1:0-2187 GCA_964500605.1 uncultured Sterolibacterium sp.
ACCATCTACCCGGAATACGCACTGGAGGCTGCGACCTGGGTGGATGAAAGCCTGCGTACTGCCCTGCTCCAGCGTATCGATGCACAAGGCTTTCCCCGGACGGATGAATGGGTGCCGGGGCAGGACAAGCCGCTGCCGCAAGCGACCTTGCGCGCGCTCACGGAACCGGTCGATGAAGCCCGGATCGCGGCCGATCTACGCGACATCGTGGCCTGTGCCGCCCAGGGCGAGGCATTGTCCGAAGCCCAGATCGTGCGGCTGTTTCAGGCGCGTGGCCCGGAATTCAGCTACGTCTGCCAGCAAGCTGATGCCTTGCGCAAGAAAGTGAATGGCGACACCGTCAGCTATGTCGTGACACGCAACATCAATTACACCAATGTTTGCTATTTCAAATGCCAGTTCTGCGCCTTTTCCAAAGGGAGGTTTTCCGAAAATCTACGGGGCCAGCCTTACGATCTCGATTCCGGGGAAATCGCTCGTCGCTGCCGTGAAGCCTGGGCACGCGGGGCGACGGAAGTCTGCATGCAAGGCGGCATTCACCCCGATTACACCGGACAGACCTATCTTGACATCCTCGACATCGTGCGCGAAGCCGCGCCCGATGTGCATATTCACGCCTATTCCCCGCTCGAAGTCTGGCAAGGTGCGCTGACGCTGGAGATGCCCGTCGAAGACTATCTGCGCCAGCTCAAGGCACGCGGGCTCAACACTTTGCCGGGCACGGCCGCCGAAGTGCTGGATGACGAAGTCCGTGCCGTGCTCTGCCCCGACAAGATCAACACCCGCCAGTGGATGCAGGTCATCGAAACCGCCCATGTCCTTGGCCTGAAAACCACGGCCACACTCATGTTTGGTCATGTCGACCGTTATCGGCACTGGGCACGGCATCTACGCCGCGTGCGTGACATCCAGCTTGGCACACGCGGCTTTACCGAATTTGTCCCCTTGGCCTTCGTGCCGATGGAAGCTCCGCTCTACCTCAAGGGTCGGGCGCGGATGGGCCCCACCTTCCGTGAAGTCCTGCTGGTACATGCCGTCTCCCGTCTGGCCCTGCATGGCCAGATCGACAATATCCAGGCTTCCTGGGTCAAACTGGGCGATGAAGGTGTGCTGGCCGCCCTGTTGGCCGGGGCCAACGATCTGGGGGGCACGCTGATGAACGAAACCATTACCCGTTCGGCGGGGGCGACGCACGGTGAAGGCAAGACGCCGCAGGAACTCGAAGCCTTGATCCTGCGTGCAGATCGCTTCCCACGTCAGCGCAGTACCGATTACGGCGACGTCAGTACCGAACGCCAGCAGGCCGCCCGCGATGCTGCGCCGCTGGAAGCGGTGGTCAACACCATGGAAACGGGCCGGGGCAACGGTACGAAGCGTCGCGCGCTGGTGCGCTTTGCTGTCGAACCGGAAACGCCGCGCACCTGTCATTGATCCGGAGACGATCATGAATTCCTCGCGTTTTCCCGAAGGGCTCGCACTCGTCGTCGGCGGCAGTGGCGGCATGGGGGGCGTGATCTGTACCGCACTGGCCAAACAGGGTTGCGATGTCGCACTCACCTACCGCCGGAACAAGGCGCGTGCCGAAGCCGTGGCTGACGAAATTCGCGCGCTGGGCCGCAAGACCAGTATTCACGCCGTGGATATCGCCGATGAAGCAGCGGTTGGGCGGATGGTGGCGGAAATCACGCAAACACAGCGCATTCACACCATCATCATCGCCAGCGGCTCCGACATTGATCAGCGACGGATCGGTGAGCTGACGCCAGAACAATGGCGGCAGGTGATCGAAGTCGATAGCAACGGTTTCTTCCATGTTGTGCACCACACCCTGCCGCATCTACGCGCCCACGGCGGGGGTTCTTATGTGCACCTTTCCACCTGCGGCCTGACCCGCTGGCCGGATGGTGATGCCCTGTCGGTCGCGCCCAAGGCTTGCAACGACGCGCTGTTGCGGGGCATCGCCCGGGAAGAAGGCCGCCACGGCATCCGCGCGAATGCGGTGGCCGTCGGCGTCATCGAAAGTGGTATCTTTCTTCGCCTGCGCGAACAGGGTCATTTCGATGAACGCTGGCACAAGGCGGTGATGCGCAATCTTTGCCTCAAGCGTTACGGCCAGCCGGAGGAAGTCGCCGAGGCGGTCTTGTTTCTGGCGAGGGCAAATTATGTGACCGGACAGACGCTGGCGGT
>CAZCOS010000162.1:0-2162 GCA_964500605.1 uncultured Sterolibacterium sp.
GATACCACACCTTCAAGCGATATAAGGCAGTTCGATCAGATCGCTGCGGGTTACGCCGGTGGTCATGGCGCGGCAGGCGGTGAGGAAGGCGCGTAGTGCTGCGGTCTGGTATTTGTTTTTGTGCCAGAGGAATTGAAACCGGCGGCTCAGGTCGAGTTCCGGGGTGGGGATGGGGGCGAGGCTGCCTCGGCGGAAGGCTTCCTTGAGGGCGAGGCGCGAGATGCAGCCGATACCCAGGCCGGACTCGACGGCGCGTTTGATGGCTTCGGTGTGTTCCAGTTCGAGGCGGATCGAGGGTTCGATCTGGTGTCGTTGCAGGGCCTGTTCGAAGACGGCCCGGGTGCCGGAGCCGGGTTCGCGCAGGATCCAGCGTTCCTTGTTCAGGTCGGCAAGGTGGATGTTTCCTTGTTTTGTCAGCGGGTGGTCGGGCTTGGCGAAGACGACCAGCTCATCGGCAACCCAGGATTCTGTCATGACGTCCGGGTGCTGGCAGAGGCCTTCGATCAGGCCCAGATCCAGTTCGTACTGGGCGACCTGTTCGACGATGATGGCGGTGTTATGGACGGTGAGCTGGACCTTGGCTTCCGGGTGTTGTTGCAGGAAATCTGCGACGATGAGGGTGGCCAGGTAGTTGCCGATGGTGAGGGTCGCGCCGATGCGTAGGGAGCCTAGCCCGGTTCGTCCTTCGAGGAGGGCTTCGGCTTCTGCGGCGCGGTCGAGCAGTTCCACGGCTTTGGGGAGGAGTTGTTCGCCTAGCGGGTTGATTCGCAGCGATTTGCCGACCCGTTCAAAGAGGCGGCAGTCGAATTGTTTTTCCAGTTCGGAAAGGGCGGTGCTGGCGGCGGATTGCGAGAGGGCAACGAACTCAGCCGCGCCGGAGACGCTGCCGAGCCGTGCGACGGCGACGAAGACTTCGAGTTGCCTCAGACTGAATTTCATATCCGTAAAATCGAATGATTATCTCTAGAAAATCAATTTTACAGATAATTGCCACGTCCATAAAATGGGCGCATTCGAATCATGGAAAAGGAAGTCGTCATGAGCAAGCTGGGTGGAAATTTGAATACCGAGCGCGTCCTTAGCGTTCATCACTGGAACGATACTTTGTTCAGCTTCCGCACGACGCGCGATCCGGGTCTGCGTTTTGAAAATGGCCAGTTTGTCATGATTGGCCTGGAGGTGGAGGGTCGGCCGGTCATGCGCGCTTACAGCATCGCCAGTGCGAATCATTCTGACCACCTCGAATTTTTCAGCATCAAGGTGCAAGATGGCCCGCTGACTTCCCGCCTGCAGCATCTCAAGGTGGGGCAGGACATCATGGTTAGCAAGAAGCCGACAGGGACGCTGGTGGTGACGGATTTGTTGCCCGGCAAGAACCTGTATCTGTTTGGGACGGGGACGGGGCTGGCTCCCTTCCTGAGCCTGATTCAGGACCCGGCGACTTACGAGCGTTTCGAGAAAGTCGTGCTGGTGCATGGGGTTCGGCAGGTGAATGAGCTGGCTTATTCGGATTTCATCAGCCGCGAACTGCTGGAACACGAATTCTTCGGTGAAGATGCCCGCGCCAAGCTGATCTATTACCCGACGGTCACGCGGGAGCCTTTCCGTAACCGGGGGCGTTTGACCGATCTCATCGAGAGCGGCAAGTTGTTCGAGGATATCGGTTTGCCGCCGCTCGACCCGAAGCGGGACCGCGCCATGCTTTGCGGCAGCCCGCACATGCTCAAGGATACCTGCGCCCTGCTGGATGCCCGCGGGTTCAAGGTTTCGCCGCGCATCGGCGTGGCGGGGGATTATGTGATCGAGCGGGCTTTTGTGGAGAAATGATCCGCTGATCTTCGTCCGGAACGAGGTACGGGCCGCGCCGTACCTCGCCTGTTCCGGTGGGGCTTAGCCCAGCAGTTTTCCATCCTTGATGGCAGCGATTTTCGCTGCGTCGTAGCCGAGCACGTCGCGCAGGACTTCATCGCTGTGCTGGCCGACGGTCGGGGCCTTGGCCGGTTCGGGCATGTCGACGTCGAAGAATTTCACCGGGTAGCCCAGCATGTCGGCTCCATGTTTTTCGTGAGACCAGACTTCGAAGCGGTCCTTGAACTGTGGGTCGTCGACGATGTTCTTCGGTGTATTGACCGGGGCCAGCGGGGTGTTGGCCTGGATGCCGA
>CAZCOS010000163.1:0-2148 GCA_964500605.1 uncultured Sterolibacterium sp.
TCACCTTCAGCTTCCTTTCGATTGAAAACGAAACACTGACCGGACCCGAAACCGCCCCCGAGGCTGAATTGCGCGATACAGAAGGCGAGGAAGCAAACGCTGCCCGTGTCACCAACGCCACCAACGCCTCAGCCCGCATCGCCAACCCCCGAATCGAGCAACCCCAATTCCTCCTCGTCCTGCCCAAATACCTTCTTGTCCAGCCCGCGGAAGCCTCCCTGGCCTAATAAAACGTCAGAGCCCTGAAATATGAAAGCAACTACTCACATTGCGGGAGAACCGCATAAACACTTGATTTTTTCCAAGGAAGCCGCATGAATCCCGCCCTCAAGAAAGATTCCGAACTGAAAGCTGCGGTTTTGGCCCTCAAGCCCTTTTTCCGTCGCGCCGTCTTTTTCAGCTTCTTTACCAACCTGCTCTCCATCGCCCCGATGATCTACATGCTCGAAGTGTACGATCGGGTCGTCAATAGCGGCAGCACCTTCACCCTGGCCATGGAAACCCTCCTGATCCTGGCACTATTGGTCGTGATGGAAATTCTCGAATGGGTGCGTGCCAGCCTCCTTCACAACGCAGGGTTGCACTTTGACCGCACCACTGGCGAACGCACCTTCAATGCCGTCTTTGAAGCCAGCCTGCGCCGCGTTCCCGGGGCGACCCAGCAAGCCCTGACTGATCTACGCACCCTGCGGGACTTCATTGCCAGTCCCGCCATGCTCTCCATCATCGACATCCCCCTGGCCGGGCTTTACATGGTTGCCCTTTTTTATATCAGCCCCCTGATGGGCTGGCTCGCCGTCGTAGGTACCCTGGTTCAAATCAGCCTGGCCTGGTTTAACGAACGCAGCACCCAGCCGCTCCTCAGCCAGGCCAACAAATCGGCCATCGAAGCCCAGAACTACGCCGCCAACAGCCTGCGCAATGCCCAGGTCATCGAAGCCATGGGAATGCAACGCAGCATTCACGAACGCTGGATGAAGCTGCAAAAAGAATTCCTCATCCAGCAAGCCTCCGCCTCCGACAAAGCCGGCGGCTTTTCCGCCTCGGCCAAATTTGTGCAGCTCACCCAAGCCTCCCTTCTTCTTGGGCTCGGTTGCTGGCTCATGATCCTCGGAAAATTCCAGGGTTCAGGCGGCCTGATGATCGTTGCCTCCTCGCTCGGTAGCAAAGTCCTTGCCCCCATCGTCCAGCTCATCGGTCAATGGAAAAACGTCGTCGGCGCGCGCGAAGCCTGGCGGCGGCTGGACAACCTGCTCCAGGCCATTCCCGCCCGTGAACCCAATATGCCCCTGCCGCCCCCTGTTGGCACACTCACCGTCGAACAAGTCACCGCCGCCGCGCCGGGCACCAGCAACCTCATCCTTCGTGGTGTCAGCTTTGGCGTTCCCGCGGGCAAGGCACTGGCCATCGTCGGACCCTCCGCCTCCGGCAAAACCACGCTCGCCCGGCTCCTGACCGGGCTTTGGCCTGCCGGAAGCGGCACGGTTCGCCTCGATGGCGTCGACGTCTTCTCCTGGGACAAAGCCGAACTCGGCCCCCACATCGGCTACCTTCCGCAAGAAGTCGAGCTATTCGAAGGCAGCCTGGCCGAAAACATTGCCCGCTTTGGCGACGTCGACATGCTCAAGGTCGAAGCCGCGGCCAAGGCCGTAGGCCTGCACGACATCATTCAAGCCCTCCCGCAAGGCTACGAAACTGATATCGGCGACGAAGGAGCCTTCCTTTCTGGTGGACAACGCCAGCGAGTCGCCCTGGCCCGAGCTCTTTACGGCAACCCCCGCTACATCGTGCTCGACGAGCCCAACTCCAGCCTCGACGAAGCCGGCGAGCGCGCACTGATCCAAACGCTTCTTGGCCTCAAATCCTGCGGCACGACCATCATCGTCATCACCCACCGCACCAGCATCCTTCAGGCCGTCGACCTCATGCTGATCCTGCAAGACGGCCAGGCCAAAGCCTTTGGCCCGCGTGACGAAGTCCTCGAAGCCCTGCGCAACGCCCAAAACCCCGCGCCCCCCGCACCCACCGCAGCCCCCGCGCCAGCCGCCCGCACCCAACCCGCCACCGCCTGATCCCCGGAAACCATGATGAAACCCACCCGTTTTTTCCAGCGTAGCGAACTCGCCCAGGCTCTTTGGGGGCTTCGCC
>CAZCOS010000164.1:0-2128 GCA_964500605.1 uncultured Sterolibacterium sp.
CGCAGTGTCTTCACCCATCCCACCCCCGCCAGCCTGGCCGAACACCTCACCCGTGGGCCAGGGGCAAGCCACCGTCCGGCGGTGGTCATCCCGCCTAACCGCATTCCGGCAGACAATGTCGAACGCATCAGCCCCGACATGCTGTCGCTCGTCTCGCTCACGCAGGGCGAAATCGATTTTCTCACCGCAGAAATCCCCGGCGGTGCGCGTCAGATTCAGGACATCTACCCGCTGGCCCCGCTCCAGGAAGGCATCCTCTTCCATCATCTGATGAGCGAAGCAGGAGATGCCTATGTCCTGCCCATCCTCATGGCCGTGGATAACCCCGAACGGCTCGAAGCCTTCGTCCACGCCCTGCGGCGAGTCGTGGCCCGTCACGACATCCTGCGAAGCAGCATCCACTGGCAAGGTCTGCCGCGTGCCGTGCAGGTCGTGCATCGCCATGTCGAGCTCCCCATCGAACGCTTCGATCTGGCCGCAGACCGCGACATTCGCGCCCAGCTCGATGCCCGCATTTCACCCCTCAACACGGCCACCCCGCGCATCGACCTGCGCCGCGCCCCGCTGCTACGCCTCTCGGCTGCAGCCGACCCGCACAGCGACCGCGTTTATCTCATCCTCCAGTTCCACCACATCATCAGCGACCACTTCTCGCTGGAAATCATCCTCAAGGAAATTTCAGCCCTTCTCGCCGGGCACGGAGAATCTCTCCCCGAGCCCGTGCCCTACCGCCAATTCGTAGCCCAGGCCCTGGCCCTGCAACAGGATCACGAAGCCGAAGCCTTCTTCCGTGCCCGTCTGTCCGACGTGACCGAGCCCACCGCCCCCTACGGCATTCTCGATGTTCACGGCGATGGCAGCCACATCGAAGCCTTCCACGAAGACCTGCCCGAAGCTCTGGCGCACCGTCTGCGCCAATGTGCCCGCGAATCGCAAGTTAGCACCGCCACACTCTTCCATGTCGCCATGAGCCGTGTACTGGCTAGTCTCAGCGGGCGCGAGGATGTCGTTTTCGGCAGCGTCCTTTCCGGCCGGCTGGCCGCAAACGAAGGAGCGGATCAGGTCATCGGCATGTTCATCAACACCTTGCCTTTGCGCTTCGACCTCCAGAGCCGCAGCGCGCGCCAGATGGTCGAGCATGCCCATCAGGAACTCATCGAACTGCTGCGCCACGAACAGGCTTCACTCGCCCTGGCACAGCGCACGAGTGCCTTGCCTGCCTCCACGCCGCTCTTCTGCGCCGTCCTCAATTACCGCCACACCGGATCCCCCCTTGGCGTGCAGGGTGGGCAGGGTGGTCAGGACGCTCAGGCTGGAGCTGAAAAGGCCGCTTTCGGCATCGAAATCCTCTCCAGTCAGGAACGCACCAACTACCCCTTCACGCTCAATGTCGACGACCTGGGCGCAGGCTTCCGTGTGGAAGCCCAGACCGACCGCCGCATCGAACCGGCCCGCATCACCGCCTATCTTTGCACCGCGCTCGAATCACTGGTCAGCGCACTCGAAACCGCGCCGGAACAGCCCGTCCTGTCGCTGAACATCCTTTCGGCTGCCGAACGCAGCCAGCTCATCGAAGGCTTCAACGCCACTGCGAAGCCCTACCCGCAGGGCCTCACCCTGCATCAGCTTTTCGAGGAACAGGCCAAACGCCAGCCCGAAGCCGTCGCCGCCCGCTTCGAAGACTGCGTGCTGACCTACCGCGAACTCGATATCCGCGCCAATCAGCTCGCGCATCACCTGATCGCCCTGGGCGTCAAACCCGAATCGCTGGTCGCAATCTGTCTCGAACGCTCGCTGGAAATGATCGTCGGCCTGCTCGCCATCCTCAAAGCCGGCGGAGCCTATGTGCCCGTCGACCCAGCCTACCCGCCTGAGCGCATCAGCACGATGCTGGAAGAAGCCGATCCCGTCGTCATCCTGACGCAAGATAAGCTCCAGCCGCTTCTGCCGCCGTCTTCCGCCCAGATCGTTCTGATGAAATCAAGCAACGGCGCGGTCCACAGCGAAAGCACCCACTCACCTGAAACCACAGGCGCACCGAATGTCAAAGTCGGCCCGCGCAATCTCGCCTACGTCATCTTCACTTCCGGCTCCACCGGCAAGCCCAAGGGTGCGATGAACGAGCACC
>CAZCOS010000165.1:0-2123 GCA_964500605.1 uncultured Sterolibacterium sp.
CTGCTGCGTACCGATGTCAAGGATCTGACCATCGTCGCCTACGGCGGCCCGGAAGTCGGCATGCTGTGCGCGGCCGGCAAGGTGAAAAAACTGATTTTCGGTTTTGTCACCATGGATGCCATTCCGCTGGAACCCTATTACCGCAAGGCCCGCGAGGCCGGGCAACTGGAAGTGATGGAGCTCGACGAAGGTATGTTCGAGTGGGGTCTGCGCGCGGCCGGCATGCGGATGCCTTTCCTGCCGACGCGCTGTGGCATCGGCACGGATGTGATGAAACATAACCCCGACATCAAGACCATCCAGTCGCCTTATGCCGACGGCGAAGTGCTTTTGGCCATGCCCGCCCTGAAACTCGATGTCGCCCTGCTGCATGTCGATGCGGCTGACCGGCTCGGCAACACGCTGAATACCGGTAACGATCCGCTGTTTGATGATCTGTTCGCCCGCGCGGCCGATGCCGCCTTCGTCTGCACCGAGAAACTCGAAGACAAGTTCGCCCTGACGGCTGACGAGGCTCGCCTCAACTTCTTCGAGCGTTATCTGGTCAAGGGGGTGGTGCATGCCCCGGGCGGTGGTCACCCGACTTACTGCGGCAAGAGCTACGGCTGGGACATGGACCACCTGAAGAAATACAACGCCTCGGCTACCGAAGAAGGGGGCTGGCAGAAGTATTACGACGAATTCATCGCCTGCAGCGAGGAAGACTATCTCGCCAAAAATGGCGGTATGGACCGCATCAACAAGCTGCGCACGCCCATTTTCTGAGGTGACCGGATATGACTACTGATTGCAAAGATTGCACCTTGGCCGAGTTGATGATCGTGGCCTGCTCCGAAGCCTGGCGTAACGATGGCGAAGTCTTGGCTTCCGGCATCACCACCGTGCCGCGTCTGGGTGCGAGCCTGGCCAAGCTCACGCATTCGCCGGAACTGCTGATGACGGATTCCGAAACCTTTCTGGTTTCCGAGCCCGTGCCGCTGGGTGCGCGGGGGGATTACGTCGCCAAATTTGAAGGCTACATGAGCTTCGACCGTGTCTTTGAATGCGTCTGGGGCGGTAAGCGTCACGCCATGATCGGCCCGACCCAGATCGACCGTTTCGGCCAGTCGAACCTTTCCTGTGTCGGCCCGGATTACACCAAGCCCAAGTCTGCCGTCCTCGGCGTGCGTGGTCTGCCGGGCAATAACATCAATCACGCCAACTCCTATTTCGTGCCGAATCATGGCCCGCGTGTGTTTGTGGCGAACGAAGTGGACATGGTTTCCGGCCCCGGTTACAACCCGGCGCGCCTGCAGCCGGGCATGAAGAGCTTCGTCGATCTGCGTCTGATCGTCACCGATTTGTGCGTGATGGATTTCAAAGGCCCGGATCGTGCTATCCGCGTCAAGTCGCTGCACCCCGGCGTGACTTTCGATCAGGTGCAGGCCGCCACGGGTTTCCCGCTGCTGAAGGCCGATGGCCTGGGCGAAACACCAATGCCGACAGCGGAACAGCTGGAAATCATCCGTCGTCTTGACCCGCACAATCTGCGTGGCATGGTCATCAAGAACAATCCGCCCGCCATCCGGCCTGCGGCCTGAGCGGAGGACGCATGAGTACCAAGATGCAAGAGCCGGTATTGCCCGGCTGGTTTTCCGAAGGGAATGAAGGCAAGACGCCGCACCTGATCGGTTCGCGCTGCACCGCCTGTGGCACTTACTACTTCCCCAAGCTCACGACCTTCTGCCGTAATCCGGATTGCGTCTCGGAGACCTTCGAGGAAGTCCCTCTGTCGCGTACCGGCAAGCTGTGGTCTTACACCAACGCGGCCTACAAGCCGCCCGAGCCCTATGTCGCACCTGAGCCTTTCGAGCCCTTCGGCATCGCCGCCGTGGAGCTCGACAAGGAACGCATGGTGGTGCTGGGGCAACTGGTCAAGGGTGTCGATCTCGCCACCCTGAAAGTCGGCATGGCCATGGAGCTGGTGATCGATGTCCTCTCCGAAGACGAAACGACGGCCAAGACGACCTGGAAATGGCAGCCAGTGGGAGGTCAGAAATGAGCAAAGAAATCGCCATCATCGGCGCGGGCATGCACCCCTGGGGCAAGTTCGGCAAGAATTTCGTGGAATACGGCGTGGTTGC
>CAZCOS010000166.1:0-2119 GCA_964500605.1 uncultured Sterolibacterium sp.
CACGGCAATGTCGTGTATCTGGGCGAACGGGAATGTTCCCTGCAACGCCGCCACCAGAAAGTCGTGGAAGAAGCTCCCAGTCCCTTCCTCGATGAAACCACCCGCCGCGCCATGGGCGAGCAGGCCGTGGCTCTGGCCAAGGCCGTCAAGTACCAGAGTGCGGGCACGGTCGAATTCGTCGTGGGCGGCAAGGATAAGCAGTTCTACTTTCTGGAAATGAACACCCGCCTGCAGGTCGAACACCCCGTGACGGAAATGGTGACGGGCTTCGATCTGGTCGAGCTGATGATTCGTGTGGCCGCCGGTGAAAAGCTGCCCGTCGCGCAAAGCGACATCAAGCTCGACGGCTGGGCCATCGAATGCCGCATCAATGCAGAAGATTCCCGCCGCAACTTCCTGCCGTCTACCGGCCGTCTGGTGAAATATCTGCCGCCGAAGGAAGTGCCCGGCGCGATTCGCGTCGATACGGGGGTTTATGAAGGTGGCGAAATCTCGATGTTCTACGATTCGATGATTGCCAAGCTAATCGTTCACGCACCCACTCGCGACGAGGCGATCACCCGCATGCGCGAGGCCCTCAACGAATTCGTCATCCGCGGCATCGCCTCGAACATCCCCTTTCAGTCGGCCCTGATGCAGAACGAACGCTTCAAGGCAGGTAACTTCAATACCGGCCTGATCGGCGAGGAATACCCCAAGGGCTTCAATGCCACCGAGCGCGCACATCCAAATCCGGTCATGCTGGCGGCGGTGGGCGCAGCCATCCAGCGGGGGGTATTGAGCTGCAATGCCACCATCACCGGCCCGATGCCCGGCCACGAATACCGCCCCGGCGATGAATTCGTGGTGCTGATGAACGATGCCCGTTATCCCCTGACGGCTTGCCCCGTGCCCGGTGGATACGACATTCTGCATGAAGGCAAACGCTACGAAGTGCGTAGCACCTGGCGTTTTGGCGACCCGCTTTATCAGGGAACATTCAATGGCCAGCCCATCTGCATGCAGGTCGAGCGTGTCGGCCTGCGTTACCGACTGACCCACTGGGGAACCCAGGCCGATCTGCTGGTCGTCACCGCGCGCGTGGCCGAGTTGCAGGCACTCATGCCGCAAAAAGCTCCGCCAGATTTGTCGCGCTTCCTGCTCTCGCCCATGCCGGGCCTGCTGCGTGAAGTCAGCGTATCGGTAGGGCAGGAAGTCAAGGCGGGAGAAAAGCTCGCCATCATCGAGGCCATGAAGATGGAAAACGTCCTCAAGGCCGAACAGGACTGCGTGGTGTCGAAAATCTCGGCCAAGGTAGGAGACAGCCTGGCCGTCGATCAGGTCATCATCGAGTTCAAGTAAGCCATGTCACCGCGCTTATGTCGATGAAATCCGGCCTCTCCCTGTAGGTGCAACCCTTGCGCTTGCCCTTGATGTCAAAAAGAACAAGGCCACCCTCGGGTGGCCTTGTTCTTTTCAAGACAAGAAACGTCGAGACTTACAGTGCCTTGGCGTTCGCGGCCAGATATTTGGCCACGCCCTCCGGGGTGGCGGTCATGCCGGAAGCTCCTTTCTTCCAGCCAGCCGGGCAAACTTCGCCGTGTTCTTCGTTGAACTGCAAGGCATCGACCATGCGAAGCATTTCGTCGATGTCGCGGCCCAGCGGCAGATCATTGACGATCTGGTGACGGACGATACCGGCCTTGTCGATCAGGAAGGAACCCCGGAAGGCCACACCACCAGCGGCTTCGACGTCGTAAGCCTTGCAGATTTCATGCTTGATGTCGGCGACCAGCGTGTATTGCACCTGACCGATGCCCCCCTTGTCGACCGGGGTGTTCTTCCAGGCCAGATGGGTGTATTGCGAGTCGATCGAGCAGCCGACGACTTCGACGCCGCGCTTCTTGAATTCTTCCAGACGATGATCGAAAGCAATCAGCTCGGAAGGACAGACGAAGGTGAAATCGAGCGGGTAGAAAAACAGCACTGCGTACTTGCCCTTGATGACTTCCGAGAAAGTAACGGGCTTGATTTCATTGTTGCCAAGAACGGCAGTAGCGGTGAAATCGGGAGCGGATTTTCCGACGAGAACGGCCATGATGATCTCCTTTGAGTGAAGTCGAGGTAAAAAACGGGATGC
>CAZCOS010000167.1:0-2118 GCA_964500605.1 uncultured Sterolibacterium sp.
TGATCGTCTCGAAAACCAATCTCAAGGGCCAGATCACCTACATCAACAAGGATTTCGTCGAGATCAGCGGTTTTACCGAGGCAGAGCTGCTCAACCAGCCGCACAACATCATCCGCCACCCGGACATGCCGCCCAAAGCCTATGCCGATCTCTGGGCCACGCTCAAGGCAGGCCGCCCCTGGTCGGGGATGGTCAAAAATCGTTGCAAGAACGGCGATCACTACTGGGTCATGGCGAACGCCACGCCCCTCATCGAAAATGGACAGACCACCGGCTATATGTCCGTTCGCCGCAAAGCCACCCGCAGCCAGATCGAGGCCGCTGAAGAGCTCTACCGTAAATTCCGCGAAAACCGGCAAGGCAAATTGCGCATCCGCTACGGGCAGATCATCCAGCGTGAGCCTTCCTTTCTGGAACGCCTTTCCCTTCGACAGCGACTATCTGGAGCATTCGGACTACTGTGCCTCATCATTTTCGTTCAGGCAATTCTGGGAATTTATGCGGTTTCCACCATCGGCCAGACGGGGGAACGTCAGTACAGAGAGCGACTGGAACCCGTTCGCATCCTCGGTCGCATCAATAAAATGATGTCAGACAATCGCACCCAGATCCTCCTGAGCCTGCAGCACGATCCCAGCGGGAAATACGCGGATGCACATGACCACCCCCTGAACCGCCATACCGACGCCATCGAGCAGACGAAAACCGAGATCGACTCGCTCTGGAAGGACTACACCGCGCAACCCTTCTCTGAAGAACACAAAAAACTCGCCGATGCCTACCTGGAAGCCCATCGCAAACTGGTTCAGGAAGGAATCGAGCCCACGAGGCAGGCTCTTCTGGAAGGGCACTATGATCAGGCCAATGCCATCTTGCTGAAGACGATCAATCCGGCCTATCAGGACGCTGCAGCCAAGGCCGACGCGCTGTTCCATTATCAGAGCCAGCATGCAAAAGAGGATTTCGAGGCTTCGGAAACCCTTTTTGGACAAATCCGGGCAGCGACACTGGCCGGTGTGCTGCTGGCCTTGCTGGCCGGATTGGCGGGGGCTCTCTGGCTGATCCGTTCCATCCTCCGTCCCGTGCATGAAGTCTCCGACACGCTGGGCCACATTGCCCAAGGCAAATACGACAATACGATCGACGTCAGCCATAACGACGAACTCGGCAAGATGTTGCAACAGCTTCAGGGCATGCAGACCCGCATGGGCTTCGAACTGGCCGAAACCCGCCGTGTGGCAGAGGAAATGACGGGCATCAAGATTGCCCTGGATTCAGCCCGCACACCGGTTCGCATCGCGGATGTGGCCGGGCGCATCACCTACGCCAACAAATCCATGCAGGAAGTGATTCGGGGGATCGAGCCTGAACTGGCCCAACGTCAACCCGGCTTCACGGTCGACGCACTCATTGGCAGCAGCATCGGCCTTTGTCACGATAACCCGGAGGCGGCTGTCCGGCGTTATGCTGAACTGCAACGCAGCGATGAGACCGAACTTTCGATCGGCAACCGCACCTTCCACGCCATCACCACCCCGGTCTTCGACGAAGCCGGCAAGCGGCTGGGCACGGCGGGAGAATGGCAGGATCGCACCAGCGAAATCCTGGTCGAAAAGGAAGTCGCCGAAATCGTTGCCGCCGCCAGCCGGGGCGACATTTCCAAGCGTATTTCACTCGATGGCAAGACAGGTTTCTTCGCCTCACTCGCAAAGGGAATCAACCATTTGCTGCAAAACACCCAGCAAGCCTTGCAGACCACCTCGCAAGCCCTGGAACGCGTCGCCAGTGGCGACCTCACACAAACCATCCAGGAAGATTACGAGGGCATCTTCGGCCAGCTGAAGAACGACACTAACCAGACCATCGAGCGTCTGCGCGAGGTCATCGGCCAGATCAAGGAAGCCGCCGATGCCATCAACACGGCCGCTCGCGAAATTGCCTCGGGCAATCAAGACCTTTCCAGCCGTACCGAGGAACAGGCCAGCAGCCTGGAAGAAACCTCCTCCAGCATGGAAGAACTCAATGCCACGGTGCAAAACAACGCCCAGCATGCCACGCAGGCTAACGCGCTGGCGCGTCAATCCAACGAAGTCGCCACCCGCGGCGGGGAGATGGTGC
>CAZCOS010000168.1:0-2106 GCA_964500605.1 uncultured Sterolibacterium sp.
ATTGGTGGCGGCAACTTCGCCTGCTCGATGGCCAATATCAGCACCTTCTTCCCCAAACGGCTGCAAGGTACAGCACTGGGCCTGAACGCTGGTCTGGGGAACTTCGGCGTGACGACCATGCAGATACTGATTCCGCTGGTCGTGACCGCCGGGGTCTTTGGCGCGCTGGCTGGAGATCCGATTCCGCTGGTCAAGGATTCGGCCTCGCTGGTGGGCAAGATCGTCGCCGGTACGCCCACCTATGTGCAAAACGCTGGTTTTGTCTGGCTGCTGTTGCTGGTGCCGCTGGCCGTGCTGGGCTGGTTTGGCATGAACAATCTGCTGACCGTCTCGCCTAACATTGGCTCCACGGCGTCCGCGCTGTTCAAGGTAGCGTTCTTCTACCTGCTGGCTCTGGTGATTTCAGCCATCGCGCTGTACCTCTACCTACCCGCCCCGAGCGGCATCGGTGTCCTTTCTGGTAATGGTATGTGGCTGATGCTGATCGGCGTCATGTTCGGCACGCTCTTTGCGATGAAACTTACCTCAACGGGGGAGATGAAGGCCAATCTGACCAAGCAGTTCGCCATTTTCAAGAACAAGCACACCTGGTCGATGACAGCACTCTATGTCGTGACCTTCGGTTCCTTCATCGGTTTTTCGATGGCACTGCCTTTGTCCATCACCGTCATCTTCGGCAACACGCATGTGCTGGACCCGGCGACCAACGCCTGGGTGCATGCCAAGAACCCGAATGCACCCTCCGCACTGATGTATGCCTGGATCGGCCCCTTTGTTGGTGCATTGATCCGCCCGGTCGGTGGCTGGATTTCCGACAAGCTCGGTGGCTCCATCGTGACGCAGGTCATTTCCGTCGTGCTGGTGGTGGCTTCGATCGCCACGGGCCAGGTGATGTATCAGGCTTACCATTCGGCCACACCTGAGCAATACTTTCTGACTTTCATGGTGCTGTTCGTGGTTCTGTTCGCAGCCTCCGGCATCGGCAATGGCTCAACTTTCCGCACGGTGGGTTTTGTGTTTGATCAGGATCAACGCGGCCCGGTGCTGGGCTGGACCTCCGCCGTTGCCGCTTATGGTTCCTTCATCGCCCCGGTCATCATTGGTGCTCAGGTCAAGGCGGGCACTCCGGAAAACGCCATGTACGGTTTCGCTGTGTTCTACGCCGTTTGTGTCGTCATCAACTGGTGGTTCTACCTTCGCAAGGACGCCTACATCAAGAACCCGTAATTCCCTTTTCACCATCCACCCCGGTCGCTCCGGGACCCCCGGGGTTTCTGTGTGCGGCCGAGTGTTTTACCCCGGAGCCTGCCAAGGCTCCGTTCCATGAGAGGAGCAACAAGAGATGAGTCATTTTCTTGACAGACTGAAGTTTTTCGATCGCATCCAGAGCACGTTCTCCGGCGGCCACGGCATCGTGACCGACGAAGATCGCAAGTGGGAAGATTCCTACCGTAACCGCTGGCGTCACGACAAGATCGTGCGTTCGACGCACGGTGTGAACTGCACGGGCGGCTGCTCGTGGAAAATCTTCGTCAAGAGTGGGCTCGTCGCCTTTGAAATGCAGCAGACCGATTACCCGCGTACCCGCGACGATCTGCCGAACCACGAGCCGCGCGGCTGCCAGCGCGGCGCATCCTTCTCCTGGTATCTCTACAGCCCGCACCGCATCAAATACCCGCTGGTTCGTGGCCGTCTGCTCGATCTGTATCGTGCCGAGAAGAAATCCGGCAAAGACCCGGTCGAAGCCTGGGAAGCCATCCAGAACGACCCGGCCAAGCGCATCCAGTACACCGCCGTGCGCGGTCTGGGCGGTTTTGTCCGCACGAACTGGGAAGAAGTGACGGAAATCGCCGCTGCCGCCAATATCTACACCATCAAGAAATGGGGCCCGGACCGCATTTACGGTTTTTCGCCGATTCCCGCGATGTCCATGCTCTCCTACGCGGCCGGCTCACGCTACCTCTCGCTGATCGGCGGTGCTTGCGGTTCTTTCTACGACTGGTACTGCGATCTGCCCGCTGCTAGCCCCCAGACCTGGGGCGAGCAGACCGACGTGCCGGAAGCGGCCGACTGGTACAACTCGACCTACCTCATCATCTGCGGCGC
>CAZCOS010000169.1:0-2102 GCA_964500605.1 uncultured Sterolibacterium sp.
CCCGAGTAGCCACAACCGCCTTTGCAATCGCATGAGCAAACCGTTCTTCGCCATAATTTTTGATGACCCTTTCTATTTCCTGTTGAGAAGCTTCGTTCAACCAATCCGCCGCCGTCTGGCCTCGGTTGGTATCCATACGCATATCGAGTGGTGCATCAAAGCGGAAACTGAATCCCCTCGCGGCTTCGTCCAGCTGCGGAGAGGAAACACCGATGTCCATCAATACGCCATCGACCTGCTTGTGCTGCAATTCATCCAGTACTTCGCTCAACTGGCCGAAACGCGCGTGCCGTAAAGTGAAACGCCCGTCTTCTGCCATCAGATTTTGCCCCGCTTCAACGGCGGCTGGATCACGATCCAGCGCAATCAGGCGACCTTGTTTGCCTAGCCGGGCAAGGATCGCCCGGCTATGTCCCCCGCGCCCGAAAGTCGCATCGACGTAAATGCCTTCGGGTTGGAGGGAGAGTGCATCAACCGCTTCATCCAGCAGTACGGTGCGATGCCCCAGGGGCGCGCCCGTGCTCACAGCGTCAAATTCTCCAGACCAGTCGGCAACAGTTTGTCGCCCAAAGCGAAGATTGCGTCCTGCTGGGCTTGCCAGCCTGCATCGCTCCAGATTTCAAAATGTGAGCCCTGGCCAACCATCCAGATTTCCTTCTCGAGGCTGGCAAAGCGGCGCAATTCGGGAGAGATCAGCAGGCGATTGGCCGCATCCATTTCGGTGTCGATGGCCATGCCGACCAGCAAGCGGCGCAGGAGCGCGGCTTGGGCATCCAGGCTCGATTTGGCCAGCACGCTGTCGCGTACCGGCTCCCAGGCCGGGGCCGGATAGAGTAGCAGACAGCGATGCGGATGGGCGGTCAGCACCAGGCGGCCTGCCCCCAGCACATGCAAGGCGTCACGATGCCGCGCCGGGATCGCCATGCGCCCCTTGGCATCGAGATTCAATGCGGTTGCCCCCTGAAACACGCGCGATTGCCCCCCTTGGTTTGAGTCCAGACCGGTGAAAAAGCAGGCTGTTTTAGCTCGGGATTCCCACTTTCTCCCACTTCTTCCCACTTTATTTCAGTTTTTCGGGGGGGTCAAGGGAGATGTAGGTTTTTTCTTTGGGGGACAATGACTTAGCTATAACTTTGTCTATTTTTCTTCTTGTAATTAATCTAATGAAATCAATGTGGATGGAAAGTCATTTGTAAGTGATTTCTTAGCTTTTGCGAAACGAGGTCTTGCCTTCAGATGTTTCAAAAGCCAGCCATGGGCCTTGACGGATGCCATGAATGTAAATGATAATAATTACCAATAAGAGGTTTTGGGCTTTGACCTAATCCGGCCAGACCGAAAGGTAGAGGGAATGTATTCAATGGAAACGCTGAAACAATGGCTGCAGCGGCGCGTGGTGGCGTTTCGCGATGTTTGTTCTTTCGCCGATTTCTTTGCGCGATCGAGATTGGTCACGCTGTTTGGTGAGGTTTGAGGAAGATGACCGCCTATACCGCCACGGGCTGGGGAGCGGAGCGAGGTTTTGCTCCGGGGAAGTTGTTTCTGGCCGTTACCCTGCACGTCGCTGTGATGGCGGCCTTGTTGCACGCTGCGCCGGTCGAGTTGCCCCGGGCTGCACCGGTGTTGAGCGTCAGCCTGCTGCATCCGGGTGAACCGGAAAAGCCGGTCGAAAAGCAAAAGCCGCCTGAACCCGAGGTGAAGCCCGTGCAGAAAAAAGTGACTCCCCGTCCACAAATGAGCAAAACTACACCTGCGCCTTTGATTCAGGCCGATCAAACTGCCCGGGTCGAGCAGCCGGTTCAGGATTTAGCCCCTGTTGCCAGCGAAACCCGTACACCGGTAGCCGTGACCGAGGCGGCGTCATCGGTTCCTTCCCCCGCCCCGATCTTGCCGCCCCGGTTCGATGCGGCTTATCTGGATAACCCGCGTCCGGTTTATCCACCGCTTTCACGCCGGATGGGTGAGCAGGGGAAAGTCCTGCTGCGTGTAGCTGTGAATGCTTCGGGTCTTCCCACGGAGGTCGGTTTGCATCAGAGCAGCGGTTCGCCCCGTCTGGATGCTGCGGCGATTGAAGCCGTTCAACGCTGGCGGTTTACGCCAGC
>CAZCOS010000170.1:0-2096 GCA_964500605.1 uncultured Sterolibacterium sp.
GTCGAACACCTCGACCCGGCCCAGGTTGGCGCGGGGGATGCCGTCATCGGAACCCTGCCGGTGAATCTCGCCGCTGAAGTCTGCGCACGCGGGGCACGTTACTTCAATCTCTCACTGCAACTGAGTGCCAGCGACCGTGGGCGAGAACTCAGTGCGGACGATTTGCAACGCTGCCAGGCTACACTTGAACCCTACGACATCCGGAAACTGCCATGAAGACCCATCTTTGTCTCGTATCAAAACAAGCCACGCCCAGCCTCCTGCCCGCCATTGATGCGACATTGCGGCCGGAGCGCATGGTGCTGGTGGTCAGCCCAGACATGAAAAGTGAAGCCGCCGCGCTGGAAAACGTGTTGAAGCGACGGGGCATCCGTACCGAACTGCTGCCCATCAACGATGCCTACGCCTACGCCCACATCGAGGATACGCTGCTCAACTGGCTGACCGAACAAGCCGAGACCGACGAAATCATGCTCAATGTCACCGGCGGCACCAAACTCATGGCCATGGCCGCCCAGTCCGTCTTTACCACCGCTAAAAGACCCATCTACTACATCAACGCCGATACGGATGACGTCCTGATGCTGGGACGTCGCGACTACAGCCATAAACTACAGGCTCGCATCGGCGTGCGGGATTATCTCGAAGTGCATGGTTACCGTCTGGCAAAAAATCTGGAACAGCCCAATATCAATGCCCGTTTGCGCGATCTCTCCGAACGCTTGGTCGATCACGTCAAATCCGGCGGATCTGCCTTGGGTCAGATCAACTGGCTGGCCCAGCAAGCCAAAAGCTCGCTCAGGTCCCCGGAACTCAGCGATAGACAGCGCGACTCCATTGAATTGCGTGAAATGATGGCCATTTTTGAAGAGGCCGATGTCTTCAAGCGCGAAAAGAACATTCTCAAATTCCCTGACGAAAACAACCGCCAGTTCGCCAACGGTGGATGGCTCGAATACCACCTCTACCGTGCGCTGATGGACCTTGCCCCTGAAATGGGCATTGTCGAACCCTGCATGAATCTTCACATCGTCGCCCCCGATGGCAAGACCAAAAACGAAATCGACGTTGCCTTCATGCACAACAACCGCCTGTGCATCATCGAAGCCAAAGCGGGCAACCTCGCCAGCCCCGGCGTGACCGGCGACGAAAAATCCACCGAAGCCCTCTACAAGCTCGAAAGCCTCCTCAAGCTCGGCGGGCTGCGCACCAAAGCCATGTTGGTCGAATATCGCGGGCTGCTCACGGCAGCCGACAAAGCCCGCGCTGCCACTTCGCACATCCAGCTCATGAGCGGCGCGCAGCTTAAACAAGCCAAGGGCCAACTCCGTACCTGGCTCGAATGAAACCTCGAAGGCATGACGCACCATGACCAAGACCCGCCCGCCCGTACACGCCCACCCCCGCCGAATCCTCCTCGCCGTCACCGGCCTTTCCCCGCAAATCCTCACCGAAACCCTCTACGCCCTGGGTGTTGGGGCAGAGGAGGGCGGGGTGGCCTTCATCCCCACCGAAATTCATCTACTCACCACCCAGGAAGGTGCCCGGCTCGCCCGCACCGCCCTGCTGCACCCCAACGGCGGACAATTTCATGCCCTGCTGGCCGACTACCCGCAGCTGGGTCAGCCCGTCTTTGACGACCGCCATATCCACATCATCCACGATGCCGCAGGCCTGCCCCTGGCCGACATCCGCACCCCCGAAGAAAACGCCAGTGCCGCCGACAACATCACCGCCCTCATGGCCGAACTGACCCGCGACGAAAACGCCAAACTCCACGTTTCCATCGCCGGAGGGCGCAAGACCATGGGTTTTTACCTCGGCTACGCTTTCTCCCTCTTTGCCCGCCCGCAAGACGAACTCTCCCACGTCCTCGTCTCCAGCCCCTTTGAAGGCCACCCCGAATTCTTCTTTCCCCCCGCGACCCCAAAGCGGCTCGCAACCCGCGATGGACGACACATCGACACCGCCGATGCCCGCATCACCCTCGCACGCATCCCCGTCGTCCGCTTGCGCCACGGCCAGCCCAAGGCCCTTCTCAACGGCCAGGCCAGCTTTGGCGAAACCGTCGCCACCATCCAGAAAAGCCTCGAACC
>CAZCOS010000171.1:0-1990 GCA_964500605.1 uncultured Sterolibacterium sp.
ACGACGCAGCCAGAACCCGCATTGGGGATGCAACTGGGCACGGGCGGGGCTGCGCCCGCTATCATTCACCCGTTCGCTGAACCCAAGGCACCCTAAAACATCACCGTGGCCCGACACCGCCACAATGATTCGATCAGGAGGAGAGTCCCATCATGAAACTCGGTCTGCAATTCGGTTACTGGTACGCTGGCCCGCCGGCCAATGGCAATGTCGAACTGGCACAAGAGGCGGAAAAGCTGGGCTACGACTCGGTCTGGACGGCGGAATCCTGGGGGAATGATGTGTTTACGCCCTTGGCCTGGCTGGGTGCGCACACCTCGAAAATCAAGCTGGGCACGGCCATCGCCCAGATGTCGGCCCGCACGCCGACGGCCTGCGCCATGGCCGCACTCGCTCTCGATCATCTCTCGAATGGCCGCATGATTCTCGGCCTGGGCGTTTCCGGCCCGCAGGTCGTCGAAGGCTGGTATGGTCAGCCCTTCGCCAAGCCCTTGGCCCGCACCCGCGAGTATGTCGACATCATCCGTCAGGTGATGCGCCGCGAAGCCCCGGTCACCAATGCCGGCGAGCACTATCCTCTGCCCTACACCGGCCCCGGCTCGACGGGCATGGGCAAACCTCTGCGCTCGATCACCCACCCGCTGCGCGCTGATCTGCCCATCTATCTGGGTGCGGAAGGCCCGAAGAACGTGACGCAAACGGTGGAAATCGCCGACGGCTGGCTGCCCGTGTATTACAGCCCCTTCCGTCAGGAGGTCTATGCCGATCAGCTCAAAGGCATGAAGCCGGGTTTTGAAATCGCCCCGCTGGTGCAGGTGAATATCGACGACGATCTCGAAACCGCGCTCATCCCCGTCAAGATGACGCTGGCTTTCTACATCGGCGGCATGGGCTCGAAGGAAAAGAATTTCCACAAGGACCTGATGTGCCGCATGGGCTTTGAAGCCGAGGCCAACCGCATTCAGGAGCTCTTCTTCGAAGGCCGCCGCGAAGAGGCCCTGATGGAAGTGCCCACGCAGTTCGCCGACGAAATTTCCCTGTGCGGCTCGAAGGCGCGCATCAAGGACCGACTGCAGGCCTGGAAGGATTCGCCCGTGACGACGATGCTGCTCATGGGCAATGGCGGGGTCGACATGGTGCGGACCATGGCCGAGCTGGCCCTGTAATCCTTGAATTGAACCTGAAAAACAGGGTAACCGTGAAGGTTGCCCCTACGGGGAGAGTGAGGCGGTCTTGACGGGCGCAGAACCGACGACTTTCTGCCATTTCAGCCCCTTTCAACTCCTTTCAACTCCTTTCAATTCCTTTCCGCACCATCTCCCCTGATCTCCAAAATTCTCCGGAGCGTCCCATGCAGGCCAGACCGCGTACTTACAATCTTTCCGACCTTTTTCAACTGGTGGTCGACACCAAGCCGGATGAAGAAGCCCTGGTCTGCGGCCCGCGCCGCCTGACTTTCCGCCAGCTCGAAGACCGCGCCACGCAGCTCGCCCTGTGGCTGCGCGGGCGGGGGATCGGCGAAGGCGATACCGTCGGCATCCACGCCTACAACTGCGCGGAATACGCCGAAATCTGCTTTGCCGCCTTCAAGCTGAAGGCCATCCCGGTCAATGTCAATTACCGCTACACCGCCGAGGAAGCGCGTTACGTTTATGACAATGCCCAACTGAAAGCGCTGGTCTACAGCGCGGAACTCGAAGCCGTGGTGCGCGATGCTCTCGTTGCCGCACCGAAGCTTACCGCCCTGGTCCGTATTCGCGATCGAATTCACGTCGCCGTCGCCCCTGCCGGCATCGCCGGGGCCGTGGATTACGAGGATGCGCTGACGCAGGCCAGTGGCCATCTCGACGACATCGCACTCTCCGATGACGATCAGATTCTCCTCTACACCGGCGGCACGACCGGCATGCCCAAGGGGGTCATCTGGCCGCACAAGGCTTTGTTCTACGCGGGCTTTGGCGGCGGCGGCAATTTCCACCCCGGCGGGCCG
>CAZCOS010000172.1:0-1910 GCA_964500605.1 uncultured Sterolibacterium sp.
GCCTTGTCGCCTGTGGTCAGCACGTCGGCGGCGGCATCCCGGGCCAGTTCGAGAAATTTCTGGTCGTCGCGGTCACGGCAACGCGGTAAAACATAAGCCGGCTCGACTTGTGGATCAGCAGCCGGACTGACCCAGGTCAGCACGGCACGATATGCCTGAAGAATGTCTTGCTGACGTTCCGGCTCCAGCCGGAATTCGGGATAGGCCAGCACCCGTCTGAATTCCGCTAGGCAATCTTCCCGGCTCAATACCAGCAGTTTTCCCGTTTCAATCTGCTGGCGCAGCGGTGCCAGGCGGCTGCCGCCTGGGCTTTGGTCGAAAACCCAGAGCGACAGCAGAACATTGGTGTCGAAAACGACCCGCAGCGGCATGGTTTCCATCACCGCTGCGCTGTGGCAGCTCAAGCGGCTTTTCCGTCCTTGTTGTCGAGGCGGAAACGGACGTAAGACCCCGGAGCGTCCTCGATGACTTTCAGCTTGCCCTTGGCCGGATCACGGGCGGGGACTTTCTGGCCGTCCAGTGCAGTGACCCAGGCTTGCCAGTCGTTCCACCAAGAACCCTGATGTTGCTCCGTGCCTTCGAACCATTCTTCCGGCGTGGCGGGCAATTTCTTGCAGTTATTCGTCCAGTAGCCGTATTTGTTCGCCGAAGGCGGATTGACGATGCCCGCGATGTGGCCCGATCCACCGAGCACGAAACGTACCGGCCCAGCCATGCGTGTGGCTCCGAGATACACACCCTTCCACGGGGCGATGTGGTCTTCGATGGTGGAGATGAAGTAGCTGGGCGTCTTGATCTTGTTGATGTCGATGGGTACGCCCGCCAGCGAGATACCGCCGGGTTCCTTGAGGAGATTCTTCATGTACATATTGCGCAGGTAGAAGCTGTGCATCTTGTACGGCATCCGCGTGGAGTCTGAGTTCCAGTAGAGCAGATCGAAGGGGAAGGGCTGTTTGCCCATGAGGTAGTTGTTCACCACGAACGACCAGATGAGATCGTTGGCGCGCAGCATGTTGAAGGTGGTCGCCATCTCCGAGCCTTCGAGATAGCCGCGTTCTTCCATCTTCTTTTCGAGGCTGGAGACTTGCTGTTCGTCGATGAACACGCCCAGCTCGCCCGGGACGGAGAAATCCATCAGGGTGACGAAGTAGGTGGCCGAGGCGATGCGTTTGTCCTTGATGGCATCCAGATAGGCGATGGTCGAGCCCAGGAGTGTGCCGCCCAGGCAGTAGCCCACCAGATTGACTTCCTTTTCGCCGGTCTGGCGGCAGACGGCTTCGAGCGCGGTCAGTGCGCCTTCGGTGAGGTAGTCGTCAAAGGCTTTTTGCGCCAGACGGGCATCGGGATTGACCCAGGAAATGATGAAGACCGTGTGGCCCTGGTCGGTTGCCCATTTGATGAAGGAATTCGATTCACGCAGGTCGAGGATGTAGAACTTGTTGATCCAGGGCGGGATGATCAGCAGGGGGCGTTTGAGCACTTCTTTCGTCGTGGGGTTGAACTGCAACACCTGCATGAGCTCGTTCTGGAAAATGACTTTGCCGGGTGTGGTGCCGACATTGCGGCCCACCTCGAAGGCAGTAGGGTCGGTCATTTTGACGCGCAACTGGCCATCGCCTTCTTCGATGTCACGCAGGAGATTATTAAAGCCATTGAGCAGGTTCTGCCCCTGGCTTTTCATCGTTTCGCGCAGGACTTCCGGATTGGTCACGGCGAAGTTGGTGGGCGAGAGCGCGTCGATGAACTGGCGGGTAAAGAAATTCACTTTCTTCTGAGCGTTATCCGGCAGGCCTTCGACACAGCAGACGGTGTCATGCACATGGCGCGCGGTGATGAGGTAGGACTGTTTCATGAAATCGAACAGGAAATGATCTTCCCATTCGTTGTCGCGGAAACGGTTGTCGCCCTTG
>CAZCOS010000173.1:0-1905 GCA_964500605.1 uncultured Sterolibacterium sp.
GCAAGGCGCAACAGGAGGGTGCGGAGGTGCTGGTGGGCGGCGAACCACAAGGCAACGTCATACCGCCGCATGTATTCGGCAACGTGACCGCAGATATGGAAATCGCTCGCGAGGAAATCTTCGGTCCGCTGGTCGGTATCCAGAGCGCTCGCGATGCAGAACATGCACTGGAGCTGTGCAACAGCAGCGAATACGGCCTATCCAGCGCCGTGTTCACCAGAGATACTTCGCGGGGGGTGCAGTTCGCACAGCGAATACAGGCGGGCATGACACATATCAACGATATGCCCGTGAACGACGAGGCAAACGCTCCTTTCGGCGGAGAGAAAAACTCCGGCTTGGGGCGGTTCAATGGTGACTGGGCAATCGAGGAGTTTACTTCGGATCAGTGGGTCACGGTGCAGCATGCGCCGCGCCAGTATCCGTTCTAAGCAATGCGTACTCGCCGGTTTGCTTGCTACTGGAGAACCAACATGCCTGATTTCTTGAGTGGCAAGGTCACGAAACGGATGCTGTTCGCAACTGTACTGCCATTTGCGCTAATGACCGCTTCCATCCAGGCGATGGCTGATGGCCAGTGGGGCAGTGGCAAGAATCTGTATGATAAACTTTGCGGTCTCTGCCATGCCCCCAACGTGGGAGTGGGGCCAGTGATCGCCGGTCGCGGGCTACCCGAAGCTTACATTAAGTCGGTTGTACGCAATGGCCTCAACGCCATGCCCGCGTTTCCGGCCTCCTATATAGACGATAAATCCATTGCTCAGGTCACCGAATATCTGTCGAGTCTGCCGACCCCGGCTACTCAGCCTTAAGGAGCCCGACATGAGTGTGAATCGTCGTTTCGTGCTCAAAGGCGCGGCCCTGAGCAGTATCGGTCTGACCGTGGACGGTTTTATACCCGCCCTTGCGGCTAACTCTGGCGCGCCGATCGGTACTGCAACTACGGAGCCAACAATGTTGGCGCTCGTAAACGAGGGCGGGGCTGAGTCGATCTTCCTGTATGGCGCCATGGCGGCTGGTAAAGCACCATTGCGCGTTCAGAAGGTCGGCCGCGATCTGGGATTTATGCTCGATTTTGAGCGTCGCCTACGTCACGGTCTGCCAATGCGGGTTATCGGCCTGCTGGATGATGCCTCAGCAACTCTCATAGTAGATATGGCCCGTAGTGGCGGCGCACGTGTGCAGTGGCTTGGGCAGCATACTGCCGAAGACGGGTTCACCCGGCATCAGGTCCTCAGCACTGATATGTCCGAAGGCTGCGCGCAGCAGCTTAGCCGCCAGCTGCACGATTGTGGAGCTGGTTTCAAATTGATTGAGGAGCGCCAGAACGGTCCCGTGGCGCCGCGTCAGCTGACCGGACTCTCACGGGGGGCCAGCCAATCTGTACAGTGGGCGAGCAGCATTGGTTATTTGCTGGCTTCGATCGGCACGCGCACGACGCTGGCCGCTCCATTGGCTCCCACCGCGAACACGCCGATCACCGGCAGCTTCGTTTCCTTTTCGATCGATGTCTGAAGGAGCTGACCGAATGGCTGAACAAAATAACGCTGTGCTGCCCAGAGGAGCGGTCCGGGACGAATTCAACAAAGCCATCGAGAAGTTCCGCGCCTTGCTGGGTGGAGAGAACGTGTTGGTCAACGCCGACCAGCTCGCGCCCTATAACAAAGTCATGATGTCCGTCGAGAATGCAGCCCATGCGGCGTCAGCAGCTCTGACGGCCACCACGGTCGAGCAGGTGCAGGGTGTGGTGCGAATCTGCAATGAGCACAAGATTCCTATCTGGACCATTTCCACCGGCCGAAACTTTGGCTACGGCTCGGCCGCGCCGATCCAGCGCGGCCAGGTCATCCTCGATCTGAAGAAAATGAACAAGATCATCAAGATCGATGCGGAGATGTGCTACGC
>CAZCOS010000174.1:0-1865 GCA_964500605.1 uncultured Sterolibacterium sp.
ATTCTCGTGGGCACGCATCGCCTGCTCTCGAAGGATGTGCAATTCACCCGTCTGGGGCTGGTTATCCTCGACGAGGAACACCGTTTCGGCGTGCGCCAGAAGGAGGCGCTGAAAGCCTTGCGTGCCGAAGTCGATGTGCTCACACTCACGGCCACGCCGATTCCGCGGACACTTGGCCTGTCGCTGGAAGGGCTGCGTGATTTCTCGGTCATTGCGACCGCGCCGCAGCGTCGGCTGGCCATTAAAACCTTCGTTTCTCGCTGGTCGAACGGGCAGGTGCGGGAAGCCGTGCTGCGTGAATTCAAACGTGGCGGGCAGGTGTATTTCCTGCATAACGAGGTGGAAACCATCCACAACATGGAAGAACGCCTGCAAAAGCTGCTGCCCGAGGCGCGCATCGTCGTGGGGCATGGCCAGTTGCCCGAGCGCGAGCTGGAGCGGGTGATGCGTGAATTCACGCAGCAAAAACACAATCTGTTGCTGTGTTCGACCATCATCGAAACCGGCATCGATAATCCGCATGCCAATACCATCATCATCAACCGGGCTGATCGCTTCGGCCTGGCCCAGCTGCATCAGTTGCGTGGCCGCGTGGGGCGTTCGCACCATCAGGCCTATGCCTATCTGCTCACACACGAGGATGCCAAGCCGACCAAACAGGCGGAAAAGCGGCTGGAGGCGATCCAGATGATGGAGGAGCTGGGCTCGGGCTTCTTCCTGGCCATGCACGATCTGGAGATTCGCGGGGCAGGGGAGGTGCTGGGCGAGAGCCAGAGCGGTGATATTCACGAAATCGGTTTCGCGCTTTACACGAGTATGCTCAATGCGGCCGTCAAAGCCCTCAAAGAAGGGAAGAATCCTCAGGAAATCCAGCCGCTGGACGTGGCCTCCACCATCGATCTGTCGGCCGCTGCTTTGCTGCCGGACGCTTACGCGCCAGATGTGCATGAGCGGTTGACGCTCTACAAACGCCTGGCCAATGCCGAGAATCTGGAAGAGATACAGGCCCTTCAGGAGGAGTTGATCGACCGCTTTGGCGAATTACCGCCACAGGCGCAGGCCTTGCTGGAAACCCATCGGCTGCGCATTGCAGCTCATCCTTTTGGAATTCTCAAGATCGAGGCGACTGTGCACGGGATACAATTACACTTTTCCGCCAGCGCACCCATCGACCCGGTTCGCCTCATCGATTTGATCCAGAAAGACAGAAATCTCAAGTTTGCCGGGCCGGAAAAGCTGCACTGGAAACGCGAAATGCCCAGCCTGCGCGAACGTGTGCAGGCGGTTCGAGAACTCTTGAAGAAACTGCAAGGCTGACCCATGACCCAAGCAAAACTTGAAAATCTCAATGTCGAATCTCTCACCAGCATGCCCACGCCGGAGGAGATTCACGCCCTGTTGCCCTTGTCCGACAAGGCCGCCGCGACTGTCGCGCAAGGCCGCGAGACGATGCAGCGCATTCTCGATCGTCAGGATCCTCGCCTGTTTGTCGTGGTGGGCCCCTGTTCGATCCATGATCCGGTGGCGGGTATGGACTACGCCCGTCGCCTGAAGAAACTGGCCGAAGAGGTCAGCGAAACGCTGGTGCTGGTGATGCGGGTTTATTTCGAGAAGCCGCGTACCTCGACCGGCTGGAAGGGCTATATCAACGACCCGCGCATGGATGATTCCTTCCACATTGAGGAAGGCATGAAGAAGGCGCGTGAGTTTCTCCTGCAGGTGAATGAACTGGGCTTGCCTGCCGCAACGGAAGCCCTCGACCCCATTTCTCCGCAATATCTGGGCGATCTCATCGCCTGGACGGCCATCGGTGCGCGTACCAGCGAATCGCAGACCCACCGCGAAATGTCCTCTGGCCTGTCGAC
>CAZCOS010000175.1:0-1844 GCA_964500605.1 uncultured Sterolibacterium sp.
GCGGTCACATGATAAAGCCCACCGGCAAGTTCAATTCTGAGAGGTCGTGCCATGGACGAAAAATAACATGGCGGGATGCGTTAATGCAAGACTTGACCCCGGTCTTCGGTCTTCAAATTGCGGTTTGTCAGATACTAATCTATACTTCTGACAAAGGAGCCGTGACCATGAGCCATCTTGCCGAGAACATCTTGTCTGCCGCCCAGGCCATGCCCGAGGGTGGCTTGTTGTCGCCCAAGGAGTTCCTGCATCTTGGCTCGCGGGCGGCCATCGACAAAACCTTGTCCCGGCTGGCTCAGGAAGGAAAGTTGCTTCGCGTGAGTCGTGGTGCCTATGTCGTGCCCCATCAAGGCCGGTTTGGTTCCCGCCCGCCGTCTACCGAGTCCGTGGTGCAAGCCATCGAGGCCAGTTGCGGTGAAACTATCGTGGCCAACGGCGCAGCAGAAGCCAATGCGCTGGGGCTGACCACGCAAGTGCCGACCCGGGAGGTCTTTCTCACCTCCGGCGCATCTCGCACCCTGCATCTTGGCAATCGGTGCGTGGAGCTCAAGCACGGCAACCGCTGGCAACTGTTGTTGGGCAAGCGCCCTGCAGGCAAGGCGATCCGTGCGCTGTCCTGGCTGGGGCCTGAGGGCGCACCAGCGGCACTGGAGCAATTGCGCACCAAGCTGCCCGAGTCCGAGTGGGAGGCCGTGCGTGGCGCGCGCGCCGCATTGCCAAGCTGGATGGCCAAAGTGGTCAGCGAGGCATTGCAAAATGAGGCCGTGGCACATGGCTGAGTCCTGGTTTTCGCTCAGCAGGGAAGATCAGGTTGAAGCTCTGGAGTTTGCTGCGGCTCGCACCGGGCGACCTGCGCACCTGCTCGAAAAAGACATCTGGGTGGTCTGGGTGCTGTCCGCCATTTATGAATCCGACCTGGCCAGCAAGCTCACTTTCAAGGGCGGCACCTCACTGTCCAAGGTCTATCGCATCATCGACCGATTTTCCGAGGACGTGGATCTCACCTATGACATCCGCGAGCTGGTCGCCGATCTGTTGAAGCAAGGTAACCCCATCCCTGATTCGGCCAGTCAAGAGAAAAAAATCAGCGGCGCGATTCGCCACCGCCTGCCCGACTGGATAGCAGCGACGGTCAGGCCGGTCATCGCAGCAGCACTGGAGAAAGCCGGGCTGGAAGCGAACCTGACGCTGGCAGGTAAAGATCAGGACAAGCTGATCCTGGCCTATCCGGCAGTCAAGACGGGAACCGGCTATTCAGCGCCCACGATCCAGCTGGAGTTTGGTGCCCGCGCCACGGGTGAGCCACATCATGTTCAACCGGTGGTCTGCGACATTGCACCGGAAATCGAAGACATCACTTTCCCTGTCGCTCTGCCTCTGGTGATGGCGGCAGAACGCACCTTCTGGGAAAAAGCCACTGCAGCGCATGTGTATTGCTTGCAGGGGCGGCTGCGTGGCGAACGCTATTCGCGTCACTGGTCTGACTTGGCAGCCATCGCAAAAACGTCACACTTCGCGGCAGCCTGCGCCGACCGGGCGTTGACCCGAGCCGTCGCAGAACACAAGTCGGTGTTCTTCGTCGAGAAAGATGCGACTGGCAACAAGATCGATTACTTCGCCACCACCAGCGGCCAGCTGCAACTCATCCCCGCAGGCGAATCATTGGCGGCGCTGAAAGCCGATTACGCCGCAATGCTGGAGGATGGGCTGCTGGCACTGAACCAGCCGAGCTTTGCCGACATCATCGAGCAGTGCCGCGCCATCCAGGATGAGGTCAACCGGCAGGCCCACTAACGATCATGGTAGCCATCTCCACCCACAGAGGATGAAATAATCGTTACCCG
>CAZCOS010000176.1:0-1841 GCA_964500605.1 uncultured Sterolibacterium sp.
GCACAACAGCCATTACGCCCAATCAACTGGTGCAGTCGTCTTCTGAAAATGACACCTATGGCGATTGATTGCATTACAATGTTAGTGCATAGTACAGACGGCGTTATTAAGAGGATGCAGGATGGAACAGCAAACAAACTTCACCTGCCGCGTCGATGCTGACCTGAAACAAGCCTTTCTGAGAGCGGCCAAGGCAAACGACCGGCCCGCCTCGGTATTGATTCGGGATTTCATGCGCGAGTATGTCCAGCAGTCAACACAAGGCCGGCAAGCCAGCCTGCCCTTTGACCGAAGGACTACCGACCAGAAGGGGGCGGCATGTTGAGCGATACGGAACGCGAGAACGTAACGAAGGCGGCGCAATGCGCCGCCTTGCTTGTCAGTGATGTGAAGGCCCTAGCGGCGGCAAACAATCCGCTGCTGGCTGAACTAGGCATCGAGGCCCTGAAGGCTGCGACCGACCTGGAACAGCGCCTGAAGCGCCTGGAAGCGATCTCGAACGCGGAATAAGAAAAGCGGCTGACTGACCGGGGGCAACCGGTCGATCAGCCTAACCACAACCAGCCTTTCAAGGAGGCATAGCGATGGCTGCAAACACTTTACATGAGCGAAGAACAAGATCCAGATCTGGACAACCAGACAGAGGGCGACGAGCTGCCCGAAGAGAACGGCGCGGATGATGTTTCACTCCGGCCCGGCCCGAATGCCGACGATCAGGCAGACATTGAGCAATACATCAGCGCAGAAGTGCGGGCGCTTTATGACGTGTACAGCTACCGACACGCGGCGGCCATCTTGGCAACGTCCTTTCCTGATGAGCTGGCCGAGATTGAACGGGCGTTGCTCGATTTCCGGATCACTACTCGGGACATTGGAACGCCAGGGGGCAATGAGTCGGACATGCCGAAAAAGTATTCCCGCACGCTGCGGCCTGCTGGCTGGGTCGAAGCCCGTATCCAAGGTGATCTACTGGTGAGAATGCAGGAGTACGACGAGGAAGTTTTACCGAGTGGGAAAACCCGCAAGACCAAACGGTCAGACTCGACGCCTCGGGTCATCGAAAACTTCATCGACGGCCACAAAATCGACTATGTGAAAGATCGCGTTGCCTTCGACCTGGAATGGAACTCAAAGGATCAGACCTTTGACCGCGATCTGTACGCGATGCGTGCCTTCCATGAGTGCGGGCTGATTAGCCTGGGCGTCATGGTCACACGCAGCGAGAAGCTAAACCCTGTTTTTGAAGTGGTGCCGCAACTGACCAAGACCGGAGAACCTGAGCTATTCAAGTCAGGCAAGAAGGCAGGCCAGCCCAAGACGGTACGGGCCAAATACGGCGCTAGTACCACATGGATGGGCAAACTGCTGTACCGGCTCAATGCCGGCCGGCATGGTGGCTGTCCAATCCTGGTGTTCGGCATCACGCCAAAGCTGATAGAGGACTGGAACCAAACATGACAACCAAGAAAGCCGATGCAGCACTATCTGAGGCCGGGCAAGACCTGCTGAAACTGCATGGCGATAAGCAGTTTTCAACAATCCTTGCGGATCCGCCCTGGCAGTTCCAGAACCGGACAGGCAAAGTCGCGCCCGAACATCGCCGCTTGTCCCGTTACGGCACGATGAACCTAGCTGAGATTATGGCGTTGCCTGTAGAGCAACTGGCCGCCGATACCGCGCACCTTTACCTGTGGGTTCCTAATGCCCTGCTGCCGGAAGGTATCAAGGTACTGGAAGCCTGGGGCTTCTCGTACAAAAGCAATATCGTCTGGCACAAAATCCGAAAGGATGGTGGCTCTGACGGTAGAGGCGTTGGCTTCTATTTCCGCAATGTCACGGAG
>CAZCOS010000177.1:0-1837 GCA_964500605.1 uncultured Sterolibacterium sp.
TCGTTCATCTTTCATCAGGAGAAACCTCATGACTATCCATCTGCTTGGTATTTGTGGAAGCCTTCGCAAGGCTTCGACCAATCACGGACTCCTCCGGGCCGCGCAAACCCTTTTGCCGGCTCAGGCCACGATGGATATGGCCGAACTGGGCGATATTCCTTTCTACAATCAGGATATCGTCGAGAAACCGGCCTCAGTGCTGCGTGTTTTCGAGCAGATGAAAAAGGCAGATGCCTTTGTGCTGGCCTGCCCGGAATACAACTATTCGCTGGCTCCGGCCCTCAAAAATATCCTGGACTGGGCCTCTCGCGAGCCGGGCAATCCTCTGCTTTCCGGCAAGCCCGTCGCCATCATGGGGGCCGGGGGCGGCATGGGGACTTCCCGTGCGCAATATCATCTGCGCCAGGTTTGTGTCTGCCTCAACCTGCACCCGCTCAACAAGCCCGAGGTCTTTGCCAACGCCTTTGCGGGGGGCTTTGATCCAGAGGGCAATCTGCTGGACGAGAGCCTGAAAAAGCTGCTCGGTGAGCAGATGCAAGCCTTGATCGACAAGGCGACCGGCGCGGCGAAATAGGCCAAGGGCGCGTGTGAATTCCCCAGCCGTCCAGACCTTTCCGGGCAGTCCTTACCGGCTGCACTTGCCCTTCCAGCCTGCCGGGGATCAGCCTTCGGCCATCGCGCAGCTGGTGGAAGGGGTCGAGGATGGTTTGATGTACCAGACCTTGCTGGGGGTGACGGGCTCGGGCAAGACTTTTACCATGGCGAATGTCATCGCCCGCACCGGGCGGCCGGCCATCGTCATGGCTCCGAACAAGACGCTGGCGGCCCAGCTCTACGCCGAATTCCGTGAGTTTTTTCCTGAGAACGCCGTCGAGTATTTCGTCTCCTACTACGATTACTACCAGCCCGAGGCCTATGTGCCTTCGCGCGATCTGTTCATCGAGAAGGATTCGAGTATCAACGAGCATATCGAGCAGATGCGGCTTTCGGCGACCAAGGCCCTGCTGGAGCGGCCCGATTGCGTGATCGTCGCTAGTGTGTCGGCGATTTACGGGATCGGGGATCCGGTGGATTACCACAGCATGATTCTGCATCTGCGCGAAGGGGAATCGCTGGCGCAGCGTGACATCATCCGGCGGCTCACGGAAATGCAGTATGAGCGCAACGAGCTGGAGTTTCAGCGCGGAATGTACCGGGTGCGCGGTGATGTGATCGACGTGTTTCCGGCAGAAAACGCGGAACATGCCGTGCGTATCGCCTTGTTCGATGATGAAATCGAGTCCCTGACGCTGTTTGATCCGCTGACGGGGCATACGCGGCAGAAACTGGGCCGCTTCACGGTTTATCCGGCCAGCCATTACGTTACCCCGCGCGATACCGTGGTGCGGGCCATCGAGTGCATCAAGGGTGAGTTACGCGAGCGGTCTGCTTTTTTTCAGCAGGAGCAGCGGCTCGTCGAGTGTCAGCGCATCGAGCAGCGCACCCGCTTTGACCTTGAAATGCTCGACCAGCTGGGCTTTTGCAAGGGGATCGAAAATTATTCGCGTCATCTTTCCGGCAGGCAGCCCGGTGAGCCGCCGCCGACGCTGATCGACTATCTGCCGGCGCAATCCCTGATGTTCATCGACGAGAGTCATGTCACCGTTCCGCAGATTGGTGGCATGTACAAGGGCGACCGCGCCCGCAAGGAAAACCTGGTCGATTATGGCTTTCGCCTGCCTTCGGCACTGGATAACCGCCCCCTGCGTTTCGAGGAATTCGAACGGCTGATGCCACAGACGATTTTTGTTTCGGCCACTCCGGCGGATTATGAGGCGCAACACCAGGGGCAGGTGGT
>CAZCOS010000178.1:0-1827 GCA_964500605.1 uncultured Sterolibacterium sp.
CGCAAAAAACCGGCCATGGCCAGAAAAGCCAGGGTCAATTCGCCGTAGAGAACGGTTTCGTTACTACCACCTTGCAGATGGGTAACGGCTCCCAGCAGGGTCAGCGTCATGACGGAGAGCAGTACCATACCAAGGCCGTCAAAATCGTGGGCGGGGGCTTCTGCGCGGGGCGGCATCCGTCGCCAGCCGCCGATGAGGGCGATGAGACTAAAGGGAATACTGACGTAGAACACGGCCGCCCAGCCGAAGTTGTCGATGATGATGCCGCCCAGTGCTGGCGACAGGGCCGGGGCCAGCACGATGGAAAACCCCATCAGACCCGATGCCCGCCCCTGCTGCGCCGGGGGAAACAGTGTCATGACGGCGTAAGTCCCTAGCGGATAGAGGATGCCCGCACAGATACCTTGCACCGCACGGGCCACCAGCAGCAGGGGGAAGGTGGGGCTGAAGCTGCCCATCAGGCTGGAAATGATGAGCAGAATCACCGCACCCAGGAAGGTGAGGCGCAGGCCAAAACGCTGGATCAGCCAGGGCGTGGGCAGCATGGCGATGGTGCTGGTCACCATGAAGGTGGTGACGGCCAGTTGCACTTCGTCGTTGCCGATGTGGAAGTGCTGCATCAGGGCCGGAACGGCCACATTGAAGCTGGTGCTGAGGATGACCGCGCCGATCGTGCCCAGCGCGATCATCGCCATGACGTACCATTTTTGGCGGTCGCCCCCGGGCTGAGCGGGCGCACCAGGCATGGCGTGATTCATTTCAGAGGCTGCTTTCGCTGCTGTTTTGCATGGCGGCGACGAGCGCGTATTGCTCGTCAGTCAGCATGATGAAAATGCCCTTCGCCTCCGCCAGTAACTGTTCGCCCGCGAACAGCCGCCCACTGGTCAGGATTTTTCTGCGCTCACAACCTTCGTAGTCGCCTTCGAGACGGAGTTCGGTCAGCAGCGGCGTCGGAGCACGATAAGTGATGGTCAGGGTTCCCGTCATGCCGGGGCGTTCGGAAAAACCCTGCACGAAGCCCAGCAATTCGTCAAAAATCGCCGCGACATGCCCGCCATGCACGACACCTGGCGCGCCCTCATAGCCGCGACCGAAAATCACGCGGCCCAGTGCCCGGTTCTTTTGATCGGGGTCTGCCCAGATATCCAGCGGTGGGGCAATCGGATTGGCGCGGCCGGTGAGCGGGCTGAAGGCGATGAAATCACGCACATCGTCCGGCGTGATGCGATGGCCGAAACTGGTGCGGGCCGGTTTGTTGAGCAGGGTTTCGAGCTGTGTCGCCAGTTTTTCCAGCTCACCTGCCAGGCTTGCCGCTTCCTCCGGCGTGGACTCCTTCATGATGATCCCGTCGATGATGCGCCGCAGGGCGGCTCCTGCACGACGTTTTTCCTGCAAAAGTGCGGTATCGCCGGAAGGGTCGGGGAAGGCAATATCGATCCGGTTTTCGGAGGCCAGGCCGTGATTGGAAGGCTGCGAAGAAAGCATGGGGTCATTCCTTGGGGCGGGCGTCTGAAGAAGCTAGATTATAAGTGCCTGAGTCTCTTGACCCGAATCGGTGTGCATCATTACCGGAAAGATAAAAAATACTTGACTTCATTCCGTCAAGAATTCAACGGCTTATTCAAATAACGTCGCTTTCCGCGATAATGTCCAGTTTCGTGATGCCCTCTCCGGCCGGGAATTCTTCATGTCGAACCAGACCGCCAACGCTCCAGCACTTCCTCCGTTCAATCCACTGACCGGCGCGATCCGTGCCCTGGCCATGGATGCCGTTCAGAAGGCCAATTCCGGCCACCCCGGCGCGCCGATGGGCATGGCTGAAATTGC
>CAZCOS010000179.1:0-1825 GCA_964500605.1 uncultured Sterolibacterium sp.
TCAAGCTTCTCACCCAGCGGCAGAAATTCACGCCCGATCTGGAATCCCTGATTGCCCCGGAAACCCTCCTGTCTACCTTCGATGTCGAGACCATCCCCACCGAAGCCCTGATGTTTCAGGCGGGCTACCTCACGATCGACGAAGTTCATTACATTCCCGGCCGTCTGGAATTCAAGCTGCGATACCCCAATCTCGAAGTTCGCGCCAGTCTTAACGACAGTCTGCTGGGCAGCCTGTGCGGCAGTCCCAGCATCCCGGCCCGCAATCTCAGCCGGCTCTACAAGCTCCTGCTTTCCAACGACCTGCCCGGGCTGCGCGACCTGTTTCACGCCTTTTACGCCAGCATTCCCCATGCCTGGATCACCAACAACCCGATCACCCAGTACGAAGGCTACTGGGCCAGCATTTTCTACAGCCACTTTGCTGCTTTGGGCTTCGACATTGTGCTGGAAGATGTCACCAATCATGGACGTATCGACATGGCCGTGCGGTTCAACGGTCAGACCTGGCTGTTCGAATTCAAGGTTGTCGAGCTCGCCCCCGAAGGCCGTGCCATGGCGCAGCTACGCGAGCGTAACTACGCCGACAAATATCGGGCTGGGGGCCCGGTCCATCTGGTTGGTGTGGAATTCAGCAAGGACAGCCGCAACATCGTCGGCTTCGAGACGGAAAGTCTTTGCAGTGGAAACGACTGCGACGGGCCAGACTGTTAAAATCCCGCGTTTTTCCCATGGGGGAATGCCGAATGGCAGCCCCTGAACTCTGGATATTCTGACATGTTGACTGCCCTGACCGCTCTTTCTCCCCTGGATGGCCGCTACGCTGCGAAGCTGGATGCCTTGCGTGAGTACTTTTCCGAGTACGGCCTCATCAAGCGTCGTGTCCGGGTCGAAATCGAGTGGTTGAAGGCCATGGCTGCCGCGCCGCAGATTATCGGGATCAAGCCTTTCTCGCCCGCAACGCTTGCCGAGCTCGATGCACTCGTGGCCGGATTCAGTGTCGCGGACGCCGAGGCGATCAAGACGATCGAATCGCGCACCAATCACGACGTCAAAGCCATGGAATACTGGCTCAAGGAGCGGCTGGCGAGCAATGCCGAAGTGATGGCGGCATCCGAATTCATCCACTTTGCCTGCACCTCCGAAGACATCAACAATCTGTCTCATGCACTGATGTTGCAGGAAGCACGCAGCACGGTGCTGCTGCCGGCCCTGTCGAAGCTCGTTGCGACTTTTCGCAATCTTGCCCACGAGCTGGCCGCAATGCCCCTGCTCTCGCGCACGCACGGCCAGCCTGCTTCGCCCAGCACCCTGGGCAAGGAAATGGCGAACATCTGTGCGCGCCTTGAACGGGCGACGCAGCGCATCGCCGCCGTTTCGCTGACGGCAAAGTTCAATGGAGCCGTCGGTAATTACAACGCGCATCTTTTGGCTTATCCCGAAGTGGATTGGGAAAATTTCAACCGCAGCTTCATCGAATCCTTCGCGCTGGAGTTCAACCCCTACACCATCCAGATCGAGCCACACGACGCCATGGCCGAGCTCTACGACGCCATCGCCCGGGCGAACAGCATCCTGCTGGATGCCGACCGCGACCTGTGGCAGTACATTTCCCTGGGCTATTTCCGCCAGCGTCCCAAGGCGGGGGAAATCGGCTCCAGCACCATGCCGCACAAGGTCAACCCCATCGATTTCGAGAATTCCGAAGGCAATCTTGGGCTGGCCAATGCCGTGTTGCGTCATCTGGCGGAGAAGCTCCCCATCTCCCGGCTGCAACGTGATCTGACCGATTCGACGGTGCTGCGTAACATGGGTGTGGCCTTCGG
>CAZCOS010000180.1:0-1814 GCA_964500605.1 uncultured Sterolibacterium sp.
AATCTCGCTCGGGATCTTCTTCTTCAAGGCGATGATGTATACAGCATTGGAGCCCAGGATTGGTCCGACCAGCGGGTCTGACGGCGTGCGGGCAAAGGCCTTTTGCGCGAAGTCGAGCGCCACGCCCAGTTCCGCCGGCGGGGTTTCGCGGTCAAACGGCGCCGTAATTCCGACGGGGATTCCCTTCTCTTTGGCCAGATTTTCCAGGCTGTCTGCCGTTACTGGGTCCATGTCGAACAGCGGGTTGGCAAAATGCACGGCATTGCTGCGGGCAATTTGATACTCGAACTGCCTGCGTCTGGCGTCGCGAATCTTCAGTTTGGCCTCCGCCACAGATTGCGCCCCGACTTCGAGCAGGAAATTGGTACCGCCCTGGCGAAACGCTTCGTCAATCTCCAGGTCCAGGTTGGTCATGCGAGTAAGTTCTTGGCTGGCCGCTGCTGCGTAATCGGCTAGATCAAACTTCACGTAGCTCACTTGCACGCGGTCCGGCACGCGATAAGTGGCCAACCGGTTGGAGTAGAACTGCGTAACCGCTTCAGGCAGCACTGTTACATTGGACAGGTAACTCGACGCAGAGAAGAACACGGCGGCAGTGGTCAACTCCTCGTGCTCCCGCTTGAAAAGGTCACGCGCCTCCTGGGGAGTGGTTAACTTTCCGGCAAGCCCGGCCGTCGAGATCAGTTCCTGCACGCCCAGGTAATGCCGCACAAAACGCTCCAGATCACCCAGCCCGAATCCGCGCGGCTGGAGTACGCGCTGCACAAACATGTCGGGTGACGTGATGCCAGCCCTCTGGAACTGGCTTACCATCGCTCGGGCGGCCTGGGCAACCACGTCGGTGCTGACATGAATGCCAAGCTGCTTCTGCTTCTGGATGAGCAGCAACCATTGATAGGTTTCCCGCTGGATCTCTTCGCCCCCTCTCCTGGCCTCATCGTCCGGCCAAGTGCCTGTCATGAAATAATGGCGCAGATAAACCTCTCTCTGGGCGTGAACATATTGCTCCTGGCCAACACGCTCGCCGTTGATCGATCCCCAATTGACACGGGTGCCCCGGGTATCGTTCAGATTCGAGTAGGGCGAAAAGTAAATGACAAAGCTGATCACGATCACCGTGATAATGACTATCCAGAGCCATTTTTGATGCTTGCGAATGGTCCCAAACATAATTCAATGCGATTTAATAAGGGGGTATCCTAACCGCCCTCGTGCGGACGCGTCAAACCCAAAATCTGTTTTGACAGAGATTCGGATGCATCTTGACACTGTCCTTATCCAAAAGGCCGAATTGGCGAAACATTGGGGCATTTCGGTGGTTTTTTTTGAGCCCGCCTGCCGCTCGGCTCGGGTTTGCTCCACCCGGAGCTGGACGTACTGCTTCACCAACTCTTGGAAACGCCGATAGCCTTCGATGGCCTGTTCTAACTCCGGGACCTGCTCGGCAGGCACGTATCGAGACACGTTCCGGCCGTTTTCGTAGCATTGATGGTTGTAGTAAGGGCCGTGAGGGCCTTGGCGTATGACGCTGACGGTGCCGTGGTCCATACGATGGATTTGGGCGATTTGTCGGAGGAGGCACTCGGGGGTCGATTTGGTGCTCATATGGCCGGTAGTATCTGATATACACATACACTCCGGCAACAGAAAGACGCGGCATAGCCTCAACCGGACGGATTTTGTCTCACACCCAGTCGAGAGACAATTCAGGTTCTGTGCTCACCCGATTTCCAGCCGCCAGTCAACTGGGCCACCTTGCCCCAGCGCGTATGCATGAAAGCGAGCGCAAGCTGGAAAGACGGGGCTAACGCAGA
>CAZCOS010000181.1:0-1796 GCA_964500605.1 uncultured Sterolibacterium sp.
GGCGAGCGGCTCTCCCGTGCCTGGGGCATCGTGGGGCATTTGCACTCGGTCAAGGACATCCCCGCCTGGCGCGAAGCCTACAACGCGCAACTGCCCGAAATCACGCAGTTTTATGCCGAGCTGGGGCAAAACCAGGCCCTGTTCGACAAGCTCAAGGCACTGCGGGCCGGCTCCGAATACGCCACACTGAATACCACCCGCCAGCGCATCGTCGAGAACGACCTGCGCGATTTCCGTCTTTCCGGTGCCGATCTGCCCGAAGTCGACAAGCCTCGTTTTCAGGCCATCCAGCAAGAACTCGCCGCACTGGAAGCGAAGTTTTCCGAAAACCTCCTCGACGCCACCAATGCACACAGCGAGTATGTGGATGATGAAGCCGAACTGACCGGTATTCCTGCCGATGTCTGTATGGCAGCCAAGGACGCCGCCCAGCGGGAAGGCAAGACCGGATGGAAATTCACCCTGCACGCGCCTTCTTACGGCCCGGTGATGCAGTATGCCGACCATCGTCCCCTGCGTGCGCGCCTCTACCGCGCCTATGCCACCCGCGCCTCCGAGCTGGGAGACCCGAAGCTCGACAACACGCCGCTGATCGGGAAAATCCTGCAGCTGCGCGCCGAAGCCGCGCATCTTCTGGGGTATGCGAATTACGCCGAAGTGTCGCTGACGTCGAAAATGGCTGATACGCCGGAACAAGTCACGGATTTCCTGCGTGAAATCGCCGCGAAAGCCCGGCCCTTTGCCGAAAAGGATCTGGCCGAACTGCGCGAGTTCGCCGCAAAAGAACTCGGCATGCCAGCTCTCGAAAGCTGGGATCTCGCCTGGGCAGCGGAAAAACTCAAGCAGGCCCGCTACGCATTTTCTGATGAAGAAGTCCGGCAATATCTGCCCGAGCCGAAAGTGCTCGAAGGCCTCTTCCGCGTCATCCGTGCCCTGTTCAACGTGACCCTCGCTCCGGATCAAGCCCCCGTCTGGCATCCTGACGTGCGTTTCTTCCGCATCGAACGCGAAGGACGGCTGATCGGCCAGTTCTACCTCGACCTCTACGCCCGCGAAGAAAAGCGCGGCGGAGCATGGATGGACGAAGCCATCACACGCCGACGTCTGGCCGATGGCGGCATCCAGACGCCGGTCGCCTATCTCAACTGTAATTTCCCCGCCCCCGTCGGCAACAAGCCGGCCTGCTTTACGCACGACGAAGTCATAACGCTTTTTCACGAATGTGGCCACGGCCTGCACCACCTGCTGACCGAAGTCGAAGAGCTGGCGGTTTCCGGCATTCATGGCGTGGAATGGGATGCGGTCGAACTGCCCAGTCAGTTCATGGAAAATTTTTGCTGGGAATGGGAAGTCTTGTTGGGCATGACCCGCCACGTCGATACGGGCGAGGCCCTGCCCCGCGCCCTGTTCGACAAAATGCTGGCCGCAAAAAATTTCCAGAGCGGTCTGACCACCCTGCGCCAGATCGAATTCGCGCTGTTTGACCTCCGGTTGCACAGCGACTTCGATCCTCAGGGTAGCTGGACCGTCCTGCAACTGCTCGACGAGGTCCGCCGCGAAGTGGCCGTCATCCTCCCGCCCGAATGGCAGCGTTTCCCGCACAGCTTCTCGCACATCTTCGCGGGCGGCTATTCCGCAGGCTACTACAGCTACAAATGGGCTGAAGTCCTCTCTGCCGACGCCTATGCCGCCTTCGAGGAAATCGCCGCGCATTCCGGAGCGGGCAGTGTGCTCGATGCGGCCACCGGTGCGAAGTTCTGGCGGGAAATTCTCGCCGTGGGCGGCTCCCGCCCGGC
>CAZCOS010000182.1:0-1773 GCA_964500605.1 uncultured Sterolibacterium sp.
TCCTGCCCGGAGAGGGCTTAATGGCCTCCGGTTTGCCGATTCGCGTCGGCACGGGGCATACCGGCGCGTGTTTTGCTGACATCGATGGTGACGCCCTTCCTGACCTCGTTGCTGCCGGCAACGACGACCGCCTGCGCTACTACGGCAACATTGGCAATCGCGGCTCGCCTGTGTTTGATGATTACAAAATCGTTCAGGAGAATGATGACGGAGCTTTTGCGATACCGCACTTGGTCGCCGGACGTATAGATATTGCCGACTGGGATGCGGACGGCGTGCTGGACCTGTTAACGGGCGATTTCGAGGGCGAACTAACCTGGTATCGCAACACAGGCTCGAGCCATCTGCCTCTTTTCGGTGCCCCAGGCTTTCGAATGAGCATTAACGGCTCTAAGTTGCATAATCCGTACAATACCCAACCGTGCGTCTCCGACTTCAATCAGGACGGGGTGCTGGACCTCGCTTATGCAGTCAATTGGGGCTACGTGAAGATCATGATGAACACTCGAGGCCCAGCCGCGACGGACTTTACGGCCGCACACCGAATCGTCGACGCCAAAGGTGTCGAACTGGATGTCCGTGCGCTGACCGACGGCAACATTGCGTCGGATTTCGCAGACCTCAATGGCGATGGCATTCTCGACGTCATTATCGGTGGCCAGAATGGTCAACTTTTCTACGCGGCCGGCATATCGCCCGAGACTGTCTTAGAGCGTATCGAGGAAATCATGGCCGCCCACTCGAATGACCTCGGTTTGACCTTGTCCGCGGACACTAGCCTCCGTGGTGAGCTGTTTGGCTTGCATCAGGGAATACGGATTACAAGCAGCCTGCTTCCTTTACAGGCTCGCCAAGCCATTCGCGACTGGTACCGCCATCACATCGTGCGCTACCCGCAATATTTAATAAGGCGCCATCTCGACCAGACATACCACCCCTATGTGCCCTACTTGGCGGGTCAGGTATGGGTCAACCTTTTCGAGTCTTTCCCAGACACGCCCATTCACCGGCGAGAGACCGCCGCGGCGTGCGGCTTTAGCGGTACTCACAGCAACCTGCTAGTGGACTTGGGCTTATTCTACATTGAAAACAGCCTTTCAACCTCTGCCTCCCGGAGGGCGGTTTACGATATCGCTGCCAGCATCCCGGGACCACTGCAGATCGTCGAACTAGTGACCCAAGGCGATTTCCTTAAACCCACATCCGGAACCAGCCTGGGCATCAAGGCACGTGCAGGAGTCAACGTATTCGCGCAGGTGGGCGATTACTCCGAGGGTTTCCCACCGGAAGTCCCGCAAACGCTGATTGACGGATTCTGTGTCGTAGTCGCGCACGAACTGAATCACAACGTTGAGCATGCTGCGGGACGGTTGTATCCTTGGTTTTGGGACCGCAAGTTTGACCTGTTGGAGCAGGCGGTGCCGCCTGACCTTGTTTTCCGCGACCACAACGCCGTCAGTTTTGGGATCGATCTTCCCGCCACGCAGTCGAACTTCGTAGCGCGCGGTTACTGGGACGGCGTGGAAGCCAACTGGACTGCAGCCTACAAGGACTATTGGAACACCGGGGCGGGCACCGGATATGACCGCCATTGGCTGAGGGACAACCTGAAGTATTGCATTGATGCGCCCCAGGAAGCGTTCGCCACTCTGGCCAATCAGTACTTCACCAGCAGCGATGTCATGCTCCAATTGGCCATTGCGCGCTGGCACGAGGGCATCACCAACTGCATCAATCAAGTGCTGTTCTTTGCGGACGTGTATTCGCTCGGCT
>CAZCOS010000183.1:0-1772 GCA_964500605.1 uncultured Sterolibacterium sp.
GGGGGGCTGTGCTAGAGTCCCCCTGTTTACGAGCTTCAATCATCAACTTCAAGCAAAGAGGAGTCCGCAATGAGCGAGTTGGATGGCAAGGTTGCAATCATCACCGGCGCAGGGGCCGGTCTGGGCCGCGAGCATGCGCTGTGTCTGGCGAAGATGGGCGCGCGCGTCGTGGTCAATGATCTGGGCGGCTCGCCCGCTGGTGAAGAAGCGGCGCACAACGTCGTAGCTGAAATCAAGGCGCTGGGCGGCCAGGCCGTGGCGCATTTCGGTGATTGCGCCGACTGGGGCAAGACCGAGGCTCTGTTCAAGACCGCCATCGACACCTTCGGCGATCTCAACATCCTGGTGAATAACGCCGGCTTCTGCCGCGATGCCATGCTGTTCAACATGTCCGAGCAGGATTTCGACGCCGTCGTGCGTGTGCACCTGAAGGGGCATTTCTGCAATATGCGCCACGCCGCTAAATACTGGCGCGACAAGGCCAAGGCCGACAACGCCCCGGTTTATGGCCGCCTGATCAGCACCTCCTCCGAGGCCTTCCTGTTCGGCTCCGTCGGCCAGCCCAACTACGCCGCCGCCAAGGCCGGCATCGTTGCGATGACGATGGGTGCGGCACAAGCCCTGTTCAAGTCGGGCGTGACTGCCAACGTCATCTGCCCGCGCGCGCGTACCGCGATGACCTCCAGCGGCCCCATCGCCGCCATGTTTGAAAAGCCCGAAACCGGCTTCGACTACTTCGCGCCCGAGCACATCAGCCCGCTCGTCGGCTATCTGGCCAGCCCGCGTGCGGCCAATGTTTCCGGCGAAGTGTTCGTTGTCTGGGGCAAGCAGATTTCCGTCGTGCAGCGTCCGACCGTCGGCCCGAATTTCGACAGTGCCGAAGCCTGGTCGGTTGATGGCGTGGCCCAACACCTGGGCGATTATTTCGCCAAGCGCACCCCGGTCAAGGACGGTTTTGCCGTCCCGGCCATGTAAGGATAGGGAGCACCGTCATGCAAAAGGTACGACTCGACGACATGCCCGGCCTGCAAGGGCTGATTACCGAAGAATGGGGCGGCTTCAGCAACCCGTTTGAAGTCACCCAGGACATCATCAACCAGTTCGCCGAGCTCACTGGCGACAAGTATTTCCTGCACGTCGACCCCGAAGCGGCCAAGAACAGCCCTTTTGGCACGACCATCGCCCACGGCTTCCTGACGCTTGCGCTGATGCCGCAGATGAAAGTGCCCGATACCTTCGAAATCACCGATTTCAAGTTCATGATGAACTACGGCTCGAACAAGCTGCGCTTCGTCGGGGCCGTGCCTTCGGGCAGCAAGATTCACATGCGCAGTCGCGTGGTCAAGGTCGAGGCCGCCAAGGGCGGGGTCGAACTGACCCGCGAATTCGCGATTCACGTCGTTGGTTCGGAAAAGCCTGCGGTTCTGTACGAAATGATCATTCGCTACATGTAATCCGACACCCGAACAAAATTCACTGAAAGGAATGCAATATGCGTGAAGCAGTCATCGTCGATGCCATCCGTTCCCCGATTGCGCGCGGCAAGCAGGTCGTCGGCGAACTCTCCGGCGTTCATCCCGTCATCCTGCTCTCCAAGCTGCTCGACAGCCTGGTCACCCGTAATGGTCTCAAGCACGCCGACGTCGAACAGGTCATCGCCGGTTGTGTGACGCAAGCCGGTGAGCAGTCCAACAATCTGGCGCGTAATGCCTGGCTTTGGCTCAACAAAGGCTTTTCGACCGGGGCGACCACGGTTGATTCGCAGTGCGGCT
>CAZCOS010000184.1:0-1691 GCA_964500605.1 uncultured Sterolibacterium sp.
CCCCCTATGTCACGATAGAAATCCCCTCACTTAAATGTTCAACTTAAGGGGGTTGAAGGAACGAATCGATGGCCAAATACAGTCTGGAATTTCAAGAAAATGCTGTTCGTCAGCTGATGCCGCCCATGCTGCGTAGTGTGGCGCAAGTCAGTCGCGAGCTTGGGGTATCCGAACCCACCTTGTACGCATGGAAGAAACGTTACCAAGAGCAAGGCACCTTGCTGCCTGCCCGGGCCACACAGCCTGAAGGCTGGGACAACCGGGCCAAGCTGGCGGCTCTCATCGAGACCGCCACCCTGAACGAAATCGAACGTTCAAGCTGGTGTCGGGAACGGGGTTTATACGCAGAGCAACTCGATGCCTGGCGTGCCGCATTCGAAGGCATGGACGACCTGCCTGCCCACACGCGCAGCGAACTGGCTCAAGCCCGTAAAGACAAACGCGAACTACAGAAGGAATTGCAACGCAAAGACAAAGCTCTGGCGGAGACAGCAGCCTTGCTGACATTGTCAAAAAAAGCCCGGGCCATCTGGGGGGACGAGGACGCATGATTTCCTCCTCGACCAAACAGATGGCCATCACCCTCATCGACGAAGCCGTATCCGCTGGCGCACGACAGCGTCCTGCCTGCCTGATCCTGGGGATCAACGTTCGCACATTGCGACGCTGGAGAGTGCGGCAAACAGATGCCCGCCAGGAAGCGGTCAAACCCTGTCCGCAGGCCCTCACGGAAGAAGATCGAGCACGCATTCTCACGGTGTGTAATAGTGCCGAATACCGCAGCCTGCCGCCCTCGCAGATCGTCCCACGTCTGGCCGATTCGGGCGAATACATCGCCAGTGAGTCAAGCTTCTACCGGGTACTGCGTACCCATGGCCAGGTGCAACATCGAGGGCGTGCGCACCGGCCACGCAAGACCAGCCGCCCTTTGGCACTGAGAGCCACTACGCCCAATCAGGTCTGGAGTTGGGACATCACCTACCTGCCTTCCACGGTACGCGGACAATTCCTGCGTCTGTACCTGGTACTCGATGTTTATAGCCGCGCCATCGTCGGCTGGGAAGTGCATGAGAGCGAGAGTGCCAGCCACGCAGCGGCCCTGATTTCCAAGGCCTGCCTGCGTCACGGCATCCGCCGTGATCAGTTGGTCCTGCATTCGGACAATGGCAGCCCGATGAAGGGAGCGACCATGCTGGCGACCTTGCAACGGCTGGGGGTGATGCCCTCATTCAGCCGTCCTTCGGTCAGTGATGACAATCCCTATTCGGAGTCGTTGTTTCGCACGCTCAAATATGGCCCGAACTATCCGAACAAGCCCTTTGTGGATGTTCAGGCAGCACGCCAGTGGGTGCAGGGGTTCGTGCATTGGTACAACGAGGAGCATTGTCACAGTGGTATCCGCTTCGTGACGCCCGCACAACGCCATGCCGGAGGCGATGCGCAGGTACTCGAACGCCGCAGACGGGTGTATGAGGCCGCCAAACAGGCCAAACCGGAACGCTGGCAAGGTCGTGAAGTCCGCAATTGGGACCCCATTACCGAGGTGTGGCTCAATCCGGAAAAACCGCAATCTGCGGACAGCAAATTTCAGGCAGCCGCCGCTTGAAAAAGGGGACAACTATCTTGACAAATACCGGTGCCAAAGGGCGGCTGGTCTTGCGTGGCCGGTGCGCACGCCCTCGATGTTGCAC
>CAZCOS010000185.1:0-1689 GCA_964500605.1 uncultured Sterolibacterium sp.
TCCAGCTCGGCCAGCGAACGGCCAATGGGCAGGCCCTTGGCTGCCATGAAGGTGTTGGCAATGCCGCCGCCGACGATGAGCTGGTCTACTTTCTCGGCCAGCGATTTGAGGATGGTGAGTTTGGTCGAGACTTTGGAGCCGGCAACGATGGCGACCAGCGGACGCTTCGGCGCATTGAGTGCGCGGCCCAGGGCGTCGAGCTCGGCGGCCATCAGCGGGCCGGCGCAGGCGACGGGGGCATATCTGGCGATGCCGTGGGTCGTGGCTTCGGCGCGGTGGGCCGTGCCGAAGGCGTCGTTCACGTACACGTCGCACAGCCTGGCCATTTTTTGCGCCAGTTCGTCATTGTTCTTTTTCTCGCCCTTGTTGCAGCGGCAGTTTTCCAGCAGCACGATTTCGCCGGGTTTGACCTCAAAGCCGCCGTCGACCCAGTGGTCGATAAGCGGTACCTTGCGGTCGAGCAGTTCGGCCAGACGGCGGGCGATGGGGGCCAGGGAGTCCTCGGGTTTTTTCTCGCCCTCGGTCGGGCGGCCCAGGTGGGAGGTGACCATCACGGCCGCACCGGCGTCCAGTGCCAGTCGGATCGCCGGAATAGAAGCGCGGATACGGGTGTCTTCGGTGATGTTGCCCGCTTCATCCTGCGGCACATTGAGATCGGCGCGAATGAAGACGCGCTTGTTTTTCAGGTCGAGATCGGCGAGGCGGAGGAATTTCATGATGGCCGGGGCAGATGGGGGCAGTTGCAAGGGAAAATCCGGTAGGTGCGGCCTCTTGCGAAGCCACACCCTTCAGGGGTTGCTTATTTCGTGCTTATTTCGAAATGACTCGCACCATTTCGAGTACCTTGTTCGAATAGCCCCATTCGTTGTCGTACCAGGAAACGACCTTGACGAAGGTGCTGTCGAGCGCGATGCCGGCTTCGGCGTCGAACACGGAGGTGCAAGGCTCGCCACGGAAATCGGTGGCGACGACCTTGTCTTCGGTGTAGCCCAGGACACCCTTCATCGGGCCTTCGGCGGCGGCCTTCATCGCGGCGCAGATATCCTTGTATGAGGCTTCCTTGTTGAGTTCAACGGTGAGGTCAACCACGGAAACGTCGGAAGTCGGCACACGGAAGGACATGCCGGTGAGCTTTTTGTTGAGCTCGGGGATGACCACGCCGACAGCCTTGGCCGCGCCGGTCGAGGAAGGGATGATGTTTTCGAGGATGCCGCGGCCGCCGCGCCAGTCTTTGTTGGAAGGGCCGTCGACGGTTTTTTGCGTGGCGGTGGCAGCGTGCACGGTCGTCATCAGGCCGCGCTTGATGCCCCAGGTGTCGTTGAGCACCTTGGCCACGGGGGCCAGACAGTTCGTGGTGCAGGAGGCGTTGGAAATGATCGCCTGGCCCGCGTAGGTCTGGTGATTGACGCCGAAGACGAACATCGGGGTGTCGTCCTTGGAGGGGGCGGACATGATGACCTTTTTCGCACCGGCCTTGAGGTGCTTTTCTGCACCGGCCTTGTCGAGGAACAGCCCGGTCGATTCGATGACGATGTCCGCACCGATTTCATCCCACTTGAGCTCGGCCGGGTCCTTGACGGCGGTGAGGCGGATTTTCTTGCCATTGACGATCAGCGTGTTGCCATCGACGGCCACCGTGCCCTTGAAACGGCCATGCACCGAGTCGTACTTGAGCATGTAGGCCAGGTA
>CAZCOS010000186.1:0-1688 GCA_964500605.1 uncultured Sterolibacterium sp.
TACCCGGTTTTCTGCGCCGTCGCCTGCAGCGTGATCTTTTCATCGCCACCATGGGCGTGGATGCCGCCGATGGCCGCATCACGCTCGAAAACGGCCGGGTGCGACTACATTACGACAAACGCAATAGCCCGGTGTTCGCGCGCATCGAAGCACATCTGGCCACCTTGCGTAAGCTGTCCGGCAAACCGCTTCGCGCCGTCGGGCGCATCGCCACCGTGCACCCGCTCGGCGGGGCACGCCTGGGAGAACACATCAACGATTCGGTCATCAATGGCCGGGGCGAGGTGCACGACATCCCCGGGCTTTTCATCACCGATGCCAGCGCGCTACCGGCCGCACCAGGCAGCCCGCCTTCTTTGAGTATCGCAAGCTGGTCACGTCATGTGGCGCAGGGATTGATTCGGGAGGAATGAAGGTTTGGCGTTTTGGAATGCGAGAATGGATCGCGATTCATGTTGCGAAGGGGAAGATGAAAATGCGGGTCAACCGAAACTGGGCGTTGTGGCTTTGGGCCTGTTTGTTGCAGGGCGCGGTCTGGAGTGCGTGGGCGGGGGAAGAGCAAGCCTCGGCTTCCCTGCGGAGCGTTGCGCGCTGGCAGGATGCCGAACCGGCGGATCTGTCGGCCGCGGCAACCTGGAAATTGCCCGGTGTCCTTCGTGCGCATTACGGTATCGAAGATTTGCGCGTGGTCTTCGGTACGCGTCATGTCCGTCTGACGCAACTACCTGCTGCGGAAGGCGAAATGTTTTCAGGCGCGATGCTCTTTCCGGATGATGCCGTGCGGCGCGCCGAGCTATTCTTCCACGACGAATCGCGTCATCGGAAACTGGCAACGGTGCGTGTGCAGGGCAAGCCATCCCGCTGGCAGCTGGTTGGCGTCCGCACCGGCATGACCTTGGCTGGGCTGGTCAAGCTCAATGGCAAACCGATCAGCTATAGCGGCTTTGATTGGGATTACGGCGGCACCATCGTGGATTGGCACGGCGGCCGCCTGGGGGCAGACTTGAAGCAGCTGGAGCAATCCACGGGAGGCCGGGGCCTGATCCGCCTGGACCATGCCACAACGGTGCAGGGCTATCCGTTGGGCGAAGGCCCCTTTCGCAGCGACGACCCACGTTATGCCCGTTTGCTGGACAGGATTTTTGTCTCCGAATTGAACTTGTTCTGGGAACCTTGATCCTGGAAACCGCAGTTGACCGCTTCGAAGGCTTCCAACTGCGGTTTCCAGGAAGACTCGAGAGTGATTCGTTTCCAGAAGCAAGGCTGTATCACCATGGCACCGAGACATCCAGGGCATATAGGACACCTGGGGCATCCGCAAGATCGGGATTTGCGTTCGCTCAGGAAGATAGAACAAAGCATCGAGGTGCAGCTCAAGATCGAGCGGCATCGCGGCGAACAGGAACGGCGCGAGATCGATCTGGCAAGCTGCTTTCCGAATGGCCATTTTGCCTTTTCCGGACATATCGCCCGTCTTCGACGCACACTGGACCCGGAGGTCGTGTGCTGTCTGGTGGCGCACGAGGCGACAGCGGAAACGGGGAGCCTTTACATCAATCTTCGCCGGAACCGCTGCGTGATTCTGGATTGATCAGTTGCTGTGAAATGAACAGAAAGGGGAGCAAACGTGAGCAAACGGGGTCAGATACCGTCTTGAATTGCAAGCCCTGATTGGTCGAAATTTGCAT
>CAZCOS010000187.1:0-690 GCA_964500605.1 uncultured Sterolibacterium sp.
GGCTCGAAGGGAAAGAGGCAGAGGATCTGATGCACGGAACGGGCAATCTTGCGAACGCGCCCGCCCCGCCAGGCCCAGACCGAGGGGCTGACGAAATGGACGGTGTGTATCCCGGCGGCCTTGAGTCTGGCTTCCAGCCAGAGGTTGAAATCGGGCGCGTCGACGCCGATGAAGACATCCGGCGGGTTGCTCAGCAGCCTCTGGAGTAGCTGGCGGCGAATGCCGGCGATTTCGCGGTAATGGCGGAGGACCTCTGCGTACCCGCGAACGGCGAGTTTTTCAGCGGGCCAATAGGCTTCAAAGCCGGCGGATTGCATGCGCGGGCCGCCGATGCCGTAGAAATGGGCCTGCGGAAGGTGTTTTTGGAGTGCTCGGATCAGGTGGCTGGCCAGCAGATCGCCGGACGCTTCCCCGGCCACCATGGCGATCTTGATCGGCCCCGCCATGCCGGCCTCAGCGGACGATGCCGCGACCGCTCACCGCCAGAAAATCGGCAAAGGGCTTGAGCTCGGGAATGGTGGCACTTTCGGCAGCGATAGCGGCTTGCGCGTCAGCCAGCGACAGGCCGGATTTGTAGAGCGTTTTGTAGGCCCGTTTGATGGCGGCGACGGCTTCAGGCGTAAAGCCTCGCCGTTTGAGCCCTTCGCTGTTGATGCCGTGCGGTTCGGCCTTGTTGCCGGAGACCATGAC
>CAZCOS010000187.1:702-1673 GCA_964500605.1 uncultured Sterolibacterium sp.
AAGGCGGCAGATCCTGCACCAGCGCGCTGGCCATGCTGGTCATGGCGTGACCCCCGATGCGGACAAACTGGTGCACGGTGGTAAAGCCGCCGAGAATCACCCAGTCGCCAATCTGGACATGCCCGGCCAGCGAGGCATTATTGGCGAAGATGGTGTGGTTGCCGATCTGGCAGTCATGCGCCAGATGCACATAGGCCATGATCCAGTTGTCGTTGCCCAGACGGGTGACGCCGACATCCTGGGCCGTGCCGCAGTTGAAGGTGCAGAACTCGCGGATGACGTTGCGGTCGCCGATTTCCAGGCGGGTCGGCTCGTTGGCGTATTTTTTGTCCTGCGGAATTTCGCCCAGCGAGCAGAACTGGAAAATGCGGTTATCGCAGCCGATACGGGTGTGGCCGGTCAGGACGACATGCGGACCGATGCGGGTGTTGTCGCCAATTTCGACGTGTTCGCCCACGAGGGTGTAGGCCCCGATTTCGACATTCCGGCCAAGCCGCGCCGAAGGGTGGACGATGGCAGTCGGGTGAATGAGGGAAGCGGCGTGGGTCACGGAAAGCTCACTCGATGGTACGCAGGGTGCACATCAGCTCGGCTTCGCTCACGAGTTGCCCATCGACGCTGGCCTTGACCTTGAAACGCCACATGCCGCGCTTGTGGTAGACGATGGTGGCTTCGAGCATCATCTGGTCGCCCGGTAGCACAGGCTTCTTGAAGCGCGCGCCTTCGATGCCGACGAAGTAATAAACCGTGTTGTCGTTGCTGCGGTCGTTGAGTGTCTTGAAGGAGAGAATCGCAGCCGTCTGGGCCATGGATTCGATGATGAGCACCCCAGGCATCACGGGCTGATGCGGGTAGTGCCCCGGAAAGAAAGGTTCGTTGATGCTGACATTCTTGAGGGCGACGATGCGATCGCCCGGCACACATTCCAGCACACGATCCACCAGCAGCATCGGGTAACGATGCGGCAGATG
>CAZCOS010000188.1:0-1646 GCA_964500605.1 uncultured Sterolibacterium sp.
GATGCCGCACAGAAGCAGTCGCTGATCCAGCCCGCCAGCCGCCAGGATTTCGTGAGCAATGCACTGGTGCTGATCCTCCCGGCCGACAGCAAGCTGGCCCTGAAATCGCTGTCTGATCTGGCCCAGCCTTCGGTTGCGCGTATCGCCATCGGCAATCCGTCCAGCGTGCCGGTGGGCCGTTATACCCGCAATGCGCTGGAGTCCACAAAGTTGTGGGCAACACTGGAGCCGCGCTTCATCCAGGCAAGCAATGTCCGCCAGGCACTGGATTATGTGGCGCGCAGCGAAGTGGATGCCGGCTTCGTTTATGCAACTGATGCTGCGCTGATGAAAGGGAAGGTGCGCGTGGCGATGACCGTGCCGCTGGACATGAAGATCAGCTACCCGATCGCCGTGAGCAGCAGCAGTGCCAGCAAGGAAGAGGCAGCCCGCTTCATCGCCTTTATCGCCGCTCCGGCAGCGCAGGCCGTGCTGGCCCGTTACGGCTTCCAGAAGCCCTAACTCATCATTTCATCCCTTCATCACCTTTATCATGCTGCAAAGTCTGCCCGCCCTTCTGCTTTCCCTGAAAGTCGCGGGCTGGGCGACGGCGATCAATCTTTTGCTGGGCGTGGGTGTGGGTTATCTGCTGGCCCGGCAGCGTTTCCCGGGGCGTGAGCTGCTCGATAGCCTGATGACCCTGCCCATGGTTTTGCCGCCGACCGTGCTGGGCTATTACCTGCTCGTCCTCATCGGACGGCGTGGCCCGCTGGGGGCCTGGCTGCATGAAAATTTCGGCATCAACCTGATTTTTACCTGGCAGGGGGCGGTCATCGCCGCCGTGATCGTGTCTTTCCCGCTGGTGTTCAAGCCCGCACGCGCGGCCTTCGAGACCGTCGACCGGCAGATGGAAGACGCCGGGCGGGTGCTGGGGCTGAGGGAGATGGCCATTTTCATCCGCATCACCCTGCCGCTGGCCTGGCGCGGCATTCTGGCCGGCCTGCTGCTGGCCTTCGCGCGCGCACTGGGCGAATTTGGTGCGACGTTGATGGTGGCGGGCAGCATTCCTGGCAAGACACAGACGCTTTCCATTGCCATCTACGAAGCCGTGCAGGCCGGGCAGGACGATCTTGCCAACCAGATGGTCATCATCACTTCGCTGGTTTGTGTGAGCCTGCTTCTGCTGGCGGGCTGGCTGGCTCCGGCCCGCCACAGGAGGGATGCATGAGCGCGAAAGATTTTCAGCTTGATCTCTCCTTGCAAAAGACGCTGCGATCCGGGGAGCGTCATTTCCGGCTCGATGTGCAGTTGCAAACGCATCATCGTCGCATCGTCATCTTCGGCCCTTCCGGCGCGGGCAAGAGTCTGACACTCAAGGCCATCGCGGGCCTGCTGGAACCGGATAACGGCCATATCCAGCTAGGCGAGACTTGCCTGTTTGATCGGGCGCGGCGCATCAACCTACCGCCGCAGGCCCGGCGTATCGGTTATCTGTTTCAGGACTACGCACTGTTTCCACATCTCACCGTGCGCCAGAATATCGCCTCCGCGCTCGTTGGCGGCTGGCGCAATCCGGGGCGACACTTCCAAGATGCGCGGGTGGATTACTGGCTGGCAGCCTTTCATCTCGAAGCACAAGCGGGGCAATACCCCGCCGAGCTTTCCGG
>CAZCOS010000189.1:0-1641 GCA_964500605.1 uncultured Sterolibacterium sp.
TGATGTCATCGTCGTCGGCTCGGGAGCCGGTGCCATGCTCACCGCCGCGCGCGCCCACGATCTGGGGCTTTCCGTTCTCGTGGTCGAAAAGAGCGACAAATACGGCGGCACATCGGCAGTTTCCGGGGGCGCGATCTGGATCCCCAACAACAGCCAGATGAAAATCAAGGACAGCTATGAAGACGCGCTGACCTACCTGAAAGCCGCCACGCGCGGACTCGTTGCGGAAGACCGGCTGCACGCCTATCTCGAAAGCGCACCGCAGATGGTCAAATACATCAACAGCAAGATGACGCTCAACTACTTCCCCTGTCATCGCTACCCCGATTACTACCAGCACCTGCCGGGCTCCCGCCCGGGCGGGCGCACCATGGAACCCAATCTTTTCGATGCCTCCCTGCTCGGCGAAGAATTCGACAACCTGCGCCTGTCCTACAACGGCACGCTCCTGATGGGCAAGGCGAGCATGACGGCCACACAAGCGCACGTCATGCTCTCCAAACAGCCCGGCTGGATGCTACAGGTCGTCAAAACCCTGGGACGCTACTTTCTCGACATCCCCTGGCGTCTCAAAACAAAGCACGACCGGATTCGCGGTCTGGGCAACGCCATGGCCGCCGGCCTGCGCCACGCCCTTCTGGTTCGCAAGGTTCCGCTGTGGCTGAACACGCCTTTTGAATCGCTGACCACCGAAGGCGGCCGTGTGACCGGCATCGTCGTCAAACGCAATGGCCAGACGCTCACGCTCACGGCCCGTCGTGGCGTTGTCCTCGGCGCAGGCGGTTTCGAACGCAACCAGCAAATGCGCGAACAATACCTGCCCAAGCCCACGAAAGCCGAATGGAGCGTGACCCCCCCGCACAACACCGGCGACACCATCCGCGCGGCCCAGGCCATCGGCGCGAAAACCGAGCTCATGGACTGGGCCTGGTGGACGCCTTCCATTCATGTTCCAGGCGAGCCCTATCAGGTCGGCCTCTTTGCCGAACGCAACCTGCCCGGCTGCATCGTGGTCAATGGCCAAGGCCAGCGTTTCGTCAATGAAGCCTCGCCCTATCTCGAATTCGGCGCGGCGATGTACGCGGAAAATGACAAGAACGGCAAGGGTGTACCCTGCTGGCTGATCTTCGATGCCAAATTCCGCTACAACTACCCCATGGGCCCGCTCATGCCCAGCCAGATCGCCCCCGACCGCGCCTCCTGGCTCGGCAAGGTGTACTGGAAGGACGAGACGCTGGAGGGTTTAGCCAAACAGATCAACGTCGACGCCGCCGGCCTCAAAAAGACGGTGGAACTCAACAATGAATACGCGCAAAGCGGCAAGGACAAGGATTTCAACAAAGGCAGCAACGTCTTCGACTGCTACTACGGCGACTGCAACGTGAAGCCCAACCCCTGCCTTGCTCCCATCCTCAAGGCCCCCTTCTACGCCATGCGCATCGACGCGGGCGACATCGGCACCAAAGGCGGACTGCTCACCGACAAAGATGCCCGCGTTCTCGACCAGAACAACCAACCCATCGAAGGGCTGTTCTGCATCGGCAACAATTCCGCCTCCGTCATGGGCACGGCCTACCCCGGCGCAGGCGGCACGCTCGGCCCGGCCATGACTTTCGGCTACCGCGCTGCGAACTTCATCGC
>CAZCOS010000190.1:0-1626 GCA_964500605.1 uncultured Sterolibacterium sp.
CCGAAGCCGCCGCCTTGCGGATGGCTGATGAGCTTGACCCGGTTGGGCAGGAGATTGAGGTTGGCCGCACGGCCCAGCGCGAAGAAGCGGGGGGCTTGATACGCGCCACGGCAGGTGAGCTCGTGATTGACGACATCCCAGGTGCAGATGCAGCCGAAAGTTTCGGTCGGGTTCGCGCCGCAGCGGTTCCAGCGGAAGCTGTCGCTGATGATGTGGTCGGCCTGCGCGAACAGGGCATCGACTTCACCCCAAACAAATTTTTTCTGCTGGATGATGTTGCTGCCGTGCTGTTCGAAGATGACCGGCGCGCCCGGGGCCATCGCCACGGCCGGTGTGGGCACGGGGGGCAGGATGTCATATTCGACATTGATGAGCTCGAGTGCGTCTTCGGCAATGTAGCGGCTTTCGGCAGCAACGGCGACGACGGGCTCGCCGACGAAACAGACCTTGCCAACGGCCATGCAGTAGTTACCCCAGCCTTCCGGCGCGGTGGTGCAGGGGTTGCTCCAGGCTTTAACGTCATCGCCTGTCAGGACGGCATGGACGCCGGGCAGGGCTTCGGCCTCTTTGGTGTTGATGGAAACGATGCGGGCATGCGGGTGCGGGCTACGCAGGATGGCGGCATGCAGCATGTTGGGGAGCTTCACATTGTCGATGAATTCGGTCTCGCCGGTGACGAGCGAAGGGCTTTCGACGCGTTTGACTTCCTTGCCGATATAGCGCACAGCACTGGTCGGCAGTTGTTCGGGCAGGGTGGGGATGGACATGGCTTACCTCGGGGATGAGGGATAACAGGGGGCGGCTTTCGGTGTTGCCTTCGGTCGTTTCTTACGCGCCTTGCTGTTCGCGCAGACGGGCGGCGGCGAGTTTCACCGATTCCATGATTTGCTGATAACCCGTACAGCGGCACAGATTGCCGCCGAGAGCTTCCTTGATTTCTTCCTCGGAAGGATTGGGGTTTTCCTTGAGGAGTTCGAGCGTGGTCATCATGAAACCCGGGGTGCAGAAGCCGCATTGCAGGCCATGCGCGTCGATGAAGGCGGTCTGGATGGGGTGCAGCTGGCCGGTCTGGCGATTACGCAGGCCTTCGACGGTGGTGATGTCCGCGCCGTCGGCCTGAACCGCGAAGGTCAGGCAGGAACGGGCCGATGCGCCATCGATGAGGATGGTGCACACGCCACAGATGCCGTGTTCGCAGCCGACGTGCGTGCCACCCAGGTTGAGTTCGTGGCGCAGGAAATCGGCCAGTGTCAGACGCGGCTCGACTTCGCGCTCGTAGCGAACGCCGTTGACCGAGAGGCTGATCTTGTGTTTGGTGGTCATGGAAGTGTCTTTCTTTCTGTATCGGGCTCAGGCCGCGCGCGCAGCGGCATCGGCCAGGCAACGCTCGGTAAGGGTTTGAACGAGGGCGCGGCGGAAGTCCGGGGAGGCGTGGATGCAGCCCATCGGTTCTTCCAGCGCGGCCGCACCGGCAGCAGCGGCACGGGCGAAAGTCTCGGGAGTCGGGGTCTGGCCGCGCAAGGCCTCTTCGGCAGCGGTCAGGCGCACGGCCGTGGGATTGACGCCAAAGGCGGCGATCTTTGCCTCGCTGATCACCCCTGCCGTTTTCTTCAGTGTCAGACAAAC
>CAZCOS010000191.1:0-1595 GCA_964500605.1 uncultured Sterolibacterium sp.
TCGTGCCGACCGCCTTGATGCCCATAACCGAAACCGCTCGGCCTCGGCTATCGAAGGGCAGACCGTGCTTTCGCGTGTAAGACGACTTGATCGCGATCCGCTCTCCGGGGCGCATGGAACGCACCACATCGAGGAGCTTGTCGTCGTAGCCGTTCTCCCAAATTCCTTCTGCAAGAAATCGCGGCATCTGATCATCAGTACCGCCATAGCTCGCGCCGACGAACCAGGTTGCTTGCGCGCCAGTGCTGTCTGTCGTTGTATTCATGTCTGTCCTCAGAGGGTGGCGCGCAAAGCGACGAACTGGTTACTCGGACCTTCCGACCGGAGGTCGAGGTTCGGGCTGTTCGACACCACGTAGGCCAGGGGCCGCGTCAAGTTGAACGGGAACAGCACGGGCAGCGACTGCAGACTGGGCACTGAAACGGGCTTGCCGGCGTATCGGACAGCAGCTTCGATCAGCCAAGCAGTGAGCGCATCGTTGTCGATGGCCGTTGCTGCCAGCCGGATAACGCGCTTGCCTTTCTCGACCCTCTCCACGGCGCCCCAGCTCGCCTGGCTCTGGATGACCATGTTGGTCATACGCCGGGTGCCTTCGCGCTCCCCATAGGTTTCACTCATGCGCCGATGGACCTCGGCGGACGCGCAGTCGCCCTGAATGGCGGACAGGCGGCCCACCAGCTCGGCCACCTTGCCAAAGAACGGGTACGTCGCCACGGACATGCCCCAGCACAGTGCTGCGACGGGAATGTCTGGTTGCGTCTGGTGGATGGCCGCGCCGCGATCCGCGAAGTCAACCAGTTCAGCGCGCGGCTCCAGCCACAACCGATTCAGGACGGTGCGTGTTTTCTTCTTGGCTTCCACGCCAAGCTCGGCTGCATCGAGCAGTGCATTCAGATCATCTAGCCCAGCCACGCCTGCACGAACATTCAGTGCCGCAGCCGCCCAATCAAGCTGAATGAACCGATCAAAGCCTATTTTTGGGGCTGATGAATTCATTCGGTACCAATCACATAACTGACTTTCACAAAGGGCACGATCAACTCTTCGACCGACACCCCGCCGTGGACCACCACCTGCTCGCCCTCCGGCACAAAGGCGGTTCGTCCGCCTGCGAATAGGGGCATGAAGTTCGCGGGTAGTCCAGCGATGTCCAACCTGACTGTGGTGGGATAGGCCGCAGCGGAATCAGCCAGCAACGGCTCACTCCTGTAGACCCGGACTCGCTCGCCGCGCGTCTCTGCAATCACGCCCTGGCTGGGCCTACCGACGCCTGTGGACTCCACGTTGCCGTGGTCCGCCGTGAGATAGATGTGGTATCCCTTGTCCAGCAGCAGCGAGAACAACCGGTCGACGAAACCGGTCGTCAGCCAGTTGCCGATCCACATCGCCACGTCCTTCTTGGACCGCTCCTTGTGGAGCCGATCGTCCACCTCATCAATGACCAGGCCCACCACCTTCGGGCGCCGGTCGATCAAATCCGCTTCCAGTGCGTCGAGCTGATGGGTCTGGCGAAGCGCACGTCGATACATCACCTCATTCGCGTTGACGCCTTCGTTCTGCCAGAACGTCTTCCACAAGGATTCCTCCTTGTCCGT
>CAZCOS010000192.1:0-1533 GCA_964500605.1 uncultured Sterolibacterium sp.
TTGGGGGGCAAGGCTAACACTTATCCCGCTGTCCGAATTTCCGGGGCCGGCTCTGCGTGGCCTGCGGTAGATGCTCAGGTCACGGCTGCTTTACCCGCGTGACCACAGTCAATGTGATAGCAACCCCCTCTTATTCTGCTAGCTACGCCCCTACCGCACCATCGTTTGTACACGATGCGCTTGAGCAGCGTGCGGGGCTAGCTACGCTGCATCCTGAAGTTGCTGACCTTCATGGCGAGCAGATACAGCAGGTGGGACAAGAGCAGAAACTTGCCATCAGCTACGGCATGTCCTGCCCTTGGGCGGAAGGAACGGTTTCCGCTGGAACGGCCAGCGCAAGGGTGGAGGTGTTTGGTAAGAACGGATCTATCCATAGTGTCGGGGGATTGCTTGAGAAATTGGTTGCCGGGGATGCCGCAGTCCTTGACGGATCATCTTCCGGCCCATTGTTCGACCGAACCCTTGCCGCCGCTCGCTCAGGCGCGGTCGCCAAATTCATGGTGTCCGAGATCAATCAGTCAGTTTTTGATCTCGCGACGCAAATGGTGAAGGCCAAGACCGAAGCGGGCGGCCCCAAGCGGATATCCGAACAGTTGAATCACGCCGTATCCGAGGAGTATGTCAAGCGCGCCATTGTTGCGATTGAGGCCATCGCGGGACGAACCTTCAAGGCCAACTTGATCGTCTCGTTTGCTGCGGTCGCTATCCTCTCGGTTCCCGCCTTCATTTCTGCCGTCCTGCTGTTCGCCGATGCCGAGTCTGCTTTGATCGTTCTGGGCCAGCGTTGGCTACTGGCACCTGGCACAAACGATCTATTGCATGCTGCTCTCTACACGACACCCCTCGCCTTATTCACCTACATGTTCCTTCGCTTCGGCTGCAAGCGATGGGCCAGGAAATGCGGTGGCAACGTACTCGCCACATACCTTGCCGAACGCAAAAGATATCCGAGTTACCCATCCGCACTGGTACTACTGATTGCAGCGGCCTTACCTGCGGTCGCCCTCACTTCAAAGCTGGGCGTGTGGCTGGACGCGGACAAAACGCTATACGGATCACGCCTCGTGGTCGAGCAACCGAAGGCCACTGCACTAAAGGCAAAGAATGAGTCGGAAAAACGTCGCAAATAGCGATCTGACAGGCCGCCCGATGCCCCACTGGTGACGAAGTGCGGAAATGAGTCGAAAACAGGTCGAAAAGAACTTATCCCCAAGAAAAGCATTGTGACCTGGCATTACCGAATGCGCTTTTTCGACTCATTTCCGACCGATCTGCAACACTCGTTTCTGTCGGCGAATTATTTCCTAACCCTTTTCCTGCGATTTACTAGCAAGGAAAACTGTGCGCTTTTTGCGTGCTCGACGATGGCATGAACCTGCTGGACCTGGCGCTGCATGAACTGCTCGAGCGTGACGCGGCCTGATTCGATCAGGGAGAAGGCCATCTCCCACTTTGCCGTCGTCGCCGGATTGGTCAGCTGAGGCGATGTCTGCTTGGCCAACTCCCGACCTTCCGGCGTCGAGAATATCTGTT
>CAZCOS010000193.1:0-1529 GCA_964500605.1 uncultured Sterolibacterium sp.
GTGGCTTCGAGGATCCTTGTAATGAGGGCGGGCACATGTGCGACAGCCGCGTATTGCGGGAAGGAACCGTGACACCAGCCCTTCGAGGCGACCGCGCCGGCGGTCGTGCTCAGTTGCGCACGAAATAGAGGGGCGTCCTGAAGGTGACCCGGTAAGCGGGCGCCGGCACCCACATGATCTCCGCCGTCACGCCGAACAGGCGGTTGTCGTTGTCATCCATGCGGTCGAGATCGAGCCGCAGGACCGGCTTTGTAAAAGCCGCGACATGCACGAAATTCGATAGCTGAGCACCTCCGAACGACTGCACACCGACGCGGCCCGTAAATTTCCAGTTATTCGGCCATTGGTAGTAGGCGCCGACATAGTCGGTGATGCTCGGATGGAGCCTTGCCAGCGGGTGGCCGATTTCTACGTGTACATCTTGTACACCGGCGAGCCATCCGCGGGTCCCGTCCTTGTCGAAGGCGTAGTCGAATTCGAAGATATTGTTGAAGGTCGTCGTGGCAAGCGGCCCGTTGGGAATTACCTGCGTAATGGTCGATTGCCAGGTCAGAGTTGGAATTGAGCCGCCGTTTTGCTTGTAGACGTCGGCCTGAAACCCGATGTGCCAGCTGGTGATTGCTCCCGGCGACCAGCCGGTCAGGGCGGTACCGGTCGAACTGGCTGACACACCAGCATAGAGCGACACGCTATCGGTTACATCAATGGTCATCGGAACATCGACGACCACGCCTTGGGCGGAGGGTAGCGTCAAGCCGCCCGCAGCGGTCGTGTTGGCTCGAAATAGCGCAAGCGATTGCAGTGCCGTGACCAGAGCAGGATTGCCAAAACCGATTGACAGTGAGCCGACAGGTACGCGGGCGTAGGACGTTCTCAAATCGAGGTAGATGTTGGGCGTCGTCGAGGCGCCATTGTCATCATCATCTTTGGTAAAGGCAAAGCCGGTAAAGTAGATGCAGATCGCACCAGCGAGAGCCGCCTTCAGGCAGGTCGAAGATCTGGCGCCTCTTCGATTTCGAAGTGTCACAGCAACCTGCATGATGCTTTCTCGGAGCAGATGTGCCGAAGCTTATATCATTCGGCACGCAAAATTGCCCCCTGCGTCGGGGGGGGGGCGGCGTTCAAATTGACCCCGTAAGGTTGGCCGCGCGTTCGCCTATAACGACGCACAGCGCAATCGCATCGGCGGACGACGGCAGGGAAGCCGACGGCGAGATGGTTCGCGGGGCCTATACGCTGCACGCAGAGGATGATGATTCCACCCAGCCCGGCGCCCTGGTGCGCGAGGTGTTCGGGGACAAGGAGCGCTGGTCGGCCAGGTCACGAGCAGCCTGCTCGGCGGCGTGCGTGAGCGGGTGCTCGGCCGCGCACTTAAATACTGGAAGAGGATTGATGCCGGTGTGGGCCAGCGGATCGAGGATAAGGTCCGCGCCGGTGTGGCGCCCAAGGCTACGCAGGGGATGGGGCTGCAGAAGGTATCGGCAAAGGCTGATGACCGGTGGCCGCCGTGTTTCTCCAAGCCTTGCGGC